>NZ_JBBDSR010000027.1:0-9911 GCF_040904845.1 Marinobacter sp. | reverse complement strand
CGCTGCCACCAAATCCCACTTCCCTCTGGATTCCCATACTCTGTGTCCCCTAACACCCTCGACAAAGGGTGGGAGTCGGTGGCGGCATCGCCAGGGCAGAGAGCTTGACAATACTGTGTCTCAAACGTATGTTTCAAACAGACGTTTGCTAGAGGCATTGAAAACAATATGGCGCAGTCTGATACCGTTGATCGCATTCTGGACGCAGCTGAAGAACTGTTCGCTGACCGTGGGTTTTCTGAAACCTCACTGCGAATGATCACCAGCAAGGCTAAAGTAAATCTGGCGGCTGTCAATTACCACTTTGGCTCCAAGAACGCGCTGATTCATGCCGTGTTTGCCCGCTTCCTGACGCCCTTTTCGGCAACACTGGAAAGCGCCTTCAATGATCTTGAGCAGCGTTGTGATGGTCACCCGCCAACCCTGAACCAGACGCTATGGGCGTTGACCGAAAGCGCCGTGCGTATGCCTCAGCGAAATGAGCAGGGCATATCCATCTTCATGCGCCTGCTCGGGCTCGCTTACACCCAATCCCAGGGCCACCTGCGCAAATTCCTCGAACAGGAATACAGCCAGCCTTTCAGCCGATTCATGCGTCTGCTCAAAGACGCTACTCCCCAGCTGTCCGCTGTTGATCGCTACTGGCGTATTCAGTTCATGCTCGGCGCGACTGCCTTCACCATGTCCAGCAGCGATGCGCTGAGAGACATCCTTCAGAACAAACTGGGGGTGGAAACCACGGTGCAGGAAATTGCCGCGCGGTTGGTGCCGTTTCTGGCGGCGGGCATGCAGGCGCAGGACACCATGCTGATGCCGTCGTTCAGCGAAGCGCCAGTTGCCTGAGATGTCCCCGGTCGGTTAGGCTTCAGCTCTGATCCATGCTGGCCAGAGCGCTGCTGACTATGACCGTTCAAGAGGCGGATTGCCCCCGCATCCACATAAATATTGCCGCTCAATCCCTGGTGCTGTTCGGTGCCGGCGGTCATCGCCTGTTTGAAAGCTCCGTTTCCACCGCCCTGAACGGTTTGGGCGAAGCGCAAGACAGTGGTCGCACGCCCCGGGGCTCGCATTATGTCCGCGCCAGGATCGGCGGTGGCCTGCCAGAGGGCACCGTGTTCGTCGCCCGCCGTCCAACCGGCGAAATCTACGCGTCGGAACTGGCCGCGCAGCATCCCCACCGTGACTGGATTCTTACCCGCATTCTCTGGCTGTGTGGTTGTGAGCCGGGAAAAAACCGCGGGGCCGGGGTCGATAGTTTCCGACGCTTCATATACATTCACGGCACGCCGGATACAGAGCCCATGGGCGTGGCAAAATCCCACGGCTGTATCCGCATGCGCAATGCTGACGTAATCGCACTGTTCGATCTGGTCGAAGCCGGTACGCTGGTTCAGATCGACGAGCGCTGAATGTCGTTGTCAGTCGCGACTCACTATAAACAGAACTGACCACCGGAGTGTTCATGATCGGAGAACTGCTGGCTACGTTGAATGGCTGGATCGAAAGCTGGGGTTTATTATCCGAGAGCTGGCGTGCGGGCATCGTCGTATTTGCCCTGGTTTCTGGAACAGCGACGGTCGCTTATCTCGTCAGTTTTATCATTGGTGCCGTCGAAAAGCGATTCACTAAAACCAAAAATCTCTGGGACGATGCCGTGCTGCATGCGGCCAGAAAGCCAGCGGTAGCGTTTGTCTGGCTCCAGGGCGTGTATTGGGCAGCGGAAATCGCACACCGCTACTCGGAAGCGGACATTTTCTCGGCCAACAAGACATTGCTGCAGATTGGCTTTGTCTGGGTTCTGGTCTGGGCTCTGCTGCGGCTGGTGAAGGAGCTCGAGAACATCCTCACCTCGCCATTGAAAATGGAAAAGCCGATGGATTACACCACGGTGAATGCCATCAGCAAGCTCTCCCGTGCAGTGGTCATCATCACCGCTGTGTTAATCGCCATGCAATCTCTGGGCTACAGTATTTCCGGCGTGGTGGCGTTCGGTGGTGTCGGTGGCATTGCCGTTGGTTTTGCCGCCAAGGATCTCCTGGCCAACTTTTTTGGTGGTTTTATCATTCATCTGGACCGGCCATTCAAGGTCGGTGACTGGGTGCGCTCGCCAGACCGGAATATCGAGGGAATAGTCGAGCACATTGGCTGGCGACTGACCACAGTCCGTACTTTTGACAAACGCCCGCTCTACGTCCCCAACGCCACGTTTACGACAATCGCAGTGGAAAACCCGTCCCGCATGAGCCACCGCCGTATTTCGGAAACCATCGGTATCCGATACGCCGATGTGCGTGGCATGGCGACCATCGTGCAGGAAATTCGCACCATGCTGGAAAATCACGAGGATATCGAAACGGACGAGACCCTCATCGTGAATTTCCTGGCGTTTAATGCGTCGTCGCTCGACATCATGGTGTACACCTTCACCAAGACGGTCCAATGGGTGAAGTACCACGAGGTGAAGCAGGACGTGCTGTTAAAGATCAGCGACATTATTGAAAGCCACGACGCCGAGGTCGCCTTCCCGACCCGCACATTGCATGTGGCGGATAGCGTGCGGCTGGCCGCGGAAACCGGTAAGTCCGGAGCAGTCGAGGAAGACGAAGGGCCAATCGAGAACGACGATAAGGGTTCAGACAAGTCCCACTCTTCACAGCGCACCCGCCAAGGGTCAGCGGCCGAGGCGACCGGTGACGGTGACTGAGACGGTATACAGAGAGAACGCATCAATGAGCAACGCAGCATCTGCCCCGGTGGGCATTATTGGTGGCACCGGCCTGACCACTCTGTCGAGCCTTGAGATCACCGGAGAGCGTGAGGTGGAGACGCCCTGGGGTGCGCCGTCTTCCATGCTTGTGGAAGGCTGCCTGGGCGATCAGCCAGTCATTTTCCTGTCGCGCCATGGTAACCCCCACCGTATTCCCCCGCATCAGGTGAATTACCGGGCCAATCTGTGGGCGCTGGAAAACGCCGGCGTCAGGACCGTCGTGGGCGTGAATGCGGTCGGGGGTATTCACCCGGCGATGGGGCCGGCTCATGTGGTGATTCCCGATCAGATTATTGACTACACCTGGGGGCGTGGCAGTACCTTTTACGAAGGCGAGCTGGACGCCGTCACCCACATCGATTTTACCTTTCCCTACACGGAATCCGCGCGGGCCACTGTCATTGCGGCGGCCAGACAGCAGGGTGTGCCTGTCTCGGATTTCGGAGTGTATGGTGCCACCCAGGGCCCAAGGTTGGAGACCGCAGCGGAAGTTGCTCGTCTGGAGCGGGACGGCTGCCACCTGGTGGGCATGACCGGCATGCCGGAAGCGTCGCTTGCCGCAGAGCTTAAACTGAATTATGTCTGCCTGGGGCTGGTGGTGAACTGGGCGGCCGGGAAATCCGATGACATCATTACGATGGCGGAAATCGAGGCCGCGATTGAGCAGGGCATGTCCGGGGTAAAGCGGATACTGGCGGCGTCAATGAGTCAGCTTGGTGGTCTCAGCCCTCGATCCGCTTGAAGAACACCAGCACGCCGATGGTGGGGGAGTCCAGGAAGTGAACTTCCTCGCTGCGCATGCGGCGCGTTTCCCGTATCCAGGTTAACAGCTCCGCCCGGGAGGCAAGGGCGGCGGGCCCTTGCTCCTGGATCGGATACACCGACGACTCCGACGGCTGCCAGTGGTTCAGGTGCACGCCTACGTGGAGATAACGCTGACGATCAATGGTGATGTGACCTTCCACTTCGCGGTGGCCCGCGTCCGCGAGCCAGTCGCCAATCTCGACCCGCATGGGTTGTCCCTCATAGTCTGGCGGGTAGGATTGATACCAGCCGGCGGACATCAACACCCGATAACGGCCGCTGTTTTCGAGCCGCTGTGCCGCAGAACGCAAGTGAAGTTCATTATCCGGTGCCAGGCTGAGGGAGCTGTCAATGCTGCCGTCTTCACGGACGACGGTCATCCTTTGGGAAATGCCGTCGATGGTTTCCGGTACGCGACTGGCCATGCGCTCGCGCACGTTCTCGGGCTTGACGATGCGTTCCACAATGACGATCTCGGCCCGGTAATAGTTGTCCCGCTGGGACTGCGCCTGTGCCAGCAGCGGCACGAGCATTAGCAGGGCAGTGGTGGCGGTGATCAGGGCCTTTCCGGGCAGTGCATAACCGGGCGTTCGCAAGGGCTTTACTCCACTGTGTCAGTTGCTGTGGTTTGTTGGGCAGAGCCTGATAATCAGGTGTTCAACTGCCCGAGCATGTCGGAAATGCCGTCGAGTTTACCACCGGTTGAGTCATCCTTCAGCCGGAACCGGAAACTGTTGGCCCCTTCAAGGCGATACTGGTCCGGTGCGGATTGCACTTTTTTAACCAGAACGAGAGGATCAACGGGTGTTGATGTGCCGAATTCCAGCCTGGCCCATTCCTTTCCGGCGTCGATCTTGACGATGCCAAGGGCTTCCGCCTGCAATCGAAGTTCGGTTTGCCGGATCAGATTTTTCGCCGGGTCCGGTAATAATCCGAAGCGGTCGATCATCTCAACCTGAAGTTCTTTTAATCCCTCTTTTTGGTCAACGCTGGCGATGCGCTTGTACAGCATCAACCGGTTGTGCACGTCCGGCAGGTAATCGTCTGGAATCAGGGCCGGGATGCGCAGGTTCATTTCGGTGCCGTGGCTCAGGGGCAGGTCGGCGTTAGGCGTGCGGCCCTCGCGGATGGCCTCGACGGCTTCATCGAGCAGTTGCATGTACAAGGTAAAGCCAATGCTTTCGATCTGACCGCTCTGCTCCTCGCCCAGCAATTCGCCGGCTCCGCGGATTTCCAGATCGTGGGTGGCGAGCATGAATCCGGCCCCCAGGTCCTGAGCTTCAGCAATCGCATCCAGGCGCTTTTTGGCATCGGCAGTGATTGAGCGTGGTGGTGGCGTTAGCAGATAGGCATAGGCCTGGTGGTGTGATCGGCCAACCCGGCCCCGTAACTGGTGTAGCTGGGCCAGGCCGAACTTGTCGGCGCGATCAATGATGATGGTGTTGGCGCTGGGCACGTCGATGCCGGTTTCCACGATGGTGGTACACACCAGCACATTAAAGCGCTTGTGGTAGAAATCCGACATGATCTGTTCCAGTTCCCGCTCTCGCATCTGGCCGTGGGCGACGCCCACCCGTGCTTCGGGAATCAGCGTGCGCAGGTCGTCGGCGGTTTTCTGGATGGTGGCCACGTCGTTGTGCAGGACGTAGACTTGTCCGCCCCGCAGAATTTCCCGCAGGATGGCCTCCTTGACCATGGCGTCGTCTCGCTGCCGCACGAAGGTTTTCACCGACAGCCGGCGCGCCGGGGGCGTGGCGATGATGGACAGGTCCCGCAGGTGGCCCATCGCCATGTTCAGGGTGCGGGGAATCGGTGTGGCGGTGAGCGCCAGCATGTCCACTTCGGCCCGCAATGCCTTGAGCTTTTCTTTTTGCTGCACGCCGAAACGATGCTCTTCATCGATGATCACCAGCCCCAGGTTCTTGAACTTGACATCGCCCTGAAGCAACTTGTGAGTGCCAATGACGATGTCTGCCTTGCCGGCTTCAATGGCGGCCATGGCCTTGCTGGTTTGCGCACCGCTGCGGAAGCGGCTGAGCAGTTCAATATTGACAGCCGTATCGGAAAAGCGGTCGCGGAAGGACTCGTAATGCTGTTGTGCCAGCAGGGTGGTGGGTACCAGTACGGCCACCTGTTTGCCGGAAAACGTCGCCATAAACGCGGCGCGCATGGCCACTTCGGTTTTGCCGAAACCGACATCGCCGCACACAAGCCTGTCCATCGGGCGTTCGCCGATCATGTCCTCAAAAACCGACTCAATCGCGATCTGCTGGTCCGGCGTTTCCTCGAAGGGGAAACCGGCAGAGAAGGCGCGGTAGGCCTCCTTCGGGTCTTCAAAGGAGAAACCTTTGCGGGCCTCACGGCGGGCGTAGACGTCCAACAGCTCGGCGGCGGTGTCGCGGATTTTCTCCAGGGCTTTCTGTTTGGCGGTGCTCCAGCGCTCGGTACCAAGCTTGTGCAGCGGGGCGTGCTCGGTGTCTGAGCCAGCGTAGCGGGAAATCAGGTGCAGGCTGGACACCGGCACATACAGTTTGGAGCCGCCAGCGTACTCCAGCATCAGGAATTCGTTGGCGTCACCTTCCACGGTAATGGTCTCCAGCCCCTGGTAACGACCCACGCCGTGATCGATATGCACCACCGGTGCACCGATTCGCAGCTCGGACAGGTCGCGGTAGCCGGAATCATTCAGTTCCGTCGGTTTTTCACGACGCCGGCGTTGCAATACGCGCTCGCCGAAAAGCGCGGTTTCGGTGATCAGTGCCAGGTGTTGTTCCGGCAGTACTACGCCCTGTTCCATCGGGGCGATGGTGATGCCCAGGTGGCAGCTCGGGGTGTCCAGGAACGCCTGCCAGCTATCCAGTGTGGTCGGCCGGACGTCGTGGTCGGACAGATTGTCGATCAGCGCCTCGCGACGGCCAGAAGACTCGGCGCACAGCAGCACGCGGCCACTGAATTCCTGCACAAAACGTTTCAAGCGCGCGGCGGGGTCGGCAGCGCGACCGTCCATCGCGACATCGGGGAGGTCGCCCGTTGCGCAATTTCTGGTACCCGCCCCGTCGACCTCGCGTGTGGTCATGGTGACCCGGGCAAAGTGCTTCAGGTGCCCGAACAGTTCTTCCTGCTGAAGGAACAGTTCGGTGGGTGGCAGAATAGGGCGCAGTCGATCATGACGGCGATCCTCGTGCCGTGCCCGGGTGTCGGTATCAAAGTGTGAGACGGCGTCGTTCAGGCCATCTGCGGTGAATACCTGGGTGCTTCCCGGCAGGTAATCGAACAGTGTGGCGGTGTCGTCGAAAAACAGCGGAAGATAGTATTCAATGCCTGGCGGTGTTATGCCGTGGGTAACGTCCTGATAAATCGGCGCGTCTTTGTCGGCGTTCGGAAAATGCTCGAACCAGCGGTTGCGGAAACCGGACCGTGCCTCTTTGTTCCACGGGAATTCGTTGGCAGGCAGCAGCTCTATCCGTTCGATACGGTCGATGGAGCGCTGGGTTTCCGGATCGAAGGTGCGCAGGGTTTCAATCTCGTCATCAAAGAGGTCAATGCGGTAGGGCTGAAGGGCCCCCATCGGAAATATATCGAGAATGGCCCCACGAACCGCGTACTCGCCATGTTCGTAAACGTTCTCGGCGTGCCGGTACCCGGCGGATTCCAGCTGCTGTCGCCAGCTATTAATGTCGAGAATCTGGCCCACTTCCAGGAACAGGGTGTTGCCCTGCAGGTAGCTCACCGGAGGAAGCCTGTGCATCAGCGTGCGCGCCGGCACCACCAAGACCCCGTGGCGTGTGGAGGGCAGGCGATGCAGCGTTCGGATACGGCGAGACGTGATGTCCTGGTGCGGCGAAAACAGGTCGTAAGGCAGGGTTTCCCAGTCCGGCAGGGAAAGCAGTTCAAGGCCTGTTCCGGTGACGGCTGCGCCATCTTCCTCTGCAGGCAGTCCGAGGTAGAAGCGCATGGCCTGTTCCAGGCGAATGGCGTCATCGGTGCTGCGGGTAATAACCAGTGTCAGGCCGTTATGCTGGCGGGCACTCTCGCAGACAGCCATGGCATCACTGCTGCCGTGCAGATGGCCCCAGCGGCGATGGTCACCGGCTTTTGTCGGAAAGTCCGGTGCTACCAGGGCAGGGACGTGTCGGGAAGAGGCTCCGTCGGTCATGGGCGTTCTGAATCTCCTGCTGTGTGAAGTCCGGTGCGGTGAGGCGCGTATTCTAACGCTCCCATGGGCCACTGTCATGGCGAAGGCCGCGGGCACGTCGCGATTCTCATGCCGTTATGGCTGGGAAAGTACGTACGGATTGGGCTGGCGTATTTGCGGTCTGGCATTTTAAGTTGGATAATATGCACCCAATTTTCCAAGTGCCAACTGCAGAGGTTCAAGCGTGAGTCACGAACAGATTAACCAGCACCTGTCTAACTGGACCGAGAGAGAATCCACGGCGGAAGCGATGATTCCGCTGATCGGCCGTCTGTACCGCAAGAACAATGTGGTCACCTCCGTTTATGGTCGCGCCATCATTAACCAGTCGGTCATCGGTATCATTCGTGCTCACCGCTTTGTCCGTCAGGTGGAAGACAGCGAGCTGTCCGTTCACGACACCCTGCCCATCCTGCTGGCCATGGATAAGATGGATCTGGGTCGCGCCCACGTGGATATCGGCAAGCTGGCGGTCAAATTCAAGGCCGAGGGCGGATCGCTGGAAGAATTCCTTGATCGCGAGATCGGTTCGGTCGCGGGGCAGTATGCCGCCCAGTCCGAGGAAGACGCCGGCAATGGTACCAAAGATGTGGTTCTGTATGGTTTTGGTCGCATCGGCCGCCTGCTGGCCCGCATCCTGATCGAGAGGGCCGGCGGTGGCAACAATCTGCGTCTGCGCGCGATTGTGGTTCGCCAGGGTGGTGCTGAGAACGACCTGGAGAAGCGCGCCAGCCTGCTGCGTCGCGATTCGGTGCATGGGCCTTTCGATGGCACGATCACCGTGGATGCGGAAAACTCGGCGCTGATCGCCAACGGCAATTACATCAAGGTGATTTACTCCAAGGGTCCGGATCAGGTGGACTACACCGAGTATGGCATCAACAATGCCATCGTGGTTGATAATACCGGTATCTGGCGCGACGAAGAGGGTCTGGGCCTGCACCTGAAGTCGAAAGGCGTGAGCCGGGTCATGCTCACGGCACCTGGCAAGGGTGACATCAAGAATATCGTGTATGGCATCAACAACGACTGGATCACCAAGGAAGACAGGATCCTCTCGGCGGCTTCCTGTACTACCAACGCCATCACCCCGGTGCTGAAGGCCATCCATGATGAGTACGGCATCGAAGACGGTCACGTAGAGACAGTGCATTCCTACACCAATGACCAGAACCTGATTGATAACTACCACAAGGGCAGCCGCCGTGGCCGCAGTGCCGCGCTCAACATGGTGATCACCGAGACCGGTGCCGCCAAAGCCGTTGCCAAAGCATTGCCGGAACTGAAAGGCAAGCTGACCGGTAACGCGATTCGGGTGCCGACGCCGAACGTATCGATGGCCATTCTCAATCTCAACCTGAAAAAGGATGTGGACGTTGAAGGGGTCAATGAATACCTGCGCGAAATGGCGCTGCACTCGGAGCTGCAAAAGCAGATCGACTTCGTCAACTCCCCGGAAGTGGTCTCCACTGACTTCGTGGGTTCCAAACACGCCGGTATTGTCGACTCCCAGGCGACCATCGCCGGCGGCAAACGCCTGATCCTGTACGTGTGGTACGACAACGAATTCGGCTACAGCGCTCAAGTGGTTCGCTGCGTTAACCAGATGGCTGGCGTGACCTACCCCATCTTCCCCAAGCGCACCCGCGACTGATCTTGTCCTGAGAAAGTCTGGAAACCCCGTCGGTTGTGCTGGCGGGGTTTCTTTTTGGGTGGGCAATAACCGCCTGCGTGTTACGTTACGGCACAAAGTCCGCCGGGTTTCTGGTGGAAATCAGATGACTTAATCTCTATAATTGGCGCGATTTTGGGTACGTCTGGCACCCGCTTCTCATCTTTCCCTGTAGTCGAATACCCGGCGGGTTCTGGTCCGGGTATGTTCGCCTCTTAGCCAAACCGGGGCACTCCGGATAGGAATCTGGGCCGCAGGGGTCGGGCGTTACAAATCCATAGATTAGTTTCTGATGAATGGATAAGGCTAATGATCAAGATCAAAAAAGGCCTGGATCTTCCCATCAGCGGCGCTCCTGAGCAGACTATCACTGAAGGCAAACCCGTTCGCCACGTGGCGTTGATCGGTTTTGACTACAACGGCATGAAGCCGACGATGGCCGTCCGCGAGGGGGACGAAGTGCGCCTGGGACA
>NZ_JBBDSR010000026.1:0-9936 GCF_040904845.1 Marinobacter sp. | reverse complement strand
TCATTCCTGGGGTCCTGATTGACGACCTCAGGTTGCAGCTGGGCCGGGAAAAACGGTCGGTTGGACACCGGCATCACGTACATGCGTCGGGGCATCGTTTGTTGTGGCAGGGCCAGGCTTTTGCTGTTCTCGTCCTTGCCGATGTACTCGGTGATGTCGTCCTGAAATTCGTCCAGCGGGTCGTTCCGGTTGTCGTCGTTCATGCCGTACAGGTATCCATCCGCAAAGTGTGGAATTGGGGGCGTTGGCCCCCTGCGAGCCATTTATAACCTATGTAACGGCGACTGTCCGGTTTTCAAGGCATTGTGCTAAAGATGCGTGAGTGCCTTGAATTCCGCCGGTTAGCCCCCAAAATCAGAGCAAACTCAACGAATTTTTCAACCCGTTCAGGTGCCACTGATGAGCCAATCACCTTATATTTTCGACGCCAATATGGAGAACTTTCAGCAGAACGTGATGGAAGCCTCCTCAACGACCCCTGTCCTGGTGGACGTGTGGGCAGAGTGGTGTGCGCCGTGCAAGCAGCTGACGCCGGTGCTGGAAAAGCTGGCGGATGATTACCAGGGTGCCTTCCTGCTGGCCAAGGTCAACGCCGACGAGCAGGAACAACTGACCTCATCGCTGGGTGTGCGCAGCCTGCCGACCATCATTCTGGTGAAAGACGGCCAGGCCGTTGACGGCTTTAACGGTGCATTGCCCGAGAGCGAAATCCGCAAGGTGCTGGACAAGCACGTCGAAGCCCCGCAGGAAGACCCTCACGATAGGGCCCACCGGCTCTGGGAAGCGGGTGATGTGGACGGGGCACTGGCGATACTGACCCAGATGAACCAGGATGACCCGGAAAACCTCAAGGTACTGATTGACCTGGCGCAGCTGAAAGCCGAACAGGGCGATCTGGAAACCGCCGAGCAGGTATTGGCCAGCCTGCCTCCGGAGGAAAAGATGCAGCACCAGGCCAAGCAACTGGCCGCACGCCTGAAGTTCCTCAAACAGTCCGCGGAGCTGCCCCCCGTCAAAGACCTGGAAATGGCCCTGGAGCAGGACCCGAAAGATCCCAATGCGCTTCACCAGCTGTCGCTTCACCATGTGCTACAGGAAAACAACGCCGACGCTATGGAGCTGCTGATCCGCCTGATGCAGGTCGACAGCAAGTACAAGGATGAGGTGGCCAAAACCACGCTGATTGAACTGTTCGATAAGCTGGGCAATAACAACCCGGATGTGCGCACGTACCGGCGTAAGCTGTATACGCTTATGCACTGATCGGCCACGGCCCTGTGTGAGCGGCTGTTACCCCGGCCGCCGATGCGGGAATGCCATGCGCTACGCCCAGATGTAGCTGAGGACTGCGTAATGCCCGGCGCTGTCCAGCAGGTCGCCTCCAGTCCCAGCTACGGAGCCTGGTATGTGGTCCAGCAACGCATGCCGGTGCTGCTGATCGACAAGCTTATCGCCGCCCCCATGAATAATCCGAACCGGCAGGGTGAGGTGTGCGGGGGAAAATGGCCATCTGTTCGCTATCAGCGCTGAATCCCGCGCCATTGCGGTGGCGGAATGGACCGGGCCTTGTGCGAGCGCGGCACCGATGCTTGCAGCAAAGGCTTGCTTCAACGGGTCGGCCGATAGATGCCGGGCCTCGTCCGGACCGGCGGCATCCTTGAGTGCGTGCGACAACCCTTCAGCCGATTCCGTCAGCGCCTGCAATTCAAGAGCCAGGGTCTCAGGATTGCTGAGCGCCGCTTGCCAGGCGTTGGCGGTCAGCTCCGAGGCATAATCAAACGGGCTGTTCATCACTGGCACCGCTGGCGTGGCGGCGATGGTCAGTCGTGCTACTCGCTCACCAAGATCGTGTGCCGTCGCCATGGCGAATACCCCGCCCCCGGAGAAGCCGGAAACCGAAAAGCGTTGCAAACCAAGGTAGTCGGCCAGCTGGCGCAAGTCAGCCGAATGCTGGGCAAACCCATAGTGCGGGTGAGGTGTGGAGTCGCCATAGCCCGGGCGGTCTGGAACGATAATCCGCAGGCCAGCACGTCGTAGCTCTTCATTGAGGTGATTCAGCTCATACCGTGAGCCCGGAATGCCGTGGCAGTGAATCCAGGTGCCATGCTCGCCGGTTCCTGAGTCGGAATAGCTCAGGTTGCGCCCATCAGTCAGCGTCAGGTGTTGGGTGGCGGGATCACGCATTCGGCATTCTCAGCGTATCGGCGCAGAGCAGGAGTTTTCGTTGCAGGCTGGCCTGACGGTTGACGCCGGTCTTGTGCATGATCGATTTGAGTTGCGTCCTGCCGGTGTGGGGAGAGATCTGCAACAGTGCGCTTGCCTCCGACACGTCCAGGCCCGTCACCAGAAGGCTGGCAAGCCGATATTCCGCCAGGGTCAGTTGGTACATGATACTGAGCTGATGCTGGTCCAACTGGGCGGGCCGGCCGGCGTCCAGTAAAAAACAGAGTATGCCAGGGTTGAGCGGCCTGCCGATATGAAAGCCAGTGGGTGACTGGTGGGATTGTGTCATCACCAGGCAGGCACCGGTTTGGCCCAGCTTCAGCGTTTCAGTCAGTAACTGGTTTTCAATCAGCTTTTGAGCCATGGCCCGGAGGGTGGTCGGGGTTCCGCCGGATTCCGAAAAGAGCTGGCGGCCCCGGAGTCTGAGCCCGTAGGTCGTGGTGGAAAAAGACTCCTCCGCTGCTGCATTCATCCATTGAACGCGGAGATTGCCATCCATGTGCCAGACCCCGAATGGCAGTTGATCCAGAGCACGGTTCGCTTGCGCCAAAGCCTGATTCAGGCTGGTCATCAGGTGCGACAGCTTCGTTACCCGCTGGAGGTGCGGGCTGAACAGTTCCAGGGCATGGATTTCCTCAGAGGTGAACGCGCCCTGGTGTTTTGGCCGATGGATACCGATATGCATGCCCCGGCCGCCCTCGCGCTCGAACTGGGTACCGATGGCATAAAAGTTACCGTTGGGGCGGAACACGGATTGGTAGTGTGCGGAGCGGCCAAAATCCCGGTCGCTGATGATCGAGGTACTGTCCAGCACCTTGCCAATAGGGCTGGATGCCAAGGTCTCACGAAAGGGGTCCAGTTCCACGGCGTCTGATTCGTAGTACTGGTTGATATTTTGCTGAAAACCGGTGGTGTAGGAGTGATAGACCACCGGATCGTGCAGGTCCGTCAGCCGGAGGGAGGCGGTATCCGAATGAAACAACGCGGCAAGCTTGGCCAGGAATACAGGCCATTGCAGGGGGTCGGTAGCGCGGTCGTACAGATCGTTCAACAGTGCGGGGGCTGCTGACACCAGGTCCTTCAAAACTAGATACTCCTGTTGCTTCTCTAGACACATGGACTGATTCGATTAAAGCACAGGATGAGGCGCTGTGCGAATGAGTGGGCATGGCCCACTAAAAAGCCCCGCAAGGAGCGGGGCTTTACGCTGGACCGAGGGTGTCCGGGCGGGGGATACGGAGGTGCCTCAGCCGTTCCCCTTCTTCATCTGCTCAAACTCATCCTCAAAAAAGAACTTGTCTTCCCCAAGCGCCGGCTCCAGTTCGTGCAACCAGGTGGCGGTTTCACTGTACTTGGCAAAGAACGGGCGCTGCACCCAGTCCGGGTTGCGGCCTTGCAGGAAGCGCAGGACGAACACTTTTTCACCGTGAATCTCGGTGATGCCCTGAATCTCGACTTTGCCGGGGCCGGCGCTCATGCTCGGGCCGCGGGCGGTGCGCGCCAGTCCGGAGACTTTTTTCATGGCCTCGCGGTAGATCTCGAAGGCTTCGGCCAGGGGGATTTCAAAGTAGTTTTTCGCGCCGGTGTCCCGCTCTACAAACATGTAGTAGGGGATGATGCCCAGCTGGACTTCTTTCTTCCACAGTTTGGCCCAGGCGTCGGCATCGTCGTTAACGTGCTTGATCAGCGGTCCCTGAGCGCGGATTTCGGCACCGGTGGCGCGAATGCGGCGGATCGCCTCTTCGGCGATGTCGGTGGTGATTTCCTGCCAATGGTTGTAGTGCGCCATGATGGCGACGTGCTTGCCGGCATCGACCAGGCGGGCAAACAGGTCAATCAACTCGTCCGCGTCTTTATCGGTTACAAAACGATAGGGCCAGAAGGTCAGGGCCTTGGTGCCGATACGGATGGTCTGGACATGGTCGAACTGCGGTTGCAGCAGCGGCTCCAGATACTGCACCAGACTTTTGGTCTTCATTACCATGGGGTCGCCCCCGGTGACCAGCAGGTCGGTAACCTCGGTGTGCTCCTGCAGGTAGCCGTGGAGCTTCTCGGCTTCGGTGCTGGACATTTTCAGGTCCTTGTCACCGACAAACTGTGCCCAGCGGAAGCAGAAGGTGCAGTATGAGTGGCAGGTTTGTCCCTGGGCCGGGAAAAACAGCACGGTTTCGCGGTATTTGTGCTGTACGCCGTCAAGCACCTCGCCCTCCAGCTCCGGCATGTTCATTTCCATCTGGCCGGCCGGGTGGGGGTTCAGTTCGTCGCGGATTTCCTTGGCAACGGCCTGGATCTCTTTCTTGTCGGCACCGTCCCGGTGCATCTTTGCCATGCGCTCGTAATGGTCATCTTTCAACATGCCTTTTTGCGGGAAGACAAGTTGGTAAATCGGATCGTTTGGCACCTTGTCCCAGTTGATCAGTTCGTTGATCACATACTCGTTAACCCGGAAGGGCAGCACGCTGGCCACCACTTTCATCTCGAACAGGGTCTCTTCGGGCAGGCTCTGAATGATGTCGATCTTGTCGAGCTGGCGGTCGGTGTAGACCTTAAAGCGCCGTTCTTCGAACTCGGCCGTCGGGATGCGGTTCGGGAACGTGACGATGGAGTTCATAGATCGCCCTCTGGGTTGAATGCCAATGTCCGGAGGGTGGCCTTGCCACCAACTCCGCTGGTTAAAAAACGGGCAGCAAGTATACATAAATCGTTTTTTATTTTCAGGTCTAATCAATAAATGCAGAAGATGTCTCGCTGATTTTACGAAAATCAGTAATAACGGTCAGTATTTATGATGATATGTCGCGATCTGCATGGAAATGACGCTTTGAATTCGTTTAGCGTGATAATGAATAGGGTCGGCGAGATAAGAATACTACGACATTGGTCTGATCAAGGTTGTTTGCGGCCGGAAATGAGGTCATTATTACGTAACTAGTCGGAATAAATGCTTGGTTTGTGGTTTTTTCTAGCTTTGATCCAAGTTATTCAGCGTTTATGTAGTAATAATACAACATTCGAGTCGACCGGATCGGCGATTTCTGGCCACAAGCCTGAAATCAAAGGTGTCCGGGCAGGAAAATCGGCCAAGCTGTTCTATGCTTGATTCAGGTTCCCGGTCGGGCTGAGTTGTCCAAAACAGGGCCTCGGCGACCCAAAACAACAGATCCTGCAGTTTACCGCAGCGAATCGACACTACAGGCACCTGGCTGCTGATCGTGGCCAACGGTGCCTATTAAGATGCCAACGGGAGGATTTGATGTACCAGGACGATGATCCCATCGAGACCAGTGAATGGCTTGATGCACTGGAATCGCTAATCGAACAGGAAGGCGTGGATCGCGCCAAATACATTCTCGAGAGGCTTTCCGAGCGCGCCAGCCGCGACGGCACCGAGTTACCGTATTCGATCACCACGCCGTTTCGTAACTCCATCCCTGTTACCCAGGAAGCCCGCATGCCGGGGGATCTGTTTATGGAGCGCCGCATCCGCTCGCTGATCCGCTGGAACGCCATGGCCATGGTGCTCAGGGCCAACCAGCGCCCGGGTGAGTTGGGCGGGCATGTGTCGTCATTCTCCTCCGCTGCCACGCTGTACGACGTGGGCTTTAACTACTTCTTCCACGGTGGCGATGAAAAGCGGGAATCCGATCTGGTGTATTTCCAGGGTCACTCCTCACCCGGCATTTACGCCCGGTCCTACCTGGAAGGCCGCTTCGAAGAAGAGCAGTTGGACAAGTACCGCGAAGAAGTGGACGGCAACGGCCTGTCTTCCTACCCCCACCCCTGGCTGATGCCGGATTACTGGCAGTTCCCCACGGTGTCCATGGGCCTTGGTCCGATTCAGGCCATTTATCAGGCTCACGTGATGAAGTACCTGCATAGCCGTGAACTGATTGACATGGGTGACCGCAAGGTGTGGTGCTTTATCGGGGACGGTGAATGCGACGAGCCGGAAACCCTGGGCTCCATCTCCATGGCCGGCCGCGAGAACCTCAGCAATCTGGTGTTTGTCGTCAACTGCAACCTGCAGCGCCTGGACGGGCCAGTGCGAGGCAACGGCAAGATTATCCAGGAACTGGAAGGCGTATTCCGTGGTGCCGGCTGGAACGTGCTGAAGGTTGTGTGGGGCCGCATGTGGGACCCCTTGTTCGACCAGGACGAAGACGGGCTGATGCAACGGGTCATGGACGAAGCCGTGGATGGCGACTTGCAGAATTTCAAGAGTAACGGCCCGGCTTATACCCGCAAGCACTTCTTTGGCAAGTACCCGGAGCTGTCCAAGCTGGTGGACAACCTGACCGACGAAGACATCAACAAGCTCAACCGCGGCGGTCACGATCCCTACAAAGTGTACGCCGCTTACCATCACGCCATTCACAACAACGGTGGCCGCCCGACGGTGATCCTGGCGCACACCATCAAGGGCTACGGTTTTGGTACCGCTGGCGAAGCACAGAACACCGCACACTCGCTCAAGAAGCTGGACATGGACCAGTTGAAAGCCTTCCGCGATCGCTTCGCGGTGCCGCTGAAGGACGAAGAGCTCAAGGACGTGCCTTATTACCGGCCTGCGCCAGACAGCCCGGAAATTGTCTACATGAAGAAGCGCCGGCAGGAGTTAGGCGGTTTCTACCCCAAGCGTCGCAAAGATTGTCAGCGCCTTGAGACGCCGCCTCTGGACGCCTTCAAGGCTTTGCTGGATGGCTCTGGTGACCGCGAGATATCGACCACCATGGCGTTCGTACGCCTGCTGACGGCGCTGACCAAAGACAAGCGCATCGGTAAAAGGGTTGTGCCTATCGTGCCGGATGAAGCCCGTACCTTTGGTATGGAAGGCATGTTCCGCCAGTTGGGTATCTACACCTCCGAAGGCCAGAAATACGTGCCTGAGGACCGTGAACAGATCATGTACTACAAGGAAGACAAGAAGGGGCAAATCCTCGAGGAAGGCATCAACGAAGACGGCTCCATGGCGGCCTGGATTGCGGCGGCCACGTCCTACAGCACCAACAACTTCCCGTTAGTGCCGTTCTACATCTTCTACTCCATGTTCGGTTTCCAGCGTGTGGGTGACCTTGCCTGGGCCGCTGGCGATATCCAGGCGCGCGGCTTCCTGATTGGTGGCACAGCCGGGCGAACCACGCTCAACGGCGAGGGTCTGCAACACCAGGATGGTCACAGCCATGTCCTGGCGCAGACCATTCCCAGCTGTAAGGCCTACGATCCGGCCTACGGTTACGAGATGGCCGTGGTGGTTCAACATGGCATCAAAGAGATGTTTGAAGACAACCAGAACGTCTTCTACTACCTGACCATCGAGAATGAAAACTACGTGCAGCCGGCAATGCCCAAGGGCAAGAAGGTGGAAGACGGCATCATCAAGGGCATGTACCAACTGGAGTCGGTGGAAACCAAGGGCAACAAGAAAACCCCGCGGGTGCAGTTGCTGGGCTCCGGTGCCATCCTCAATGAAGTGCGCGCTGCAGCACAGCTGCTGAAAGACGACTTCAACGTCGCCAGCGACGTCTGGAGCGTCACCAGCTTTAACGAGCTGGCTCGCGACGGCCTGCACATTGAGCGCTGGAATCGTCTGCACCCGGACGACACGCCGAAGAAGCCGTACCTCACCCAGTGCCTGGAGAAGCAGCAGGGGCCGGTGGTGTCGTCCACCGACTACATCAAACTGTTGTCTGAGCAGGTGCGTGCGTACATCCCGAAAACCTACCTGACCCTGGGTACGGACGGATTCGGTCGCAGTGACACCCGCGAAAAACTGCGGAGCCACTTTGAGGTGGATCGTTACTACGTGGCGGTGACCGCCCTGACGGCCCTGGCGCGTGATGGTGAAGTGAAGAATGACGTGGTTCTCGACGCTATGCGCAAGTACGGAATCGATCGCAATAAAACGAACCCGGTGCTGAGCTAAGGAGACCGCCATGAGTGAACAAGAAATCAAGGTTCCGGATCTCGGCGGTGCAGACGAGGTCGAAGTGATCGAAGTCCTTGTCAGCAAGGGGGATTCGGTCGAGGAAGAAGATCCGTTACTGACCGTGGAGACCGACAAAGCCTCCGTGGAGCTGCCATCGCCCGGTGCCGGGAAGATCACCAGGATCACCGTCAAGGTGGGTGACAAGGTCAAGGAAGGCGATGTGGTTGGCATGATGGAAGCCAGCGGCGACTCCGATGAAAACAAGGGTGCTGATGAAGACGCCAGCGCCGGCAAAGACGACAAGGCCGAAGCCAAGTCGGAAGACAAAGCTGAAGAGAAAAAGCCGGCCCCGAAGAAATCCGGCGGGTCCCGCAAGGAAACCGTGAAGGTGCCAGCACTTGACGGTTTCGACAACGTGCCGGTGATCGAAATCAACGTCAGCGAAGGCGATGACGTTGAAGCAGACGACCCACTGGTCACCGTGGAATCCGACAAGGCTACGATGGAGGTGCCGTCGCCCTTTGCTGGCAAGGTCGGGAAGATTCTGGTCAAAGAAGGCGACAAGCTTTCCGAGGGCCATGATCTGGTTGAAATGGCCGTTAAAGATGAAGGCGATGATGCGGGAGACGAGGACGAGGAGGAAGCGTCTTCTGGGCCGGCAGAGTCTTCCGGCGACGATAGCCAGCAAAGTAAGGCCGAGTCGAAAGGTAAGAGTGAGGAGCCGAAGCAGACGCAACCTTCAGCCACTTACGAGCCGCCGACCCCGGGTGCCAAGGTTCACGCCGGCCCGGCCGTGCGCAAGCTGGCCCGGGAATTCGGTGCCGATCTGGCCCGCATCAAGGGCTCTGGCCCGAAAAGCCGTATCCTGAAAGATGATGTCCAGGCCTACGTGAAGAGCCAGCTGCAGCAGACGCAGCAGGGCAGTACAGTGGCTGGTGGCGGCGGTGCCGGTATCCCCGGGGTGAAACTGCCAGACTTCAGCCAGTTCGGTGAGGTTGAGCGTGAATCCATGTCACGCGTGATGTTCGCCACTGCTAACAACATGCAGCGCAGCTGGCTGAACGTGCCCCACGTGACCCAGTTCGAGGATGCGGATATCACCGACATGGAGGATTTCCGCAAATCCCAGAAAGCGGCCGGCGAGAAGAAAGGCGTGAAGATGACGCCGCTGCCGTTTCTGCTCAAGGCTTGCGCCACGGCGCTGGCGGAACTGCCCCAGTTCAATGTGTCGCTGGATATGGACCGCAAGGAAGTGGTCCGCAAGCAGTACATTCACATTGGGATTGCGGTGGATACGCCCAGCGGGCTGATGGTGCCGGTGATCAGGGATGTTGATCAAAAGGGGCTTTGGGAGCTGGCGGCAGAGAGTGCCGAGCTGGCCCAGAAGGCCCGTGACAAGCAGCTGAAACCGGCGGAGATGCAGGGTGCCTGCTTTACCATCACCAGTCTGGGTGGTATCGGTGGCACGGCGTTTACGCCGATTGTGAATACGCCGGAGGTGGCGATTCTTGGGGTGTCCAGGGCGGCGATGAAGCCGGTCTGGGATGGCCAGGGTTTCCAGCCGCGGCTGATGTTGCCGTTGTCACTGTCATACGATCACCGGGCGGTGAACGGGGCGGATGCGGCGCGGTTTACTTCATTGCTAAGCCAGTTGCTTGGGGACATTCGTACGCTGCTGCTTTAAGTCCAGTTGAGTCCGCTCCCAGCCTTCTGGTTGTGGGGGCGGAGAGAGGCGGGGCATACGATTCAGGACACGCTACGAGCACATCCATGTGCGCTTGTTTCGG
>NZ_JBBDSR010000025.1:0-1676 GCF_040904845.1 Marinobacter sp. | reverse complement strand
AGAGGATGACGGTGACCGGTTCGGTCGGGATCAATTCGGCCTCGCTGATGGCCTTCGCCTCGCCGCGTTCCACCAATGGCGAGCGGCGGTCATCGCCATAAGATTCGGCATCGGCGGTGAGTTCCTTTTTGATCAGGGTTTTCATGCGGGAAGCAGAACCCAAGGTCTGCTGCAGGGATTTGCGTTCTTCCCCAAGTTCCTTGAGATCGCCCTTGATCTGGATCTCCTCAAGTTTGGCCAGTTTGCGCAAACGCAGGTTCAGGATCGCCTCGGCCTGCAGGTCCGAGAGCTTGAACTGCTTCATCAACACGGCCTTGGGTTCATCCTCGTTGCGGATGATCCGGATCACCTCGTCGATATTGAGGTAGGCGATCATGAGGCCTTCGAGCAGGTGGATGTCGGCCTCGACCTTGTCGAGCCGGTATTGCAGGCGCCGGCGTACCGTTTCGGTACGGTATTGCAGCCATTCCTTGAGGATGTCGCGCAGGTTCTTCACGCGCGGGCGGCCATCCAGGCCGATCATGTTCAGATTAACCCGGTAGCTCTTTTCCAGATCGGTGGTCGCAAACAGATGTGACATCAGTTCTTCCGGGTTGACCCGGTTGGAACGCGGGATCAACACCAGGCGGGTCGGGTTCTCATGATCGGATTCATCCCGCAGATCTTCCAGCATGGGCAGTTTTTTTGCATTCATCTGCGCCGCGATCTGTTCAAGGATACGGTTGCCGGAACACTGATATGGCAAGGCGGTGATAATGATATTGTCCTCTTCCTTCTCCCAGATTGCCCGCAGCTTGATGGAGCCATTGCCGGTCTCGTACATCTGCAGGATCTCATTACGGGGAGTGATGATCTCGGCCGCGACCGGATAATCCGGTGCCTGGATATGTTCGCAAAGCTGGTTGACCGTCGCCTTCGGTTCGTCCAGCAAACGGATACAGGCAGTGGCGACTTCGCGCAGGTTGTGCGGCGGCACATCGGTGGCCATACCGACGGCAATGCCGGTGGTGCCGTTGAGGAGGATATTCGGCAACCGCGCCGGGAGGATTTTGGGTTCTTCCAGGGTCCCGTCGAAATTCGGTGACCAGTCCACCGTGCCCTGGGCGACTTCACCCAACAGCACATCGGCATACGGGCGCAGCTTGGCCTCGGTATAACGCATGGCGGCAAAGGACTTGGGATCATCCATGGAGCCCCAGTTGCCCTGCCCGTCCACCAGCGGATAACGGTAGCTAAAGTCCTGCGCCATCAGCACCATGGCCTCGTAACAGGCAGAATCGCCGTGGGGGTGGAACTTGCCGATGACATCACCGATGGTGCGCGCGGATTTCTTGTACTTGGCCCCGGCCTTGAGGCCGAGCTCGGACATGGCGTAGATGATCCGGCGTTGTACCGGTTTCAGGCCGTCGCCAATGTGCGGCAGGGCCCGGTCGAGGATGACGTACATGGAGTAATCCAGGTAGGCCTTCTCGGTAAATACCTGGATGGGCTGGGATTCGTTCTGTTCAAAATCAAGGGTAAGGTTTTGTGACATGGTTGATCTCGTTAATCTGGATGAAACGTATTTTCAAGGTCGCGATTGTCGCTGAAATGGGAGAAAATAAGAAGCCTTGATATTGTGAGGGGGGAGGTGTGAGGCGTGAGGACGATTTTTACTGGATACTGGCTATCCTGAT
>NZ_JBBDSR010000024.1:0-1676 GCF_040904845.1 Marinobacter sp. | reverse complement strand
AAAACACTGCAGCGGATCAATTTACGCTGCGCTTCAATTGCCCGCTGAGTTTGGCGTTAAAGCGTAAAAACCGTGGCATGGCAGCCGTTGCCCATCCGTGTCAAAATTGACGGTTAAACGAAACCAGAGGTTTCACCCATGAATCTCCAGAGAATTGAAGACGAGGCGCTTCACCTGCCTAAGGAGGAGCGAGCCCTGTTGATCCAGAAATTGGTTTTGAGTCTGGAGTGGCCATCGAGGGAAGAACTCAGGTCAGGCTGGGTGCTTGAGGCCCGACGTAGAGCGCAGGAGCTTGATGATGGCTCGGTTCAAGCTGTGTCCAGTGAGGATGTAATGAGGAAGGCAAGAGCCCTGATCAAATGACCTATACTTTTCACCCGGCAGCGGGAGCCGAGTTTCTGGAGTCAGTCGGTTACTACGAATCGGAAGTTCCAGGATTGGGTGGTGCCTTTCAAGAGGAATTTGAGGCTTTGGCCGAATTGATCGGCGATTCCCCAAAAGGTTGGCTGGTCGAATTAGAGCCAGATATTCGTAGAGTTCCCCTTCACCGATTTCCGCTATCCATAATTTACAGAGAGCAGCCAGGCGGTTTCCAGGTTCTGGCTGTTGCACATGACCGGCGACGCCCCTACTACTGGCTGGGCAGGCTTTAACAATCGGCTGCACGGCGACCGATTTTCCGCCGCTTCGCGGCTCCAAACCGGCGCGTGAGCCGGGCGTTAAGGAAACGCTGCATAAATCCCGCCGCAGCTGCTTCGCAGCTTCCGGCGGGGTAAAATCGATCCATCCTGCCACCGTCTGACAGAGCCCTCCGATGAAGCAGATCTCGTTCGCCCAGGTTGAGCACCAGAACAAGAAGAAGATCACCCGCCGCGAGCGGTTCCTTGGCCAGATGGATGCCGTGGTGCCATGGCAACGACTGATTGATGCGCTGTCGCCATCCTACTTCCCCAATGCAGCGGGCAAACGGGGCCGTCCGCCCATCGGCCTGGCGCGCATGCTGCGGATCTACTTCCTGCAACAGTGGTATTCCCTGGCCGACGAGGCGCTGGAGGATGCCATCTACGACAGCCAGGCGATGCGCGATTTCGTCGGTATCGATCTGGCCGTCGAGAGCGTGCCGGATGCGACCACGCTGCTGCGCTTTCGGCATTTGCTGGAAAAGCATGCCTTGACCCAGCGGATCTTCGAGGAGATCAACGCTCACCTGGCCGAGCAGGGCTTGTTCATGCGCGAAGGCACCATCGTCGACGCCACCATTGTGGCGGCCGCACCCTCCACCAAGAACAAGGCCAAGCAGCGCGATCCGGAGATGAAGCAGACCAAGAAAGGCAATCAGTGGTTCTTCGGACTGAAGGCCCACATTGGTGTCGATGCCGTGACCGGACTGACCCACAGTGTCGCTGCCACCTCGGCCAACGTCGCCGATGTCACCATGACGAACGACTTGGTTCGAGATGACGACAAACGGGTATACGGCGACGCGGGTTACACCGGCATGGGGAAGCACTTGGACGAAGAGAAGGATGACCCGGATTCTCGGTGCCGTGTGGCCGCCAAGCGAGGCGCCATCAAGAAGATGGACGACAGCCCGATGAAAGCGCTGCTGCTGGAATACGACAAGACCAAGGCCAGCATCCGTGCCAAGGTCGAGCATCCGTTTCATGTCATCAAGA
>NZ_JBBDSR010000023.1:0-10178 GCF_040904845.1 Marinobacter sp. | reverse complement strand
CCCGCGCACTGGCGAAGACTCTGATCAGTGAGCGCACCGAAGTGGCCTATGGCACCATGCCGGTGATGATCAAGACCCCCTGCTGCCCGACGGCGGTTTGCCCGCCCCCTTCCGACGCAACCGGGGAATGGCAGATAGAGCAGGATGGCAGTGATGTGCGGGCTTTGTTCAAGAGTACCGATGGCCAGATACTGGGTTTTGCGGTTACCGGTCGTTTCGCGGTTGAAAAACAGGCGTTATCGAAGGAAGTGCCACCGATCCACGACTGAGAGATTGCGAAATGCCCCGGCTTGGGGTAGAAACGCATTCGTGAGCTAACGAACTAACAGGAGTGGGCATGCTTGAATTAACCAGAAAGCTGGTGGATCTTCTGGATCTTTCGCCAATCGGGGACGACCATTTTCAGGGTGACAGCGAAGACCTTGGGTTTCCCAATGTATTTGGCGGCCAGGTACTGGGCCAGGGCCTGATGGCGGCAAGCAGGACGGTCGAAGGCCGGTTGCCCCATTCCCTGCATGCGTACTTTCTGCGGCCGGGCAATCACAGCATGCCCATCGATTACGAAGTGCAGCGGGTGCGGGACGGTGGCAGCTTTTCCGTACGGCGGGTGATTGCCCGCCAGGGCGGCAAGGAGATTCTCACCGGTTCGATGTCTTTCCAGGTGGACGAGCAGGGTTTTGAACACCAGCTCGACATGCCGGAGGCTCCGGCCCCGGACACACTGAAGTCGGAGCAGGAATACGGCGAAATGATGGCACCTCATGTGCCGGAACACCTGCGCGACACCCTCACCCGCGAGCGCCCCATCGAGATTCGCCCGGTGGATCCGGTCAACCCGTTCAAACCGGAATCCCGCCCACCCCATAAGCAAAGCTGGCTCAGAGCTCAGGGGCAATTGCCGGACGACCCGGTGCTGCATCGCTGCCTGCTTACCTACGCGTCAGACTTTGCTTTTCTGGGCACGTCTCTTCATCCCCACGGCGTGACCTTTATGAGCAAAGACATGCAGGTAGCGAGCCTTGATCATGCCATCTGGTTTCACCGGGATTTTCGCATGGATGAATGGCTGTTGTACGACAAGGACAGCCCCAGTGCTGCTGGCGGCCGCGGATTCAACCGTGGCAATTTCTTCAATCAGCGCGGCGGCCTGGTTGCTTCAACCACTCAGGAAGCGCTGATTCGCAAACGCGCGCGCTAGTCGGTTACAGTCTGGATAAAGCGGTCTCAGAGTCTGGTGTTAGCCGGTTTTCCGACGGGTGCCGGCCGTATCGGCCGACAGCCACTGCAGCAATGTATCGAAAGGCAAAGGCGGCGTGAGCAGGTAGCCCTGAATCATGTCGCACCCCATGCTTTCCAGCAATTCCGCGGTCTCTTCGTCTTCCACACCTTCAGCGACAACTTTGTAACCCAAAGAGTGGCACATATCGATGGTGGTCTGAACAATCACCCGGTCCCCAGGCTGGGTGGTGATGTCGGTGATCAGCGAGCGGTCGATCTTGATCTCACTGGCGGGCAATTGCTTGATGTACGACAGCGAGGAGTAGCCCGAGCCAAAATCATCAATCGACACCGGTATGCCGGTTGAGTGCAGGGAATTCAGCGCTTTCAGGGAGTTGGCCGGGTCCTGCATCATCGAGGTTTCAGTGACCTCCAGAATGATCTCGCCCCGGTGGGCATGGTGGCCGTCCATCAGCCGCTGCACAAACACGGGGAAATCCGGTTCCCGCAGGTTGTTGGGCGAAATGTTGACGGACATTTCCAGTGGCCAACCCTGTTCCACCAGACGACCACGCATCTCCAGGGCACGCTCCAGCACCCAGCGCGTCAGCGGTTTGATCAGTCCGGTTTGCTCCGCGATGGCGACCAGCACATCCGTGCGGATGGCGGGGATGCGGCCCGGCCAGCGGATCAGTGCCTCGACCCCAACGATTTTGTGGGTGGCCAGTGCCAGTTTCGGCTGCAGGTGCAGGTCGAGCTCGTGGTTCTGCAAGGCCTTGCGCAGCTCCGACACCAGTGTCAGCCTTTCGGCGCTGTAGGAGTCGCGGGTGGGCTGATAATACGCCAGGCCGCGATCACGAGCTTCGTCGGAGTCCTGGGCAATGTGCGCAAGGCGAATCAGCGAGTTGGTGTCCTGGGCGTGCTCCGGGAAAATGGCGGCACCGACTTGCGGGTCCAGGGGCAGTTGCATGCCCAGGTAGTCCACCGCTTCCCGCAGTTCCTCCAGGCCATGCACCACGGTTCGAGGCGCTTTGGTGATCGCGTCGGCGTCCACCACAAAACCGAAGGTGGCGGGTTCCAGTGAGGCAAGATAAACCGAACGTTGTTCGTTGGTCTCGACGGGCAGCACCCCGGGCAGTTCCCTCACAATGCTGTTATACCGGGCTGAGGCCAGTTCGATCAACCGGTCTGTGTTGCGGTGGCCGAGGGTTTTGGTGATGGCCTGAAGGTTGCTCAGGTGAATGACGGCAATCGCATATCGACGGTCCGGCATCCGGGTAATCAGGTCGTTGATCATCATTTCAAAACTGGTGCGGTTGGGCAGGCCGGTCAGTGGGTTGTGAAGGGCCTGGTCCATCAATCGCAGTTCTGCCGCCCGCCGCGCCGCCATGGCTCTCAGTTCCGCCTCGCGGGCGTGGAGCCGTTCTTCCCGGTCGTTGTACAGCCGTTTGGCGAGGGCGATGGTGAGCAGAATCGCCTCCAGCCCGGAGCCTACCTGCATGCCGTAGGTGGTCAGCCAGTTGGTTGTCAGCAACCCATACTTGTTGGCCCCCGTCAGCATGGTGCCAACAATCAACAGAGCCCAGGCAATGGTGTAGTACCCGGCCTGGGGGTTGCGTTTGGCCCACTGAAACGGGCCGATGACCGTCAGCACCAGAAAGCCCGACAACCCCAGTGCCACTGAGAATTTTATGGAGGTGTTGAAATCCAGCACGAAGGTGCCGAGCACCGCGACAATACTCAGCCCGACAAGGGTCTTGAGCAGCAGATCCGTGCGCGGTGCCCGGTCGCGCAGCCGCAGGAACGAACGCGCGAACAGCAACGCAAACAGCACGGCACCGGGGACCGCCATCAGCATGGTCTGATTTTGCAGCCAGGGGCTCTCCGGCCAGAACACCTGGTAAGTGACGCCGCGCAGGCAGGCCATCAGAAACAGGTAGCCAAAGGTCGACAGTACGTAAAACAGGTAAGTGGCTTCCCGCAGGGTCAGGAAAATAACCAGGTTGAAAAAGATGGTGGTAATCAAAATGCCGTAGTACAGGCTGTGCAGTCGGTCCTCGGTGGTCAGCGCATCGAACAGCGCGTTCTGTTCCCATAGCCGGATCGGCACCTGATGGGCCCCGTTGGTCTGTACCGACAGCAGTATTTCATAGTCGACGCCAGGCTCTACGGTATAGGGGATCAGAAAGCTGGGGTGATACAGCGGGCGCTCGGAGAAGGGGAGGTGGTCGCCGGTGACCACTTTGTCGACCAGCTTGCCATCAGCGAGCAGGTAAAATGTTACAAGGTCGAGCTGAGAGTAGCTGATCTCCAGCACCTGCTGGGTCGGCCCGTCGCCCAGAGGCATGCGATACCAGTAATTGTCGGTGACGTAGCCAAAGTTCGGGGTCTTCTCCGCCAGCGGCTGCCAGTCACCACTGGACAGCAGCCCGGAAAGCGTGTCACCGCCGGCTGATCCCTGCATGGAAGGAGCCTGCATATAAGCAATAGCAGGCTGGGGCAGCCGGGATGATGCCGATGAAGCCGCCAGAGTGTCGGGGGCCATGGTGATCATTGCGCCCATCAGGGCGAAAAACAGAGCAATATGGCGCACAAAATACCAAACTTTTTATGTTTGTTTCCTGCATTATGGCCTCAGCACCGCGACGGCTCAAGGCTGTGGGCGGCATAATTGCAGTTGGTTACTGACTCCGCCAACACCGTTACAGATTGCCTACCCAGTGGGCGACCCAGTCCAGGGCTTCCAGTTCCGGCTCGGTGGTTTCCAGCGCATCAATGCGCAGGGTGTCGCCAAGTTTGTAGGCGGCGGTTTCACACAGTGCCTCTTCCAGCAAGTCGCCGGCCCCGCAGAAGGTGTCTCCGTAGGAGCTGTCCCCCAGAACAATCACACCGAATGGCCGCCCCGGTTGCTGGGGTAACTGCTCGCGCAAAGACAGGTAAAAGGGCAGTAAATTAGGAGGAATTTCGCCCTGTCCGGTGGTGGATGTGCACACCAGCAGGGCGTCATCATTGCTGGTGATGTCATCGAGAATGGGGTTGTCCAGCACCGTGACCGAGTGCCCCTCACTCTCCAAGGCCTGCTTGATGGCCTTTGCTGTCAGCAATGCCCCGCCATAGACACTGCCTGTCAGAATCCGAATTGCCGCCATGTCAGCCCTTTTATGGCTCCGTTCGCGGGTGTCAGCCGCGCCTGAATGTGAGGCGACTGATCATAGCGGCTGATCTGGTTGGGCTCAAGGCCGGGGGGTGGTGTCCCGGTCCGCCGCCTCATCGAGGCTGCGCACGCGTGGGGCAATACGGTTCCGTCCGGCCTCCTTGGCACTGTATAGGTGAGTGTCCGCCTGTTTTAGCAGGTCATTGATGGAGCCGGATTTGGCGATGGAGCAGACGCCGGCACTGATGGACACGGGCAGGCGCTGGTCGTGAAAGACGAATTCGGTTCTTGCCACTTCGGCGCGCAGGCGTTCGGCCAGGACCAGTGCCTGCAGCAGGGAGGTGTCCGGCAGCAGCACCAGAAACTCCTCGCCGCCCCAGCGCGCGGCGATGTCGGTTTCCCGGATAACGCGCTGCATCAGCTCGGCAAAGGCTTTTAATACCTCATCTCCGGCGTCGTGACCAAAGCGGTCATTGATGGTTTTAAACAGGTCCAGATCGATCAACACAATGGAAAAATGATGGCCGGCCCGCTGGTAACGGGAGAATTCGGCATTGAGTCGGTATTGCATGTCGCGGCGGTTCGCCAAAGCCGTCAGTTCGTCCGTTCGGGCAGCCTGCTCGTGGGTGCGGGCCAGTTCCACCAGCTCATGCCTGGCCTTCAGTCGGCTGGCCTCCAGCACGAAGCAGAACAGGGACTCGAACGTCAGCGTGGCGAAAAAACGGATTTTGAAGTCCGTTGAGTATTCCGCCGCCACCAGTGGCAGATCCGGATTCTGAAACACCACCACGGCGATCAGGTAGCAGAACAGCAGAATGGCCGTGCCGGTTTTCAGGTTGGTCAGGTAGAACAGCAGAGGCGGAAAGACATAAAACCACAGCGGCCCGGTGTTGCTCTCCCCGCCGGAGGCCATCAGATAAACGAAAAGCAGACCGACGGTCGTGATCAGGCCGCCTTTTTGCGCCGCCCGGTTTCCGGTTCCCGCAAACCACGCCATGTTGACGACGATGGGCAGCGCGAACGCCCAAAGCACCCAGGCGTGGGTATGGTGGTTGGCATACCAGGCTTTGGCCCCGATCCCCAGGAGAAACAGGATGGCCATCAGCGACAGCCAGGTCAGAAGCCGGGCAATACGTTGATCTTCGATGGGGACCGTCGGCGGGGCATCGGGGTGGAGAGAATCTGACATGGGAGCCTTTTTAAGCATTCTTTTCTTTATAGTGCTTGTGGCAGGAGTTATACGCCAGATTACGCCATGCGTGCCGTTATTTCCGCGACATGGGTCAACCGGCCGACGTGACACCCACATGTTTCAATTTCGTGGCAAAAAAATTATAGTTGCCGCGCAGTGTAGACTACCCTAGGGAAGGCGCAATCTGACTGGCCGGGAGGGCGCAATACGTTGCAACACACTCAGCATCCACGAGACCTGATCTGTTATGGCCCCGAAAACCGGATTTCTTGACACCCTGCTCACCAGTCCCTCCACCGAGCGTTTCCGCGTAGGTTTCAGTGTACTGTTCCTGATCGGCATCTGGCTGGTCGTCGGCCAGTTGAGCAGCGGCATGCCCAACAACATGCTGTTGATGGCCGCTGCGGTCATCGGCGGCTATATGGCGATCAACATTGGTGCTAACGACGTCGCCAACAATGTTGGGCCGGCCGTCGGTTCCGGTGCGCTGTCCCTGGGCGGTGCGGTATTGATTGCGGCCATATTTGAAGCCGGCGGCGCTATTATCGCCGGCGGCGATGTGGTCTCCACCATCAAGGGGGGGATCATTGCCGCTGACCGGCTGGATGATGTCAACGCCTTTGTCTGGCTGATGACCGCCGCGCTGCTGGCGGGCGCGCTGTGGCTTAACCTGGCGACCTGGATGGGTGCGCCGGTATCCACCACCCACTCCATTGTCGGCGGTGTACTGGGCGCTGGCATCGCTGCCGGTGGCTGGGGCATCGCTGACTGGAGCGTGATGGCCAAGATTGTGGCCAGTTGGGTGATCTCGCCGGTGATGGGCGGTGTGCTGGCCGCGCTGTTCCTCTACGCCATCAAGAGAACGGTGCTTTATCGTCAGAACCTGGTGCCTGCGGCGCGCACCTTCGTGCCCTGGCTGGTTGCGATCATGGCTTGGGCCTTTGGTACCTACCTGATGGTCAAGGGCGTCAAAAAGCTGGTTGAGGTGGATTTCCTTGGAGCCTCGCTGGTCGGTCTGGCGGTAGCCGCCGTGGTGTTCGTGGCGATGCGCGTCTTGGTCGGCCGGCGCGCTGCCACCATGGAAAACAGCACAGAGGGGGTGAATACGTTGTTCACCTGGCCGCTGATCTTCGCCGCCGCCCTGCTGAGTTTTGCCCACGGTGCCAACGACGTGGCCAACGCCATCGGGCCGCTGGCGGCCATTAATGACGCCCTGTCCGCCGGTGCCGTGGTGACCGCCGCATCCATTCCCCTCTGGGTCATGCTGGTCGGTGCACTGGGGCTGGCGGTCGGCCTCATGCTGTTTGGCCCGAAGGTTATCAAGGTGGTTGGCAGCGAGATCACCGAACTGGACAAGACCCGCGCCTTCTGTATCGCGTTGTCTGCCGCGCTGACGGTGATTATTGCTTCGCAGCTTGGGCTGCCGGTCAGCTCCACCCACATCGCCATTGGCGGCGTGTTTGGGGTGGGCTTCCTGCGGGAATACCTGAAATCCAACTACGCCACCCAGCTTCACAAGATCATGGAGCACCATGACGAGGTCGAGCAGGAGCGCTTGCGGCCGTTCCTGGATGATTTCCGCAATGCGTCCCTGGAAGAAATGGAAAGTCTGCTCAAGCAGGCCAAAAAGAAGAAGCAGCAGGTGCCGCTGTCCAAAAGCGAGCGTAAGCGCCTGAAGAAAATCTACCGTGAGGAAATGGTCAAGCGCTCCCACCTCACCCGCATAGTGGCGGCGTGGATTATCACCGTGCCTGCGTCCGCGATGATGGCGGCCCTGCTGTTCTTTACCCTGCGTGGCCTGCTGATGTAATGCCGTTGCCTGCCCGTGCTTTGTTGAGCCGGGCAGGCGCATCTCCGGGCTGGTTGCCGCCGGCCGAAACAGCCATACTGGTGCAATGTTGGGGATGTGCCCTGAACGCCAAACTATCCGGGAGTAAGTGATGAGTTCGTCCGCTGAAAGTCGCCAGGCCCGCACGATCGATGAGCTGCGAGTGTTCATCAAGAAGGTGCTGAGTGATCCGACCATCGCGGTGAAATCCGTGGAAATCGCCCGCAATCACCGTAACGAACAGAACGCCAATGAGCTGATCGCCCGCGAGATCAGTGCCAACACCACGATCCGCATTCCAGAGAGCTGGAGCGAGGCGGATCACATGTTTCTGGATATCCTGCACGAAGTGCTGGATGACGAAGAGGCTTTGTATTGATGTAGCCTGCTTGCTGGTGGGGAGGTGAGCGGTTCGGGGGCGGCTTCAAAAACACGCTGTATTAAGGGGTTAGAGACAAAGCAATGAGCCAGGGCCGGGATGGCCTGCCCTGGCGGTACCCGACCCCTGAAAAATCAGGCTTGGCGCACTCCAGGCTGCTGCTGTCTCAGTACCGCGCCCGCCATCTGGTGCAGAATCGAAATCTCGTCCTGAATCCCTTCCTCCGTAGTCGCCAGCTCCCGTTGTTCCGCCAGAATATCCTCCAGAATTTCTCTGGTCGTTAACGGATTGGCCAACACCACCCGGAACACAATGCAGGGGAAGTGGAAGTAACGGGCTGGCTCCAGCCGCGTCCGCGAAACAAACGCCTTGCCCCGTTCCCGTTGAGTTTTCTGGATGAACTTGGTGATGCGGTTCAGGCAGCTGTTCAGTTTCTCCGCCTGTCGCTCATCGGCCAGTGTCAGCGCCTGCTGCACCTCGGCCGGGCAGTAGCGGTAGGTGAGGATGTTCAGTTCCGGTTTGGTCACCAGCTCGAAATCCGGCTGAACGTTGATCAGGTCAGCGAAGGTCTGAGCCTTGTCGATGCCCTGGTCGATGAGAATTTCGTAGCCTTCCCGCGCGAGGATTTTCAGGCCGGAGTGAATCAGCATCGACATGCCGGGGCGGGAACCTTCCAGGGTGGTGCTGCCGAGATCCCGCGAACCCTTACGGATGATGTACTGGGCGTGGTGTTCGACGGCGCTGGCGAGGCTGGGGTCGCGGAACACCACCAGGCCAACGCCCATGGGCACGTAGAGCTGCTTGTGGGCGTCGAAGGTGACCGAGTCGGCCTGTTCGATGCCACGCAATAAGTCGCGGTGGCTGCGGGAGAACAGGGTTGGGCCGCCCCAGGCAGCGTCCACATGGAAGTGCGCGCCGAATTCCCGGGCGATGTCGGCCATGGCGTCCAGCGGGTCGACGTTGCCGGTCTCGGTGGTGCCGGCGATGCCGCAGATGGCCATGACTTTGATTTTCTGTTTCTGCAGTTCCAGGCACTTATCCCGCAGTGCGTCGGTGTTGATGCGGTTGTCGTCGTCGGTGTCTACCGGGACCAGGAACTCGCGGCCGAGGCCGAGTACATCGGCGGCTTTGCGCAGGGAATAGTGGCCGCGGCGGGACACCAGAATGGCCGCGCCTTCATGACCGTAGTAGCGAAGCGCACGAAACAGGCCTTCCTGATGGATGCCGCGGAAGCTGCCCTCGGCCGGGAACGCGCGGTTGCGGGCGACCCAGAGAGCGGTCAGGTTGGCCACGGTGCCGCCGGAGCACATGGCACCCAGGGCAAAGCGGGGGTCGTGCATCCATTTGCGGTAAAAAGCGCCATCCTGTTCGTAGACCAAACGGTGAATCATGCCCAGCACCTGGCGCTCCATGGGGGTAAAGGCCTTGGAGGTTTCGGTTTTCACCAGGTTCTGGTTGAGCGCGATCATGATCTTCGACAGCGGCAGCATGAAGTAGGGCAACGCTGAGGTCATGTGGCCGATAAAACTGGGGGAGGCGGTATGCACGGAGTTCGCCACCAGCTTGTCGAGCAGGAACTGGGCCTGTTCGGAGACGAAGACGGGCTTTTCCGGAATGGCGTAATCAGAAAAGTCTTTTTCGACGTCGGACAGGTCTTTCTCTACCGCGACGATGTGTTCCTGCAGGAAACCTGCAAGATTGCGGGAGATGTTCTGGTCAATCCGGCTCAGGGTGGATTCCGGTGCTTCGGGCACCGTGAACACACGATACATAGCCTCTAATGAGGCCTGGGCGGATTTTTTCTTTCCGGTCATAGGCGCGCCACACATTTTCAGTCGGTGGTCATCCGCCGGCCGGTTCCGGATGCCTGGCGGATACGGTCGGATGTGAGTTTCCGACGTTGAAAATTCGTTGTGCCCGGTGTCAGCCGGGCCGCTCTGGCCTCCCTTCTGGCCTCTGAGCCTGTCCTGACTATCTTGAAAGGGAGCGTAGTATACGGCTTGGTGAAATCTTGTGCCACAGGGTGACCAGCAGGGCTCAGAGAATTTCCCGGTGTACGTCCAGTATGGCAGCGTCCACGCGTTCCTGAATGGCTTTTTCTACCTGGTCGAGGCGTTGGGTGATTTGCTGAGTGGAGCTGCCGAGGGCGGCAATGGTCCAGGTGGCGCAATCAAGGGCCTCCAGGTCGGCGGTTTCGGCGACGGCCAGGTCAGGCTCGCGGCCCCAGACGGCTTTCAGGGCGGTGAAGACTTTGCGTTTGGCTTTGAGGTCTTCGCAGCCGTAGAGCTGGAAGTGCAGGGTGAGTACGCCCACGTGGGGGGTGATCACCGGTGGCGGGCCTGATTGGTTCAGTAGTTTTCTCAGGGCTTCTGACATGTTTATTCAGCTTTGGGTGTAGGAACCGTTT
>NZ_JBBDSR010000022.1:0-10327 GCF_040904845.1 Marinobacter sp. | reverse complement strand
GGGTTCCGCGTGTCGGTCTCCTGAGTGCACACAGAAACGCCCACTCCTGGCTAACACGAGGTGCTCAACATGGAATCAAACAACTATCTCAAGATCGACAACCAGCTGGACGAAATAACCGCGATCGCCAAGGAACAGCAGGAACTAGACAGCCTAGCCTTAACAGACCTAAGCGCAGAAAAATGGCTAGACCTCAAGGATGAATGCGAAGCCAGATACCAGAAACTCGGTAAGTGGATCGTCGACCAGATAAAGGATTGTCCATTCTAGCCAGGAGGCCCCGAAAGGGGCCCATTACACCTCTAGGAGAGGCAAAATGGGGGGCAAGAACGAAAAAAGGGTCATGGCCGAAGCCATAACCCTTTGAATACTGGTAGCAAGGGGCGGAGTCGAACCGCCGACCCCGGCATTATGAGTGCCGTGCTCTAACCAACTGAGCTACCTTGCCATCACTTCACCAATGGAAGCGGCGCGTATCTTATGGTTGGGGGTGGAAGCTGTCAATACCCTGCCGTCCAACCTGGTTCATACATTCTCGGATTGTAAGGTCTGATCCGGTTTTATTTGTTTATTAAACAAAGGGTTAGTTGAATTCAGCGACGCCGGAGAAGTTTTCAATTCTTTGCGACTTTTCCCTTTCGAGTTCTCAGCCGTATCCGTGTCGAGCCTTGAATTATAAATATAAATTCAAGAAACGTTCGCCTTGACGACGACAAGACTGACCAGGCGATCGCGCTCCTGCACAAATCGGGCGTCCAGTTCTGTTTCGGTTGGCCAGTCTCTGGAAAGGTGGGTGAGCAGGCGTAATCGGGCGGTGCCGTCCGGATGCCATGACAGCAGCTCCGCATGCTCAAAGTAGAAGCGCTTCTGAACCAGGGGGTAAAGTGCTTTGAAGAGCGTTTCCTTGAGGCAAAATACCAGGGTGATGAAATGCCCGGCCTGATGGGTCAGTTCCGGCCGGAACCGTGCCTGTTCCGACGGTGTCAGGATTTGCCGGCAAAGCGGCAGGGCGCGATCATCAGACATGATGATTTCCGCATCCAGACCAAGCCCCGCGTAGTCACTTTGCTGGCCAATAATTGAGGCAGCCCAGCCCTGTGTGTGGGTGATCGACCCCACGCAACCCGTTGGCCATACCGGGGCTCTGTCGTCACCAAGGGCGGGCACGGCGGGCTCTCCGGTTGCCCGCCGCAGCCCTTCCCGGGCGCAAAGCCGGCCGGCCAGATACTCGGTCTGGCGCTTGGCGACGGCCCGTTGCAGCGATGGCGGCGGGACTATCTGGCTGCGCTTGAAGTCCTCGGGGGTGAAGTGGTCGGGCTCGAAATCCAGGCTGATTAAATGAAGGCCCGGCAATGCCTGTGGCCAAGGCCACCGGTCCTCCGGGTTGCTACAGCATGCTGGCACGAAGTTCATCGTCAACGCCCCCCGGTTCAATCAGACGTTGAACCGGAAGTGGATTACGTCACCATCTTTGACGATGTAGTCCTTACCTTCGAGCCGCCATTTGCCGGCATCCTTGGCACCGGCTTCGCCGTTGTACTGTACGAAGTGGTCGTAGCTGACCACTTCAGCGCGGATAAAGCCTCGTTCAAAGTCGGTGTGGATCACGCCGGCTGCCTGGGGCCCGGTGGCACCGACCCTGACGGTCCAGGCGCGCACTTCCTTTACGCCGGCGGTAAAGTAGGTCTGCAGGTTCAACAGGCCGTATCCGGCGCGGATAACGCGATCAAGGCCCGGCTCTTCCATGCCCATTTCATCCAGGAACATGGCTTTTTCTTCGTCTTCGAGCTCGGAGATCTCGGCTTCCATCTTGTTGCAGATGGGCACCACCACGGCGTTCTCGGATTCGGCGATTTTTCTGACGGTGTCCAGGTGAGGGTTGTTCTCGAAGCCGTCCTCATTGACGTTGGCAATGTACATGGTGGGCTTGACGGTCAGCAGGCACAGTTCGCGGACGAGCGCCATCTGATCCTTGTCGAGGTTCATGCTGCGCACGGGTTTGCCTTCGTTCAGCACCGGCAGCAGTTTCTCGAACATGTCCAGTTGGGCCTTGGCTTCTTTGTCGCCACTCTTGGCAACGCGCTGCACCCGCTTGATGGCTTTTTCCACGGTGTCCAGATCGGCCAGTGCCAGTTCGGTGTTGATCACTTCGATGTCGGAGGCGGGATCGACCTTGTTGGCTACGTGGATGACGTTGCCGTCTTCAAAACAGCGAACCACGTGGGCAATGGCGTCGGTCTGGCGAATGTTGGCCAGAAACTGGTTGCCCAGGCCTTCACCCTTGGAGGCACCAGCGACCAGGCCGGCGATATCCACGAATTCCATGGTGGTTGCCACGACCTTTTCCGGCTTCACGATTTCGGCGAGCTTGTTCAGGCGTGGGTCGGGCATGGCCACCACACCGGCGTTGGGCTCGATGGTGCAGAACGGGAAATTTTCCGCGCCGATGCCGGATTTGGTCAATGCGTTGAACAGGGTGGATTTGCCGACGTTGGGGAGGCCGACGATGCCGCAGTTAAATCCCATGGAGTGCCTCTGCTGGTGCTGAAAATTTGGCCGGATTATACCGGTTTAAAGCTGTGCAAGCGATTCATCGCTGCGGGGAGCTTTCCGCTGGCAGCATCCGGGAGCACGCGGATGATCTCATCAATCACGGCGTTCAGTTCTTCGGTTTCCCGTTTCCCGAGGCGACCAAGTACGTAGCCGGTGACTTTGCGGCTGTCGCCGGGATGGCCGATGCCAACGCGCAATCTCTGGAACTCGTTGCTGCCCAGGTGAGCAATGGTGTCCCGCAGGCCGTTGTGTCCGCCGTGTCCGCCGCCTTTCTTGAGTTTGGCGGTGCCAGGGGGAATGTCGAGTTCGTCGTGGGCGACGAGAATTTGCTGGGGTGCAATCTTGAAGAAGTCCGCCAGAGCCTTGATGGCCAGGCCGCTGCGGTTCATGAAAGTGCTGGGGTTTAACAGGTGCAGGTCGAGACCCTGCCACTGAATGCGGGCGTAGAGCCCATGGTATTTGCGTTCGGGGCGGAGCGGCGGGCCCGCTGGGCGGGCCAGCGCTTCGACGAACAGGGCACCGGCGTTATGGCGGGTATTCTCGTAGTCAGCCCCGGGATTCCCCAGACCAACCACCATGACAATATCCTGCGCCATTCGCCGTCGCCCTCATCAGACCAGGAGTGATTACTCCTTGTTTTCGCCTTCTTCACTTTCTTCGCCGCCTTCGGCGTCATCAACCTTGGCACCGCGCGGCTTGTGAATAGCCACAACGGGCAGGTCGTGATCTTCGCCCTGAAGCAGGGAGGCAATCTTGACGCCTTTCGGCAGTTTCAGGTCGCTCAGGTGAACTACCTGGTCCATTTCGACCGTGGCCATGTCCACTTCGAGGAACTCAGGCAGGTTCTGTGGCAGACAGATCACTTCCACTTCGTTGATCTGGTGGTTTGCTACGCCGCCCTGAAGCTTGATGGCCGGTGCTGTTTCTTCGTTGAGGAAGTGCAGCGGCACGTTCACGTGGATCTCGTGATCCTTGTCAACGCGCAGGAAGTCAGCGTGTGAAAGCAGCGGCTTGTACGGGTGACGCTGCAGATCCTTCAGGATCACGCTTTCTTTCTTGCCTTCCAGTTCGATGGTCAGAACGTGAGAGAAGAAGGCCTCGTTCTCCAGAGCTTTTTTCAGCTCGTTGTGCCAGATGGAGATAGAAACGGCTTCTTTATTACCGCCATAGACGATGGCCGGGATTTTCCGTTCCTCACGACGCAGGCGGCGGCTCGCACCTCTCCCCTGATCGCCACGAGGAAATGCTTCAATAACAAATTCCTGGGACATGATATGTACCTCAATCGTCACTCGAACTGCCCGCGACCAGGCGTTTGAACGGGTGATATTTTTGAATAGCCTCAGAAAACTTTCTTCGGCTGACTAAAAGAGTCGGGAGCCTTGCAGGGCTCCCGACTCAGATACTGTTTCAGCGTAATGTAACCTGCTGAGAAATCGCGCTATTTCCGGATAAATCGGATCAGACGTTCTCGAACATGGCACTGATGGACTCTTCGTTGCTGACGCGACGAATGGACTCTGCGAGCAGGCCCGCCATGCTGAGGACGCGGATTCTATCACAATTCTTCGCTTTGTCACCCAGCGGGATGGTGTCACAGACTACCAGCTCGTCCAGTTCGGAGGCGCTGATGTTATCGATCGCGGGGCCGGAAAGAACGGGGTGGGTGATGTAGGCCACTACCCGGGCAGCGCCATGCTCTTTCAGCGCTTTGGCGGCTTTGCACAGGGTCCCAGCGGTATCGATGATGTCGTCCACCAGGATGCAGGTCTTGTCTTTCACATCACCGATGATGTGCATGACCTGGGATACGTTGGCTTTCGGACGGCGCTTGTCGATGATCGCCAGGTCGGCGTCGTCAAGGCGCTTGGCGACCGCCCGTGCGCGGACCACGCCGCCCACGTCCGGGGAAACCACCACGAAATTTTCAAAACGCTGTTTTTCAATGTCTTCCAGCATGACCGGCGTGGCGTAAATGTTGTCTACCGGAATGTCGAAGAAACCCTGGATCTGATCGGCGTGCAGGTCGAGCGTCAGTACACGGTCCACGCCGATGCTGGAGATCATGTCGGCCACAACCTTGGCGCTGATGGCTACCCGTGTTGAGCGAACACGACGATCCTGGCGAGCGTACCCGTAATAGGGAATGACCGCGGTAATTCGCGTGGCGGAGGCGCGGCGCAGGGCGTCGGCCATCACGATCAGTTCCATCAGGTTGTCGTTGGTGGGGTAGCAGGTGGGCTGAATGATGAACACATCATGGCCCCGCACATTCTCATCGATCTCGACAGTGGTTTCACCGTCGCTGAAACGGCCTACCGTGGCCTGACCCATGGGGATATGGAGTTTTTGCGCAATAGCTTTGGCAAGGTCAGGGTTGGCATTGCCAGAGAAAATCATCAGTTTGGACACGACGGCATCCTTCTCGGTATCGGTGATTGATTCAGAAGAAGCGGGAGAAAGGTGGCTGGGGTGGCAGGATTCGAACCTGCGCATGACGGGATCAAAACCCGTTGCCTTACCACTTGGCGACACCCCAGTATCGTGCTTTTGCTTGGCATCATCTCAGCTCTGTCAGCTTTCGGTGTAGTGGTGATAGGTTCACCCCTTTAGCTACGAACCCGGTGATGCCGGAAGGTTTGCTTGCCCAAACATTTTGGGCTTTGGATTCTGTTGGGAAACGTCCAAATATGCAAGCCCCGGTTCCGGTTAATCTTGCAGGTCCGAATTGTGAAAGCCATTCCAGGCTCTGGTTAACCTCCGGATACAGTGTACGAACCACATCCTCACAGTCGTTTCGGTACCTCGAGGCGTCTCCCTCAAAAGCGGGCGCTATTTTGATTCTAGGGGTGTTCCTTGTCAACCCTTGCTCGGAAAAAATCTTGCCAGTGTTTATATCGCACGCCGGTTTTAGAACCAGAAACCAGTCCCTGGGAGGGGTGGCCGGAGTGAGCTGTTCGCCCACACCTTCGCCCCAGGCGGCATGGCCGCGCACGAATACCGGCACGTCGGCCCCGAGCTGCAGCCCGAGTTCCGCCAACTGGTCCAGGGACAGCCCCAGTTGCCAGTATCGGTTCAGCCCGAGCAGGGTTGTCGCTGCATTGGAGCTGCCCCCGCCAAGGCCACCACCCATGGGCAGGCGCTTATCGATGGACAGCACGATGCCCGGCAAGGTCTCTTGCCGGGTACTGGCGAGCAGGCGCGCAGCTTTCAGAATCAGGTTGTCGTCGTCGGCCACACCGGGAACAGGCGATTGCAGGCGGATGTCGCCGTTGGCGTCCGGCATCGGTACAAAGGTGATGTTGTCGCCGTGGTCCAGAAACTGAAACAGGGTCTGCAGTTCGTGGTACCCATCGGGGCGACGGCCGACAATGTGCAGGCACAGGTTAAGCTTGGCCGGTGAGGGCAGCGTAAATGGCGTCACCGGGACGGTTCCGTGGTTTCGTTCCAGCGGGTAACCACCATTCTGACGCGCTTGTCGTCCTTGATAGCGGTAATCCGGGCAGGCAACTGTGGGTAGCCATCGATAAAGGACCGCCAGCGGTCATAGCGAATCTCCCAGCCTTGCTGGCGGATCATGGCGAGCTGGTCGCTGTTATCAAACAACAGGCGGAAGTCGCCCTCTGGCCCTGGCAGGCCGCGAATCCACCACACCAGGCTGTCGATGGGCAGTTGCCAGCCGGTGGCGGCTTTGATCAGGGCCTCCGGATCTCCGGAACGGTAGGTTTCCCCATCGGGCAGGGTCAGGGAAATAAACCCTGGAACACCCTCGAGCCGGGTGCGCCCCATGCCCAGGAAAGATGATGACAGTTCGAGATCGTAGCCACCGCGCTCCTGAATCCAGTGATTGATGATGGCGGTACCACTGTCTGAGGGCTGTTTGACCGCCAGCTTCCCGCTCAACTCCCAGGTGTCGAACGTTTTGAGCTGTTCGCTCCGTTCGGTCCAGTCACCGGGGGGCTGGTCTGTCAGGCCTTCTGGCAGTGGCTCAAGCTGAATGGAGGTACAGGCACCCAGAAGCAGGCTGGCAGCCAGGACTAGCAGGTGCGGGCGGAACATACTCAAGGTTGTTGTTCTCCTGTCAGCCGTTCGATGGTCTCGATCAATACCGGGTGGCCGGGGTCGACATCAATGCCTTCTTTCCAGATGATTCGGGCCTGATCCTGCGCCCCGGACGTCCACAGCACTTCACCGTAATGGGCGGAGACCTCCGGGTCCGGGTAGGCGGCCCAGGCTTCTGACAGATACGCCAGGGCTTGCTGCTCTTGCCCCTGCAGGAACAGGACCCAGCCCATGCTGTCCAGGATGGCGGGGTTCTCGGGGTCTACGGCCAGTGCCCGCTCTATGAGGGTGCGCGCCTCGTCCAGCCGATCGTTGCGGGTGGTGAGAATGTAGCCCAAGGCATTGAGGGCAACCGCGTTTTCCGGGTCCTGATCAATGATCTGGCGCAGATCTTCCTCGGCGTCGCCCGGTGAATCCATGCTGTCAAATAGCATGGCGCGGGCGTAGCGGATGCTGACGTTCTCGGGGAAGGCCTCCAGTGCTTCGGTGGCGGTCTCCAGGGCCCGGGTTTCCTGGTCCTGATCCAGCAGCAGGTTAACCTCAAGCAGCCAGAAGTTTTCGGCCTGGCCCGGGTTGGCTTCTCGCAGCTCACGGATATTCGCCAGTGCCGAGCCGAGCTCTCCCTGTTCTGCCAGAAGGGTGCTGGCGCGGGCCAGGGCGGGGAAGTAATAGTTACCGTCTTCCACGCTGCGGTAATAACCAATGGCCTGATGGGGCTGATTTTCCTCGTCAGCGATTCGCCCGAGGTAGTAGTGAGCTTCACTGGTATGGTGCCCCTGTTCGATCAGCCGAGTCAGGTCTTCCCGGGCGAGATCTTTCTGGCCATTTTCGAGTGACACCAGCGCGTGTGACAGGCGTAAACCGGGGGCGTCGGGGAAACGTGTCATCAGGCGCTTGAATTCATCCTGGGCGGCCTGTAATTCGCCTTCGCCGATGAGCATGCGGCCATACAGAGTGCCCATCTGGCGGTTGGCGGGAAAGCGACGTGTGTTGACCAGCAGGTGGTCAAGCGCCTCGCGCCTGTCGCCGACCTGGTAGAGCAGATCGCCTTTCAGAATGATGGCCGGCTGGAACGTTGGTTCGCTTTCCAGCAGCGCCTCAATACGCCCCAGGGCGCGCTTCGGTTGTTGTGTCACTTTGAGGAGCAGGGCGGTACTGTATTCCAGTTCGGGGGTCTGGGGGTGGCGCTCGGCCATCTGCTCATACAGGGTCAACAACTCACGTTGCTGTTCCGGGGGCAGGTTGGCGGCCATGGCGGCAAGGCTGTCGAAATCGGCATCGCCCCCCAGGTCCATGATCTGTTCCATGTGCCCCAAGGCGGTTTGCAGATCGTTGTTTTTCACCGCCTGGATGGCGGATACGCGGTGAGCCTGAAGGTTGTCCGGGTCGACCTCCAGCCACAAGCTGGCAAGTTGGCGCTGGGCGTTGTCACCATTGAGGGACTGGGCAATTCGCATGGCCCGTTCAATCACGCCCTCATCGCGGGACTGTTTCGCGGCGTTCAGGTAGTTCACCAGGGTTACGTCATAGCGACCCCGTTGCGCCGCCACTTCGCCTGACAGCAGCAGGTACAGAACTTCCGGTTCGAAATCGGCGTAGCGGATCTCGGGCTCCGCTGCGATAGCCTCGGTTGTCGTGTCTTCGTCGCTGGTGCCGGATTGGTCGGGGTTTCCGTTCAATGCGGCACAACCGGTGAGTGACAGCCCAAGAAGGCAGGAAAGATAAAACCGAGCGGATCTATGCATGCAACATCCCGTATCCTGATTACAGCGCATCTGAGACAGTCAGCCCGGGTGTTCAGGCGACCATGCCGTGCCAGGCTCCTATGATGGCACAAGCGCCTGATATTGCCCAACCTGTCCGCACTTCCCGAACTCTCGGGGGTTTTGGGTGGCTACCACGGCGATGGCCCGGTAAAATGCCGGGAATCGACCGTCCGCATTCTGGTATAAGGCTGCTCATCACCAACATGGCTCTGGTTACGCTGGGAATCAATCATCGCACCGCACCGGTGGAGCTGCGTGAGCGCGTGGCGTTCACGCCAGAGCGCATGGCCGAGGCGTTCTCTGAGTTGCGCGCCATGTGCGGTGCCAGCGAAGCGGCCATACTGTCTACCTGTAACCGCACCGAACTTTATATAGCCGGTGACGATCACTGCGGGCCGGTCATCCTGCGCTGGCTGGCGGGCTTTCATGATATGGACGCCGCGGAGCTTGAGCCGGCGCTGTACCTGCACCGGGATGGCGATGCGGTTCGGCACATGATGCGGGTTGCCGCCGGTCTGGATTCCATGGTGCTGGGCGAGCCGCAGATTCTCGGCCAGTTGAAGGACGCCTACTCGTTAGCGCGGGAGCATGGGGCCAGCGGCACGTTTCTTTCCCGCCTGTTCGAGCACACCTTTTCTGTGGCCAAGCGGGTGCGTACCCAGACCGCCATTGGCGAAAATCCGGTCTCGGTGGCCTACGCAGCGGTCAGTATGGCGCATCATATTTTCTCGGACATGTCCCGCAATAAGGCATTGCTGATCGGTGCCGGCAAAACCATTGAGCTGGTCGCCCGCCATCTCGCGGATGCCGGGGTGAAGGATTTTCTGGTGGCGAATCGGACCCTGGAGCGGGCTCAGTCGCTGGCGGAGTCCCGTGGTGGCAAGGGTATTCTGCTGTCTGAAATCCCCGCTCACCTGCGGGATGTGGATATCATTATTTCGTCTACCGCCAGCCCGTTGCCAATTCTCGGTAAAGGGGCCGTTGAGCGGGCGCTGAAAGGCCGCAAACACCGTCCGTATTTCATGGTCGACATTGCGGTACCCCGGGACATCGAGCCGGAGGTGGCCTCGCTGGCTGACGTCTACCTTTATACCGTTGACGATCTGAGGCAGGTTATCGAAGACAACATTCGCTCCCGCGAGGGGGCCGCCAGGGAAGCCGAGAACCTGGTTGCGGACGGCGTCCAGGATTTTTTGAGCCAGCTCCGGGCGCTGGACGCGGTGTCTACCCTCAAGCAGTTCCGGCAGCGCGCGGAAACCCTGCGTGACGTCGAGACGGACAAAGCGCTGCGGGCCTTGCGCAACGGCGGTGATCCGGAAACCGTCATGCGCAGCCTGGCCCGGGGCCTCACCAACAAATTCCTCCATGAACCTTCCATTCAGGTTCGCAAGGCTACAACCGAAGGTCGCAGTGAAGTGACCGAGTGGCTACGAGAATTGCATCAGCTGGATGCCGAAGACGTCGACGTTACCACCCCGGAAAAACTATGAAACCATCGATTCAGAATCGCCTCGAGCAACTGTCAGACCGCTTCGAGGAAGTCAGTGGGTTGTTGAGTGATGCCAGCATTATTGCCAATCAGGACCAATTCCGGGACCTCTCCCGGGAGTTTGCTGACATCGAACCGGTTGTTCATTGCTTTCAGGCCTGGAAGGCGTCTCTGGCAGACATTGAAGCCGCCCGCGAGCTGGCCCACGATGGCGACGCCGATATGCGGGAAATGGCCGAGGAGGAGCTGGCGCTGGCGGAGCAGAAAACCGATGAGCTGGATGAAGAGTTGCAGCGGTTGATGTTGCCGAAAGACCCCAATGACGGCAAGAACGTGTTCCTGGAGATACGGGCCGGAGCCGGCGGTGATGAAGCCGCCATTTTTGCCGGGGACCTGTTCATAATGTACCTGAGGTATGCCGAGCGCCGCCGCTGGCAGGTGGAAGTGATCAATGAAA
>NZ_JBBDSR010000021.1:0-52675 GCF_040904845.1 Marinobacter sp. | reverse complement strand
TCGGAAGAGATATCGAGTTTCTCGATTCTCTTCTTGATGATGTCACTGATCTCGGATGGATTCAGTTGCTGCATGCCTTTGTCCTCAAACCTTGTGCTGAAATCAGGAGCCCAGAGACTTGGCCATTTTGGCCAGCTTGCCTCGGACTGAAGCGTCGATAACCAGGTCACCCGTGTTGACAACCACACCGCCGATCAGGGACTGATCCACTGCGGTTTCCAGAGTCACCTTGCGCTCCAGCTTTTTGGACAGCGCGTCTATCAGTTGCTGCTGCTGTTCTGCGGTCATTTCAAACGCCGTGCTCACCTGAAGGTTCACAGTGCGCTCAAGATCCGCACGGTACAGGCTATACAGAGCTGAAACCTCCGGCAGCAGGGCCAGACGCTTGCTTTCAGCAAGAATCAACAGGAAGTTTCTGAGTGCTTCAGGCAGCGGCTCTTCAAAACAGTCTGCGAAGAGTTCCGCCTTGCGTTGCTCAGACAGGCCAGGATTGGCCAGAATGTTCTTTACCTCTTGGTCAGCCGCAACCTTGGCGGCGAAAGCCAGCGCCTGATCCCAGAGATCAACAGCATCCTGGTCTCGCGCTGCCCCAAATACGGCTTTCGCGTAGGGTCGGGCTAACGTTGTCAGTTCTGCCATGGTGACCCTCTTTTAGAGTTCTGCAGCCAGCTTGTCCAGCATCTCGCTGTGAGCTTTGGCGTCTACAGAGGTTTCCAGAATCTTCTCGGCACCGGCAACGGCAAGAACTGCCACTTCTGCTCTCAGTGCGTCGCGAGCCTGAACACGCTCCTGTTGAATTTCGGCCCTGGCCTGTTCTACAAGCTTGCCGCCTTCCTTGCGAGCATCGTCTTTAGATGCCTCAACAATCTGGGCGGCGCGCTTGTTGGCCTGGTCAATCAGGGCTGCAGCTTCTTGTTTCGCCTTGTGCATTTCTTTGGAGGCTTTTTCCTGCGCAAGTTCCAGATCAAGAGAAGCTCGATCTGCGGCAGAAAGGCCGTCCGCAATTTTCTTCTGGCGCGCTTCCATGGCCGCAATAATCGGCGGCCATACAAATTTGACGCAGAACCAGACGAAAATAGCGAAGGCAATCGCTTGCCCTATCAACGTAAGGTTTATATTCACGGCAATATACCTCTTGCTATTCGTTGCGTCCTGGTTTCCGGAAAACCGGGCACTGAATCAGTGCCCGGGCTTTTCGGGCGTAATTAACCAGCTACAACGAAGATCAGGTACATCGCGATACCAACACCGATCATGGGAACAGCGTCAAGCAGACCAGCCATGATGAAGGTCTTGGTTTGCAGTTGGGCCGCCATTTCCGGCTGACGCGCGGAAGACTCAAGCAATTTTCCGCCGAGCAGGGCAAAGCCGATACCGGTGGCCAGTGCGCCAGAACCCAGGATGATAGCTGCTGCGATGAATACGATTTCCATTTAAAACTCCTTAGCTTTCAGTTTATTAAAGGTTAATTGGGATTCTTCAATCCAGGTTTTTCAAAAACAGTTTCACATTGTCTATTTAATGATCTTCGTGGGCCTGACTGAGGTACACCACCGCCAGGGTTGTGAAGATGAAGGCCTGCAGGACAATAACCAGAATGTGGAAGATGGCCCATGGCACGTTGAGAGTCCACTGTACCCAGAACGGCAGAATCGCGATCAGGATAAACACTACCTCACCAGCGTACATGTTACCAAACAGCCGCAACGCGAGGCTCAGCGGCTTGGTCAGCAGGCCCAGAATCTCGAGTACCAGGTTGAAAGGAATCAGTGCCCAGTGGTTGAACGGGGTAAACGACAGCTCTTTCGCAAAGCCCCCAGCGCCCTTGACCTTGATGCTGTAGAAAATAATAAGCAGGAAGACCCCGATAGAGATGCCGAAAGTACCATTCGGATCGGTGGTCGGTACAATCTTGAAGTATTCCAGCCCCATGAGAGTGGCAATTTGTGGGATGAAATCCACCGGAATCAGCTTGAGGCTGTTCATCAGCAGTATCCACACGAACATGGTCAGGGCCAGCGGCGCAATAACCGGGTTCTTGCCGTGGAAACCATCACGGACAATGGTCTGAACAAATTCGACAGTCATCTCGACCATGTTCTGGATGCCGGAAGGCTGACCACTGGTCGCACGCTTTGCCACCATACGGAACAGTCCGAGGAACAGCAGACCCATGAAGATCGACCAGCCAAGGGTGTCAACGTGGAACGCTATAAACCCCATGTCGGTCGCTTCGGCGGACGTGCGGGCAAACGTCCAGGACGCTTCCTGCATTACGCTGACATCGTTGGTGTAAGGATCTACCCGTTCATAACCAGCGGGAAGCTTGCCATAGGTCAGATTCTGAAGGTGGTGTTGAATATATTCTACTGGGGTATCAGCTGCCATACTGCTCTCACGTCCAGTCTATAGCTGTTGTTTAGGTTGAATCAGGAAGCGCAGCACGCCACCGATGACAACCACTACAGCAAAAGTGAATAACAGAGCCGGCACATGTACTGGCTCCATCAAGATGAAAACGGCCGCAAAAAACACTGCGGTAAGGGCCAGCTTGATGCCTTCGGCCCTGAACATGTTGCCCACCATCAGCTGTGCGTTTCGTGCACCTTGGTACCGGTACATCCGGTGAGCAAAATACGCGTTTGGTATAATAAATATAAGACCGCCCACAAAGGCGGAATACCCGGCCAAACGACTTTCAATGGTCCATAACAGGCTCAGAATGACGATGACTGAAAACTCGATGGCCAACCAGCGGGCCAGAGGCAAGCGGGTGATTCGTGTCCGGCTGTTGTTCATACCACCTGCTGTCAATCCAAGCGCGCGAAATTATATGTGTTAACCGATAGGTGTTCAACAGAGTCAGTGTGAAAATTTGGTGGAAAAACAATCAATATTCCCGCCAGATCATAGCACTTTTGCACAAGTTGTGCTTTCTAACCATATTTATCACGATATGTGGTGGTTTCACCCTCAAAAACGACAGTAGGATGATTTTCCGGAATTTTTATCGGATGTGGCCCAGTATGCCGTCCAGTTCGTCGAGGGAACTGTATTCGATGACCAGTTTGCCCTTGCCGCGCTGGCCGTGATCGATCGACACCCGCGCGCCCAACCGGTCGGCGAGGTCGTCCTGAAGGGCACGGATGTTCGGGTCCACCTCACCGGAGCGCTTTTTGCGATCAGGGGCCTCCTGCTGAACACGGCGAACCAGGGCTTCGGTCTGACGCACCGACAGGGATTTGGCGACCACCTGCCGGGCCACCTGCATCTGTTGCTCCGGCGGCAGGGTGAGCATGGCGCGGCCGTGGCCCATTTCCAGGTCACCATGCTCGAGCATCAGGCGAACATCTTCGGTCAGGCTGATCAGGCGCAATAGGTTGGTAATGGTGGTGCGGTTCTTGCCAACGGCTTCGGCTACCTCGGCCTGAGTCAGGCCGAACTCGTCCTGCAGGCGCTGCAGGGCGAAGGCTTCTTCAATGGGGTTGAGGTTCTCACGCTGAATGTTCTCGATCAGCGCCATCGCAATGGCGGTATCATCGGGAACGTCACGGATCAGCGCGGGAATGCTGTCCAGCTCCGCCATCTGGGTCGCCCGCCAGCGGCGCTCTCCGGCGATCAGTTCGTAGCGGCCCTCAGCGATTGGCCGCACAACCACCGGCTGCATCACCCCTTGCTGACGGATGGAGTCCGCCAATTCCTGCAAGGCCGCCGGGTCCATGTCACGACGGGGCTGGTAGCGACCACGCTGAATCAGATCGACCGGAATTTCACGAAGTTCGCCATCGTGATCTTTCAGTTCCTGATCCAGATTGACTCGGGAGCCCTGTAACAGGGCTCCCAGTCCGCGTTCACCCAATCCTCGTTTCTTCGCCGCCATGGTGTCAGTCATTCTTCCTGATGAAATTCAGTGTGCAAAGGGCCGGTAGTTTACACCGCAACGGCCGTGGATGTCTTTTGCGAGCCATGCCGGCGGACCATTTCCCCAGCCAACGCCAGGTAGGCCACGGCCCCTTTGGAAACCCGATCGTATTTCAGCGCCGGCATACCATAACTTGGAGCCTCCGCAAGGCGCACGTTACGGGGAATCACGGCCTTGTATACCTTGTCGCCAAAATATTCGCTGAGCTGGCCCGACACATCCAGGGTCAGGCTGTTGCGAGGGTCGTACATGGTGCGCAGGATGCCTTCCACCTGCAGGTTCGGATTCACCGTTTCCTGGATCTGTTCCACGGTATTCATCAGCGCGGCCAGCCCTTCCAGTGCGTAATACTCGCATTGCATCGGAATCAGCACCGTGTCCGCGGCGGACAGGGCATTGACGGTGAGCAGGCTGAGAGACGGCGGGCAGTCGATCAGGATGTAGTCGTAGTTGTCACGGACGGTGTTGAGCGACAGGCGCAGGCGGTGTTCCCGGCCAATTTCATTCATCAGTTCGACTTCCGCCGCGGTCAGGTCACCGTTGGCCGGCATCAGGTCAAACCCGGACGCCTCAGCGGCCATAATGACTTCGGCCGCCGGGGCGCGTTTGGTCAGCATGTCGTAGCCGGACAGTTCCAGCGTGTTTTTATCCACACCGCTGCCCATGGTGGCGTTGCCCTGAGGGTCCATATCCACCAGCAGTACCCGCCGCTTGGTGGCCGCCAGCGAAGCGGCAAGATTGACGCAGGTGGTGGTTTTACCCACACCGCCTTTCTGATTGGTTACTGCAATCACACGCGCCATGTCTTGCCTCCTGTTCTGGGTTACCCGGTTGGGTGTTACCGGGAATGCGCTGCCCGGGCGATCATCAACAGATGGCGTTCGCCATCTGCACCGGGCACGCCCAGTCGTTCACTGAATGTTACCTGCCAGCCTGCTGGTAAGGCAGCCACTTCATCATCCGGATACTGACCTTTCATGGCAAGGAACTCGCCCGAGTTTGCCAGTAAACCGCCACACCAGTTCACCAGGTTGTCCAGCGCGGTAAACGCCCGGCTGCTGATCTGGGTATAGGGTTCGTCGGGGGTGCAGTCTTCCGCACGACCGTGAATCACCTCGACGTTGTTCAGGCCCAGCTCCAGCACACACTGTTGGAGGAACCGGGTTTTCTTGCCGTTGCTGTCAAGCAGGGTAAAGCGTGTGTCAGGCAGTGCGATCGCCAGGGGGATACCGGGAAGACCGCCACCGGCACCGACATCCAGCAACTGCGCCGTGGTGACCCAGGGCAGAATACTCAGGCTGTCCAGCAATTGCCGTGACACCATTTCCCGTTCATCCCGCACAGCGGTCAGGTTATAAGCCCGGTTCCACTTGTTGAGCAGAGTGAGAAACGCCAACAGCCGTTGCTGCTGGTCGCTGTTCAGGGGTAGCTTCATCGCCGCCAGCCCGTCCTGGAGCTGGCCTTGCCAGAGAGAATGAATCATAGACGCGAATCAGGCCGTTTGCTTGCGCAGCAGATCGCGCTTCTTCAGGTGCACCAGCAACTGGGACACCGCTGCCGGAGTCACCCCCTGTATGCGCGAGGCCTGAGCCACGGTTTCCGGCCGCACTTCCTTGAGCTTCTGCCGGATCTCGTTGGACAACCCACCAACGGCATCATAATCCAGATCCACCGGCAGCGCGGTGTGTTCGTTACGACGCAGGCGTTCGATCTCATCGGTCTGGCGGGAAATGTAGCCTTCGTATTTGATCTCGATTTCCACCTGATCGGCCACCACCGGGTCTTCCGCCTGGGCGGCACCGATTTCAGCTATTTGCTGGTAAGCCACCTCAGGACGGCGAAGCAGCTCCGCCAGGGTCTGATCCCGGGTCATCGGCTGCTTGAGAAAACCGTTGGCGCGCTCACCCGCGTCGGTGTTGGGGTGAATGCGGGTGCCTTCGAGCCGGCTCCGCTCGGCTGTGATCGCTTGCCGTTTCTCGTTGAACTGCTGCCAGCGGTGGTCATCCACCAGACCGAGGTTGCGACCGGTTTCGGTCAGGCGCAGATCGGCGTTGTCTTCCCGCAGGATCAGCCGGTATTCGGCACGGCTGGTAAACATGCGGTAGGGCTCGGAGGTACCCATGGTGATCAGATCGTCCACCAGAACCCCGAGGTAGGCTTCATCCCTACGCGGGTACCACGCCTCTTTCTCCTGAGCTTTCAGGGCGGCGTTGATGCCCGCCAGCAATCCCTGCGCACCGGCTTCTTCGTACCCGGTGGTGCCGTTGATCTGGCCGGCAAAATAGAGACCCTGAATGAACTTGGTTTCCAGAGTATGGCGCAGATCCTGCGGGTTCAGGAAATCGTATTCGATGGCGTACCCAGGCCGGGTGATATGGGCGTTTTCGAACCCGGGAATCGACCGCACCGCCGCCAGCTGGATATCGAACGGCAGGCTGGTGGAAATGCCGTTGGGGTATAACTCATGGGTGGTCAGGCCCTCGGGCTCGACAAAAATCTGATGGGAGTCCTTGTCGGCAAACCGGTTGACCTTGTCCTCGATGGACGGGCAATAGCGGGGGCCGATGCCTTCGATGTTGCCGGCAAACATCGGCGAGCGGTCAAAACCACTGCGGATGATGTCGTGAGTCTGCTCGGTGGTGCGGGTCACATGGCAGCACACCTGCTCCGGATGCTGCTCCCGGCTGCCGGTAAAGGACATCACCGGGGTCGGCGCATCGCCCCATTGCTCCTGCATGACCGAAAAGTCCACTGAACGGGCATCAATTCGCGGCGGTGTGCCGGTCTTCAGACGGCCGACGTTGAACGGCAATTCCCGCAGGCGCTTGGCCAGGGCGTTGGCCGGCGCATCACCGGCGCGACCACCGGCATGGGCCTGCATGCCAATGTGGATAACGCCACCGAGAAAGGTGCCCGTAGTCAGCACCACGGTTCTGGCGTTGAAGCGGATACCGGTCTGGGTGACCACGCCGGTTACCTGATCGTTTTCCACAATCAGGTCGTCCGCCGCCTGTTGGAACAGCGTCAGATTCGGCTGGTTTTCCAGGGTGTGACGAATTGCCGCCTTGTACAACACCCGGTCCGCCTGGGCTCGGGTGGCGCGCACGGCTGGCCCCTTGCGGCTGTTGAGCACCCGGAACTGAATGCCAGCACGGTCTGTCGCGGCGGCCATGGCACCGCCCAGGGCGTCAATTTCCTTGACCAGGTGGCTCTTGCCAATGCCACCGATGGCGGGGTTACAGGACATCTGGCCCAGGGTTTCGATGTTGTGCGTCAGCAGCAGGGTTTGCGAACCCATGCGCGCAGCCGCCAGTGCGGCTTCGGTGCCGGCATGACCACCACCAATGACTATCACGTCGAAACGGCTCGGAAAATCCACAGTTCACCTCGGAATTCGGGGGATAAAAACAGGGCGGCGAGTATAACGCCTTGCCTAAAAAAATGCAGTCAGAATGTGCAAATTTTAACCAGAATTGGTGGCACTGGGAACCGACAGTAGGTAAAAACCGAAACTATCAGGTTTTCAGTAGGTTGTATAAGAGTCCTCAGAAAACTTTTCAAGAAAGTTATCCACACCTATGAACACTTATTATGCAACATAAAATCAATGATAACGCTATGTTTTTCAAAGTATTAATTTAAAGCATTCAAGTCTTGTCCGAGTGTTATTCAACACTTTATCCACAATAACGCTGACTTTTCTGGTGCCGTTTTAAAGAAGGCGGCGGGCCGTCAGAAATCGTTGGCCCGTTTCTGGGGTGCGGCGGCCAGCCCCTGGCCGCCCGCCGATCCCGTGGCCTGCTTTTCCAATTCCACTTCCACCGCGTTGGCGGATTTGGTAAACCGCGCCAACAGGTTATAAAGCACCGGTATGATGAACAACGTCAGAGTTGTCGCGAACACCAGCCCGCCGAGAATGACCACGCCAATCGACGCACGACTTTCGGCACCGGCCCCGGTTGCAATGACCAGCGGGACCGCACCAAACACCGTGGAAATGGTGGTCATCAACACCGGGCGAAAACGCAGTATGGCCCCTTCCAGAATTGCGTCCTGCACTTCATAGCCCTTGTCCCGCAACTGGTTGGCAAATTCCACGATGAGTATGCCGTTCTTGGCCATCAGCCCCAGCAGCATGACGATACCGATCTGACTGTATATATTCAGACTGATGCCCGACCAGAACAGGGCAAACAACGCCCCGGTGATCGCCAGCGGCACCGACAACATGATAATCAATGGGTGAATCCAGCTTTCAAACTGCGCCGCCAGCACCAGGAACACGATGACAAACGCCAACCCGAAGGTGAGATAAATAGCAGCGGACGAATCCTGGAACTCGCGGCTCAGGCCTTTGTAGCTGATTCGGGCCTCCGGCGGCAGGTTGTCCACAGCCAGGTTATTCAGGTACGTCAGCGCTGACCCCAGATCGTAGCCATCAGCCAGGGACCCGCTGATCACCACCGCTGGTAACCGGTCGATTCGCCGTAAATCCGGGTTCGACCCGATTTCGTTCACCGACACCAAGGCCTGCAGTGGAATCAGATCTCCCCCCGCTCGTGGCCGCAGGAACACCTGTCCCAGATCTTCGGGCGTTGCCCGGTCCGCATCCGTGGCCTGAACAATGACGTCGTATTCACGGCCCCGATCCACGTAGGTGGTGACCTGCCTTGAGGCCAGCATGGTCTGCAGGGTCAGCCCGACATCTTCAATGGTAATGTCCAGATCCGCAGCGCGCTCCCGATCAATGTTGACCCGGAGCTCCGGTCGGGTGAGTTCGAAATCCGTTTCCAGATTCAGCAAATCCGGGTTTTCCTTCGCCCGCTCCAGCAGCTCTTCACTCCAGGCCTGCACCGATTCGTAATCCGGACCACCCACCACGATTTCCACCGGCTGATTGAAACCACGCTGGCCCAGTCCCGGCGGATTAATCGCTACGGCGCGAATGCCGGGGATGTCCGCCAGTTTCTGGCGCAACTCGCTGGTCACCTGTTGCTGCTTGATGTCGCGATCTTCCCAGGGCTCCAGACCCATGATCATGAACGCGTTATCCGCTTCGTTACGAAACCCGACGATCGACAGCAAACGGTTCGCGGTGCCGTCTTCCATGTAGGGGAGCAGTTTTTCTTCCGCCTTGCGGACGTGATGATCGGTGTACTCAACCGTTGCCCCCCGGGGAGCACTGGCTGGCATGATAATCACACCCCTGTCTTCAATCGGTGCCAGCTCCTGGGGCAATTTTGGAAACACCACCGCAATAAGCACCATGCCGACCAGCCCCAGGCCGATCAACAAGCCGGGCTGGCGCAACGAGAAACGCAGCATCCGCTGGTAGCCCCGGGTCAGGCCGTTGAGACCGTTTTCGATGAAGGTCCAGGCACGATGGCCTTCTGCGGTTTCAGGGCTGTGTTTCAGCCATTTGGAGCACAGCATGGGAGCCAGGGTCAGGGCCACCAGGCTGGAAAACACCACCGCTGCCGCCAACGTAAAACCGAATTCGGCAAACAGGCGGCCGATGTTGCCGCCCATGAAGGAGATGGGTACGAACACCGCCACCAGAGTCAGCGTTGTTGCGATAACGGCGAAGGCCACCTGCTTGGCCCCACGATAGGACGCCAACAGCGGCGGTTCGCCTTCGTCAATGCGGCGCTGAATGTTTTCCAGCATAACGATGGCGTCGTCCACCACCAGGCCGATGGCCAGAATAACCGCCAGCAAGGTCAGCACGTTGATGGAGAAACCCAGGGCACCGAGACCGATGAAGGCCCCGATCACGGCCACCGGTATGGTGACGGCGGGAATCAGTGTCGCCCGCCAGGAGCGCAGAAACACAAAAATAACCAGGATCACCAGGGAAACGGAGATCGCCAGGGTGATCATGACCTCCTTGATGGAGGCGCGGATAAAAATGGATTCGTCATAATTCTCGGCGATGGACACTTCCTGGGGCAGGGTTTTCCGGATTTCCTCCAGTTCCGCGCTCACCAGGTCGGACACCGCCACGGTGTTGGCCTTGGACTGCCGGATAATGCCCATGCCAATGGCGGTTTGGCCATTGGCCCGCAGTCGGCTGGTGTCGGATTCAACGCCCATCTGGACATTGGCAACCTCGCCCAGTCGCAACAGGTCGTTGCCGTCGCGGCGGATCACCAACTCACGGAATTCTTCCACGGAGGACAACCGCCCCTCGGCACGCACGGTAAAGTCCCGGGTGGCGGATTCCACTGTGCCCGCCGGCAACTCCACGTTATTGGCCCGCAATGCCCGCTCTACCTCGGAAACCGTAATGTCCCGGGCGGCCAGCCGTTCCCGGTCGAGCCAGACCCGGATGGCGTAACGACGCTCACCACCAATCCGCACATCTGCGACGCCATCGAGTACCGACAGGCGGTCCGCCAGTACCCGCTCGGCAAAATCACTCATCTCGGCACTGCCCCAGACATCGCTACTCAGAGTGACCCACATCATCGGACGGGCGTCGGAGTCGGCCTTGCTGACGACCGGTGCTTCGGCTTCCTCGGGCAATTCATCACTCACCCGCGATACCGCATCGCGCACATCGTTGGCGGCAATATCCACATTGCGGGAGGTATTGAATTCGATACTGGTGCGGGATTCGCCCTGTTCAGTGGAGGATTCGATAGAGCGGATGCCTTCGATACCACTGATGGCCCCTTCGATCACCTGAGTAATCTGGGTATCAACCACTTCCGCTGCAGCACCGGTGTAATCGGTGGAGATAGACACCACTGGCGGGTCGATATCGGGGTACTCGCGCACTGGCAAACCAAACAGCGCGGCCAGGCCGAACACCAGAATCAACAGGCTCAGTACCGTGGCGAAAACCGGTCGCTTGATGGAAATATCGGAAAGAATCATCGATCAGGACTCCAGCGACTTGGCAAACCGGTTGTCCGGAATTGCCTTGTCATCGTCCACCACCTCGATGCGGTCACCGCTGCTGAGTCTGTCCTGACCGGTAATAATGACCGAGTCGTCGACGGTCAGGCCGTCCGCCACCTCCACCCGCCCCGGTTTGCGGGAACCCAGCGTCACCGCGACACGACGGGCCTGGCCATCCTCGGCGATGAACACATACTGGTCCGCACCGCGCACCAGCACCGCCTGTTCCGGTATGACCAGCGCTTCGCGCTCACGCAAGGTCAGGCTGGCCGACATGAATTGCCCCGGGCGCAGTTTGCCGTCCCGGTTATCGATCAGTGCCCGTACCGGCAGGGTGCGGCTCAGCTCGCTGATACGCGTGCCCAGTTCCACCAGTTCGCCATTGAATCCCTGTTCGGGGTAGGCCGGTGAACGGCCCTGGACCTGCTGCCCCAGAGAGACCTGGCCAAGAAACCGTTCCGGAATCGAAAAACTCAGCTCCATGCGGTCGGTGGCGTCCAGCGTCGAAACCACAGTCCCCGCGCTCAGGTACGCCCCCATGCTGACGTCATTGAGGCCCACCACACCGCTGAACGGCGCAGTAATGCGATGATTGTCCAGACGGGTTCTGGCGGCTTCAAGCTGTGCCTGTGCAACATCCAAGGTGGTGCGCAATTCGTCCACCTGGGATTGAGAGATGCTGTTGTTCGAACGCAGGCTCTGGGCCCGGTCAAACTGACGGCGGGCGTCTGCAACCTGGGCTTCGGCTACCCGAACATCCGCCCGGGCCTGACGATCATCGAGGCGCAGTAACAGGTCGCCCTCATCCACGCGCTGGCCACTGCGCAGGTTCCGTTCCACCACCCGACCGCTCACCTCGGTGGTCAGTTCAACAGCGTTCAACGCCTTCAAACTGCCAACGGCGTTGACGCGATCACGAATCATCTCGCGGGTGGGTGCCATAACATTCACCACACTGGCCGGTCTGGCCCGCTGGTCACCGTCGTCTGATCCACGGTCTATATAGTGATAGCCCAGCACGCCGCCAACCGCGACAACCACCAGTACCAGTGCAATCAAACATTGCTTCAGCATACGTCTCTCGATTCAGTCGTTATCATTTTTTAGTGATGACCAGCAGCACCTCGCCCACATCGACACCCCATTTGCTCATGGTGGTCTGGTTAATCAACGTGTCTGGTGTAATCAGATACATCCAGTCGTCCATCCGGACGTCCAGGGTGCCATCGCCGTATGACACCTGTAATACGTAATTCATATGGATGGCATTGCCCTGCCAGCGCAGAGTACCAGGCTCTACCACATCGCCGGCGTCGGCATGATAACCGTCTTCGCCCGGTGTCAACGTCCAGGTCCGGGTCTCGACCTCGCCGTCATCGAAGCGGAACTCCTCATCCAGAGTGCCAACGCCGTCTTCATCCCAACGGGCTTCGATGTCAGCGTCGAAGGTACGGATGACTTCACCGGCGAAGTCCTTGACCACACCACGGGCGGAAAGTTCGCCCTGAAAAAAGCGTTCGGGTATCAGTTCGGGCCCGCGATCACGGTAATCGTCCAGGGAGGGCCCCGCACAACCCGACAGAAAACCCGTCAGAAAGAGTACCGTCAACCATAACCACACAGGCGATCTGGAACCAGCAAGATTCGATTCAGGTCCGGGTATTTGCATGACTTTTACACTCTCCAAGCAGATGGATTGGCCTACGAATTCGCGAATGATGTCGGAAGGTTTACGCCCGCTGGGGTATTTTCGATCAGCACTGCGAAAGCCTTTCAGTTGCATCGTCATTTCAGCCAATTGTCTTTTTTGACAGGGCCAAAAGCGGTTTTCGTCAATGGAACGGTCGTTTGAATGCCGTAAAACGCTACCTATCGAAGGAGCAAACGCCCCTTCACCCGACTTCCCACCCGGACAGAGGTACCGTTATGCCGGTTTACAAAGCGCCGCTACGCGACATGAAGTTCCTGCTCAATGACGTGTTCGATTACCCGGCGCACTACGCCTCGTTAAAAAGTGGCGAGAATGCCACGCCAGACATCGTAGAGGCGATACTCAGCGAATGTGGCAAATTTTGTGAGGAAGTGCTGAGCCCACTCTATCAGCCTGGCGATGAAGAAGGCTGCACGCTGGAAAACGGTGTGGTCACTACACCGAAAGGCTACAAAGAAGCCTATGAACAGTACGCCATGGGCGGCTGGCAGGGCTTGTCCGCGCCTGAGGAGTACGGCGGCCAGGGGCTGCCCGCGTCCATGGGCCTGTTAAAACAGGAAATGATGGGCACTGCGAACTGGCCATTCTCGATGTACCCGGGCCTGTCGCTGGGCGCCATGAACACCATTTTCCTGCACGGTTCCGAGGATCAGAAGCAGACTTATCTGGTACCGCTGACCGAAGGCCGGTGGGGTGGCACTATGTGCCTGACTGAACCCCAGTGTGGCACCGACCTGGGCCAGGTAAAAACCAAAGCCGAGCCCCAGGCGGACGGCAGCTACAAGCTCACCGGCACCAAGATCTTCATTTCCTCCGGTGACCACGATCTGACCGAGAATATTGTCCACATTGTGCTGGCACGGTTGCCGGACGCGCCCAAGGGTACCAAGGGTATCAGCCTGTTCATCGTGCCCAAGTGTCTGCCGGGTGACAACGGCGGTGTCGGGGAGACCAACGGCGTCACCTGTGGCAGCCTGGAAAAGAAAATGGGCATCAAGGCATCGGCGACCTGCGTGATCAACTTTGATGACGCCGCCGGATTTCTGATCGGCCCGGAAAACGAAGGGCTGAACTGCATGTTCACCTTCATGAACACCGCCCGTATCGGTACCGCCATACAGGGCGTTGGCCCGGCGGAGTTGTCCTATCAGTGGGCACTGGAATACGCCAAAGAACGGCGTTCCATGCGCGCGGTGTCCGGCAAGAAAGACCCGGAACACGTTGCCGATGCACTGATCCATCATGCCGATGTGCGGCGCATGTTGCTGACCCAGAAAGCCATCGCCGAGGGCGGCCGCGGGATGCTGTATTACGCGGCCCGGGTGGCGGACCATATGGTGGAAGGTCATACCGAAGGGGATGACAAGAAAGCCGAGAAATACGACGACAAGCTCGGTTTCCTGACGCCGATCCTCAAGGGTTTTCTGACCGAACTGGGTAACGAAGCCGCCAATATCGGTATGCAGGTGTTCGGCGGCCACGGCTACATCCGCGAACACGGCATGGAGCAGATTGCCCGCGATACCCGCATCGCCACCCTGTACGAAGGCACCACCGGCATCCAGGCGCTGGATCTGCTGGGCCGCAAGGTACTGTTGATGACCCGGGGTGGGGCCGTGCGCGAATTCACCCTGGTCCTGGCCAACTTCGCCCGTAAAAACCTGACCGATAAGCGGCTACGCCCCTTGGCGCTGGAACTGCTGAAACTCTCCGCGCAGTGGAACATGCTGACCGTCAGAGTGATGCTGGCGGCCCGCAAGGATCGCGATGTGGTCAGCGCCGCCGCCCACGATTTCCTGATGTACAGCGGTTATGTGTTCATGGCCTACATCTGGGCACGTCAGGCGGCGGTCGCCGCAGACAAGCTGGATAGCGGCGGTGACGAGTCCGAGGCGTTCTACAAGGCCAAACTGGCCACCGCGGAGTTCTACTACGAACGCCTGCTGCCCCGCGCTCAGGCCCACGCCACCACCATGCTCAGCCCCAGCAAGAACCTGATGCAGCTGGATGCCGAGGACATGAGCTTTACCGCCTGATCCCCGCAGATCCCGCCCCGAAAGAGGAGCCGCCCGGCTCCTCTTTTTTTTTACCTCTCCTTATTTTAAGCCGCCGTCAACCTACAAGGATCAACAGGATAACTGTCGCATTTCGCAACATTGACATTCATCAATAAGGTATTGAGAATCATTCGCACCTTATTTATCGTTTGATAAATCATCTGTAAGAAAAATCAACAAACGGACACCCTGCCTATGTCTGATCAACCTGCATTTTCAAACACTGCACTGACACCGCCGTCCTCGGCCGGGTCCCGGACGACGGATCATTGTCTGTTCAACACCGCCAACCTGCCCCATTACAGAGCCAGCCTGCTCCAGGGCCTGGATCTGATCGAGGGCCGGATGAAGACGGTCAAGCGTCCATTCAGCGGTATCCTGCCTCGGGAACTGGCCAAACAGTTCGAACACCTGGACCTGGACCAGCCCTGTGACGGCATGGACGAAGCACTGGAGGAGCTTGACCGGCTCTACCTGGAAGACGCCGTCTACTTCCACCACCCTCACTATACCGCTCACCTCAACTGCCCGGTCACCATTCCGGCGATCACTGCGGAGTTGATCCAGGCGTCGTTCAACACGTCGGTGGATACCTGGGACCAGAGTGGCGGCGGCACCTATATAGAGCAACGGCTGATCGACTGGACGGCCAACCGCATCGGGTTCGACAGCGGCGCCGACGGCGTATTCACCAGCGGTGGTACCCAGTCCAACCTGATGGCCATGTTGCTGGCGCGGGACAACCTGTCCCAACGTCTCTGGCAGCACAGCACCCGGGAACAAGGTCTGCATCCGGATGCCCACCGGTTCCGCATTTTCTGCTCCGAGGTCAGCCACTTCAGTATTCAGAAGGCTGCCGCCCTGCTGGGACTGGGTTATAACGCCGTGGTCCCGGTACCCTGTGACAGTTACTATCGCATGGACCCGGTCGCCCTGACACAGGCGATTGCAGAGACCCGGGCACAGGGCCTGGTGCCAATGGCAGTGGTCGCCACCGCCGGCACCACCGATTTCGGCAGCATTGACCCGATCCCCGGGACCGCGGAACTGTGCAAGCGCGAGGGGCTGTGGCTTCATGTGGATGCCGCCTACGGCTGCGGCCTGCTGACGTCGTCCCGCCACCGCCACTTGTTGCAGGGTATTGAGCAGGCGGACTCGGTCACCGTTGACTACCACAAATCCTTCCTTCAGCCCGTCAGTTGCAGCGCCTTGCTGGTACGTAACAAACACACCCTGGGATGTGTGACCTGGCACGCGGAATACCTGAACCCCCTCTGCCAGCGCCAGGAAGGCACTCCCAATCTGGTGGACAAGAGCCTGCAGACCACGCGCCGTTTCGACGCTCTCAAGCTCTGGCTGACCCTTCGCACGCTCGGGCCCGAGGCCCTTGGCTCGGCCTTTGATCAGGTCATCCACCTGGCCCGTCAGGCCTACCTGTTGCTGTTATCCGACAACGACATCGAGATCCTGCATCAGCCCCAGCTCAGTACCCTGGTGTTCCGCTACCGCCCCGACATGGTCATGAGCGACGCCGCACTGGACGAGCTCAACCAGTCCATCCGCAAGGCACTGATGCGTTCCGGGGAGGCCCTGGTGGCTGCCACCCGGGTCCACGGCCGCCAGTATCTGAAGTTCACCCTGCTCAATCCCGACACCCGGATACGGGATGTTCAGGCCGTCCTGCGCCTGATCAAACGCCACGGCGAGGACGCCCTGTCTGCCCACACAGCCGATTCCACCCAACAACCGATGGAGGTCGCCCATGTCGGATAACACCCTGGATTTCATTGCCATCGGGCTGGGACCTTTTAACCTGAGCCTGGCCTGCCTGGCCGAGCCGCTGGAAGACCTCAGCGGACTGGTACTGGATGAAAATCCGCAGTTCGACTGGCATCCCGGCATGATGCTGGAGAATGCCCGGCTGCAAACTCCGTTCGTGTCCGACCTGGTGACCCTGGCGGATCCCACCAGCCCCTACAGTTTTCTCAATTACATCAAGGCCAGTGGCCGCATCTACTCGTTCTATATTCGCGAGAACTTTTTCCTGTTGCGCCGGGAGTACAACCAATACTGCCAGTGGGCCGCCAACCAGCTGAGCAACGTCCGCTTCAACACCCGGGTGGAAGCCATTCACTACGATGAGGTCGAAGGCCATTACCTGGTGCAGGCACGCTCTACCCAAAACGGTGATGAACGGCTGTTTCGAACCCGCCGGCTGGTACTGGGAACCGGGCCACGCCCGGCGGTGCCACCTTGCTGCGAGCATCTGGACGGATCCGCCATTCATTCATCCGCCTACCTCAGCCACAAATCCCAGCTGCAGGCCCAGCCGTCCATTACCGTGCTCGGTAGCGGCCAGAGTGCCGCCGAGATATTCCATGATCTGCTGCAGGATGTTGACCGCTATGGCTACCAGTTGAACTGGGCCACCCGCTCACCCCGATTCTTTCCACTGGAGTACAGCAAGCTGACCCTGGAGATGACCTCTCCCGAATACGTGGACTATTTTCACGACCTGCCGTCAGACACCCGCGATGACCTGGTGACCAATCAGAAGCATCTCTACAAGGGCATTAACACCGACCTTATCAACGATATCCACGATCTGCTCTACACCAAACGCCTGGTGGCCGATGTCCCCGTTAACCTGCTTACCAACGCCAGGCTGGAATCGGCCCGTTACTGTAGCGATAGCGGTCACCATGAACTGGCGTTCCGCCATCTGGAGCAGGACAGACCCTTCGCGATGAACACCGCTGGCCTGGTCCTGGCCACCGGTTACCAGTACCGGGAGCCCGCTTTCCTGCAAGGGATTGCAGAGCGCATCAGGCGCGATGACCAGGGCCGATTTGCTGTGGCAAGGAACTACAGCATTGACCACCGGGGCCAGGAAATTTTCGTGCAGAACGCAGAGTTGCATACCCACGGTTTTGTCACCCCCGATCTTGGCATGGCGTGCTATCGCAATGCCTGGATACTGCGGGAACTGACCGGACGGGAACCCTATGCCATCGAGCAGGCCATCGCCTTCCAGCAATTCGGCGTGCCGGAAACCCTCGGTGTCCGGCAAGAGGCCGGTACACACACGGAGCCGGCGTAATATGACCCTGACCGTCAAACACTGGCTGGTGGCCATCACCATCGCAGCGGTGGTCAGCGATTCCATGCTGCTGCCGTTTTATCCACATTTCTTCGCCAGCGTGTTCGGAATCACCGACCCCGGCCATATCGGGCTCTACCTCAGTGCCTGCTGTCTCACCATCGTGCTGGCCTTTCCGATGTGGGCCCGGGTCTCGCGGCGGATACCGGTACTGCAGCTGCTGATTCCCACGCAACTGGCGGCGGGTGTGCTGAGCATCCTCTGCTACTGGGCAGAGACGCCCGTCTCTTTCTGGATCCTGTCGCTGGTCATGCTGGTGTTCAAGGGCAGCTACCTGCTGGTCTACCCGATGATCATGGCCGCCGAACGCCGCGATAATCATGGCAATACCATCGGTCTGTTGTCGGTGGTGGTGCACATGGGCGGTATTGCCGGCGCTGTGCTCGGTGGTGTGGTCTTGCAATGGTTCGAACCTCGCCAGGTGTTCCTGGTGATGGCAGTGAGCGATTTTCTCCAGACCGGGGTCTGTCTCTATCTCATTCGCCGTCCCGATTCCCGACCTGAACCACCCGAGCCTGCCACCACGGCCCCCGCCAAAAGCCGGGTAACTCCGGCGGTGATTTACAAACTGGGACTGGTGATGTTCCTGTTCTATTTCAGTGCCTACCTCACCCGTCCGTTCTTTGTCCGCTACTGGGAATCGGTCACCGGCACCGAGGGAGAAATCCTCGCCGGGCTGGTGTTCGCTATTCCGGCCGGGATTGCCATGCTGGCATTGTGGCTCAACTTCCGCCGCGGCAGTACCCGGTCGCCGGGGGACGGTCTGTTAACCGCCATGGTTCTGGGTAGCATTGGTCTGGCCCTGCAGGGGCTGAACCAGGAATGGCTGATCCTGTCCGGGCGCTGCCTGTTTGGCTGGGCCCTGTTCCAGGCCACCGTTCAGCTGGATCAGTTGCTGTTTGCCCTGAGCCACCCCGACACCTATGCCACCGATTTCAGCAAGATCAATATCTTCCAGCAACTGGGGGTGCTGGCGGCGGCGTCATCCGCCGGCGGGCTGGTATCACTGCTCGGGCTGCAGGTGCCCTTCGCCGTCGCCGCCGCCGGCCTGATAGCCACCGCCGCCTTGTACGGTGTCCTGTTTCACCGCACCCGGCACGCCTTACAACCGTCCACCTGACCAGGGAATGATCATGAACGATGTCACCTACCACTACGAACAATGCCTGCCTTCGCTGGGCCAATTCAGCATTCGCCCTTTGCGTTTACCAGCCGACCTGACACTGATCCATCAGTGGCTCAGTGACGACCATGCCCGTTTCTGGGGTATGCAGGACATGTCACCGGACCAGCTTGACGAGTTCTACCGGACCCTGAGGTCGTCCGGGGAAGGGGATGCCTTTATCGGCTTGCACCAAGGCCAGCCCCGTTTCCTGATGGAGACCTATCACCCGGAGCATTCGTCACTGGCGGACCACTACCCGGTACAAGCCGGTGACCTGGGCATGCACATTCTGATCGCCCCCACCAATCACGCCATTCAAGGCTTCACCCGGGGTGTGTTCACCGTAATCATGGGTTTCCTGTTCGACGCCCTGGATGCCCGGCGCATCGTTGTCGAGCCAGACATCAGCAACGACCGCATTCATGACCTGAACCACTTTGCCGGTTTCCAGTACGACCGGATCCTCTCACTACCCGATAAACAGGCCCATCTGGCGTTCTGTGACTATGCGCAGTTCCAGCAAGCCATGACCCACAACTCCCTACTCAAGGAATCCAGCATGACAACCGACCGGACTATATCCCTTACCAACAATCCCGCATTGGCCTGCGACCACCTGCAACCGGAGCTTTGGCAACACGTTAATGCGCTGTTGGTCCGTAAAGCCCTGAGCGAATTTGCCCATGAAAAGCTTCTCCAACCGGAACCCCTGTCAGAGCAGGACGACTGGCAGGAATATCGGGTGGTCGCCGACACACCCGACGTCGAGTACCGTTTCCTCGGTAAGGTGCTGGCCCTGGAACACTGGCACATTGATCCGTCGTCCATCCGCAAAACGGTCGCCGGCGAGCAAACGGATGTGGATGCCATACGCTTCATCATCGAGTTCCGCAAAACCCTGGGTATCCAGGACGCCATGCTGCCGACCTATCTGGAGGAGATCGCCAGCACGCTCTATGGCAGCGCCTTCAAACACCGCCGTCCCGGGCTTGATGTCACCTCTCTGGTGGACGCGGATTTCCAGCAACTGGAAACCGCGATGATGGAAGGTCACCCCTGCTTCGTTGCCAACAACGGCCGCATCGGCTTCGATGCCCGGGACTACCAGGCCTATGCGCCGGAAGCCGGCACACCGATCCGGCTGATCTGGGTGGCCGCCCACAAGGACAACACCACCGTGGCCAGCAGTGAAGATCACGGGTTCAACGGAATGATACGCAATGAACTGGGAGATGATCAGTTCGAATCCTTCATGACATTGCTGAAGCAACGATCCCTGAACCCGGAGGATTATTACCTGCTGCCGATCCACCCCTGGCAGTGGTACAACAAACTGGCCCACGTGTTTGCCGCCGATATTGCCACCGAAAAACTGGTTTACCTCGGTGAGGGGCAGGATCGTTATCGTGCCCAGCAATCCATCCGCACCTTCTTCAACAGCGACCAGCCACAGCGGCACTACGTCAAAACGGCGCTTTCCATTCTCAATATGGGCTTCATGCGGGGCTTGTCGCCCTACTACATGAGCACCACACCGGCGATTAATGAGTTTCTCCACGATCTGGTGAGCCAGGATCCGTATCTGGCCAGTACCGGTTTCAGCTTGCTGCGCGAGGTGGCCGGTATCGGCTACACCAATGCCCATTTCGAGGAAGCCGTGGACAAGTACAGCCCCTACCGCAAGATGTTGTCGGCGCTGTGGCGGGAAAGCCCGATTCCGCAACTGAAAGAAAACCAGAAACTGATGACCATGGCCGGGCTGTTACATGTGGATGCCGAGGGAAACGCCCTGTTACCGGCGCTGATTGCCGCATCTGGCCTGGATACCGAAAGCTGGATCCGGCGCTTCCTGCATGGCTACATGAGCCCGTTGCTGCACTGTTTCTATGCCCACGACCTGGTCTTCATGCCCCATGGGGAGAACCTGATCCTGGTGCTGGAAAATCATGTCCCGGTGCGGGCCATCATGAAGGATATCGCCGAGGAAGCGGCCATCATGAACACCGAGATCCTGCTCTCGGAAGACGTCCGGAGGTTGCAGGTGGACGTACCGGAGGAACTCAAGGTGCTGTCGATCTTCACCGACCTGTTTGACTGCATTTTCCGCTTTATGGCCGCCATTCTGGATGAACAGGGTGATTTTTCTGAATCCAGGTTCTGGCAGTTGGTGGCCGACTGCGTTCACGACTATCAGGCGGCCCATCCCCAGCTGGCCGATAAATTCCGCCGCCACGACCTGTTTGCCCCGGAATTCACCCGCTCCTGCCTGAATCGCCTGCAACTGGCCAACAATCAACAGATGATTGATCTGGCGGACCCGGCGGGCAACCTCCAGTTCCATGGCACTCTGGTCAACCCTATTGCCTGCCATGCCCGAAAGCGCATGACAGCAGGCGAGATGTTACCGGACTGAATAATGTACAGATTAATTGACTTTAACTTTCTATTTAATGAGAATGCGTCGCATTAGTTTTATTATTAGGAGTATTAACAAGTGAGCCCGAAAACCAACCGCGATCCTTTTTCTAAACCTTCCACACTGGCCTTTGCCATCGCAGGCTGCCTGATGAGTCCGATCCTGCAGGCGCAGGAGGAAGACGTACAGGAGCTGGACGCCATCGAGGTATCCTCGGACGCCTTATCAGGCAGCGCCACGGCACCGATAGACGGCTACGCAGCCGACACCACTGTAACCGGCACCAAGACCGCCACCGCGATCACCGAGACACCCCAGTCGATCAGCACCGTCACGGCTGACCAGATCGAGGACCAGAACGCAGCCAACCTCGGGGAAGTCCTGCGTTATACTGCCGGTGCCCGTGGCGAGACCTTCGGTTTCGAGCCGCGCACCACCTTCCTGAGAATCCGCGGTTTCGATGTGGCCACCAGTGGTATCTTCCGCGACAGCCTCAAACTGAGTAACCCGAACTTTGCCGCCGGCTACAGCCTGGAGCCTTACGGTGCCGAGCGCATTGATGTCCTGATGGGCCCATCCTCTGTACTCTATGGTCAGGCCGGCCCTGGTGGCCTGGTAAACTACGTTTCCAAGCGTCCAACCTTCGATACCCGCCGCGAGGTCCGGGTAGAGGCCGGTACCAATGAGCTGCGCCAGGGCCAGTTTGATATCAGCGGTGCGGTGAACAACAGTGACACCCTGGCACTGCGGCTGGTTGGCCTGGTGCGGGACAGCGAGAGTCAGGTGGATTTCGTCGACGACGACCGCAAGTACCTGGCTCCCAGCCTCACCTGGCAACCCACCGATGCCACCCGGTTCACGGTTTTGGCCCACTGGCAGTACGACGATACCCAGCCGTCCCAGCGTTACCCCTTGCAGGGCACTCTGGAGTCCAACCCCAATGGCAAGATCCCCGACAACCGGTTCACCGGTGAACCCGGTTATGATCAGTACGAACGTCGGGAAAGCGCACTGGGCTATGAATTCGAGCACATCATCAATGACCAGGTAACCGTGCGTCAGAACCTGCGGGACTATCGCAATGATGTGGATGACCGAACTATCTTCACCACAGGTTTGCTGGCGGATCAGCGCACCATCACACGTTCGCGTTTTGACAGCTTTGGCCGAATCGATGGCCTCAATCTGGACAACCAGGTGGAAGTGGGTTTTGTCACGGGTGCTGCGGACCACACCTTGTTGGTCGGGCTCGACCACCAGGATATCGATGTCCGATCCCAACAGTTTTTCGGGGCAGCCAGCAACCTCGATATCTTTGATCCGCAATATGGCGCACCCGTTACCGACGCACCTATCTTCAAGGATGACGAGGGGCAACTGAAACAGACCGGTGCCTATCTGCAGGACCAGATCAGGCTGGATCGCTGGACCCTGTCCCTGGGTGGTCGTTACGACAAGGCTCGTAGCGAAACCCTTAGCAATCTCTCGGGAACCACGGCCAGCCGCGACGATGAAGAATTCAGTGGCCGCGCCGGCGTGACCTATCGCTTCGATAATGGGTTGGCACCTTACATCAGCTACATGGAATCCTTCCTGCCCACGACCGGCACCGATGCCATGGGAAATCCATTCGCACCGGAAACCGCGCATCAGTACGAAATAGGCACCAAGTACCAGCCCAATGATCGTACACTAATCACCCTGGCCTATTTTGATCTGACCCGGGAGGATTATCTGACCACCAATCCGGTCTCCTTCCTCAGTGAACAAAAGGGCGAAGCGCGCTCCAAAGGGGTAGAACTCGAAGCCCGCACTCGACTGGACATGGGACTGGAGCTAATCGCCAGCTATGCCTACACAGATGCGGAAATCACGGAAGCCAGCAATCCCGTGGAAGAGGGCGAACCCCTGGAGTACACGCCAGAGCATGAAGCGTCGCTGTGGAGTAAATACACCTTCCACGGCAACATACTCCATGGCCTCGGTCTCGGTGCCGGTGTTCGCTACATAGGGGATAGCTACGGCGCAGCCTTTAACGCCCCCAACGATTCCCTTGAAGTACCCAGTGTCACCCTGGTGGATGCGGCCGTGACCTATGACTTGGGTCAGATATCCCTGGGGCTCCATGCCCAGAACCTGCTGGACAAGGAATACGTCGCCACCGCCTTCGACAGCTCAGCGACCTACGGCCATCGCCGCGAAGTGACAGGCTCGGTGACCTACCGGTTCTGATATGACCACCGGGGCGGATCGCCGTCTTCCGTGACGATCCGCCCCGGTGGTTATTTACCAATACAAAAGCTGCTGAAGATCTTACCAAGCAACTCATCTGGTGTCATTGCACCGGTAATTTCTCCTAGGGCGTCCTGGGCTGTCCGCAGATCCTCTGCCAGCAGCTCGCCCGCGCCGAAGCCCTGCAGCTGTTCTTCACCCTGTCGCAGCAATGTCTGCGCCCGTTCCAGGGCATCCAGGTGACGCCTTCGGGCAATAAAGCCACCCTCCGTAGTACTGGCAAATCCCATACACTGTTTCAGGTGATCCCGCAGAACCTCAAGCCCCTCGGAAGACCTGGCAGCAATACGAATGACCGGTGCCAACTCCGCGCCCGGTTGTTCGATACCCACGGGTTCGCCGGTCAGGTCCACCTTGTTACGGATCACGGTGAGGGGAGCACCTTGCGGTAGCTGATCAATAAAATCCGGCCATAATCGGTGGGGCTCAGTATCCGGCGTGGTGGTGGCGTCTACCATCAGTAGAATACGGTCGGCCTGGCGGATTTCCTCCCAGGCCCTGGCAATACCGATCTGTTCCACTTCATCGGGGCTGTCCCGCAGGCCAGCGGTATCAATAATGTGAAGAGGCATTCCGTCAATATGAATGTGTTCCCGAAGAACATCACGGGTTGTGCCTTCAACCGCCGTTACAATAGCAGCCTCTCGCCCTGCCAGCGCATTCAGCAGGCTGGATTTTCCGGCGTTGGGGCGGCCGGCAATGACCACTTTCATACCATCCCTGAGTATGGTTCCTTGCTGGGCTTCCGCCAAAATAATGCCAAGATCCCGAATGATGGCTTGAAGATCGTTGGCAACCTTGCCATCGGCGAGGAAATCGATTTCCTCTTCAGGAAAATCGATGGCGGCTTCAACGTAAATACGCAGGTGGGTAACGGCCTCTACCAGGGCATCTATCCGGCGGGAAAACACGCCCTGTAACGACCGGACTGCGCAACGCGCAGCCTGTTCAGAATTGCTCTCGATCAGATCAGCAATGGCTTCGGCCTGGGTCAGGTCGAGCTTGTCATTAAGAAAAGCCCTTTCGGAGAACTCTCCCGGTCGTGCCAGGCGGGCCCCCAGTTCACAGGCGGTTCGCAATAAAAGGTCCAGGATAACGGTGCCGCCGTGACCCTGGAGTTCAAACACATCTTCACCGGTAAACGAGTGGGGATTGGGGAAAAACAGCCCGATCCCTTCATCGATCAACTGGTTGTGCTGGTCATAGAAGGGTCCGTAGTGAGCGTAGCGGGGCCGCGGTTCATACCCCAGCATCCGCCCGGCAATCTCCCGTACGCCAGGACCGGATACACGGACAATGCCCACACCGGCCTGACCCGGTGCGGTAGCAATAGCGGCAATGGTATCGGTCACAAACTGCATGGGCTTTGCACTCGTCCTGAACCAACAAAGGCTCCACGAAGGAGCCTTTGTCAGATTATGGCGTTACACACGGTATCCGCAGATCAGTGCTTTTTTGCCGCAACATCGGCTTCGATCTTGCGGGTAATATACCACTGCTGGGAAATCGACAGAATGTTGTTCACCAGCCAGTACAGTACCAGACCCGCCGGGAACCAGAGGAAGAAGACGGTGAAGATCAGCGGCATCCCCTTCATGATCTTCGCCTGCATCGGGTCCGGGGGCGTCGGGTTGAGGCTCATCTGCAGGAACATGCTGATGCCCATCAGGATTGGCAAGATGAAGTAGGGGTCCATCACCGACAGGTCGTTAATCCACAGCATGAACGGTGCGTGGCGTAGCTGCACGCTTTCGAACAGAACCCAATACAGGGAGATGAACACCGGCATTTGCACCAGAATGGGCAGACAGCCACCGAGCGGATTGATTTTTTCCCGCTTGTACAGCGCCATCATTTCCTGGGACATGCGTTGGCGATCGTCGCCATACAGCTCTTTGAGACGGGTCAGCTGCGGTGCAACTGCCCGCATCCTGGCCATGGAGCGGTAACTGGTGGCAGACAGGTGGAAGAACACCGCCTTGACCAAAACCGTCAACAGAATAATCGCCACGCCCCAGTTGCCGACCAGGCCGTAGAACCATTCCAGCACAATAAACAACGGCAGCGCGATAAAGAATAGCCAGCCGAAATCGACGGTGCGGTCCAGGTTCGGTGCGGTGGCTTCCAGGCGGTCAATGATTTTCGGGCCAACGTAGGCACGTGCACCAACCTCAGCGGATTCGCCAGCGGCAACGGTGGTCGCGGGGTAAACAAACCCCATGACCTGAAGTGCTCCCCGTTGTGTGGTCTGGAACTGGGCTGGTTGATCCCGTTCCGGTACCCAGGCTGCAAGGAAGTAATGCTGCAGGAAGGCCAGCCAGCCGTTGGTGACCGATTGATTGATCGGGTTTTCAGACAGGTCACTGAAATCGTACTTCTCGTATGGATCTTCCGGAGTGCTGACAACCATGCCGAGGAATGCCTTGATACCGAGGCTGGTCTGGGCGGTGGGGTCTGGGGCTTGATCACGGACGATCTTGCCGGTCAGGTTTGCCTGCCAGCTTTCTGAAGACTGGTTGTTGATCAAATAACGGACATCAATCTCATAGCTGTCACGTTCGAACTGGTAGCGTTTGGTGATTTCAACGCCAGCGTCCGTGGTGTAGGTGAGGTCGACGGTCAGTTCGTCTGCGCCTTCGGAGAGTTGGTATTCGGTGGCGGAGGCATCAAAGACTGGTGCCGAACCGTTACGGCGGCTGTCGATGCCGTTACGACCGATCAACCCACTTTCCATCACGTACGTCCGGTTACCAGAACGGGTGAGGATGTTGAGCGACGCTTCGCTGTCCAGGGCCTGATCGTAATCGAGCAGCGAACTTTCCACCAGGTTTCCACCCATGCGGTCAATGGTCAGTTCGAAAACGTCGGTGCGAACGGTGATCAGTTTGTCGCTGGTATCCATTGTGTCGGTGTTGTCACTGACACTTTGGCTGCCGCCCTCAGGTGTTGCGAACTCTTCGTTGTCTTCACTGCCGCTGTTTCCGGCCGATCCCTCCGGAATTTGCAGGTCTTCTCCCTGACCGCTCTGTGAACTCCGCTCCGACACGTTGGCCTGTTCGGTGACCTGTGGTTGGGTCTGGGGCTGGTTATAGTCGTCATTCCAGGCAAGTACCATCAGGTAACTGACAATTGCTAAACCGGCAAACAATACAATGCGTTGAATATCCATAAACCTACTGTTCAGTCTGGTTCGTGTTATCGGAGTGGGTACCCGGTACCGGATCATAACCGCCTTCGGCCCATGGATGACACCTCAACAATCGTCCTGTCGCAAGAAAAAGGCCTTTGAGCGCGCCGTGGTAGGTAATGGCTTCAACGGCGTATTGGGAACAGGTTGGATAATGCCGGCAATGACTGGCCATCATCGGACTGATTGCGTATTGGTAAAACCGGATTGGTGTAAGCAGAAGTTTGCGCATTAATCCGTTCCTTTACCAACCGGTGAGGAGTCGGGGGTTGACGCCAGATTGTGACGGCTTTTTCTGATCAGGCGTAACCAGAGATCGTTCAAGGTTGCCGTCAAAACCTGATTATCAAGCTGACTTAAGCCTTGCCTGCCGAGAACAATAATATCCAGCCCGGGTAGATCGGGCTGCAGTCTGAAGGTTTCCCGCACCCGTCGTTTGACGCGGTTGCGTTGTACGGCAAGCTTCAGATTTTTCTTCGAGAACACCAGACCGACCCTGGCGTGCCCCAACGTATTGGGCGTCGCCAGGATCAGAAAATTCCGGTGAGGAACTCTGATTTGGACGTCGTTGAAGACCAGGCTGTAATCCCGTGGCGTTAATAACCGATGGAATTTTGGAAACCCCAGAGTCTTCACGAAGCGAACGTTGTCTTACGCAGACAGACGTGCACGACCTTTCGCACGACGACGGGAAATCACTTTACGACCGTTAGCGGTGGCCATACGAGCACGGAAACCGTGAACGCGCTTACGCTTCAGTACGCTTGGTTGAAACGTTCTTTTCATGGTGATGATCTCACATTACGGGTATTGGAAAATTCTAGGTTGGCTGGAAAATGAACAACCAAAACAGGAGCGGCATTCTATGCAAACTGGCGGATGAATTCAATGGGTAATGTGGTGCGCGGTACACGCTGATGATCATCGGGCGGTCGAAGACGGAGAATAATTATAGTAGTAAGTCTTTTCTTAAATATCTTAAGGACTAATTATTACTGTTATTACTGAGCCACTTTTCTGTGGATAACCGAATAATACACATTGAAATCATATTTCTACAGAGATCATAAGGCGGTTGATAAAGGCCCTGAGGTCTGTGTACAGGGCATGGACGGATTGTGTGTAAGTTCGGATGGGGTGTCAGAAGGAAGTTATCCACGGGTCATGCCTGGGTCTGCGCACAGGGCTCAGGGCAGGATATACACACAGGGTTGTGGGTAACCGGGTCTACAGCTATTTTCTGTACACAACCCTGTAGGTAAGTCTGTAAAAAACTGAATACTAAGAAATTAAATTTCCACAGGCTGTTCATGGTTTGGTTTTCGCTCTTTTACTTGGGAGGCGCTCGGGTTAGAATTCCGGGTCATCTCTGGTAGCGGATTGCAGCTGATTCGTTTTGAGAAATTCCTGAAGCATCGGAGGCAGGCTGTCGTGCCGAATACCATCTGGCATCAGTGTCTAGAAGTACTCCGGGATGAGTTTCCCGCGCAGCAGTTTAATACCTGGCTGAGGCCCCTGCAGTCTGACGACCGGGAAGGTCAGCTGATGCTGTTCGCGCCAAATCGGTTCGTTATGGACTGGGTGAATGAAAAATACCTTCGGCGTATAGAAGAAGTGCTCAAGGATCTTCATGGTGGTCAGGCACCCAGGGTGAACATGAAAGTCGGGTCCGCGCCCCGGGCGGGCGATCTGGTGGTTCGATCCAACGCGGGTAATGGTTCGGGGTCGGCAGCCCATGAAGAAACGGGTAATCAGGTAACTGAGGAAGAGCGTGGCGTTGCCGCGACTGTCTCTTCGCCGACGTCGAGGCGAAACAGTGACAGCGGAAGGCGAACGGTTCAGGTTGAAGGTGATATCAAGCATCAAAGTTTTCTGAATGAGGGGTTCACCTTCGATACCTTCGTTGAGGGTAAATCAAACCAGTTGGCGCGGGCCGCCTCTATGCAGGTGGCAGAGAACCCGGGAGGCGCGTACAACCCACTATTTCTGTACGGCGGCGTTGGGTTGGGTAAAACGCACCTGATGCATGCGATCGGTAATGATATTGTGCGCCGGAATCCGAGGGCCAAGGTGGCCTATTTGCGTTCGGAACGGTTCGTTGCCGATATGGTCAAAGCGCTGCAATTAAACGCCATCAATGAATTCAAACGTTACTATCGTTCTGTCGATGCTCTGCTGATTGACGATATTCAGTTTTTTGCTCGAAAGGAGCGTTCCCAGGAAGAGTTTTTTCACACCTTCAATGCGTTGCTGGAAGGTGGCCAACAAGTGATTGTTACTTGTGACCGTTTCCCGAAAGAAATTGTGGATATGGAAGAACGGCTCAAGTCGCGGTTTGGCTGGGGTCTCACCGTGATGGTGGAGCCCCCGGAGCTGGAAACCCGGGTGGCAATCCTGATGAAAAAAGCCGAGCAGACAAACGTCAAACTCAGCAGCGAAGCCGCGTTCTTTATCGCTCAGAAAATACGCTCTAACGTTCGGGAATTAGAGGGGGCACTTCGTTTGGTGATAGCGAATGCTCACTTCACAGGGTCAGAAATTACCCCGCCCTTTATTCGCGAGAGCCTGAAAGACCTGTTGGCCCTGCACGAAAAACAGGTCAGCATCGACAATATTCAGCGCACGGTGGCAGAGTATTACAAAATCAAGGTAGCGGACCTGCTGTCCAAACGGCGCACGCGTGTGGTGACGCGGCCACGCCAGGTTGCCATGTCGCTGTCGAAAGAGCTCACGAATCACAGCTTGCCTGAGATCGGAGATGCGTTTGGCGGTCGTGACCACACCACCGTGTTGCATGCCTGCAAAAAGATTGTGGAGTTGCAGGAAACGGATCCCAACATCCGTGAAGACTATCAGAATTTTATGAGGCTGCTGACCACCTGATGACGGGTTGGCTGCGGATAACATTCACCTTCCAGTAAAAGAACGCTGTGTGCCATGAAACTGACAATCAGCCGTGAATCGTTGCTTACCCCGTTACAGTCAATCGCCGGGGTTGTTGAAAAAAAACAGACCATGCCAGTGCTGTCGAATGTGTTGCTGGTGGCTGAGGACAATACCCTCACCATGACCGGCACCAATATGGAAGTTGAGCTGGTCGGCCGGATTACGCCGGTGCATGTGGATCAGCCCGGGAAAATTACTGTGCCGGCCAGGAAGCTGGCGGACATCAGCCGGGCCCTGGGGGATGAGTCGCCGATAGAGCTTGCTCTGGAAGGTGATCGGTTGCACCTGCGGTGCGGTGCCAGCCATTTCACCCTGTCGACCCTGCCGGCCGAGCATTTTCCCAATGTTGAGGACGAGGCGGAAAGTTTCCGCCTGGAACTGCCCCAGAAAGAACTGGGCCGGATGCTGGATGCCACAGCGTTTGCGATGGCTCAGCAGGACGTTCGCTATTATCTGAACGGGCTGTTGCTGGAAGTGGATCAGCAGCACATACGCACAGTGGCCACTGACGGCCATCGCCTGGCCATGGCGCATGTGGATCTGCCGACTGGCAGTGAGTTGCGGCAGGTGATCGTGCCTCGCAAGGGCGTGCTTGAACTGGCACGCTTGCTGGATGATGTGGAGACCCCCGTGACGCTGGTCATCGGCGACAATCACCTTCGTGCCACCGTTGGTAGCTACACCTTTACGTCCAAGTTGATTGAAGGCAAGTTTCCAGACTACAACCGGGTCATCCCCCGGGGCGGTGACAAAGTGGTGTTAGCGGATCGCTCAACGCTCAAAAATACATTGCAGCGTGCCGGCATTCTCTCTCATGAAAATATTCGTGGTGTGCGGCTGAACCTGGCCTCCAATGAGTTGCAGGTGTTTGCCAACAACCCGGATCAGGAACAGGCCGAAGACGCGCTGCCGGTGGAGTACCAGGGCGAATCCTTGCAGATTGGCTTTAATGTAGGCTATCTGGTGGATGTCATGAACGCGCTGGATGAAGAGCAGGTGAAGATTACCCTGTCGAATCCGAACAGCAGCGCGTTGATCGAAGCCCCGAACGACAACCGTTGCCTGTACGTGGTCATGCCCATGCGTCTGTAAAGGCGGCGGGACCTGGCCACAGGCGGTGGCCCACCTTCCGGTGGTGTTGAGGAGGGGAATACAGCGAGTTCTGAAAAAGGTAATGACGACATGGTTTTGGGAAGGGTAAGTAACGGTATTAAAGGGGCCTTTCGCATCGGCCAGACAGTGTCTGTGCTGGGTCGAACCGGGCTCAACTGGGTTCGCGGGGACCGGCCGCCAACACCACGACTGCTTCGCCAGACGTTCGAGTCTCTGGGAGCCACGTACATCAAGCTGGGCCAGTTTATTGCCAGTTCCCCGACTTTTTTCCCCAAAGAATACGTTGAGGAGTTCCAGTACTGTCTCGACAAAACCCCGAATCTGCCGTTCAGTGTTATCCGCAAAATTATCCGGGATGAGCTGGGGCGTCCTATCGATCAGGTGTTTTCCGAGATTGACCCGGTGGCACTGGCTTCGGCCTCCATCGCCCAGGTGCATGCGGCCAAACTGGTGACCGGGGAAGATGTGGTTATCAAGGTCCAGAAGCCAGGCGTGGAGAACATTCTGCTGACCGACCTCAACTTCCTGTATCTGTCGGCAAAAATTCTGGAAACCCTGGCACCTAAGCTGTCGTGGACGTCCCTGTCCGGGATCGTTGAGGAAATCCAGCGCACGATGATGGAAGAGTGCGACTTTATTAAAGAAGCCAACAACCTCAAGGTGTTTCGGGAATTCCTGCATACCACCGATAACGAAGAGGCCGCCGTGCCTTTGGTGTATGAGCAGTGCAGCAGCCGGCGCATTCTGATCATGGAGCGCTTCCACGGTGTGCCCCTGACGGATCTTGAAAGCATTCGTGGTTATGCCCGTGATCCCGAGCGTACGTTAATAACCGCAATGAACACCTGGTTTTCCAGCCTGACCCAGTGCGAGTTTTTTCACGCGGACGTTCACGCCGGTAATCTGATGGTGTTAAAGGACGGTCGGGTCGGCTTTATCGATTTCGGTATCGTGGGCAGAATTCGTCCGGACACCTGGCAGGCGGTGAGTGATTTTATTTCCGCTATTATGGTGGGCAACTTTGATGGCATGGCCGACGCCATGATCCGGATCGGTATCACCCGGGAACACGTGGAGGTGTCGGCACTGGCGGCCGACTTGCGCAAGCTTTATCAGCAAATGGACAAGATGGTTCCGGACCAGGTGCCCTACGAAGCGGATCAGGCCGACGATGACGTTAACCACATTCTGATGGATATGGTGAAAATCGGTGAGAGCCACGGTCTGCATTTCCCCAGGGAGTTTGCCCTGCTGCTGAAGCAGTTCCTGTATTTTGACCGGTATGTTCACATTCTCGCCCCCGAAATGGATGTGTTTATGGACGAGCGGTTGAACATGCTGCATTAATGAAAAAGCCCTCATCAGGCGTTCTTATTTGCTGGTGAAATCACGGGCATCGCCTTCATGCTGAGGGCCTTGTACACTAAGGCAGCACTCGTAACACGGGCGCTGCTTTTTTGTTTTTGATACAACCTGCGGACGTTCCCTGACCCTATGGCGCTGGTAAAACTGCAAACGGAAAACTTCCGGAACCTCTCTTCTGCGCCTGTGTCCTTTTCGCCCTCATTCAATTTGTTGTTTGGTGAAAATGGCAGCGGCAAGACCAGTGTGCTTGAGGCTATCGGCTATCTGGGTCTTGGTCGTTCATTCCGGGTCAGTCGTCATCAGGCGGTGGTCACACACGCCCAGCAGCGGCTGACCGTCTTCGGTGGGCTTGATCAGGGACTGACGGCGGATTCGCGCTTGGTGTCCGAGCCGGGTCAGCTTGTTCATCGCCTGGGATTTGCGCGGGATACCACCCAGAAGGAAACCCTGTTGAGGGTTGATGGCGAAGCGGTGAAAAACCTTTCGGCCCTGGCGCGACACCTGCCGGTATCGGTTATTGATCCGGGGGTATTTGAGATCGTGGCGGGTGGTCCGGGTAAGCGGCGTCAGTTTCTGGATTGGTCAGTGTTCCACGTGGAACCTTCCTTTGCGGGTGTCTGGCAACAATGCCAAAGGGTGACGTCACAGCGGAATCAGACGCTCAGAAATGGTAGACTAGACGACGGTTTACTACGTGTCTGGGACAACCAGTACACACAGCTGGCCGACCGTCTGACCGAAGCGCGCTCCGCAGCCTTCGGCCTGTTTCAGGAAGCGTTCAACAGCTTGGTTGCCGAGGTGGAAGCACCTTGGGTAGAGGGCATGAAAATGGACTTCTATCCAGGCTGGGATACTAATTTGCCGTTAGCAGAGGTGCTGGTCTCACATCGGGAGCAGGAGCTTCGTATGGGACACACGCTGTATGGTCCCAATCGAGCGGATATCAAGTTGCGATTTCAAGGTCGGCCGGTCGCAGAGACATTTTCAAGAGGTCAGCAAAAGACCTTGGTGATTTTGATGAAAATTGCCCAAGGGATGGTGTTAAGTCGGCTGGGAAAACAGGTCACGTTTTTGCTGGATGATATTAACGCCGAGCTGGATGTGGGTCATCGCTCCATGCTGGCACGAAAGTTACACGAATTGCGATGTCAGGTATTTATCACCTCCATCGAAGCGCCCCGGCCGGACGAGCTCTGGCAGGGCACAAAGCCGGATTATCGAATGTTCCACGTGGAACATGGCAAATTGACGGAAGAATAGAACCCGGATGGCAGAGCGCGAATTTGTTACCATTGCAGTGCGTCAGGCCGAACCCGGTAATCACCCTTCAGGAGTTCCCCAATGAGTGAATCGAACTACAATTCCTCCAGTATCAAAGTCTTGAAAGGACTGGATGCGGTTCGGAAGCGGCCCGGGATGTATATCGGCGATACCGATGACGGTACTGGCCTGCATCACATGGTATTTGAGCTGGTGGATAACTCCATCGATGAAGCTTTGGCGGGATACTGCTCGGAAATTGGCATTGTTATCCATCCGGACGAGTCGGTGTCGGTAAAGGATAACGGTCGGGGCGTGCCGACGGATATCCACGAAGAAGAAGGGATATCCGCCGCCGAAGTCATCATGACGGTACTCCATGCCGGCGGTAAGTTTGATGACAATTCCTACAAGGTGTCCGGCGGTTTGCACGGTGTCGGCGTTTCCGTTGTGAATGCTTTGTCCTCAACCCTGACCCTCACCATTCGCCGTGAAGGCAAGGTGTATGAGCAAACTTATACCCATGGCGTACCCAACGCGCCATTGGGGGTGGTGGGCGATACCGACGCCAGTGGCACCAAGGTTCACTTTATTCCGTCGCCGGAAACCTTTACCCACATCGAGTTTCACTACGATATTCTTGCCAAGCGTTTGCGCGAACTGGCTTTTTTGAACAGTGGCGTTCGCATTCGTTTGACCGATGAGCGCTCCGGTAAGGAAGAAGTGTTCGAATACGAAGGCGGCCTTCGCGCCTTTGTGGAGCACCTGAACAGCAATAAGACGCCCATTAACCGTGTTTTCCATTTCACCAAAGAGCGGGAAGATGGCATTGTGGTGGAAGTGGCGATGCAGTGGAACGATGCCTTCCAGGAAAACATCTACTGTTTCACCAACAACATACCGCAGCGGGATGGCGGTACGCACCTGGCCGGTTTCCGCGCCGCGCTGACGCGCTCTCTCAACAACTATATCGAGCACGAAGGGCTGGGCAAGAAAGCCAAAGTCAGCACCTCCGGTGACGACGCCCGAGAGGGTCTGACGGCCATCGTCAGCGTGAAAGTGCCAGATCCGAAATTCTCTTCCCAGACCAAAGACAAGCTGGTGTCCTCGGAAGTGAAGACCGCGGTTGAGCAGGAACTTTACCAGTCGTTTGCAGACTTTCTGCAAGAGCAGCCAAACGAAGCCAGGCTGATCGTCAACAAGATGATTGAAGCGGCCCGTGCCCGCGAGGCCGCCCGTAAAGCCCGGGACATGACACGACGTAAAGGCGCACTCGATATCGCCGGGTTACCCGGCAAACTGGCAGACTGCCAGGAAAAAGATCCTGCCCTTTCCGAACTGTTCATCGTGGAGGGTGATTCTGCCGGCGGCAGCGCCAAGCAAGGCCGGGCCCGCAAGACGCAGGCCATTCTTCCGTTGAAGGGCAAGATCCTCAACGTCGAAAAAGCCCGTTTCGACAAAATGCTTTCCTCTGTGGAAGTGGGCACGCTGATCACGGCGTTGGGCTGCGGCATTGGTCGCGAAGAGTTCAATCCGGATAAACTCCGTTATCACTCCATCATCATCATGACGGACGCGGACGTTGACGGCTCCCACATCCGCACCCTGTTGCTTACCTTCCTGTTCCGCCAGATGCGGGAAATCATCGAGCGCGGGCATGTGTTTATCGCCATGCCACCGTTGTACAAGGTCAAGCGAGGCAAGCAGGAGCAGTACCTGAAAGATGAAAAAGCCAAGATTAGCTATCTCACCCAGACCGCTCTGGAAGGTGCCCAACTGTCTGTGAATCCGGACGCGCCCGCGATCAAGGATTCCGCGCTGGAAATCATGGTGAAGGATTACCAGGCGGTGATGGCCATGATTGATCGGCTGTCACGGGCGTATCCGGCCAAGGTGCTGGAACAGATGCTGCAAAACGTGACCCTGAAGTCGGAAGACCTGAAGGAAGAAGCCGCGGTCGCCCGCTGGGTGGCACGCCTGGGGGATGGCCTGGATCTGGATACCCGCACCGGCACCAAATACACCTTCTCGGTGGAAAAAGATCCCGAGCGCAATCTCTACCTGCCGAAGGTCGTGATTTACGTTCACGGCATTCCCTATACCCACGTGTTTAACCATGAGTTCTTCGAGTCGTCCTCCTACGCCGCCATCGCGCGTATGGGCGAAACCCTGGACGGCCTCGTTGAAGAGGGTGCCTATATCCAGCGTGGCGAGCGTAAGCAGGCGGTGTTGTCCTTTGAAGGCGCGCTGGACTGGTTGATGAAAGAGGCCCAGCGCGGCCTCACCATCCAGCGCTACAAGGGTCTTGGTGAGATGAACCCGGAGCAGCTGTGGGAAACCACCATGGATCCGGAGACCCGCCGCATGATGAAGGTCACCATCGAAGACGCCATCGCGGCCGATCAGATCTTTACCACACTGATGGGTGATGACGTCGAACCGCGCCGGTTATTTATCCAGACGAATGCGTTGCAAGTGACGAACCTGGACGTCTGATAAAGGAAGGCGTAAGCCAACAAAAAAGGCGACCATTTGGTCGCCTTTTTTGTTGGATATCAGTGTGTTGTCTGCAAATAACTTTCAACGACATCCCGTAGCACAGAGGCGTATTCGTCCACGGAAATGTCTTGTTCCCGATACTTGCGACGTTTGAGATACCAGTCCTGCAGCATTGCTTTGATCAGCGAGGAGACTAAGCGGGCGTTTCTGGCCGTAAATACCTTCTCCCGGATACCGTCTTCAATCACCGTTTGGAAAATCGATTCGATTTCCAGCTCTATGGCAATCGCGTTACGTTTCTCCGGAGCCGGCAGGCTCTTCGCCTCCATGTACGAGAAGTAAAACCAGGCTCGCATCAGCTCGCTGAGATACAGGTGAGCCTTGATGGCGGCGTACAGGCGTTCCCGTGTGTCCGCCACACCGGCGGTGTGATGCTGCAGGGTGCGCCGGGTAATGATGAACCCATGGCTCTGGATCAGGTGTATCAGGTCATCTTTGTTGCGGATGTAGGCGTACAGCCCACCCATGCTCATGCCTGAGTCCGCACACAGATCCCGCAGGGTCATGGCATGGAAGCCCTTGGAATTAGCCAGCCGAAGGGTGGAGTCGATGATCCTGGTGAGATTTTTGACGGCAGTGGCTTCTTTCTTGATGCTGATGCGGTCGGTATTTTCCCGGTACAGCTCACGAATCACGTCCTCCTTGGACATAGACAGTTCGGACCGGAAAATTTCGTAGTTGGTGATCATATCGGGAATGCCAGAGTCCTTGTTGGGGCGCAAAGTATACGTGAACCGCAAAACGGGTTGAACTCGCCCGAGGCTTCCTGCCGCCGGGCGCTTCGAGCGTCAGGCTACGGACAGGAACCGATCCTGGGTCTCCTGGTCCTTTTTCAGTTGTGCGCTGGTCGATTCGTGAACCACCTGCCCTTTCTCCAGAATGTAGGCCCGTTTGGCGTGCTTCAGAGCAAAATGTACGCTCTGATCAGTGAACAGGATCGTGGTGGTATCACTGAGATCGTCAATCAGCGCGCCGATCTGCTGGACGATCACCGGAGCCAGCCCTTCATTGGGTTCATCCAGCAATAACAGCCGGGGTTGAATCATCAGTGAGCGCGCCACTGCCAGCATCTGCTGCTGACCACCGGACAGGGTTGCGCCGTCCTGATCCGCCAACTCCCCCAGCATGGGGTATTTGTCGAGGATGCCAGCCACCGTCCAGGGATTGCTTTGTCCTGAGCGTTGGTAACGGGCAACATCCAGATTCTCCCGCACGCTGAGGCCGGGAAAGATTCGCCGATCTTCGGGCACGTAGCCAATACCGGCTCTGGCAATACGGTGGGCTGGCCAGCCACTGATGGTGTGGCCAGCAAACAGGATGTGGCCACTGCGTGGCGGAGTCAGCCCCATGATGCTCTTCAGGGTGGTGCTCTTACCCGCGCCGTTACGGCCCAGCAAACACACCGTCTCGCCCTCCTCCAGATTGAGCGTCACCCCTTGCAATGCCTGACTTTCACCGTAAAAGGTCTGGATGTTCTGTACGTCAAGAATCATGCTTCTGCCTCCTGTTCCTCGTCTTCTTCCTCACCGAGGTAGGCGGTGCGGACGTCCGGGTGATGTTTGACCTCCTCCGGGGTACCGGCAAACAGCTTTTCCCCCCGATGCATCACCAGTATCCGGTCCGCCAGGTTAAACACCACTTCCATGTCGTGTTCGGTGATCAGAAAGGTGTAGTCTCCGCTGCTCGCCAGTTTCCGGATGAGCGCCGTGGTGCGGCGGGTTTCATCCGGGGTCATGCCGGCGGTGGGCTCGTCCAGCAGCACCAGTTTGGGACGGGTCGCCAGCACCATGGCGATCTCAAGCAGGCGCTTGTCGCCGTAACTGATCACTTCTGCCCGTTGATCCGCCAACGTCTTGATCGCCAGCCGGTCAAGCAACTCCCCTGCTTCCTGTTGAACAGCGGTGTTGCGGGAGGCGATATTGAATAACCTGCGGCTGTGGCCGTGATAGGCGGACAGCACCACCTCAACATTCTCCTGAACGGTCATCTCCGGGAAAATATTGTTGATCTGAAACGACCGGGATACCCCCAGTCGGCTGATCTTGTGGGGAGGGAGCCCGGTGATGTCTGTGCCATCAAGGGCGATGCGACCTTCCGTTGGCAGCATGCGCCCGGACACCATGTTATAGAACGTGGTTTTGCCCGCGCCGTTGGGGCCGATAATGGCAACCGTTTCCTTCGGCATGACATCGAGTTCGATGGCCGACACGGCGGTATTGCCGCCAAACCGTTTGGTAAGATTGCGAATGGTCAGTATGGGATTGGTCATTTTTTCACCTCCATCCACCAGTCCAGCACGGTACCCAGTAAGCCTTTGCGGAAGAACACCACCATCAGTGCGAGGATAATACCCAGAACCAGCATCCAGGATTCGGTGAAACTGGTAATCCAGGTTTCCAGCAGGACAAACACCGCGGAACCGATAAACGGTCCAAGGAAATAACCAGTACCGCCAAGGATGGACATCAGCACGGGTTCGGCGGATGTCGACCAATGGAGCAGCTCCGGGCTGGCGACCCGGAGGAAGGGGGCAATCAGCCCGCCGGCAAGCCCGGCAAAGCTGCCAGCGATGGTAAAGGCAACCAGCCGGTAAGTGCGAACATTCAAGCCGGCGAAAGACACACGTTCAGGGTTCTGACGGATGGCCTTGAGGATCATCCCAAACGAGCTGCGGCATATTATGTACAGCACCAGGGCGGCAATACCGACAATGGCGAGCACCACGTGGTAGTAAACCGTCGGGTTCGCCAGTGTCAGGTCAATGCCCAACCCAAAGGAGCCGAGGGTAAAGCCGGCCAGGCCGTCGCTGCCGCCGGTCACTGAGCGCCACTGGTATGCGATGGCAAACACCATCATGCCAAAGGCGAGTGTCAGCATGGCAAAATACACTTCGTTGAGCCGGACGCTGAGGAAGCCAATCACCAGAGCCAGCAACGCTGACACGCCCATGGACACCACGAGGCAGGCCAGGAAGGGCCATTGCAAATGGATCAGCACCAGGGCCGTGGCGTAGGAGCCCACCCCGAAGAACGCCGCATGACCAAAACTCAGCATGCCGGTGTAGCCGAACACCAGGTTAAAGCTGGCAGCGAACAACCCCATGATCAGTATTTCGGTGAAGATGAAGATGTAGAAATAGGAGGCCAGCCAGGGCACGGCAACGAGCGCCGCGATGGCAAGCACCAGACAGGCAAGGAGAATTCTGGACTTCATACACTGGCTCCCTTACCCATAATGCCGTTGGGCTTGAACAACAGTACCAGGGCCATGCCAACAAACGGCAGCAACAGATTCACCTCGGGCAGGTAGCGCCCGCCAAAGCCATGAATCAGCCCCAGTATCAGAGCACCGATCAGTGCTCCGGGAAAGCTACCGAGGCCGCCAATAACAACGACTATGAAGGACTCGATGATGATCTTGTCACCCATACCGGGGTCGACCGCCCGCATGGGTGCAGCGATGACGCCACCGAGGGCGGCCAGCCAGGCACCAAAGGCAAACACGCCAGTGACCACCAGGCGGGTATTGATACACAACGCCTCTGCCATTTCCCGGTCCAGCGAAGCCGCCCGCATGATGCGGCCGATGCGAGTGCGATTGAACAGGTACCAGAGGCCCGCGAGTATCACCAGGCCGATCACGATGACAAATACACTGTAAGTGGCCACCGAACCGCCAAGGAGATCAATCGAGCCGGCCAGCAACGAGGGCGGCTCAACGACTTCAATGCCGCTGCCCCAGATAAGGCGGACGCTTTCGTTAATGATCAGTAGCAGGGCAAAAGTCAGTAGCAGGCTGTCGGCGATGTCCCGGTTGTAAATAAACTGCAGAAGCAGCCGGTCGATGATGACCGCAAGAATGGCCACACCGATCGGGGCCAGTATCAGGGCGGACCAGAACGGCATGCCGGCTATATTGATCAGGGTAAAGGCAAGATAGGCCCCCAGCATGTAGAGTGCGCCGTGGGCGAAATTGATGATGTTCAGAACACCAAAGACGATGTTCAGGCCCACCGCGATGATGAACAGCAGCAGCCCGATATCGAGACTGTTGAGCAACGCCGATCCGATGCCAGACATGAGTTACCTCATAACATGGTTAAGCCGGTCAGGGGGCCTGCCAATTCGCAGGCCCCCGCAAGCTATGGGATGGAAAGACCGGGTCAGAGCTTGCAGCCGGTCTCTTCGACGGTGCGAGCCACTTCCTCGCCATCGAAAATCTGCAGATCGGTCAGAGTGCGGATACCGTGTTCGGCGTGCATCGGGCCGGACACACCCCAGTTGGGGCTGACCATGGCCTGGTTATCGCCTTCCCGGAAGGTCACGGTGCCGTTGGGTGCCTCCATGCTCATGCCACGCAGGGCTTTGGCAACGGCGGGGCCATCGGTGGTACCGGCAGCTTCCATGGCTTGCTTGTAGGCATAAATGGCGGCGTAGGCCCCCTCGGCGTTATAGCTTGGTGGGTTGCCGTAGGCATCAATGTAGGCTTTTACGAAGCGTTTGTTGATGTCGTTGTCATACCCCTCGTACCAGTAACGGGTCGACAGGCGCACCCCCTCTGGCATGCGATCCCCCAGGGCGGACAGCACTTCAGTTGCTGCACCGACGGTAAACATCAGCTCCATGTCTTCCTCGAAGAACCCGCGGTTATTGGCCTGGCGGATGAAATTGACCAGGTCGCCACCCCACACCGAAATCAGTACGCCATCAGCGTCCGAGTCCATGACCCGGTCAATGAACGGTGAGAAATCCTCGGCGCCAAAGCGGGGAAAATTGGTCTCGGACATCAGGTTCACGTCCGGCTTCATCTCTTTGAGGTAGTCCCCGAAGAATTCCCAGGACTGGTGTCCGAAGGCATAGTCCGGGCCGATGGTGGTCCAGTTCCTGGCATCGGTTTCCGAAGCCACCATGGCCGCAGCCTTCATGTTCTGGGCAACGTTGACGCTGATACGGTAGGTGAACGGATTGCACAAATCACCCGTGACGTCCGGTGTGGCAGCGTGAGTGATGATCAGTGGCTTCTGCAGCTCAGGCATGGTTGGCACCATGCCCTGGGCCACCCCGGAACTGTCCAGGCCCACCAGGGCGTCGGCTTCCTCCGAATACACCAGTTTGCGGGCGGCCTGAATGGCCACCGAGGCCTTGCCCTGGCTGTCTTCATAGATCATTTCGATGTCGCGGCCAAGAATACCGCCGGATTCGTTGATTTCCTTCACCGCAAGGTCGATGCCTTTCTGAGCGAATTCACCGTAGGTGGCGGCGCTGCCGGAGAGAATGTAGAGGCCGCCAATCCGGATCGGATCTTCGGCATGGGCGCTGGTTCCGGCCGTCAGTGTGGCGGCGGTCACCATCGACACCATCAGTTTTCTGAGGTTTGGCTGTTTCATGATGTTGCTCCTGAGTTGTTGTCTTTGTTGAGCGAATCCCGCAACACGTTCTTGCGGATTTTTCCTGTGGCGGTTTTCGGCAGTTCGCCAATCACCACCTTCCTGGGAACCTTGAAACGGGCCATGTGCTGGCGGCAAAATTCGATAACAGTGTGTTCGTCCAGGAGGCCGTCGTCCTCCACCGGGTTAACGAAAGCGCAGGGCACCTCCCCCCATTTGTCATCAGCCATGGCCACCACGGCGGCCTCTGAAACACCCGGATGCCGATAGAGCACTTCTTCGACCTCCAGGCTGGAGATGTTCTCGCCGCCAGAGATGATCACGTCTTTGGCGCGGTCTTTGATTTCCACGTAGCGATCCGGATGCATCACCGCCAGGTCGCCGGTGTTGAACCAGCCGCCGGCAAAGGCTTTGTTCGTCGCCTCGGGATTCTTGAGGTAGCCTTTCATGAGGCCGTTACCCCGCAGGCAGATTTCACCCATGGACTTGCCATCCGCCGGTACCGGCACACCTGTGGCAATATCCCTGACCTCGACCTCATCCAGTGAGTAAGTGACCACTCCTTGCCGAGCCATCATGGTTGCGCGTTCTTCGGCTGGCAGGTCCTGCCATGCCGGTTGGGGGACACAAAGGGTCGCCGGACCGTAAGACTCGGTCAGGCCATACAGGTGGGTGATGCGAAAACCGATTTCTTCAGCCTTGCGGATCACGCTGCTCGGCGGTGCCGCCCCGCCCAGGGCGAACTGCGCCGGTTGGGTCAGGGTCTGGCCGCTGCGTCCCAGGTCCTGCAACAGCAGATTCATGACAATCGGTGCGCCACACAGGTGAGTCACGCGGTGGCGTTCGATCAGCTGGTAAATCCGCTGGGTATCAATGTCCGGCAGGCAGACGTGGGTGCCGCCCACCGCAGTGATAGACCAGGTGTAACACCAGCCGTTGCAATGGAACATGGGCAAGGTCCAGAGGTAGACGGTGTCCGCATTCATATCAAACACCATGGCGTTGCTCATGGCTGACAGGAAGGCTCCCCGGTGGTGATACACCACACCTTTGGGATTGCCGGTGGTGCCGGAGGTGTAGTTCAGGGTGATGGCGTCCCACTCGTCGGCGGGTCGCAGCCAGTCCGTGGCAGCGTCGCCCTCCCCGAGCAACTGTTCGTAATCGCCCTCAGCCAGCCCAGCGGAGGGGCCGCCATCGCGCTCAATACTGATCAGTGCAGGCGGGTTGTCGTGGTCTGCAATGGCCGCACGAACCACGTTTTCGAAACGGGTATCGTAGAACAGAATCCGGGCTTCGCCGTGGTCGAGAATAAAGCGGATGGTGGCGGCATCAAGGCGGATATTGATGGCGTTGAGCACCGCCCCGGCCATGGCAACGGAATAGTGGGATTCGAGCATTTCACCGGTATTGGGGCACAGAATGGCGACGGTATCGTCTCGGCCAATACCGCGTTGACGCAAGGCATCGGCCATCTGTCGGCAGCGCTGGTAGAAGTCCCGGTAACTGCGGCTGATGTCACCATCGATCACTGCCGCCTTGTCGGGGTAAATCCCCGCAGCTCGCTCCAAAAGGGTCAGCGGCGTCAGTGCGGAATGGTTGGCGGCGGTCTGCTCCAGATTGTTGTACTTGCTCATGCCCCCTCCCTTTGCTGCAGATAACCGGGGTTGTTGATCTCCAGTTTGGCCAGGGTCAGGGTCAGCAGCAGGTTCTGCAGACCCTCATCCGTCACCTCGAGGTTCCGTGCTGCGATGGTCTCGGCCAGTTCCTGTTCACTGGCGTAATCGCCGTAATGGCGAAGAGCCTGGTTACAGCGGGTTGTATGGTTGTGCAGGTCACTGGCTTCGCGGGCGGAAATGCCGATGGCATTGGCAATCATCAATGCCTGGTAGCGCTGCTCGCCACTCAGTTCGGGCGTAATGGATTCGAGCAGCACAGCCCTTGCCTGTTGAAGAAGATCGGTAGCGTTTGGGTGGTTGATCATTGCGCGGCCTCCAGTTGGCGAATCTGCTGCAGCAGATCGAGCTCCATTTGCGGCACCATCCGCCCGGTCAGCGCCAGCTCCAGCGACCGCTGCTCCCCGGACATGTGGCGGCGGGCCTGTTGCAGGGCAATCATCGCCCAGCGCACCAGGGCCATCACTTCCCAGTAGCTGACATGGCGGGGGTCAATGTCGGTGCCGCTGATGTCCTGGTAACCGGCGAGCAGGTCGGTTTTATCTCCCATGCCGCCCACTTCCCGCAGGTCCTGTCCGAAGCGCCAGCTGCGCGAACACAGCCAGCCCAGGTCTTCGCAGGGATCACTCCAGGTGGCGAATTCCCAGTCCAGAACGGCGGTTAGTTCATCGCCGTCCATCATGTAATTGCCGGTGCGAAAATCGCAATGACACAGCACGGTCGGGCCTGGCTCGGGAGCCCGGTCCTCAAGCCAGTTCAAGGCCCACTCCAGCACCGGATGAGGCTCGGCGATTTCTGCCAGGTAGCGGCGATAAAGGCTCACCCGGCTGAGCGCGGGATGTTGTGACTGGGGTAAAGGCAGAAAATCGAGGCCTGCCGCTGGGGGCCGGATGCTGTGGAGGCGGGCAAGTTCTTCGCCGAAACGTCGGGTGAGTTTGCTGCGCGCTTGCGGGCTGTGTTCCGTTTTCACCAGTTGTTTGGGCGAAGCCGTGCCTGCGGCCCGCGTCATGACGTAAAAAATATGGCCGCTGACCCGCTCATCTTCACACAACCACAAGGGTTGTGGTGCTGTGACACCGGCCTCGAAAGCCGCCTTGAGCACGGCGAACTCCTGCGGGCGGGTGAGGCTCTCAGGTACTCCGGAGGGGGCATCCTGACGGACCACGAGTTGATGCTGGCTGGAATGAGTGCCTCCGGTCAGGGCAATGGTCAGGCCGAAGTTATCCTGAATGGCACCACCGGAAAGTTTGTTGAACGCCACCACCCGCGCTTCACGGGCACCGGTCCGGTCCGCTATGAAGTCTGCGAAGGTCTCGGCCAGCCCGTTACTCATGAGGCCTCGACCCCCCAGTGCCAGAAATCGGTGCGTTCAGCCAGCAGGTTCTTGGAGAACACCATCTTGTGCACTTCCGATGCCCCATCCACCAGGCGGGCCTGGCGGGCGTAGCGGTAGATCCATTCCAGCGGGGTATCCTTGGAATACCCGCGGGCACCGCACAGCTGAATGGCGGTATCAACCGCCGTGTGGAGGGTATCGGCAACCGCCACCTTGGCCATGGACACCTGCTTGCGGGCAAAGTCCCCTTGATCCAGCATCCAGGCGGCGTGCATGGTCAACAGACGCCCGACCTGGATGTCCATGGCGGCCTGCCCCAGCATCCCCTGCACGCCTTCCCGCTGGGCCAGGGTCTGGCCGAAGGATTGGCGGTTATCCACATAGTCGGTGGCAATCTCCAGGGACCGTCGTGCCAGGCCCAGCCAGCGCATGCAATGGGTGAGCCGTGCGGTACCCAGCCGGATCTGGGTGACCTTGAGGCCGTCACCGACCTCCATCAGCCGGTTTTCATCGGGGATTTCAAGGCCGTTGAAGGTCAGTTCGCAATGCCCGCCGTGTTCTTCCGGCCCCATGATCGGAATGCGACGGACAATTTCCCAGCCCGGATCGTCTTTGTGAAACAGAAAAGCCGTCAGGCCCTTGCGGGTGTCGTCCGAGGTGCGGGCGATAAGAATGAAGTGCTCGGCGGCCGCTGCCCCGGTGATGTAGTGCTTATGCCCATGAATAACCCACTTGTCGCCCTTGCGGGTTGCCGTGGTTTGCATCATGCCGGGATCGGAGCCACAACCGGGGGGCGGTTCGGTCATCACAAAGGAGGAACTGACACGACCGTCGATGATCGGTTCCAGCCAGCGTTCCTTCTGGGCCTCGGTACCCACCTTGGCCAGCACCATCATGTTGCCGTCGTCCGGAGCCGCTGAATTGAACACCACGGGCCCGAAAATGGAGCGGTTCATTTCTTCGTAACACGCGGCCATACCGGAAATATCCAGCCCCTGACCTCCCAGGGCTTCGGGAATCTGCAGGCACCAGAGGCCCTGGCTCCGCGCTTTTTCCCGCATGCGTTCCAGGTGATGAAGGCTGATGTTTTCGTGTTCATCGTAAGCCGCCGGGTTCTGTTCCAGGGGAATCAGTTCCTGTTCCACAAAGTCTCGGATTTTTTTCCGGAAAGCGTCGTTTTTCGGGTCCAGATTAAAGTCCACAAGGGGCTCCTTACAGGGAAGATTGAAGATGGCCGCCATCCACCACCAGGGTGCTGCCGGTCATATAGCCGGAACTGCCGGACGCCAATAGCAATAGAGGTGCACTCAGGTCATCGGGGTGCCCCAGCCGGCGCTGAGGAATCCGGCGAATCATTTTCTGCCCGGGCTCCGAGGCGAAAAATTCGCGGTTGAGGTCGGTTTCGATGTAGCCGGGTGCAAGGGCATTCACGCGGATACCATATCGCGCCCATTCCAGTGCCAGGGCCCGGGTAAGTTGCTCAACGCCCGCCTTGGCAGCGGCGTAAGGGGCCACATTGCCAGCTACCCGCTGGCCCAGAATCGAGGAAATCATGATCAGACTGCCGCCCCGGGAGGCGCTGGAAAGACGGCGGGCCGCCTCATTGCAGACCAGCCAGCAGCCCTTGAGGTTGGTGTTGATAACGCGGTCCCAGTCGTTACTGGTCAAGTCGAGGGATTTCTCGCTGCTGGCAACGCCGGCGTTGGATACCACCACATCGGCGATGCCGACCGCGTCAGCGATGGCATCGAACGCGCCGGCGACGCTGGCTTCGTCGGTCACATCCATGGTGATGACGTCAATCTGGTCGCTGATGTGGCTGAGGCGGGCCTTAAGTGCCTCGAGGGGTTCACGGCGTCGACCGCTGAGAATGACGCTGGCACCGGCACGCAGCAGGGTTTCGGCAAAGGCACTGCCCAGGCCGCCTGCAGCACCGGTAATCAGCGCGACTTTGCCATCCACCCGCAGCGACGGATGAGGATCTTTCTGGTCAGGAACGGTTGTTGTGTTGGTCATTTCTTGCCCTTCTCTTACGTTCTCTCTTAAAAATAGAGCGAGCGCTCGAAATATTCAAGCAAGAGTTTGTAACAAGCCTGACCGGGCTTCTGGATAACCCGGTCAGATCAGGGCCGCGAAGAGTTATTTACCGGTGGAGTCTGAAGACTTAGTACTTTCGTGCTTATCGGCGAGATGAGGAGCCATGACTTCCTCGAGGGTATAGCCGGTGAGCCGGCGAATGGAGCGCCACAGATAGTAAAAAATGGCGATCATCATGATCATGGAAGGAATGGCGATCATTGGGTAGCTGACCAGCGTCATCCGCCCCAGCTCCTCATTGAAGGCCTGGGTGCCGGAGGGGCTGACGACAATCCACCTGGCCAATACGTAGTTCATAATCGACGAAAACAGGAAGGTCAGGCTGAACAGGTAGGTTGCCTTCAGCAATCTGGCGTCGAACTCGGCTTCGTTATTCTGATCTTTTAGCGCGGCCTGGATCTTGTCGACGTTAAGCACTGTCCGGTTGTACAGCACGGTGCGCACTAACGGGTATCGGGTGCGGGTGGAAATCAACACCGCCAGGCCAATAACCGCAGGAACCGCTGCTTCCTTGATGGCGAGCCAGCCAGCGTCCAGTTCCAGCAGGCCGATGCCCCCGGTCAGGCCCACGCTGATCAGACCCAGCACCGCAATAAAATTCTTTTTGCGGTATTTGATCAATTCGAACAGACCCCAGCCCAACGGGAAGGCCAGCCCGATGATCAGGGCATTCACGCTGCCCAGATGCTCATCACCGCTGAACTTCATCAGAATGACGGAGGGAATGATAATACTGACGAGCAGGTCGACCCACGGCCTTGGCTTGTGGTCCGGAGTGTCGGTGGAATTCGGGGACGTCATGGCGCTGCCTGATTGGTGAAACGGCGGCAAGCCGGAAGGCACTGCCGGAGAACTTTCCGGCAGTATACGACTAATCTGAGAGGTTAGGTAAGCGTCGCGCGTTACGCGCCCACTTCCTTCAGGCATTCCTCAACAATGGCGAGTCCTTCCTCGAGCACCGCATCTTCAATGGTGACCGGCATCAGGAAACGCAGGGTATTGCCGTACATCCCACAGCTCAACAGAATCAGCCCTTTTTCCTTGGCTTTCTTGGTGACCGCTGCCGCCAGTTCCGGCTTGGGCGTACGGCTGGATTTGCTTTCGACCAGTTCGAAAGCGGCCATGGGCCCCAGATTGCGCACGTTATCCACATGCTCGAATTGACCCTGCCATTGAGTGAAGCGTTTGTTCAGCTTCTCGCCCAGTGCCAGCGACTTGCCCAGGATGTCTTCTTCCTTGAACACATCGAACACGGCCAACGCGGCTGCGCAGGCGGTCGGGCTGCCGGTGTAGGTGCCACCCAGGGAGTTCGGGCCTGAGGCATCCATGTGCTTGTCGGTACCGACGATGGCGGAAATCGGCATGCCATCAGCCATACTCTTGGCCATGGTCATCATGTCCGGTTCAATACCGCTGTGCTCAATGGCGAACATCTTGCCGGTCCGGCCAAAGCCGCTCTGAACTTCGTCCACAATCATCAGGATGTTGTTTTCATCGCAGATTTTGCGGATTTCTTTCAAGAAGCTGGCCGGAGCCGCGTAGAAACCACCCTCGCCCAACACCGGTTCAATGACGATCGCAGCGGTATGGCTGGCCGGGGAATCGGTTTTCATGGTCATCTTCAAACCGCGCAGTGCTTCGTCTTCGCTGACACCGTGATACGGCACCGGATAAGGCGCGCGGAAGACGGTACCGGGCATGGGGCCGAAATCCGTCTGGTACGGTGCCGCCTTGCCGTTCATGGCCATGGTGTAGAAGGTACGGCCGTGGTAACCGCCATCAAAGCAGATCACATTGGTTTTGCCGGTAGCCGCCCGGGCGATCTTCATGGCATTTTCCAGTGCTTCGGCACCGGAGTTGGCCAGCATTACTTTGGCATGGCCCTTGACCGGCACCACTTCGCTGAGCTTTTGCGCCAGCTTCACGTAGCCCTCATAGGGCATCACCGTCTGACAGGTGTGCATCAGCTTGTCGAGCTGGGCCTTGACCGCCTCAACCACTTTCGGGTGGCGGTGGCCGATGTTAAGTACACCGATGCCGCCGGCAAAATCGATCATGCGTTTGCCGTCTGCATCCCACAGTTCCGCGTTGGTTGCGTGGTCGGCAAATTGCTCATTGGGACTTGCTGCGCCCGCTGCCACGTAGCGTTCTTTGAGTGCCTGCAATTCTTTATTGCTCACTTTGCCATTCTCCCCGGTTCAGGTTCGGAAGTTTCATTACCAGTGTAAGTAGTACGGTGTCAGGAAACAAACCGACGTTTGTCGCTGTCAGGCCGCCTCACCGCGGAATTGCAGTTTTGCCAGCCGCTGGTAAAGGCTGTTGTCCCGCATCAGTTCGTCGTGGGTACCTACCGCCAGCAGACGGCCCTGGTCCAGCACCGCAATGCGGTCAGCGTCCCGGACCGTAGCCAGCCGGTGGGCGATCACCAGCGTGGTGCGCCCGGCGGTGAGTGCCGGCATGGCTTGTTGAATGAGGTTTTCGCTTTCCGCATCCAGCGCACTGGTGGCTTCATCCAGCAACAGCACCGGGGCATCGGCCAGCAACGCCCGGGCAATGGCCAGGCGCTGCTTCTGCCCGCCGGACAATCCGAGCCCGGCATCGCCCAGGACCGTCCCGTAGCCTTGCGGCAGGTTTTGAATGAACTCATGGGCATGGGCGACCCGTGCGGCCTGCTCCACATCGGCCAGGCTGGCCTCGGGACGGGCATAGCGGATGTTGTCCGCCACCGTGCCGTGAAACAGCGCCGGGTCCTGGGGTACCAATGCGAAGCACCCGCGCAAAGCGTCGAGAGACAATTCTGCCGTGTTCACCCCGTCAATCAGAATCCGGCCCTGGTTGGGCTGATAGAAATGCAGCAGCAGATCGAACAGGGTCGATTTTCCTGCGCCGGACGGCCCCACCAACGCCAGAGTTTCCCCGGCTCTCACCGCCAGCGTAACGTCAGAGAGCGCCGGTTGCTTCGAGCGCCCGGGATAACTGAAGTCGAGATGCTCTATGCGGATCTCACCTTTGAGCGGGTCCGGAAGGGCTTTTGATGGCGTCTCGTGCACAAACGCCGGTTCGGTCTGCAGCAGCTCGAACAGCCGTGCCGCCGAACCCGCGGCTCGCTGCAGCTCACCAATGACATCGCTGATGGCACCTGCGGCGACTCCGACCAGCAGGCTGTAAAACACAAACGCCGCCAATTCGCCCGGGCTGATCCGGCCATGGATCACATCCAGCCCGCCAATCCAAATCACTATTCCCACCGCGCCCATCACCAGGGTAATGGCCAGGGTGGTCAGCCAGGCCCGTTGCCGGATACGCGCACGGGCAATGTCGAAGGCTTTCTCTGAGACCTCGGCAAAGAAGCGCCGGTCATGGGGCTGGTGATTGAAGGCCTGGACGGTCTTTATCTGGGTCAGATTCTCGCCAACGTAGCTGCCCACATCGGCCACCCGGTCCTGGCTCAGCCGCGACAGCTGCCGCACCCGCCGCCCGAAAAACAGAATGGGCGCAATCACCAGCGGAAAGCCCAGCAGGATAATGCTGGCCAGCTTGGCGTTGGTGATGAACAGCAACAGCAGACCGCCGATGAGCATCAGCGCGTTACGCAGGGCAATGGACACGGTAGAGCCAATCACCGATTGCAGAACCGTGGTATCAGCGGTAAACCGCGACTGGATTTCCAGCGCCCGGTTCTGTTCGAAAAAGCCGGGATGCAGGTCAATCAGGTGGTTAAACACTTTTTTGCGGATATCGGCGACCACCCGCTCGCCGATCCAGGACACCAGATAGAAACGGGCAAACGAGCCGAACGCCAGCCCTAGCACCAGTACGAAAAACAGACCGATGGCCTTTGCCAGATTTTCCGGAGATTCGGTGGCCAGGCCCTGATCCACCAGAATTCGTAAGCCCTGGCCAAGACCCAGCGTAATGCCTGCGGTAAAGATCAGCGCGACCAGAGCACCGGCCACCGCACGGCGGTAGGGACTGATAAATTCCATGACCAGTTTCAGGGCTTTGCGATGACGGGTTTTAATGATGTGCCTCCTGAATACGCGGTGCTGTAAACTCCAGCAACAATACGATTTGTACTCGCAACAAGACCTATCATACATCCGGGTAGAGCTCACGTGGGTGGTAGGGTCTTCCGGGACACGCTGTAAATACGTCCCTGTACGCTCGGCAAAAGCCATCCATGGCTTTTGACGGTCCCGGAAGACCCTACCACCCACGTGAGCTCCCCAACCTTGGAGTTATTCTCAACAGTGAGAGCCTACGCCGACAACGATTACCCCGCGGACCACAAGCCGGACTGGAAAATGATCGCCGGCCTCTGGCCCTATCTGGCGGAGTTCCGGGGGCGGGTGGTTTTGGCTTTGGCACTTCTGGTTCTGGCCAAACTGGCAACGGTGGCCACCCCGGTGGCGCTGAAATACATCGTCGATTATCTGGACCAGACCCGAAGCGCGGACATGCTGTTGTGGATTCCGGTCGTTCTGGTGGTGGCTTATGGGTCGCTGCGTTTTGGGGCGACCCTGTTCAGCGAACTGCGGGATGCGGTGTTCGCCCGGGTGGCGGAACGGGCCATGCGGCGGGTTTCCCTGCGGGTTTTCGAACATCTCCATAACCGGGAGCTGGCGTTTCACCTGGACCGCAAAACCGGAGGTCTGGCCCGGGATATCGAGCGTGGTACCACCGGCATCAGTTTTTTGCTGCGTTTCACCCTGTTCAACATCGTGCCCACCATCCTGGAAATCCTGCTGGTCGCCGGCATTCTGCTGGTGGTGTTTAACGTCGGTTATGTACTGGCGATTCTGGTGGCGGTGGTGGTGTATGTCGTTTTTTCCATCAGGATCACCGAGTGGCGTACCCGGTTTGTGCGCGAAGCCAACGCCCGCGACAACCAGTCCAACTCGCGGGCGGTGGACAGCCTGCTCAACTACGAAACCGTCAAATACTTCAATAATGAGCGTTACGAATCGCAGCTGTATGACCAGAATCTGGACGACTGGGAACAGGCACGACTGAAGAACCGCCTGTCACTCGCCACCCTGAATGGCGGGCAGGCCCTGATTATCGGGGTGGCGCTGATTGTGATCATGGCGATGGCGGTGCAGGAAGTTGCCAGCGGTGAGATCACCCTGGGTGACTTCACCATGATCAATGCCTACCTGCTGCAACTGTTCATCCCCCTGAACGCCCTGGGCTTCGTGTATCGGGAAATTCGCCAGGCGCTGGTGAACGTCGAGCGCCTGTTCAAGCTGCTGGGGGACGAGCCGGCCATTCAGGATGCACCGGATGCCAGGGACCTGGCGGTGGCTAACGCCGAAGTACGCTTTGACCACATCCACTTTGCCTACCGTGCTGACCGACCCATTCTGCAGGATGTGAACTTCTCCATTCCCGCCGGCCATACGGTGGCGGTCGTCGGTGCCAGTGGTGCCGGCAAGTCTACCCTCGCCCGCTTGCTGTTCCGCTTCTACGACGCAGACAACGGAGCTATCCGCATCGATGGCCAGGACATCCGCAGCGTGACCCAACGCAGTTTGCGTTCGGCCATTGGCGTGGTGCCCCAGGATACCGTGCTGTTCAACGACACCCTGTACCGCAACCTGGCTTACGGAAACCCGGCAGCCAGCGAGGAGCAGGTGTACCGGGCAGCGAGGATGGCCCATCTGGAAGACTTTATCCGCAGCCTGCCAGACGGTTACGACACCAAAGTGGGCGAGCGTGGTTTGAAGCTGTCGGGTGGCGAAAAACAACGGGTGGCCATTGCCCGGGTCATCCTGAAAAACCCGCCGCTGCTGATTCTGGATGAAGCCACTTCGTCCCTGGATTCGCTATCGGAACAGGCGATTCTTGGCGCTCTGAAAGAGGTTAGTCAACAGCGCACCACTCTGGTGATTGCCCACCGCCTGTCCACGATTCGCGACGCCAACACCATTCTGGTGATGGACGGTGGCCAAATTGTGGAAAGCGGTAGCCACAACGAGTTGCTGACGGCCGATGGCCACTATGCTCACCTGTGGGAGCAGCAGCACCGCAGTGGTGATAACGCCGAGCTGAGCCAGTAAGCGGGGGGCCTTGCCAAAACCGTGCGGAGCCATGGATGGCGGAGCCCGAGCGTCACATGGATGTGCCG
>NZ_JBBDSR010000020.1:0-1738 GCF_040904845.1 Marinobacter sp. | reverse complement strand
CGCAGTAACGGGACGGAAGAAGAAAAACAAGGTCTTCCCGAACAATCAAGGGGGCTACAAGGCGCTCCTCGCTTGGCTCTCTGCTCGTGAACTAGCCCCCGAGGTATTCATCTGCCTGGAGGCTACGGGACCTTATAGCGAGTCTGTGGCACTGTTTTTGGCGGATGCGGGTTGGCTCGTGAGCGTGGTGAATCCGGCTCGAGTGAAAGGCTTCGCCCAAAGTCAGCTGAGTCGCAACAAGACGGATGAAGCAGATGCCTATCTCTTAGCCAGGTTTGCGGGTTCTGCTGAACTGGAAGCATGGCAGCCGCCCAGTCCCGAACAGCGCGAACTCAGGGCGCTCGTGGAGCGGCTGCAGGCACTTGAGGCCATGCGCCAACAGGAGCTCAATCGCCTGGAAGCTCTGGATCATGCGCCAAAATCGAGTGTGACGGCCATGGTCAAGGACCATGTGGTGTGGCTGGACAAGCAGATTGCGCAAATCGAGTCCGATATTAACGACCATATCGTTGGTCATCCTCAGCTCAAAGACGACGCAGAGCTGATCAAGAGCATCCCCGGGATCGGTCCCAAAACAGTAGCCCGGGTACTGGCGTACCTGGGGGATGTGCGGCGCTTCAGGGATGCCAAGGCCTTGGCCGCCTTTATCGGGGTTACGCCTCGGCAGAAGCAGTCCGGCACCGTAAAGGGCCGTACCATGATCAGCAGAACCGGACACGCCGGTGCCCGCAAGGCGCTTTATATGCCGGGCCTGGTAGCGATACGCCACAACCCTGTGATCAAGGCCATGGCTGAGCGCTTACGGGAAAAGGGACTGGCGCCGAAGGCAGTCGTCGGTGCAAGCATGAGAAAGCTTGCCCACCTGATTTACGGGGTCGTGGTGAGCGGCACCAGTTTTAATGCAAAAATACCGATGCGAGGGCTTGCTATGCAAGACGGTATCTGACCCCACCACGTCGAGGTCAGGGGAATACCGTGCGGCTGCAGGGGAATGCTGAGGTCGGTTGCGCGCTGCTAGCCGCCATTCTCACCGGGCCTCCCGGGCCCGCTCCCAGCTTCTGCTCCTGGTGCCGATGCCCTGCCTGGAGCGGTGCCCTCGCCCTTTTGCGCCGACTTGAGCCAGGCCAGGCTCGAGTCCATCAGCAATTCCCGCAACCGGGGATCCCCCGATTGCACCAGCCCCAGCGCAAATGAAGTCGCTACAGATTCCCAGGGATGCTCGCGAATCGTCTGACGGAAGTCATCCAGGGGGGCTGCCCCGATGGAGCCGTCGTCAGAGCCTTCCGTCAGTGGCGGTTGCTGCCTGGGTTTGGTCTTGCGCTTGGCCGTCAACCGTTTGAAAACAAGCAGCAGAACCAGAAGGCAGCCGAGGCCGGCAATCGCGTAGGCGCCAGACTCGCCCACCACAGGCGCCAGTCCCGAGGTCAAGGCCAACAGCAGCATCACGAAGCTGGCTATCAGCAACGCGCAGAGCAGGATCAGCGCCAGTAACCCTGCCAGGGCCACGACCAGCGCCTGTTGCAGCTTGGCCTGGACCGCCTCGGGTAGCTCCACGGTTAGCGGTCGAGAAACTTGCCGAGCAGCAACCCGGCCACGAACGCGATGAGAACCGTGAGAAAGGGACGCTCTTCGATCTTGTGGCCGGCTCCTTCAATGGCCTTGTCTCCGGCTTTGCGTGCGCTGGCAAAAGACTTCTCGCCACGGTCGCGGAAGTCATTCAGTGCTTCCTCGCCTTCCC
>NZ_JBBDSR010000019.1:0-10588 GCF_040904845.1 Marinobacter sp. | reverse complement strand
AATACTGCCGGCATGGCGCGCAAGCCGACTCACCCTGGTGAAATGCTGAGAGAGGATTTCCTGCGGACTATGGCCTGACCGTTGCAGGGTTGGCAGAGTCTCTGGGTGTCTCTCGTCAGTCGGTGAATGAATTACTGCGCGAGCGCCGTGCTGTCAGTCCCGAGATGGCGCTTCGGCTTGCTCGCTTGTTTGGTAACTCTCCGGAGTTCAGGCTGAATGCGCAGCGATCTGTTGATCTTTGGACGGCGGCCCAGTCGGTCATGAAGGAAGTGGATCGGATCAAGCCGCTAAAATAGGATGTGACTTCACTCAGGGTACTGCCGGTAGCCCTTCGACTGCTGTCTTCAACCGTTGCAGGCCTTGTTCTGACTTCCGCTCGATGACCCCTTTAAAATGCAGGGCATTGACCAGCACCAGCGGAAAGTTCGGCATGGTGTACTGCAGGGTACGTTCGAACTCGCTGACGCCTGCGCCGGTGTTCCTGACGCGGTAGGTCAGCACAATCCCGACCTCATTATCCAGATTGACGCCGCGAACACGCCAGTGCTCTCCCTGTGAACGGCTGATCACTTCCCAGCTGACTCGGTTCTGGCCCAAGGGGGTATCGATCACTTCGTTGAAGTGTTCGCCGGTCTGCAATGACCCTGTGCTGCCCACCTCTGTCTGCATGGATTGTGGATGCCACTCCGGCCAGCGGCTGACTGAGCTGGCGTAGTCGAGAGACTGGCTGGCGGAGCGCTCAATAGTGATGGTATCGACTATCTGGGTGGTCACGGGGAACGTCCACAGGCTCACCGCAAACCAGAGCATCAGCGGCATGCGTAACGCTTCTCCCCATCGATAACGGCTGCGGTTTTCCAGCAGGTCATTGGCAATGACCAGACCGCTGATCACCAGCAGAACACCGGCTGCCAGTTGCAACGCTGACAGTTGTGGTGAAAGAAAGATGAACAGTGTGCACATGACGAATGTCACCGCCATGGAGAAGGCGACGTAAGCCTTCTTGCCCCGGGTGGTTTGTGGGTTGTATTTCGGTCGCTCGGCACAGCCGTTTTTCTGCATACCCGGATCACCGGCGTCCATCGCCAGGCAATCCGCCGGGCGCCAGCCAGTCGGCCGGACCCAGAGCAACAGCTTGTCCTGCCAGCGTGCTGTTGCCCGGGTATCCCGCGCCAGCATGGACCAGTGCTGGAGGTTAGCCTTGATGGGGTTGAAGGTATCCAGCGGGTGAGTGGTGCCATAGTGGCAGGGCTCCGTTGCCAGCTCAGGCTGCCAGGTGCCGAACAGACGGTCCCAGATCACCAGGGTGCCGCCGTAATTACGGTCGATGTAGATCGGATTCTTGGCGTGGTGTACGCGGTGGCTGGATGGCGTGGACATGACGCCTTCCATCAGAGGGATTCGGTGAATGCTCTGGGTATGAAGCCAGAACTGATACATCTTGAGTACGATGAACTGCACAACAAAGACCACCGGCGGACAACCCAACAGAGCCAGGGGCAGGTAGAACATCCAGGAGAAAGCATACTGGAAGGCACTCTGGCGAAGTGCGGTCGTGAGGTTGTATTCCTCGCCCTGATGATGGCCCACGTGCGCCCCCCAGAGGATATTGATTTCGTGGGCGATACGGTGGAACCAGTAGTAGCAGAAGTCGACACCAATGAAGAACAGGATCCAGGTAACCGGATTATCCACGCCGAAATCGAACAGACGGTGGTTGTTCCACAGCCAGATAAACACCGCAAAGGTGTAGGCCTTTAGCAAGGCATCAGAAAGCAGCAGCAAAAGCCCCATCGACAGGCTGTTCATACTGTCATTGAAACGATGAAGGCTGCGCCCCCGAAGACGGAGTAGCAGATACTCGGCCAGCATCAGGATCATAAATAAGGGAATGGCTAGGCCATTGATATTGTAGTCACTCATGCCAAGGCTCTCGTTTCCTGTAGTCATCCCATTATCTGGCCGGAGACAGAGCGGGTCAGTGACCGGCGGCGACGATTAGTGACAGAATGCGACAATATAATCGGGTATATTGTTCATGTAATGTCGTAGGGGGTCGTCAGAAAAGCCATCAGGAGCCGCCATGAGTCATTTGTCCATTGCCAATGTCTGGGTAAATTCCCTGCTGCGCACCCTGCACAAGCAGGGCCTCGATGTGAACGCGATCGTTGCCGGCCTGCCGGGGTTCGAGCGCGGCACGCTCAGGCATCGGGGCCGACTCGACCTGATCTCGGCGCGACAGCTCTGGCACACCGCCGCCTGGTTGTCCCAAGACCCGTTGCTGGGCGCGCGCATAGGCCTGCTCCAGGGCTATCGCAGCATTGGCGTGCTCGCTCCCTTGTTGGGGCATTGCCCATCGGTAAACCTGGCGCTGCAGCATGTGGCCACTTTTCAAACATTGATCAGTGAGAACGGCGTGTTCCATTATGACCGGCGGCCAGCCGAACAGGCTGCCCCTGCTGTGCTCCGTTGCCGGTATGAAGAAACGCCTGCGGCGCTGGCGGCCAGCCCGCAGCAGATTTTGTCGGTGATCGCCGGCACCATTCAGTACATTCGAGATTTGTTTGATCAACAGATTGTGGTGTTAGCCCTGGTCGTACCCCAAGATGCGGCGTTGGATCGACGTGGACTAGCCGGCTTGCTGAACCTGCCCATCACAGTATCCGGCGATAGCTTCGGTTTTGATCTGGATATCACTCATATTGATTCGCCCATCACAGGTTGCGACGAAACCCTGTATCAACTCAGCCTCAATTACGCCTGCCAGTTGCTCAACGCCAAGCAGGTGGGGTCGGAACAGTTGTTCAGGATACGGGGCTATATCGCTCACCATGGCCTTGCTCAGGCCGAGCTGGAGCAGTGCGCCAGGGCGCTGAATCTCCATCCCCGTAACCTGCAGCGACAACTGGCGGAGCAGGGTGCCAGCTTTCGGCAGCTGAAGGAGGAGGTATTGAAAGAGGTCACCATCCGTGAACTGAACCAGCGAACCTCGCCGGCGCAGATCTCTGAACGGCTCGGCTATTCTGAAGTCAGCGCGTTTTATCGTGCCTTCAAGGGCTGGTTTGGTGTCTCGCCTCGACAGCTTATCCACGACGCTTACCTGACCTCGCCAGTAATGGCACCACTATGAGCGACAAAGTGCTATCCGGCGCTCCGCCTTTCATCCAGGTCGCCTTCCCATAGCAAAGTGAGACCGGCCGGAGGCAGTAGAATTTTCCGATTGAGTGAAAATCTTGCCATTTTCACCTCTACTCCTTACGTCGATCCGCGCCGCTTATTAGCACCCGGGCTTGTGGTGGGACGCCCCGGGCGGTGGCACGAACTATGCTGAGCCTCTGTGTATTCAAACGCGAGATGTTTGAAAGGTCATTCGGCGGCTCAGGAGAAAGGCCATGGAACCAAACGATCCGAGTACAAATCAGGGCAGGGGCACGCCTCCACCATCTCAATCACCACCCCTCTCGGGGACCTCATCTCAACAGGCAGGCAGACCTGGCGGTGAAGGGAGCTCCCAGCCAGGCAGCAAACCGGATTCCACTGAAAAAAGCGCCGGCGACCTTGGTAGTGAAGCCAAAAAAGCCGCTAAGGCCAGGGCTTCCGAAGGCGCTGATACCGCTAAAAAGACGGCTTCCAGCACCGTCAGTCACGGCGCTGAAGCGTTGGGCCGCGCAGCGGACAGTCTGCGGGATCAGGGCGAGGAATCCCTGGCCCAGGCGGTCTCTTCGATCGCCTCCGGGCTGTCTGAGTACGCCGAACGCCTTGAAAAACGCACTGCTGAGGATTTGGTCCAGGACCTGGTGCGCCTGGCCCGCAACAATCCGACGCTCTTTGTGCTGGGCAGCGTAGGTCTTGGAATCGCGTTGAGCCGATTTTTCAAGGCATCTTCACGATCGTCTGATTCTTGAGTTGAGCAGACGAGCGCACTCAAACCGCAATTTAATGAGGGTATCCAGGAGGTCATCATGGCTGATGTGGCTCAGAACGAAAATATCGTCCCTTCCGGCGCAAATCGTGACTCTCAACAACCTGCCCCTCCGCCAGAGGAAAAAGCGCGCTTTTACGATCTCGTACGGCATTTAGTCGATGATCTGGCGCTTCTTTTCCGCAAGGAGTTGGCTCTGGCGGGTTCGGAAGTTTCCCAGGCACTCGACGATACCAAAAAGGCCCTCGCTGGCCTGGTCAGCGGTGTGGTGGTGTTGAATTCCGGGTACCTGGTCTTGCTCGCTGCCGCCACTCTGGGCCTTGGGCAGGTTATGGAGCTTTGGCTGGCCGCCCTGATTGTGGGAGCCGTAGTGACAATTATAGGGCTGGTTATGGTCACCGCGGGTAAGAAGAAGCTGGAACCGTCCAGTCTGAAACCGACGCACGCCATGGATAGCCTCCGGAAAGACAAGGAAACCGTTAAAGGACATGCATCATGACGACAGCAAAAGAGCACTTCAAAAATGATCTGAGTAAGGACCCGGAAGATCTGGAGCGTGAGGCTGACGGTGTGCGGGCAGATCTGGAAGGCACAGTCGATGAGCTGATGCAGCAGTTTTCTCCCAGTAAACTGCTTGATCAGGGACTCTCCTATTTTCGGAGCAAAGGGAACTATGACTTCATTCGCAATCTCTCCAGACAAGTGGAAAACAATCCGATTCCGACCGTACTCGCAGGGATAAGTCTGATTTGGCTGATGGCAGCCTCCCGGAAGTCCTCGGCGCATCAGGGGGTGCACCATGGAGAGAGTGTCACTGACACGATGGGTAAAAAGGCCGGCGAGGCGCGGGGGAAACTGTCAGCTGCAACCAGCGGTCTCAGGTCGTCCTCCCATGACGCCGCTGAGCATGCCCGGCAAACTGGCCACCAGGTGGCCGAGGGTGCCAGTGACGTAATGCACCGGGTAAGCGACGCCAGCCGACACACTGCCGAAAGCGCCCGGAGTGGGTTTCGCAATGCGCGCGAAGGGTATACCCAGATGCTTCGTGAACAGCCCCTGATGGTTGGGGTGTTGGCAGTGGCGGCAGGGGTCGCTCTGGGAGCCCTGCTGCCACGGACCTCGGCGGAGGATCGCGTGATGGGAAGCCTGAGCGACCGGGGAACGGACACGCTCAGAGAGAAGACAGACGAAAAACTGAAAGAAGAGCAGGGTAATACTCCGGAAAGCGCAGGCCGTGCGGTTGCCTCCGCGAGCGAATCGAACCCGCGTCCGTCGAATGTTAACACATAGTGTTTACGGGCTTATTGCCACCACCCCCGCTTTCGGTATAAAAGTGAATGGGGTACGCCGCTTGTTGCGGTATCTACGCGAGTCTGGGCGTTTCAACCGCCCCCGTTCTGGAAATGGAGTCGATTTAATGCAGCCAAAGGACATCGTGGCGCAGTTCATTGCGGATATTCATGACCAGCGTCTGGATGAGGCGAAATCTTTGCTGGCGGCTGAGGGGTTTGAATACGTGGGGCCGAATATGCGTTTCCTGAGCCGGGATGACATGCTGGCCTACCAGTTCGGTATGGTTGCCATCCAGAAGGACCTGATCCTCCGCCAGCTCAGTGCTGATGGAGAGCATGTGTTCGCGGTTCTGGACTACCGGACCAATTTTGAACCGATTGGGGATGTGCGGCTTGCTGTCTGGTTTCGGGTGCGGAATGACAGAATCCACACGGTTGAAGCCTTCTATAACGCGGCTGTGGTTGAAAACATGCTGGGGGGCAACCTGCCTTCCGCCAGCTAACATGGCATCGGGGTGACATTACTTCGTTCCCTGCTAAGATTCATTATAATTGTCTCTTAAAAGGGCAGTCACCATGTACGAACGAGCAAAGGACCTTTTGCATCAGGTCGAGCAGCTTCCGTTTATCAGTGAAGCGCTTGATCGTCGTTATGCCAGGCATTTCGCCAGCGCGACCAACGTCAATCTGTTTCGTGGAGTCTACCCGGATTTTGAGACGGCCACGGCGAACGCCCCGGGCGGTAAACCCCTGGGCTACGATAACGAAGCGCCTGCCTCAGCAGATATGTACCGCTTCCGTATGCGGTCGATTTCCCCCTGCGATTACCCGGTGGCGTTCTGGCTCAACAGGCTGATGCAGCCAAACGACAGGCTGCTCGATTTCGGCGGTCATGTTGGGGTTCTGTATTACGCGCTCTCCCGGTATCTGGCCTTTCCTGAGTCATTCCGGTGGCAGCTTTACGATGTGCCCGCAGTGATCAGAGAAGCCAGGAGTTTTGCTGCCACCCGCTCGTCTCCTGCCACTCTGACGTTTTGTGATGATCTTAGTCAGGCCGCACCGTGCAACTGGGTGTTGTTCTCCGGATCATTGCAATATGTGGAAGACTCGTTAGCGTCCCTCATTGGGCGTTTGCAGGACCGCCCAACCTACGTGCTGATCAATATGTTGCCGGTTCATCCTACCAAGAGCTTCGTGACGCTTCAGAACATCGGCACGGCTTTCTGCCCCTACAAGATTTACAGCGCGGATGAACTGAAAACGGAGATCAACAATCTGGGTGGGGAAGTGGTCGATCAATGGAGAAATGCGGATAAGTCGTGCTCCATTCCGTTTCACTGGGACCACTGCCTGGATTATTACTGTGGCCAGTTAATACGGCTCGACGCGGTTCATTGATGTAAGACTCAGGGCTCGGTTCCTGTGACTCGGGGTGCTGGTAGCACGGCTAAAAACAAAACCCGCTTCATCGCTGAAGCGGGTTTTGTGTGTCACCCCCTGGTGGGGGCGCGAGAGGCAAGCGGCGGTTAGCGCACGCCGGCCCGGCGCAGCGCCGCGGGGGTGTATTCGTTGGAGCGGGCTTTGACGTCGAAGGTGTATGGATCGTCTTCCTCGTTAGTCAGACCCATCACCAGGTAACGACCAGAGAGCAGGTCGTACAAGGTTTCAGCGGCGTAGCTGGGAATCCCGATATCGTAGCCCTGAACCATGTGTGCCTCGGCCACACGCCAGAGTTGGTTGCGCCCATCGTAATGGTCAACCACGGCGATCTGCCAGGTATCTTCATCCACATAGAAATCGCGCTGGGCGTAGATGTGACGCTCGCCGTCCTTCAAGGTGGCGCGCACATGCCACACGCGATGCAGTTCGTAGCGGGTCAGCTCTGGGTTGATATGTCCGGGCTGGATGATGTCGTCGTAGCTCAGGCTCTGGTCGCCCAGCCGGTAGGAGTTGTACGGGATGTACATTTCCTTCTTGCCGACCAGCTCCCAGTCATAGCGATCCGGTGCGCCGTTGAATAGGTCGAGGTTGTCGGAGGTGCGCTGTCCGTCGGCGGCGGTACCTGGCCCGTCATAGGCTACCTGCGGAGCGCGGCGAACACGACGCTGACCGGAGTTGTATAGCCAGGCTCGGCGGCCTTCTTTTACCTGATTCAGCGTCTCATGCACAAGCAGCACGTTACCGGCTAGGCGCGATGGCCCCGTGATGATCTGCTTGAAGTAGAACATCACGTTGTCGTCTTTGCCAGGCTCGTAATCCGCCAGTGCCACGCGGTCGGTCAGGTGTTCAGTGAATTTGACCGGGCTGTATTCGCCATCGGCCTGGGGCGTTACCTGGGCAACATTACGGATGATAGAGCCGCCGCGATATCGGGTAATGTGGTTGAAGATGACCTCAACCCCACTCTTGGGAATCGGGAAGGGGACGCCGGTTTGATAATTCTGAACGCCATTGCCGTCGGGTGTGAGGGACACCTCCGACGCATTTTCCACCGCCTTTTCCATCATGAAATCCGGATAGGCACCGGTGCGCCGGGTCTGGTACACCGGAATGAAGTAGTCGCCGTAGGCCTTGATGGTGTCCACCTGACCGGGAGAGAGCCTGTCCTTGTATTCGTCCACATTGCTTTGGTCGATCACGAACAGTCGTTCGTCTTCCGGGAATGGGTCCGGGTAGATGCCTTGCTGAGGCTGATCCACCGGGGGCGAGGTCAGGCCTCCGTCCCAGGCCGGGATTTCGTCGCCATTGCCGGCCTTTTCGGCACCAATCGGTGTCAGTTCATTACCGAGCTTGGCGGCTTCCTCGGCGGAAACAGCCGCAAGGGCTGCTCCCGAGGAAAACAGTGAAACGGCGATGGCGCTACCGATGAGGTGTTTTCTGTATGTATTCACAAGAGACTCCTTTGTGATTGCCGTTAGTGAATCAGAATGAGTAGGAAATGCTGGCGGAGATGAAATCCCGGTCCGAGGTTTCGTTGTAATCGCCGCCAAAGAAATTGGTATAGCTGATCGAGCCGGAGTATGTGTTCTGGTAGTTGGCATCCAGACCGAGACTGACCGACTTGTTGCCTTCCCTGAAGTTACCCCCCGGGTCCGGAGCAAAGCCCTTGATATCGTGCTTGATGACCAGCTTTGGCAACAGGTTGATGCCGGCAAAGGCGTTGGAGTAATCCAGGGCAAATAAGGCGCGATAACCCCAGGAGAAGGATGTAGTGAAACCATCCGAGACGCAGCTAGTGGGGTTGATGTTCAGCCTGGATGTCTCATCGCCTGGGCCCTCGCTGCAGAAGTCGCCAGAGAATGACTCGCCATCCAGCGGTACCGGGCCAACCCCATATATTCCTGAACGACCATATCGTGCTTCGCTCTGGTCGGGCAGGTCGTGCACATAAGTAGCGCCAATCTCGGCCACGGTAATAAACCGTCCCGCGCCCAGGATCCGGTCCACAAAGTGGATCAGTGTGGCCTGGATCTGGGAGACGTCATAGTTATCATAGCCATCGACTGCTTTGCCGGCGTAGTTAAAGTTGGGGTCGTCCTCCTGGACACGCTGCTCCAGCTTACTGACCACCTGGCCGTCTGGCCCCCGCTGTTGCAGGCCGCCATAGATCAGCTCAAAGGTGTTCCACTGGATCGGCATGTTGGGGCGGAAGCTGTATTCCGCGCCCAGGGACGTGCCCGTCGGCAAGGTGGTGTTGATGCTGATGCCGTAGAGATCGATGCCCTTGGGGTAATCGATGAAATAACTCGGGAATCGGGTGAACGGCTCGTTCGGATCATTGATCTGGTTTTCCGTCGGGTTTTCCGGGTTGTTCACTACGCCGCTGATGTACGGCAGGCGGCTGTGGTAGCGGATGTAGTAGAAGCCCAGCTCCGAATCAAGGGCCGGCACAAACCAGCGCACGGCGGCACCGAACTGGTCTTTGTCGCCTGGCTCTTTGTCGCCCCGGCGGGGGGAGATGAAGCCTTCCTCGAATGCCTGAGAATCCGGCACCTGGCCTGCCAGCAGTACCGGGCCACAACCATCGGCCGCGACATCCGCAGAGGAGAAGAATGTGCCGCAGTCATCGATTTTGAACGGTTTCCACTCGGTCTGGACGTAAGCCTCCAGGTTAACGTCCTGAGTAAGGCCGACCGAGGTGTACAGCATGTTGACTGGCAACAGGACGTCTTTCAGCTCCGCACCCGGGGCGCGGAATGCTGGCACGTCAATGGGGTTGGTGGCGTTAATGCCCCCGAGGATGAACGTGCTCTCGCCCCAGCTCAGCACTTGCCGGCCATATCGTACTGACACGGGCGTGTTGCCGGCATACCAGTCGGAGAAGATATAGGCATCCAACAGGTCCACCCCGGAGGCGTTGTCTTTGGCATCCGGATTCAGTTTGCGTCTTTGCCCTACCGGATCTACCGCCCGCTCATTGTCCTTGAGCTCGACATCGTAGTAGTAGCTGCCACGCACCAGCGCACCGATACGGGTCAGATAATCGCTGTCCGGGCTATAGTCGAGGAACAGCTCCGAGCGCCCGCGCAGGATCTGCGAATACGGGTCGCCTTTTTTGAAGTTCAGGTTGCCGTCGTCAAAGTTGTTGGAGGATCCCCCGGTATCGCTGTAGGCGAATTCCTGCCCCAGGTTGCCCTGGGAGATCAGGTCCGGATCCTGGTCTTCCAGACGGAAGCCGACACCTGCGGTCAGTGTGGTGCTGAAAGAAGCATCGATATCGTAGATGTCGAAGTCTATCGCCAGCGCGGGTGTGGATGCCATCAAGGAAATGGCGGTTGCCAGTACTATTCGCTTGGGTCTGAAAACAGACGGATTTGTTGTTGTCATTGCTACTGCTCCAATTCTTTTTGTTCGCAGGAGCCGGCCCAGCGCAAGTGGCCGGCTCCTAGGTAGACGTAAGAGAGCTTCGGTTACAGCAGGCCGCCGAACAGGCCGCCGTCATCACCGCCATCGTCACCGCCGTCGCCTCCGGAACCGCCATCATCCGGCTCCGCGCCACCGTCGGTCTGGTCTTCGCACTCGGCATCGCCGGGCTGATTACCAACATCCTTGACGACGCAGTTGTTGTTCACGTTTACGGTAAAGGCGGTGTCAGCGCTTGTGCGGCTGCGGAACAGCGCTACCAGCTGCGCCGCCATCTCATTGAACACCGCGCTGGAGCTGAAGGCGTCTGCCCCTTTCTGACCAGCGGAGATCGGGTTGCCGTGGGAGCCTTCCAGGTAGCGGGTGATGATCGGGCGTGAGCCATCGTCGGTGCCGTCTTCGTTGTCGATGCTGACCGCGCCCATGAACCGGGCCATGGCGTCCGTGCCGGCCAGCGGCGCGGGTTGGCTGTCGATCGTGAAGCCATTGTCAGTGACCAGTTCGAGTGGCC
>NZ_JBBDSR010000018.1:0-1764 GCF_040904845.1 Marinobacter sp. | reverse complement strand
GATGGCAAGACCTGGGGCGATATCTACCTAATGGACACCCAGTACGGCGTTAATGGTTACAGCCGCAACGGGGCGACCATTGCAGATGACGGTGACCGGCCTGTTATCCCCAGCATCTACGGCGGCAACGGCAGTACCACCTATGGCTCAATGAGCTGGTGGGTGGCGGTCGATCTGGCCACCGCGGCCGGCAAGCGCCTGCCCTTCTATCAGGAGTTCACGGCGATGGCTTACGGCGTCGTCGAGCGTCAAGCCGTTGGCACCGATCCCGGTACCACCCAGCACCAGGCCGGCCACCGCTCTGCATGTGGGTGTGAGCAGATCACTGGCGTGATGTACCAGTGGGGGGCTGACATTAACGGCACCTCTGCCACCGGCTCTGCTAGTTGGCAGGACATTGCCGAAGGCCGGGGTGATGTCTATACGGACTCCATACGCTCGCCGCGATTCGGCGCGCACTGGAACGGCGGCTCCTACTCGGGCTCTCGGGCCTCGAACTGGAGCGCCGCGCCGGACGGCTCCGGCAGCATCATCAGCGCGCGCGGCGTCAGTGACCACCTGAACCTGCAAGCGGAGCGATAGCGACGCCATGAAGAAAGCAGCACCCAGAGTGGAGGGATTGGCCGTGGTCGAAAAGTACGATTCGGTCTTTCGTTACCTCTACAACATCACGCGCACGATGCCGCGCCGGCACGGCGTGTTCAGAGATGAGCTGCTTCAGTGCATGTTACGAATACCTCGGCTGCTGTATGTGGCCGCCAAATCCAACCAAATCAGCCGGGTTCGTGAAGCGGACGCCGAGCTGGCAGCATTGCGGTGGCACCTGCGAATGGCAGAGGCCTGGCCACTGCAGGTCATCACCTCCGGGCAGCACGGCACGGTATCGGTCTTGCTGGCTGAGGTGGGAAGTATGCTCGGCGACTGGATAGCTCGTTTATCCGGTGGTCGGCATGGGTAGTACACGGATTGCTCGCCGCTATTCGGCGCGAACTGGAACAACGGCTCCAACTCGGGCTCTCGGGCCTCGAACTGGAACAACACGCCGGACAACTCCAACAGCAACATCAGCGCGCGCGGCGTCAGTGACGACAGGCAACACTCCCGCTGGCAGCGCTACGGCCTGCCGGGGCGACCATAACTGTGGTCAGCCGTGTACTGACCTCCTTCGGGAAACACAAAACCAGGTTCGCGAAACAGGGCGTAGTGAGGCCTATGGTCAACATCGAGACCTGCGCGCGGCATTTTTTTCTACAACCGGCGTCACGCCGAAAAAGGGAGTTGATTTGGGAGATCGTCACAGGAACCTGATTGCGAGGGTTGCGGCACCGGAAAATCTTCTGAAGGCGTACCACAAGGCCTCACGAGGCCGGCGCAGTTCTGCCGGCTACCTCAACTTCAAAGAGTATGAGGCAGCGTGGCTGGAAAAGCTGAGGCGCGACATTCTGGACCGCACCTATCAGCCGGGCCGGCCTCGGGAGTTCTGGGTCTACGAGCCCAAACCCCGCCCCATAACCGCCGCGCCCTTTCAGGACCGGGTGGTGCAGCATGCCCTGTGCAATGTCATCGGCCCGATCTTTGAGGTTGGCATGCTCCCCCAGGCCTACGCTTGCCGCAAAGGGCGCGGAATGCACGGCGGTGCCATCCACACTCAGGCGATGATGAGACGCCTTGCCGCCCATGGCGAAACGGTTCACGCCCTGAAGACGGATTTCTCCAAGTATTTCTACAGCGTTAACCGAGAGACGCTCTGGCACCGCATCGAAG
>NZ_JBBDSR010000017.1:0-54857 GCF_040904845.1 Marinobacter sp. | reverse complement strand
CCCAGGGTTGGCAACCACTCGGCGGATATCTTTCTGCACCGCCTGACGCAGGTTGCTTTCCCAGTCATGCTTGAAGGGCTCGGCGCTGGCAATCAAAACTTCGTCTTTGCCAATTTCAACGGCGAGAATGCCATGGCGTTGGGCGAATGCGTAGGACATCACCCGGGCAATGGCGGGGGTGTCTATTTTTAGTGGGTCTATGTGATACCAGGGTTGCCCGGCCCAGTCCGCCAGCCACTGGGTCAGCCTGTCCAGGTCCAGCGTGCGGCCGGAGGTCTGGCTTTTCAGCGCTGCCAGCGCAAACAGCTCAAGCGGATGGCGGTCGTTGGTGTCGGCACCAATGTTGGCCTGAAGAATCCGCTCTGCGTCTTCCTGCGCCAGTTCGCCGCTGGTAACCAGCGCGGTTGCCAGATCACGCAGGGTCAGCGTGCTTCGCGCTGGCGGGGGTGCCTGATGAGTGGTCATAACAGAATCCGCTCAGGTCACCGGTGGGGCGATGGGACGGTTGACCTTCAGGTGCACCATGGACACGGTGAACAGCAGGAACGTCAGCACCGTGAGTATCATCGGGGCGGTGGTGCCCTCGTTCAGCCACGCTGTTACCACGGCCTGGGTGAAGTAGAAAATCACCACGAACGCCAGCCAGATGTAACCCCGGTTGTGGCCCCGGAACACGGGTATGGCAAATGCCAGCAATGGCAAAAGTTTAACGGTAAGCATCAGTGGAACCGACACGCCCTCCACCGGAGCCGGATAGAAGGTGGTAATCAGCAGCGTGGCCAGAACCGCGATGTACAGCGCGATGGTGAGCCTGGCGGTGATGCGGGCTTTGGGGTTATGAAGCATGGGTGCTTTCCGTCAATAAATACGAGTGAATGTCCGCGTTGGCGGTCTTAACGAAGTTTCAGGGCCAGCGTGCCCAGGCGCTCGCCGAAGCTCTGGCAGACCGATTTTTCATGGTCGCTCAGGGGCAACTGTTCACCGGTTCCTGCCCAGTGAGAGGGCCCGTAGGGCGTGCCGCCGGACGTTGTCTCATTCAGTGCCGGTTCGGCGTAGGGTACCCCACACAGCACCATGCCGTGATGCAGCAACGGCATCATCATGGTCAGCAGGGTGGTTTCCTGGCCGCCATGGAGGCTACCAGTGGAGGTAAACGCGCCGGCAGGTTTGTTGGTCAGTGCGCCCGACAGCCAGAGGTCCCCGGTGCCATCCAGGAAATGCTTCAACGGCGCGGCCATGTTGCCGAAGCGGGTCGGGCTGCCAATCGCAAGCCCGGCACAGTGGGCGAGGTCGTCCTTGCTGGCATAAGGTGCCCCGTGGTCGGGAACGGCTGGCAAGGAGGAATCGGTGTCCGGTGACACCGGAGGCACAGTGCGTATGCGGGCCTCAATGCCATTGACTCGCGCAATACCACGGCCAATCTGGCTCGCCATGTCAGCCGTCTGGCCACTGCGGCTGTAATACAGCACAAGCACGTAGGCGTTTTCAGGTGGCATCAGTTGCTCCGGTCAAAAAAGGGTCAGTACGTTTTCTGGCGGGCGGCCAAGCGCTGCCTTGTCGCCCCGAATCACGATGGGTCGTTCAATGAGTTTTGGCGTTGCGACCATGGCGCGGATCAATTCCTGATCACTCAGCTCATTGTTATCCAGGTTCTGGTCGCGGTATTCCTGCTCACCTTTGCGCATGAGCTGGCGTGGTTCCATGCCCAGAACTGATAGAATCTGTCGCAGTTCCTGCGCTGTCGGTGGTGTTTCAAGGTAGCGTATAATTTCCGGCTCCAGGCCACGCTCAACAAGCAGTTCAAGGGTTTGTCTGGATTTTGAGCAGCGCGGGTTGTGGAAAATGCGGGTTGGTTCTGTCATCTTCTGGCCTGAGTTAAATAGGGCTGTCCTGAAATCGGGATGTTCCGTAGTCTAACAGGAGGATTCCCTGTGCAGTACCCTGCAACGTACCGTTTTCGAACGCTGATGATGCGAATGGCCGCCGTGCTGGGCATGGTGATGCTTGCCGGTTGCGACAAAGTCGCCTTTGAGCAGGCCGGGGGCGATCCGGTCGAGTGGGACAGCCTGCGCGGGGATTGGGTGCTGGTAAATTACTGGGCGGAATGGTGCAAGCCCTGCCTGGAAGAAATTCCTGAGCTGAACCAACTGGATGACCGCGACCGCATTACGGTCCTGGGTGTCAATTTTGATGGTATTCAGGGGCAGGAGCTGATTGATCTCGGCGACACCATGGGGATAGATTTTGTCATGTTGACCGACGACCCGGGCACCGAATTTGGTTGGAAAACGCCGGTGGCGTTACCAGCGACGTTCGTGATTGATCCGGACGGAGAGTTGCGTGAAACCCGCTTTGGCCCGCAAACCGAAGAAGAACTCAGAGCACTGATGGGCGGCTGATGCCCGCCATCACTGGAATTCAACAGCAGGAACAGCCCGACGATATGGCGAACACCTTCGTACACCTCCGCGTACACTCCGAATACTCCCTGGTGGATGGACTGGTCCGGGTGAAACCACTGATCAGTCGGGTCGCGGAATTGGGCATGCCGGCCGTTGGGCTCACTGAGCAGTCCAACATGTGTTCACTGGTGCGTTTTTACAAAGCGGCGACCGGTGCCGGTGTAAAGCCCATTATTGGTGCGGACCTCTGGCTGGAAAATCCGGAGGAACCGGAAAGCCCGTTCCGCCTGACGCTTCTTGCTCGTGACAACGAGGGTTATCGCCATCTGACCGAAATCATCAGCCAGGGATACACCGAGGGCCAGCGATACGGCAAGCCGATCATTCAGCGGCCCTGGCTGGAGGCCAGGGCGGGTGGTCTGATTGCGTTGTCGGGCGGAAAAATGGGCGATGTCGGCAAGGCTTTGCTGGCGGGTAAGCCAGAGGTCGCGAGGGAGCGTGCGCAGTACTGGATGGATCTGTACCCGGACAGTTATTACCTTGAGCTCCAGCGCACGGGCCGGGGTGGCGACGAAGATTGCCTGCACCTGAGCATAGAGCTGGCACAACTCCTGAATCTGCCGGTGGTCGCCACCAACGACGTGCACTTCATCAATGCCGAAGATTTCGAGGCGCACGAAGCCAGGGTCTGCATTGGTGAAAGTCGCACTCTGGACGACCCCCGCCGTGACCGCAGGTTCAGTGATCAACAGTACCTGCGCAGCGCCGACGAGATGATCGAGCTGTTCAGTGACATCCCCGAAGCGGTTGAGAACACGGTCGAGATTGCCCGCCGATGCTCGGTGACCGTGCGCATGGGTGAATACTTCCTGCCGAATTATCCCATTCCGGATGGCATGACCATGGACGACTACTTCCGCAAAGTCTCGGAGGAGGGCCTGGAAGACCGTCTGGCGAAAACCCTCAGCAAAGACGATCCGGAATACGATGCGAAGCGGGAAGCCTATTACAAACGTCTGAATTTTGAGCTGGATATCATCATTCAGATGGGGTTCCCCGGTTACTTCCTGATCGTGATGGACTTTATCAAATGGGCCAAGAATAACGGCGTGCCAGTGGGCCCGGGCCGAGGGTCCGGTGCCGGTTCTCTCGTCGCCTACGCCCAGTTGATCACCGACCTGGACCCGCTGGAATACGACCTTCTGTTTGAGCGCTTCCTGAACCCGGAACGGGTGTCCATGCCCGACTTCGACGTCGACTTCTGTATGGAGGGTCGTGACCGGGTCATCGAGTACACCGCTGAGAAATACGGCCGTGAGGCGGTGTCGCAGATCATTACGTTCGGCACCATGGCGGCGAAAGCGGTGGTGAGGGATGTCGCGCGTGTGCAAGGCAAGTCCTACGGGCTGGCGGACAAACTGTCGAAGTTGATTCCGTTCGAAGTCGGGATGACCCTGGAAAGGGCCATTGAGGAAGAGCCGCAGTTAAAGGAGTTCCTGGAGCAGGACGAGGAAGCCCAGGAAATCTGGGAAATGGCGTTGAAACTTGAGGGCGTGTGTCGTAACGCGGGCAAGCACGCCGGTGGTGTGGTGATCGCGCCCACCAAGATTACCGATTTTTCGCCACTGTACTGTGATGACGAAGGCGGTAGCCTGGTGACCCAGTTCGACAAGGGTGACGTGGAAGATGCCGGCCTGGTGAAGTTTGACTTTCTGGGGTTGAGGACGCTCACCATCATCAAGTGGGCGCTCAATATGATCAACCCGCGCCGCGAGAAACGCGGTGAGGGGCTGCTGGATATCAACGATATTCCGCTGAATGACGTTCCCTCCTTCAGCATGCTGAAAAAGGCGGAGACCACGGCGGTGTTCCAGCTTGAATCCCGCGGCATGAAGGACCTGATCCGTCGCCTGCAGCCGGATTCGCTGGAAGACATGATCGCATTGGTGGCGCTGTTCCGCCCCGGGCCGCTGCAGTCCGGCATGGTTGACGACTTTATCGACCGTAAGCACGGCCGCCAGCCGGTGTCATTTCCGCACCCGGATTACCAGTATGATGGCCTGAAGCCGGTACTGGAGCCCACTTACGGGGTCATCCTCTACCAGGAGCAGGTCATGCAGATCGCTCAGGTGATGGCGGGTTACTCCCTGGGCAATGCGGACATGCTGCGGCGGGCCATGGGTAAGAAAAAACCCGAGGAAATGGCCAAACAGAAGCAGTTTTTCCTCGATGGCTGTGAACATAACGGCATCAATAAAACGCTGGCAGAAAACATCTTTGATCTGGTGGAAAAATTCGCCGGTTATGGTTTCAACAAGTCTCACTCTGCTGCGTATGCGCTGGTGTCCTATCAGACGCTCTGGCTAAAAGCCCACTATCCGGCCGAATTTATGGCCGCAGTACTGACGGCTGACATGCAGAACACCGACAAGGTGGTGACGTTGGTGGAAGAGTGCCGGAATATGAAGCTGGACCTCCTGGTGCCGGACGTCAGTCGATCGGAATACACCTTTACCGTTAATGACGAGGGTCAGATCATTTACGGCCTGGGTGCCATCAAGGGCCTCGGTGAGGGGCCAATCGATAGCATTGTGGACGGTCGGGCGAATGGCGAACCGTATCAGGATATCTTTGATTTCTGTCGCCGGGTGGATCCCAAGAAAGTGAACAAGCGGGCGATGGAAGCGTTAATTCGTTGCGGTGCGATGGACAAACTGGGCCCGGGCCGAGCCCAATTGATGGCGAGTATTGAGAAGGCGGTGCAGCAGGCCGGCCAGCAATCCCGCAACGATGCCGTGGGCATGACCGATATGTTTGGCGAGGCCCTGGAGGCTGAGGGCGATGCCAACCCCTATGAAGACGTGTCACGGGTTCGGGAGTGGCCGGAGAAAGAACGGCTGAAAGGTGAAAAAGACACGCTTGGCCTTTACCTGACCGGGCATCCGTTTGATGAGTATGAGAAGGAAGTGCGCCGGTTTGTGCGTTCACCGATTGCTGACCTGAAACCTAACCGGTCCCCGCAGCGGGTTGCTGGTCTGGTGGTTGCCCAGCGCACGATGAAAACCCGTACCGGGTCGACAATGTGCTTCATTACGCTGGACGACCGCAGTGCGCGTATCGAAGCGACGCTGTTTTCAGAAGCGTTCTTCGAGAACCGCGAACTGTTGCAGTCGGATCAGGTGATTGTCGTGGAAGGGCAAGTCAGCCACGATGACTACTCGGGCCAAATGAAAATGCGCGTCAGCTCGGTGATGGACGTAGGCACCGCGCGTCAGCAGTTCAGTCGGGGGCTCCAGTTGTCTTTGCATGCGGACCAGCTTCAGAATGGTTTGCTCGATAAGATCGACAGCACCCTCAGGCCGTTCCGATGTGAAGGCAGCCCGGTCTGGATTGAATACAGCAGCAACGACGCCAGTACCCGAATAGAGCTTGGACAGGCGTGGCGAGTTCAGCCCGATGATGATTTGTTGGTGGAACTTCGCTACCTGGTGGGCGACCAGGCGGTAGAACTGGTCTATGATTGAGGTAGTCCGGCAAGGTTCGGTCCGGTATCGCTGCTGACATCTTGAAAAATTACAGTTTTGTCAGAAAGCGGACTCATACCAATGTCCGCTTTAGCCATGGTCCGGGCACTGTTATCTTTGTCCAAAATTCTGGTTTGGCGGGACGACGGTTCCGTCTGGCAATCAAATGATGGAACATCATGAACCCTAATTATCTGGATTTCGAACAACCCATTGCCGACCTGGAAGCGAAGATTGAAGAGCTTCGTATGGTGGGTAACGACACCGATCTCAATATCTCGGATGAAATCAATCGGCTCAAGAGCAAAAGTGTCAGCCTGACTGAGACTATTTTTTCCGACTTGCAGCCCTGGGATGTGGCCAGGCTGGCACGGCACCCTCGCCGTCCTTACACCCTGGATTATATCGATTTCATTTTCGATGATTTTGACGAGCTGCACGGCGATCGCCGGTACGCGGACGATCTGGCGATTGTCGGCGGAACGGCCCGTCTTGATGATAAGCCGGTGATGATTATTGGCCACCAGAAGGGCCGGGAAGTGCGCGATAAGGTGAAGCGTAACTTCGGCATGCCCCGTCCGGAAGGTTATCGCAAAGCCCTGCGTCTGATGGAAATGGCCGAGCGATTCAAAATGCCCATTCTGACCTTTATTGACACGCCGGGTGCGTATCCGGGTATCGGTGCCGAAGAACGCGGGCAGAGTGAGGCGATCGCCTTTAACCTGGCGGTTATGTCTCGCCTGAAAACACCCATTATCTCGACAGTTATCGGAGAGGGCGGCTCCGGCGGCGCGCTGGCGATTGGCGTGTGTGATCAGCTGAACATGCTTCAATACTCAACCTACGCGGTTATTTCGCCGGAAGGCTGTGCCTCCATCTTGTGGAAGAACGCCGAATACGCGTCTCAGGCTGCAGAGGCCATGGGCGTCACGGCGGATCGGCTCAAATACCTGGGGTTGGCGGACAACGTGATTAACGAGCCGCTGGGTGGTGCACACCGGAACCCCGAAAAGATGTCCGAATCGCTTCGTGATACCCTGAGAAAAGGCGTTGCCGAGCTCAGCCGCCTACCTGCCGATGAACTGGTGTCTCGTCGCTATGAGCGGCTGACCCGATATGACACGGGGCGGTAACTCCGCCCCGGAATTTTCCTGGCCGGCTGCCTTGTGCGAGCCGGTCAGGTGCCTTCCCGATGCGTCACATGTGTGGGTCGCCCTCAGCGGTGGCCTCGATTCTGTACTGCTGCTCCACCTGGTGCGTCACTGCTGTGGCCGTGACCGTACCGTTCAGGCCGTCCACATTAATCATCAGTTGCAGCCCAACGCCGACGTCACCGAGCGGTTCTGCCGGCAGCTGTGCCAGTCGCTGGGTATTGCGTTGACCGTCAGGCGCGTGACCGTGCCGATCAAAGGTGGGAAGCAGTCGACCACCGGCGGAGTTGAGGAGGCGGCGCGCCATGCCCGATACCAAGCGTTCGAGCAGTTGCTTCAGCCTGGTCAGCTTTTGCTGATGGCCCACCACGGTGATGATCAGGCCGAGACGGTACTGTTCCGCCTGTTGCGAGGCAGTGGGGTGAGTGGCCTGGCGGGAATGCCCGCGACACGCCCGTTGGGTGAGGGAGACTTGCATCGACCTTTGCTCGCGTTCAGTCGCCGGCAAATTGACGACTGGGCTCGTCAGGCTGGCCTGACCTGGATCGACGATCCCAGTAATGACAGCGAACAATACGACCGCAACTTCCTGCGCCATTCAATCTTGCCATTGCTTACCGCGCGTTGGCCGTCTCTCGTAAAACGGCTGAACCACAGCGCCCGGGCTTGCGGCGAGCAGGAAGAGCTGGCGGCTGCTCTGGCACAGATTCATTATGCCTCCGTCGCCGGCGGGGAAGGGCGGCTGAGGGTAGCCCAGATGCTGGGGCTGACGGTGACTGAACAAAAAAATCTGCTGCGCTGGTGGATCACCCGGGAGGGCTACCACTTCCCGGCTGTTGCCGACTGGCATCAGGTGCTCGATGACCTTCTGTTGTCCGCGGAGGACCGGAAGCCAGAACTTCGCGGCCAGGGCTTTGCGCTAAGGCGCTTCCATGGCTGGGTGTACCTGGTGCCCGACCAGCCGCCGGAGCCTGTGGCGTCACAACGGCTGTTGCCCGACCACCCGGTGGTGTTGGGGCCGTGGCGCATGGCGTTGAAGCCTGGCGCTACACCCGTTGGCCCCCCGCCGCCAATACGAATATCTACGAGGCGTGGCGGTGAACGCGTCAGGCCCCGCCCCGGTGGTCCGTCAAAACCACTGAAAAAATGGTTGCAGGAGCAACGGGTGCCACCCTGGGAAAGAGCACGGATACCGCTGGTATTCGAGGGTCCTGAGAGCCACGGTGAGCTGGTCGGCGTTGGCGATTTGTGGCTTTCTGACAAATACTGTGGGGAGGCCCCGGCCACCGGCTGGCGCATCATTGTGGAGCGGGAATGTGATTGAGTAAGGGGCGCTCTTCTGGTAGTCTGGCGTCCCATCTTGAGATGACAATCTCCCTCCTTCACCGAACCAGACAAATCACGGAATCTGCATGACGCGTTATATTTTCGTCACCGGCGGTGTCGTGTCCTCCTTGGGGAAAGGTATCGCATCTGCCTCGCTGGCAGCGATCCTCGAGGCACGCGGCCTGAAGGTCACTATTCTCAAGCTGGACCCGTACATCAACGTGGACCCCGGCACCATGAGCCCGTTCCAGCACGGTGAGGTTTTTGTCACCGAAGACGGCGCGGAAACCGACCTCGATCTGGGCCACTACGAGCGTTTTATTCGTACCCCGATGAGCAAGCGCAATAACTTCACCACCGGCCGCGTCTACGAAGAAGTGATCCGCAAGGAGCGCCGTGGTGATTATCTGGGCGGCACGGTTCAGGTTATTCCCCACATCACTGACGAAATCAAGCGTCGGGTCGTTGAGGGCGCAGCCGGAGCTGACGTGGCAATGATTGAGATTGGTGGCACCGTAGGCGACATTGAATCACTGCCGTTCCTTGAGGCCTGCCGTCAATTGAAAGTGGAAGTGGGTGCGCAGCGTGCGTTGTTTATGCACCTGACTCTGGTTCCCTATATCGCGACCGCGGGCGAAATCAAAACCAAGCCGACTCAGCATTCGGTGAAGGAAATGCGCTCCATCGGCTTGCAGCCGGACTTCCTGTTGTGCCGTTCCGAGCATGAGGTGGATGCCAGCTCCCGTCGCAAGATCGCATTGTTTACCAACGTTGAAGAGCGCGCAGTCATTCCGCTGCAGGACGCCAAGTCCATCTACGCCATTCCACGCATGCTTCACGAGTACGGCCTTGACCAGCTAGTGATCGAGCGTTTCAATCTGGACGCCCGCCCGGCCGATCTGCGCGAGTGGGACGACGTTGTCGATTCGCTGATGAACCCCGAGGACGAAGTCACCATATCGATGGTCGGCAAATACATGGAGTTGCTGGACGCCTACAAGTCACTGATTGAATCGCTGCTCCACGCCGGCATCAAGACCCGTACCAAGGTGAACATCAACTACATCGACTCCGAAGACATCGAGCGCGACGGTACCGGTGCACTCGAAAGTGCAGACGCCATTCTGGTGCCCGGCGGCTTTGGCGAGCGTGGGGTAGAGGGCAAAATCCGCACCGTGCAGTACGCCCGTGAGAACAAAGTACCCTACCTGGGTATCTGCCTGGGTATGCAGGTGGCGGTCATCGAATACGCCCGTAACGTCGCCGGCTTGAAAGACGCGCACAGCACCGAGTTCCGTGAGCACACTCAGGAGCCGGTGGTGGGTCTGATTACCGAATGGCTGGACGCCAGCGGCGAGCGTGAGGAACGCACCGAAGAGTCTGACCTGGGTGGCACCATGCGCCTGGGCGCGCAGGATTGTGTCCTCGCTGAAGGCTCCACCATTGCCAACTGTTACGGCAAGAAGACCATTCGTGAGCGCCACCGTCACCGTTACGAGGTGAACAACCATTTCCTGCCGAATCTGGAAGGTGCCGGTTTGAAGGTTTCCGGCCGTTCCACCGATGGCCGGCTGGTGGAAGTGGTTGAGGCTCCCGATCACCCCTGGTTTGTGGCATGCCAGTTCCACCCGGAATTCACGTCAACACCGCGTGATGGTCATCCGCTGTTCAAGGGCTTTGTGCAGGCAGCACTGGCGCGCAAGAAGGAATCCTGAGCATGGCGCAGAGTAGGGTTAACGTCGCAGGTATTGAGGTCGCCAACGATAAGCCTTTTGTGCTGTTTGGCGGCATGAACGTACTGGAATCGCCGGAAATGGCCATGGAAGTGGCAGCAGCCTACGTAGAGGCCACCGGCAAACTGGGGATTCCCTACGTCTTCAAAGCGTCCTTCGACAAGGCAAACCGCTCTTCCGTGAACTCCTTTCGCGGCCCGGGTCTTGAGAAAGGGTTACAGATACTGGCGGACATCAAGAGCAAATTCGGTGTCCCTGTTATTGCTGATGTCCACACTCCGGAACAGGCAGCACCCGCGGCCGAAGTGTGTGACATTATTCAACTACCGGCGTTCCTGAGCCGCCAGACCGATCTGGTGGTGGCCATGGCAAAAACCGGGGCGGTGATCAACATCAAGAAAGCCCAGTTCCTCGCGCCTCAGGAGATGAAACACATCATCACCAAGTGCGAGGAAGCGGGCAACGATAAGGTCATCCTGTGTGAGCGAGGTAGCAGCTTCGGTTACAACAATCTTGTCGTCGATATGCTGGGCTTTGGCATCATGAAAGCGATGAACGTGCCAGTGATGTTCGATGTGACTCACTCTTTGCAGATGCCTGGTGGGCGCGCCGATTCCGCCGGCGGTCGACGTGCACAGGTCACCGACCTGGCGCTGGCGGGCATGTCCCAGGGCCTGGCAGGATTGTTCCTGGAAGCACACCCGGACCCGGATCAGGCCAAATGCGACGGCCCCTGCGCCCTGCGTCTGAGCCAGTTGGAGCCGTTCCTCCAGCGAGTGAAAGCCGTGGACGATCTTGTTAAGAGCTTTAAACCTATCGACACCGCCTGATTGGCGGTGTTTGCGTTTCTGAAGAACTATGGGAGCGAGCGGGGGATGGCTTTACGAAAATGTGCGGAGCCATGGATGGCGGAGCCCAAGCGCACATGGATGTGCTTGTAGCGTTTTTCGTAAAGCCATCCCCCGCTCGCTCTTGCTCCCAATTGTGAAGATATAAACTGGAGACCCAGAAGAATGACCAAGATTGCCAATATCAAAGCCCGTGAGGTTCTGGATTCACGCGGTAACCCCACCGTGGAAGCGGACGTGATTCTTGACGATGGCACGCTGGGCCGTGCTTGTGCGCCTTCTGGAGCCTCAACAGGTTCTCGCGAAGCCCTGGAACTGCGGGACGGTGATCAGTCCCGTTACCTTGGCAAAGGTGTTCGTAAAGCTGTAGAGGCGGTGAACAGCAGGATTCGTGAAGCACTGCTGGGCAAGGACGCTGCCGACCAGCGTGGCCTGGACAACATCATGTTGGAACTGGATGGCACTGAAAATAAGGCCAATCTGGGTGCCAACGCGATTCTGGCGGTGTCTCTGGCGGCCGCCAAAGCCGCGGCGATTTCTCTGGGCAAGCCGTTGTACGAACACATTGCGGACATCAACGACACCTCTGGCAAGTTCTCCATGCCGGTGCCGATGATGAACATACTGAACGGTGGCGAGCACGCAGACAACAACGTAGATATCCAGGAATTCATGGTTCAGCCGGTTACCGCCAAGAGCTTTGCTGAGGCTCTGCGTATCGGGGCCGAGATTTTCCACAGCCTGAAAAAAGTATTGAAAGCTCAGGGTCTGAACACGGCCGTAGGTGATGAAGGTGGCTTTGCGCCAAACCTGCCGTCCAACGAAGCGGCACTGGCGGTGATTCAGGAAGCTGTTGAAAAAGCCGGTTACAAGCTGGGCACCGACGTGATGCTGGCGCTGGATTGCGCGTCTTCCGAGTTTTACAAAGACGGCCAATACCAGCTCTCCGGTGAAGGTAAGAGCTTCGATGCCGAAGGCTTCGCGGATTACCTCGCCGGCCTGTGTGAGCGTTACCCCATCGTTTCCATCGAAGACGGCATGGACGAGAGCGATTGGGACGGCTGGAAGATTCTGACCGACAAACTCGGCAGCAAGATTCAGCTGGTCGGCGACGATTTGTTCGTCACCAACACCAAGATCCTCAAGCAGGGCATCGACAAGGGCGTGGGTAACTCCATCCTGATCAAGTTCAACCAGATCGGCAGCCTGAGCGAAACACTGGATGCCATCAAAATGGCACAGGACGCCGGCTTTACGGCGGTAATCTCCCACCGTTCCGGTGAAACCGAAGACACCACCATTGCCGACCTGGCGGTCGCGACTTGCGCTGGCCAGATCAAAACGGGCTCCCTGTGCCGCTCTGATCGTGTGGCCAAGTATAACCAGTTGCTGCGCATCGAGGAGGCTCTGGACGGCAAGGCACCGTACCGCGGTCTGGTCGAAATTAAAGGGCAGGGCTGAACCCCACAGGCCCATCTGCGGCCTGCCGCTCGGTAGATAACAGGTAACAGAATGTTAAGGCTGTCGTGTTCTGAATGAAAAATCAGTCACGATGGCCTTTTTACACAATCGTTTAGAAGAATTTGTTGTTAATCTACTCTAAGGTCTATACTCAACATTCGATGTTGATTTTTTGTTCAGCTTTTACGAAACGGAATGCGCAATGAAGTTGCTGTGGTCCATCATGGTTGTGCTGATACTCCTGCTGCAGGTTCGCCTGTGGATCGGGGAGGGCAGTTATGCGCAAGTGTGGGCACTGGAGCAATCTATTGCCGAGCAAACGGAAGAAAACGACGAGCTCTCAGTCCGTAATGAACGCCTTTATGCCGAAGTGCGCAATCTGCGCGGCGAGCAGGGTGCCGTTGAAGAGCGGGCGCGAATGAACCTCGGTCTGATTGGTGAGGGTGAAACCTTCTTCCTGGTCGTTGAAAACTGACAGTTGCTGATGACGCCTCCCCGCTTCTGGTTGATTGTCCCCGCCGCCGGCATTGGTCAGCGAATGCAGTCCGAATGCCCCAAGCAGTATCTCCAGATTGACCATCGTTATATCCTCGATATTACCCTGTCCCGAACGCTTGACGCTGCGCCTTTTGCCGGGTGTGTCGTGGCGCTCAGCCCGGAAGATCAGTGGTGGCCCTCCACAGACGCCAGCAAAAGTGGCCGCGTTCAGTCCTGCGTTGGCGGCTCTGAGCGTTTTCAGTCGGTTCTGGCGGCGCTCCATTCGCTGTCCGGACAGGCAGATCCCGAAGACTGGGTGTTGGTTCATGATGCCGCCCGCCCGTGTCTGCACCGGGATGACCTTTCCCGGCTGATGACCCAACTCAGGGATCACAAGGTCGGCGGCCTGCTCGCGGCACCGGTGGCCGACACCATCAAGCAGTGCAGCACCGGTGAACCGCCGGAAATACAGCGTACGGTAGACCGATCGCGACTGTGGCGGGCGCTCACACCACAGATGTTTCGTTATTCAGCGCTGGTGACAGCGTTGCAATGCGCGGTTGATGAAGGTCGCCCGGTCACCGATGAATCCTCTGCGATGGAATTTTCAGGTAACATGCCTGTAGTGGTAGAAGGTCGGTCGGATAACCTCAAGGTGACCGTGCCGGCCGATCTTGCCTTGGCAGGATTTATTCTCAGCCAACTCTGAATATTTCGGCACTTTTTCAGGTACCTCTTCGGCATTTTTCGGGACCATCATGTATGCGTATTGGCCAGGGCTTTGATGTCCACGCCTTCTGTGAAGGCAGTTCTGTCACCCTTGGTGGCGTTCGAATCCCCCATTCACACGGGCTGAAAGCCCATTCCGATGGTGATGTGCTGTTGCACGCGCTGGCAGACGCTCTGCTCGGAGCTCTGGCGCTCGGCGATATTGGCCACCTGTTTCCGGATACCAGCGAGGAGTGGGCCGGGGCCGACAGCCGAGACCTGTTGAAGCGGGTCATGGTGCGAGTGCGGGAAGAGGGTTACGGCGTGGTGAATGTGGATTCCACCCTGATTGCCCAGGCCCCGAAGATGGCACCACATGTCGACACCATGCGGCTCAATATTGCCGAGGATCTTGGGGTTGCCGCCAGCCGTGTCAGTGTAAAGGCAACGACCACGGAAGAGCTCGGTTTTACCGGCCGCCGTGAAGGGATTGCCTGCCAGGCAGTCTGCCTGTTGGAACCGGTGGCCTCATGACGTCAGAATCCGGAACAACCTCGCACTGGACAATCGATTGGCCGACCTCTCGAGGTGGCCGTATCGCCAGCGCAGTACTGAAACAACACCCCGAAGACTTCAAAGTGTTTGAAGACCTGGGCCTTGCCGGCTTTCCCGGGGACGGCGGCGTCGCGGGCGTGTCGGAAGGTGAGCACCTGTGCCTGCTTCTGGAAAAAACCGGTGACAATACCGATTATGTCGCCCGGCAATTGGCGCTGCTATGCGGTTGCCGCCACTTCGATGTGGGCTTCTGCGGGTTGAAAGACCGCCATGCGGTGACGCGTCAGTGGTTCAGCCTTTATCGGCCGGGTATGGAAGGCGAGGATGACGCCTTTATCGCGCGGGTCGAAGAACGCTGGCCGGTGATTGCCTATACCCGATCCCCGCGCAAGCTTCGCCGTGGTGATCACCGTGGCAATGGCTTCGAGATCACCTTACGGGACGTCTCTGGTGAGGTTGAGGCCATTGATCAGGCTCTTGAAATGTTGCGAGCCTCGGGTGCCCCCAATTATTTCGGTCCTCAGCGGTTTGGTCATCAGGGTGGCAACCTGGACCGGGCCCTCACCCTGGACCCGGCCCGGCTGCACCGCTCGGGACGAAAAGGTGGAAGAAAAGGCAGCCGGGGGCGTTCGGGTTCTGGCAGTCAGGACAGTAAAAACGTATTGTACTTTTCTGCCGCGCGGTCATGGCTGTTCAACGAAGTTCTGAGGCAGCGTGTTGCCGACGGCAGCTGGCGTCAGGTTATGGAGGGTGAGCCGGGGCCCGCCGGTCCGGATTCGCGGCCATGGGTCACGGGGCCGCTCTGGGGTGACGGTGGCACCGCCGCAGTGTCAGACCAGGGTGCTCTGGAACGGAGCATCGTCGCGCAATCGCCCGGGCTGGCGGCATTATTCTCCACAACCCGGATGAAACCTGAACGACGCCTTCTGGTTGCCATGCCCGGTCAGTTGCACTGGCGGTGGCTTGAAGAGGGTGTGCTACGGGTAGACTTCTGGCTGGCACCCGGGCAATACGCCACCACCATACTGGCGGATATATTTGAGTTGCGAGACGGGGCAATTGACCCCGAATAAAAAGTATCCGGGCAGGTAATCTGTTACTGGCTGCGAATGGCAGTCTGCCGGACAGATGCGATGCCCCGGAACAGAAAGGCTAGCGGAGAAAATTGTGCGCATACTGTTATCTAACGATGACGGTGTTCATTCACCGGGTCTTCAGGCGTTGTATGAGGGGCTGGCGGGCATCGCAGATCTGGAGGTGGTTGCTCCTGACCGCGATCACAGCGGTGCCAGCAACGCCCTGACACTGAATCGCCCGCTGACGGTGGAAGAACACCCCAATGGTTTCCGGTCCGTGGATGGCACGCCGACCGACTGCGTTCACCTGGCGGTGAATGGGCTGTTCAGCGACGCCTTCGACCGGGTGGTCTCGGGTATCAATACCCACGCCAACCTGGGCGATGACATCATCTATTCTGGCACGGTGGCGGCGGCCACCGAAGGGCGCAACCTCGGTTTGCCCGCCATTGCGGTATCACTGGTAAATGAGGGGCGCTTCCATTATGAGACTGCCGCCCGGGTGGTTCGGGCGCTTCTGGAGCGTAAAAAGCCGCTCTCGCTGGGGCCACGCTGCATATTGAATGTGAACGTGCCGGATGTGCCCTGGTCGCAAATTGCCGGGTTTCGTGTCACCCGACTCGGGCACCGGGATCGCGCTGAAGGAGCCATTCCCATGACCTGCCCGCGAGGCAAGGAACGGTACTGGATCGGTGCCGCCGGCCAGGGGAGTGACGCGGGCCCCGGCACGGATTTTCACGCCGTGCGCGAGAATTATGTGTCAATCACGCCGGTCCAGGTCGATATGACGCGCCACGAAGCGTTGTCATCCCTCCGGGAATGGGTGGAAGACGTTAACGGGGAGGGGCGCTGATGGTCGCGGAGTTGCAGGGCATTGGCATGACTTCTCGCAGAACCCGGATGCGGCTGATTCATCGCCTCAGAGAGGAAGGCATCCAGGACGAACGGGTTCTGGCGGTAATGGCAGAGTTACCACGTCACATCTTTCTCGATGAAGCGCTGGCTCACCGCGCATACGAAGACACCTCGCTGCCCATCGGATACAGTCAGACGCTGTCCCAGCCTTACATTGTCGCGCGGATGACGGAAATCCTTATGGAACATCAGCCTACGCGGGTACTGGAACTGGGCACCGGGTCAGGTTATCAGACCGCGATCCTCGCCCGCCTGACCGATAGGGTATTCAGTGTCGAGCGGATTAAACCCCTTCAGGATCGGGCCCGTGAACGGCTGCGCCAGCTCGGTTTGCGCAATGCGTTGCTCAAGCACGCCGATGGCGGCATGGGCTGGCCAGATAAAGGGCCGTTCGACGGTATCATGCTGACGGCGGCACCCAAGGAAATTCCGGCCGAATTGAAATCGCAACTGGCCGATGGCGGCGTTATTGTGGCTCCCGTGGGGGAGCAGAGCCAGACGTTGGTGAAACTGGTTCGCAGGGGCGACAGTTATGAAGCCACGTCCATTGAGGCCGTCAATTTTGTACCGTTGCTCGGCGGGGTGGTTCGGTGACGGGCCACTCTCGCGAGCACCATCCCTTGGCGATCTTCCTTCGTGGCATGGCTATGGGTGCGGCTGATATCGTGCCGGGTGTTTCTGGAGGCACGATTGCGTTCATCACTGGCATCTATTTCCGCTTGCTGGAAGCTATCAATGCCGTTCCCGGAGCAGCGGTCAGCCAGTTGTTGCGAGGCAACGTACGGGCGTTCTGGCAGCGATGCGACGGTACATTTCTGGTCTGTCTGCTGGGCGGTATTCTTGTCAGTGTTGCCACACTTGCATCGGCAATCAGCTATGTTTTGCAAGAGTACCCCATTCTGATCTGGAGCTTCTTTTTCGGGCTCATCCTGGCCTCGGTGTGGCATGTGGGGCGGCAGGTGCGCACGGTCTCCCCTGTACTGTTGCTGCCACTGGCTGCCGGGATACTGTTTGCGGGGTGGGTGACGACGCTTCCGGCCGGCCAGGCGGACCCTTCCGGCCTGGTGTTTCTTGGTGCCGGGGCGTTGGCGATCTGCGCGATGATACTGCCTGGCATATCCGGCAGCTTTATACTGGTAATCATGGGCATGTACGCGCCAGTGCTGGCGGCGATTCAAAATCTGGAGGCGGGTGTTCTGCTGCTCTTCGCATTGGGTTGCATCGTGGGTATTCTATCCATCGCGCGGGTAATCACCTGGGCTTTTCATCGGTTTCATGATCCGGTGTTGGCGCTATTAACGGGCTTCATGATTGGCGCGTTGAACAAGGTCTGGCCCTGGAAGGAAACTCTGAGTTGGCGGACCAACAGCGCTGGCGAGCAGGTCGCTTTGAATGAAGTCAGTGTCAGCCCCAGCTACTATACTGAGCTGACCGGGCTCGACGCTCAACTGCTGCCGGCAATCGGGATGGTCATAGCCGGTTTCGTTCTGGTGTTACTGGTGGAGTGGATCGGGACGAAACAGCGCGGATAGCACTATCAAAGTGTTACTTTTTGAGCGCCAGGCGTGTGTGAACCGGTAACATGTGTGGCTGCAGAGTAACTTGGAATTGCCTAGAAAATGTGGAATAAATTAGCGAGTTACTCCAATTACTTCAGAAATTGCCGTATTTCTCATACGGAATATTCATAACGGGGCAGTTTTTATACCTGTGAGATGTTTACGACAGTTCCCCAAAGCTGGTCGACGTGCCCGTCTGCGGTCTCTCTACCTGCTCCCTCTGATGACACTGTTGCTTGCCGGCCCGATGCTGATTACCGGCTGCAACACGGCCGCTATCTATCAAGATGATCGCTACAACCCGCCCGTCCATTGGGGGCGTCATGTCGTCAAGCCGGGTGAAACGCTCTACAGTATTGCCTGGCGCTACGGTCGGGATTACCGGGAGTTAGGCAACGCCAATGGCATCAGCGCCCCCTGGACGCTAAAAGCCGGGCAGGTGTTGCGTCTCGATCTTCGTGGCAAGGTGGCATCCTCAGCGCCATCCGGGAACACCAGCAAGGCCGCCACCAGGCCCGCGACGAGACCGACCACCAAAGCACCATCAAAGCCCGAGCCCAAACCTGAGGTTTCCAGAGCCCCGAATAAAAAGTCCGCGCTACCGAATCAGACCCAGACGGTATCGAACATCAGCTGGCGCTGGCCTCACGTTGGCACCGTAATTGCAGGTTATTCAACGTCTGGTAAAGTCAATAAAGGTGTTGATATTGCTGGAAAATCGGGAGATGCTGTCAAAGCAGCCGCCGGTGGCAATGTGGTGTATGCCGGAAGTGGCTTGCTTGGTTACGGTAACCTGATTATTGTTAACCACGATGAGCACTATCTCAGTGCTTATGCCCACAACCGCAAGATACTGGTGCAGGAAGGGGAGGATGTAAAAGCCGGGCAGGTTATCGCAGAGCTCGGCAGCAGCGGCTCAGATCGGCCCAAGTTGCATTTTGAGATTCGTAAAAATGGCAACACGGTAGATCCCATGCATTACTTGCCGCCACGCTGACCGTGAATCCGTAACCGGTTACAGATGTTCCCGGCACTGACAGAAACAGCCGACAGCAAATAATAAAAACAAGGGTTACAGCGGTTGTAACCAGCCAATAGCTAAATGTCCTGAAAAAAGCGAATACAGCAGGTGCTCACAATAATAAGAAGTCGTGGGCAAACAACCAGGATGATTGAAAGGCGGGGCAAGAGACATGTCAGCACAGCAGGATGAACTCATCATTGATCGCGTCAGCGATATCGAAGACGCCGAAGAGCAAATTTTGGCGGAAGACAAAGTCGATAAAGAAACTTCTGATACCGAAGTAGCAGAAGTTGAAGAAGGTATTCCGGCTCAGGGCCGTTATTTCACCAGCCAGAAGCAACTCGACGCGACCCAGCTTTACCTGAACGAGATTGGCTTCTCCCCATTACTTACCCCCGAAGAAGAAGTCTACTTCGCCCGCCTTGCGCGCAGGGGCGAGGAATCCGGCCGTAAGCGGATGATTGAAAGCAATCTGCGGTTGGTGGTGAAAATTGCTCGCCGCTACGTCAACCGGGGCCTGACGTTGCTGGACCTGATTGAAGAGGGCAACCTCGGCCTGATTCGCGCCGTGGAAAAGTTCGATCCTGAGCGTGGCTTCCGGTTCTCAACCTACGCCACCTGGTGGATTCGGCAGACCATCGAACGCGCCATCATGAACCAGACCCGCACCATTCGGCTGCCCATCCATGTGGTCAAGGAGCTAAACCTGTACCTGCGTGCAGCCCGGGAGCTGACTCAGAAGCTCGACCATGAACCGTCGGCGGAAGAAATCGCCCGTATGGTCGACAAGCCGGTAGCCGATGTAAAACGAATGCTGGGTCTGAATGAGCGTGTGGCGTCCATGGACACGCCAATCGGTACCGGCGGCGAAAAATCACTGCTGGATACGGTGGCGGATGAAGGCGCATCTGACCCCGCCGACGTGCTGCAGGATAACAACATAAGTTCCTGCGTCGAAAAATGGATTGATCAGCTCAGTGACAAGCAGCAGGAAGTGCTATCGCGCCGTTTCGGGCTGAGAGGCTATCCCATCAGTACCCTGGAAGAGGTTGGCCAGGAAATCGGCCTGACCCGCGAGCGCGTGCGGCAGATCCAGGTAGAAGCCTTACGCCGTCTCCGGGAGATTCTGGAGAAGGAAGGGCTGTCGGGCACACTGTTGTTCAAGTAAACGTTACCGTCTTGCCATCGTTGAAGGCCGGTCATGAAAATGGCCGGCTTTTCTGTTTCAGTAGACCCGCAATTGAGAACCAGGTTGCGCAAGGCCGCTTCCCCCCCCTGTTAGAATGTTTTCCCCGGGCAGGGATTGGCTGTCGAAACCCGGTATAAAAACGAGAAAATTCTCAATAATAACGACTGAAAAGGAAAGGACGATGAAGAAGGCTCTATCAACAGGCTTTACCTCACTACCACTCGTCGCTGCTCTGGCGGCCCCCGCTTCGGCACTCACGGTTGGTGACGTTAACGTTCCGGACACATACTCCGCGATGGACACCGAACTGAAGCTGAATGGGGCGGGCACACGGTCCAAGTGGTTCATAAATCTGTATATCGGTGGACTTTATGTGCCGGAAACCGTCGATGACGGTGATGCAGTCATCAATGCCGATGAACCCCAGGCGATTACCCTGCACATCATTTCAGGCATGATCACCAGTGAGCACATGACCGAAGCCACCACGGAAGGCTTTGAGAGGGCGACCGATGGCGACCTGTCTGCCATTCAGGATGAGGTGGACCAGTTTCTGTCGGTGTTTGAGGAAGAGATCAAAGAAGGCGATGTATTTGATCTGGTGTACCTCCCGTCAGAAGGTGTGCGCGTTCTGAAGAATGTCGAAGTCCGAGGCACGGTCGGCGATCTGGAGTTCAAGAAAGCGCTGTTTGGTATCTGGCTCTCCGATAAACCGGCACAGGAAGACCTGAAGGAAAAAATGCTGGGTCAGCAATAATCCCGCTTCTGTTTGAACTCACACAGATCTTCAATAATACAGGCACCGCACTTCGGTTTCCGGGCGGTGCAAGTATAGCGCCCGTGCAGAATCAGCCAATGATGGGCGTCCAGCAGGAATTCCCCGGGCACCAGCCTGACCAGGCGTTTTTCCACCTCCACCACGTTTTTACCCTGCGCGATGCCCGTTCGGTTGGAGACACGGAAAATGTGCGTATCGACCGCCATTGTGGGCTGTCCGAACGCGGTGTTGAGAACCACGTTGGCGGTTTTCCGGCCCACCCCGGGCAGGGCTTCCAGGGCTTCGCGGTTATCCGGAACCTCTCCGTCATGCTGGTGCAGCAGGGCTTGGCAGGTTTTGATCACGTTCTCGGCTTTGGTATTGAACAGCCCAATGGTTTTTATATACGCCTTCAGCCCATCAGCGCCCAGAGCCAGTATGGCCGCTGGCGTGTTGGCCACCGGGTAGAGTTTGGCGGTGGCTTTGTTAACCCCGACGTCTGTCGCCTGGGCCGACAAAATCACCGCAACCAGCAGTTCAAACGGCGTTGTGAAGTTGAGCTCTGTCGTCGGGTTGGGGTTCTCGGCCCGCAGCCGACTAAAGATTTCAGTGCGCTTTTCCCTATTCATATCAAGATACCTGCCCGGTTACCCGGACTCGTTTGCTGCCAGCCACCACAGGCTCTGAGACCCGGGCCTTACGGCGGTTCTCTATCCGGTTGTCGATACTGTTTTTGAGGGCAATCAACAGCCCAAGGCCGACAAACGCACCCGGAGGAAGCACCATAAATAGCACGTCGGGATAGTTCTCCAGTGGCCGGATGCCCCAATCGGCAGCCATGGGCCCGAGTAACAGGTCCATGTCGGTGAACAGGGTACCCTGACCAACCAGCTCTCGTAACGCACCCAGAACCATCAACACGACGAGAAAGCCCAGCCCCATCATGACGCCATCGAGTAACGCGGGCAGGGGCGGGTTTTTCGACGCGAAGGCATCCGCCCTGCCAAGAATCGCACAGTTGGTCACAATCAGCGGAATGAAAATACCGAGGATTTGATAGAGCTCGTAGGTAAAGGCCTGCATCATCAGCTCGGCACAGGTCACAAAGGACGCAATGATCATCACGAACGCCGGCAGACGCACCGATTCACTGACAAAGTTGCGGATCAGCGAGACTGCCAGGTTGGAGCCCATGAGTACCAGCAGGGTGGCCAGTCCCAGGCCAATGGCGTTGACCACGGTGCTGGTAACGGCCAGCAACGGACATAGCCCCAATACCTGAACCAGGGCAGGGTTATTGGTCCAGAGGCCATCGCGAATGATGTCTGCGTTCGTCTTGGTTGCCATGATCAGGAGTGCTCCGCTTCGCGCTTGTCGCCGGCTATCACCTCGGGGCTGAGCGGGCTGTTTCTGGGCGCGGGAGGTTCATTGAGTAGTTTACGGATGTCGCTCCGGTTCTGCCGGAAATAGACCAGCGTTCTCTGTACCGCTTTCACCACCGCTCTGGGGGTAATCGTGGCACCGGTAAACTGGTCAAATACGCCGCCGTTCTTCTTGACAGTCCAGCGGTCTGGCTGGGGATCGTCCAGTGAGCGGCCATCGAACGAGCCAATCCAGTCCGACTTTCGGGTTTCAATGCGATCCCCCAGCCCCGGCGTTTCGCGATGGCTGGTGACCCGCACGCCGAGAACGCGGCCTTGGGTATCGATACCGACCAGCAGATGGATATCGCCGGAGTATCCGTCAGGCGCGACGGCCGGAAGAATGAGCCCTAGGGTTCGGCCGTTGTTGCGGGCCACCCACGCGGTGACCGGCCCGTTGATGGAGAGCTGACTGCTCTGCGGAAGCGCAACAGTGTCGCGCAGAAGGTCGTTGTCGTGGCGGCTTTCAGGGATGATGTCAAACAGCGCTCCGGCCTCAGCGCGCGCGGACTGGTCCGCAATACGCTCTGCGGTCATCACCTGGGTAACCGCAATGGTTCCACCGGTGATAATGGCGAACAGGCCAAGACCGAGGGCGCTACGACTGACAGACTTCGCTATAGCAGCCATGACTTACCCCTGTGTCCTGCCGGGAAGACCCCGGCGGGCTTTATGATGGCCGTAGGTGCGCGGTGGCGTGTAATGGTCAATGAAGGGCACGGCAAAGTTCATCAGTAACACGGCGAACGCCACCGCGTCGGGATAATTGCCCCAACTGCGAATCACGTAGATCAGTACGCCGATGCCGGCACCATAAATCAGCTTGCCTTGATGGCTGGTCGCGGCCGATACGGGATCGGTGGCGATGAAAAATGCGCCGAGCATGGTACCGCCGGCCAGCATGTGGAGGCTGAGGGGGGCAGCTTGGTCCGGGTTGCTGCCGAATGCAAGGCTCATGACGGCAAGGCCAGCGAGCATGCTGACCGGAATGTGCCAACTGATGATCTTCAGGGCAATCAGCCCCAGGCCGCCCAGCAAAAATGCGGCATTGACCCACTCCCATCCACGGGCAATGCCGCCGCCAAACGTCGGGTGCTGCAGGACTTCCGCCGCGGTGCCGCTGCCGATCTGATGCTTGTACTCATCCAGCGGCGTCGCCATGGTGTAGGCGTCGACGGTGGTTTGCTGGCCGGAAGCCACAATGCTGAGCGTTTCACCAAAGCTCGGTGCCGATTGCCAAAGCAGCCCGGCTTCGGCCCAGTTGGTGGTCATCGCCACCGGAAAGGAAATCAGCACCAGAGCGTAGCCCACCATGGCGGGGTTGAACGGATTGGAGCCCAGCCCCCCATAGAGTTGTTTGGCCATAACAATGGCGGATATCACCGCAATGGCCGACACCCACAGGGGAGTGAACTGAGGCAGAGACAGCCCGAGCAAGAGGCCGGTGACGGCAGCGGTGTTGTCCCGGAGGAAAAAGGCCAGTGGTTTTTTTCTCAACGAGAGCATCAGTGCTTCGGAGCCGAGAGCAACGACAACGCACCACACCACGTTGATCAGGTTGCCCCAGCCGAAGAACAGGGTCTGCGCCAGCAAGCCGGGCAGGGCCGCCAGCATCACCCAGAGCATCACCTGGGATGTTGGCCTTGCGCTGCGTGCGTGTGGGGAAGACTGTTGTGCTAATGCCATGTCATCGTGACCCTGGTGTTCGTTAATCGGTGCATCGGGTTTACGGCGTTGTTTGAGCGTTCGCCTCGGCCAGCGCCTGCTCCGCCCGCTTTACCCGTTCGTGATTTTTGGCAACGGCCCGCTCCAGTTTATCGACGTTATCCGCCTGCTGGGCTTTGGCATCTTCAAGCATCGATTGCATGGTTTCCAGCTTGGAGGTCGCCTGGGCCAGCTGTTTCTCCAGCTCGGCCCTGTCGGGTGTGTCTGGCTCAGATGCCTGCGACTTCGCTTTCTTGCGGGCGAGCGCTTCCTGGACCCGGGCGGATTTGGCCGCACGTTCATCGGTCACATCAGTCACACCGGTGTCGGTGATCGCATGCTCGGCTTCGACCTTTTTCTTGGCCTGGGCGTCCGCTGCGGCTTTGGCCCGCTCCTGGCGGCGCAGCTCTTTTTCCTGTTGTTCCCGCTCAAGGCGCGCCTGACGGGCTTCGAAGCGTTCCCGGGCACGGTCCGCTTTCAACTGTTCCGCCTGCTGGACACGAATCTCGCCCTTGGCATACCGGTAGTATTGGACCAGTGGAATAGAGCTGGGACAAACGTAGGAGCAGGCCCCGCATTCGATGCAATCGAACAGGTTCAGGTGTTCGGCCTTTTCGAACTCTTCGGCTTTGGAATACCAGAATAGCTGTTGCGGTAGCAGCTCCATGGGGCAGGCTTCCGCGCATTGTCCGCAGCGGATACAGGGCTGCTCGGGGGCGGGGTCCGGCAATTCCTGTGCGCTGGCGGCGATCACGCAATTACTGGTTTTCACGACCGGTACGTCCGGCGTATTCAGCGTATAGCCCATCATCGGGCCGCCGAGCACCAGTCGGTGCAGGTGAGCGTCGTTAAGCCCGGCCTCTGCAAGCAAATCACGCACGGGCGTGCCAATCAGGGCCTCGAAATTGCCGGGTTCCGTCACGGCCTCGCCGGTGATGGTCACCACACGGCTGATCAGCGGTTCGTCTTTGAGTACCGCTTTGCCCACGGCGATGGCAGTGCCCACATTCTGGCACATGACGCCGATATCGGCCGGAATGCCGCCGCTGGGGACCTCCATGCCGGTCAGGATCTGAATCAGCTGTTTTTCGCCGCCAGACGGGTACTTGGTCGGCACCCCCACCACTTCAATCTGGGTCCCTTCAGCCGCCGTGCGCATCGCGGTGATGGCCTCCGGCTTGTTGTCTTCGAGGGCGACCACGCAGCGCTCGGGGCGAAGAATCCACGCCATGATCTTGAGGCCATCGACGATCTCGCCAGCCCGTTCCCGCATGGTCATGTCATCGGCGGTGATGTAGGGCTCACATTCCGCGCCGTTGAGAATCAGCGTGCCGACTTTGCGATCCCTGGGCGGGCGCAGTTTGATGTTGGTCGGAAAACCGGCACCGCCCATGCCCGCAATACCGGCATCACGAAGGTAATCCAGCACGGCTTCCCGCTCGAGTTTCCGGTAATCGGCAATCGGGTTCTTCTGGTGCCACTGGTCCAGGCCATCGGGGGTGAGGATCAGGCACCAGTCGTCCATACCGGAGGGGTGAGGCACTGGCAGGCGGGAAATCGCCTCAATAACGCCGGAAGTCGGGGCGTGAACGGGAACGCCCATGCCGTCAGTGACGTCGGCAATTTTCTGCCCTTTCAGCACCTGCTCGCCCAGCTCAACAATCGCTTCAGCGGCCACGCCAATGTGTTGCTGGAGCGGCAGCACCAGCCGCGCCGGTATAGCCGCGTGACGGATTGGACGGGTGGTGGACTGGTGTTTGTTCTGGGCGGGATGAATACCGCCAGCGAAATCCCAGAGCTGGGTCATCAGGCGTTCGCTCCCTGTCGATCCGTGGCAATGATGCCACCCGGTGGCGGGCTCCAGGTCCAGGTACGAATGTCGGGCTCGACCGTGACCATATCGATGCAGTCCACCGGGCAGGGATCAAGGCACAGGTCGCAGCCGGTGCATTCACTTTCGATAACAGTATGCATGTGCTTGGCTGCCCCGAGAATGGCATCCACCGGGCAGGCCTGAATGCATTTGGTACAGCCGATGCATTCGTCTTCACGAATGACGGCTACCCGTTTCTCCTGCTCAGTACCGTGCTCGGCATCCAGTGGCTCTGGCTCTACATCCAGCAGGTCCGCCAGGGATTTGATGGTTCCTTCACCGCCTGGAGGGCACTTATTGATGGGGCCGCCCTCGGCAATGGATTCGGCATAGGGGCGGCAGCCCGGATAGCCACACTGCCCGCATTGGGTTTGGGGTAACAGGGAGTCAATCTGCTCGACCAGGGGGTTGCCTTCGACCCGGAATCGCTCTGCTGCGTAGCCCAGCAGCCCGCCAAACACGACGGCCAGTGCCAGCAGCACAACAACGGCAATGAGAATACTTGTCCACATACGACTGAAACTCCTAACCCCTGGCCCTTACAATCTTAACTCTGACCCCGTCAAACGCTGACCAGGCCGGTGAAGCCCATGAACGCCAATGACATCAGCCCTGCGGTCACCATGCCGATCGCTGCACCGCGGAAGGCCACGGGCACATCCGCCACGGCGATGCGCTCACGCAGGGCGGCAAACAGCACCAGCACCAACGAAAAACCGGCGGCGGCACCAAACCCATACAGGACAGATTCCACGAAATTGTTGTTCCTGTTCAGGTTCAGCAAGGCCACCCCAAGCACCGCGCAATTGGTAGTGATCAGCGGCAGAAAAATGCCGAGTACTCTGTAGAGCAGGGGGCTGGTCTTGCGGACCACCATTTCGGTGAACTGAACCACCACCGCAATCACCAGAATGAAGGTGATGGTTTTCAGGAACACCAGGTCCAGTGGTTCCAGCAGGTAGGTGTAGGCCAGATAGCTGCACACGGACGCAAGGGTCAGTACAAACGTGGTGGCCAGAGACATGCCCATGGCGGTCTCCAGCTTGCCGGATACCCCCATGAACGGGCACAGCCCGAGGAACTGAACCAGCACAAAGTTGTTCACCAGAATGGTGCTGACCAGAATCAGCAGGTACTCGGTCATTCGCCTTGCTCCGTCACACTCCAACACCCGTCATCGTCACACCGCGTTTATGCCGGTGGTTTACATAATCCGCATGCCCGGGGTGGCACCGGCGTCTGGTGACAGGATGAAAATGTCCTTGCCGCCAGGGCCTGCCGCCAGAACCATGCCTTCGGATAGGCCAAACTTCATTTTCCGGGGCTTCAGGTTGGCGACCATCACCGTCAACCGGCCTTCCAGCTCCTCCGGTTTGTAGGCAGACTTGATGCCCGCGAACACATTGCGGTCACCCTGCCCGATATCCAGAGTCAGACGCAGCAGCTTGTCGGCCCCTTCCACGTGTTCGGCTTTGACGATTTTCGCCACCCGAAGATCCACTTTTGCGAAGTCCCCGAATTCTATCTCGTCGGCCACCGGCTCGAGATTGGCGGATTCCGCCGGCTTGCCGGTCGCTGCGGGCAGCTCTTCTTTGGAGGCGTCCAGCATTTTTTCGATCTGGGCCATATCCACACGGCTCATCAGCGGCTTGAACTTGTCGATGCCGTGGTTCTCCAGCCGTTTGCTACGGTTGTTCCAGTCGAGCCTGGCGTTCAGGAACGATTCGGAGGCTTTTGCCGTCTCCGGCAGTACCGGCGCCAGGTAGGTCATCAGCAAGTGGAACATGTTAAGGGCGTTGGTGCAGATGGCTTGAAGCTGCTTATCCTGGCCTTCCTGCTTGGCGATCACCCATGGCTGTTCGTCGTTCACGTACTGATTGGCGATGTCTGCGAGCTCCATGATCCGTCGCATGGCGCGGCCGAATTCACGGGCTTCGTATAAATCGGCAACCTCCTGGCCGGCATCGATAAACTGTTGCAGCTTGTCATGCTCAGTGATCTGTCCTAGCTGGCCGTCGAAGCGCTTGGTAATAAAACCGGCGCTGCGGCTGGCAATATTGACCACTTTGCCGACCAGGTCGGAATTCACCCGCGCGGCAAAGTCCTCCAGGTTCAGATCCATGTCATCCACGCCGCCGGTCAGCTTGGAGGCAAAGTAATAGCGCAGGTATTCCGGGTTCAGATGGTCCAGGTAAGTGCGGGCCATGATGAACGTGCCCCGGGATTTGGACATCTTCTTGCCGTTAACCGTCACAAAACCGTGAGCCCAGACCGCCGTTGGGGTGCGGAAACCGGCATCGTGCAGCATCGACGGCCAGAACAGGGCGTGGAAGTTGATGATGTCCTTGCCGATGAAGTGGTACACCTCGGCGGTGGAGTCTGCCTTCCAGAAGTGTTCGAAATCGATGCCTTCACGCACACACAGATTCTTGAAGCTGGCCAGGTAACCAATGGGTGCGTCCAACCACACGTAGAAGTACTTGCCCGGCGCATCCGGAATCTCGAACCCGAAGTAGGGCGCATCGCGGCTGATGTCCCACTCCTGCAGGCCGGCGTCCAGCCATTCGGCCAGTTTATTGGCTACCTGTGGCTGCAGCGTGCCGCTGCGGGTCCACTTGGCAAGGAAATCGGCAAAGTCCGGCAGCTTGAAGAAATAATGTTCCGATTCTTTCTCAATCGGCGTGGCACCGGACACCGCCGAGCGCGGGTTGATCAATTCTGCCGGCGTGTAAGTGGCCCCGCAGGCCTCGCAGTTATCACCGTACTGATCCTCGGTTTTGCACTTGGGGCAGGTGCCCTTGATAAACCGGTCCGCCAGGAACATGTTTTTTTCCGGGTCGAAGGACTGGGTGATATTGCGCGTCGCAATGTGCCCGTTTTCCTGCAACTGCCGGTAGATGTACTCCGAGAACTGGCGGTTCTCCTCGGAATGGGTGGTGTGATAGTTGTCAAAGCGGATATGGAAACCACCGAAATCTTCCTGATGCTCCTCACGGATGCGATCAATCAGTTGCTCGGAGGTGATGCCTTCCCGCTCGGCCCGCAACATGATGGCGGTGCCGTGGGCATCGTCGGCGCAAACGTAATAGCAGTTCTGGCCCCGCATCTTCTGATAGCGCACCCAGATATCGGTCTGAATGTATTCCAGCAGATGGCCCAGATGGATGGGGCCATTGGCATAAGGCAGGGCGCTGGTCACCAGAATATCGCGCTGTTGCTTTGAACTCGCTTGCGTCATGTTGATATCCGAACCTTCAATAAATAAGGATTTGGCGTTAACCGGTAAAACAGAGCCCACCGTTGATCCGGGTGAAGACTCCATATGGTCAGAAACGGGCACAGATGATACCTTCCGACCAGACTTTTTTCATCCGAAACACCCGTTTCTGTGCTTAAAATCAAGCATGAGCCATTTCCGGAGAGCCCGATGACCCAGATTTCAGAACCGGCCCTGCAAGCGGCCGTTCGCGAATACCGCGACCCCTACCGCAATCAGGACCTTTACGACCTCGGCGCGGTCAAATCCCTGACCGCGGACGACCAGGGCAAAGTGACCCTGACGGTGGAGCTGCCATACCCCTCCAAAGGCATCGCTGGCGCGTTGAAACAGCTGGTCACCAACGCCCTGGAAAATGTTGACGGGGTTGAAAGCGCCGACGTCCATGTTGGCCAGAAAATTCACTCGTATAAAGTACAGAAAGGCCTGCCGTCTGTGCCTGGTGTGAAAAATATTATTGCGGTTGCCTCCGGCAAGGGCGGTGTTGGTAAGTCCACCACCGCCGTTAACCTCGCCCTTGCACTGCAGGCCGAAGGGGCCCGGGTCGGCATCCTCGACGCCGACATCTACGGCCCCAGCATCGGCATGATGCTCGGTGTACCCGAAGGCAAGCGCCCCGACACCCGCGAAAACAAATACTTCGTTCCCATGGATGCCCACGGCCTGCAGGCCAACTCCATGGCCTTCGTGGTCACCGAGAAAACCCCCATGGTCTGGCGCGGACCGATGGTCAGCGGCGCGGTTATGCAATTGCTGCAGCAGACCCTGTGGAATGAACTGGATTACCTTATCGTCGACATGCCCCCGGGCACGGGTGACATCCAGCTCACCCTGGCCCAGAAAGTCCCCGTCACCGGTGCCGTGATCGTCACCACGCCCCAGGACATCGCCCTGCTGGACGGCAAGAAAGGCATCGAAATGTTTCGCAAAGTCGACATTCCGGTGTTGGGTGTGGTTGAAAACATGAGCGTTCACATCTGCAGCAACTGCGGCCACGAAGAACCCCTTTTCGGTCATGGCGGCGGCGAACGCATTGCCGAGGAATACGACACCACACTGCTGGGCCAGTTGCCCCTGCACATGACCATCCGCGAACAGACCGACGGCGGCACCCCTTCGGTAGTTGCCGAACCGGATTCCGAAGTGGCTCGCCGTTACCGCGATATAGCGCGGAAGGTCGGGGCAGAGCTGTCCACGCGGGAAAGAAATCTGAGCGGATCAATCTCCAGCGTATCGGTTACCGAACATTAGTCTCAAGAATGCAGGAAGCCCACTCCGTTGTTGGATCGAGGGGGCAGGAAGGGCGGTCCAAAAATTTCGGAGGCCATGGATGGCCGGAGAGAAGCGCACATGGATGTGCTCGTAGCGGTTTTTGGACCGCCCTTCCTGCCTCCGAAGCCCCCAAGTCCCAGAAGGGATGAAGCTTCGACAGACTCTAAGGGAACAGGTAGACTACGCCTCAATTTTTCCCAGCGAAAACGAGACTTCACCCATGAGCATCAAATCCGATAAGTGGATCCGCCGGATGTCCGCCGAACAGGGCATGATCGAACCCTTCGAAGCCGGCCAGGTTCGTGAAACCGAAAAGGGCCGTGTTATTTCTTACGGCACCTCCAGTTACGGCTACGACGTTCGTTGCAGCAGTGAATTCAAGATTTTCACCAACGTCCACTCCGCGACTGTGGACCCGAAGAACTTTGATGAGAACAGCTTCGTCAACTACACCGGCGACGTCTGCATCATTCCGCCCAACTCCTTCGCACTGGCCCGCACCGTGGAGTATTTCCGTATCCCGCGCAGCGTGCTGACCATCTGCCTGGGCAAATCCACCTACGCCCGGTGTGGCATCATCGTCAACGTCACACCGCTGGAGCCGGAGTGGGAAGGGCAGGTTACCCTGGAGTTTTCCAACACCACCAATCTGCCGGCCAAGATCTACGCGAACGAAGGCGTGGCCCAGATGCTGTTCTTCGAGTCTGATGAAATCTGTGAAACCAGCTACAAAGACCGGGGCGGCAAATATCTTGGCCAGACCGGCGTGACCCTGCCGCGAACATGAACGCCAACCAGTTTCTGAAAGCAGTGTCACAACTCCAGGGCTGGCGGGAATGCGTATTCCTGCTGGCGCTGGCAGAACGTTCGTTTCCCAACTACGCCCTGTTTGCCGAGGCCGTTGGGCTGAAAACCGGTGCCAAAATGCGCCAGCTTCTTGATCTGGGCTGGGACATGCTGCAGAAAGACGCCTCCGAGGCGGCCATCCCTCAACTTCTGGCAAAACTGGAAGCCCTGTCGCCAGACGTAAACGGCTATTACGCATACGGCGTATACCCCGCGTTTGATTTTTGCCAGTTGCTCGAGCAGGCGCTACTGAACCGGCTCAACCCGGGCAAGCACCGCGCCACCGAGGCCTCAGGGATCGCCACGACCACCGTCATGAACTTCGTCGAAATGTCGGAAGGGGAAGACCTTGATGAAGACGGGTTGATCCGCCTGCTGGAGCAACACCCGCTCATGAAGGAAGACAAAGCGTTCCAGCGAGACCTCGTACTTGATCTCAAGCGGCAGCGCACGCCCACCAGTCAGTTTGTCAAGCGGTGGCACCAGCTGGCCGCCAATGACGGTGTCAGCAATCTGGGTATTTCACTGGGCGACTGAACCTGCGGTCGCCCCCGCTCTGTCCTACACTGAACCCATCATCTCCCGTTGAATTGGTAAGCCCATGAAACTTTCAGCTTTTGGTCGGAAATTTACCGCCGATGCCGGCATCACCTCGTTAATGGATGATTTGGGCAATGCGCTGGCCTCCGGTGATGACATGATCATGATGGGGGGAGGTAACCCTGGGCACATTCCAGAGGTTCAGCAGCGGGTGAAAGATATTCTCGGGGATATTACCGAGAGCCCTGCTGATATGCGCCGGTTGGTCGGGAATTACGATCCGCCGCAAGGTGAGAAGCAGTTTATAGCATCACTGGTTGAGCTGTTGAACCGGGAGTACGGTTGGGGCCTCAAGCCGGAAAACATTGCGCTGACCAACGGCAGCCAAGCCGCGTTTTTCATGCTGTTTAACATGTTCGGCGGTGACTATGGCGACGGGCATCGTAAACACATCCTGCTGCCGCTGGCACCCGAGTACATTGGTTATGCGGATGCCGGCCTGGAGCCGGGGCTGTTTCGAGCCGTTCAGCCAGACATTTCGTTTACCGACGCCCATGAATTCAAGTACCGGGTGGATTTTGACGCGGTTGAGGTGACTGGTGAAACCGGTGCTATTTGCGTGTCTCGCCCCACCAACCCAACCGGTAACGTCGTCACGGATGAGGAGTTGGCCAGGCTGGAGCAACTGGCCCGTCAGCACGATGTGCCGCTGATTGTCGATGGAGCTTACGGCACGCCTTTCCCAAGCCTGTTGTTTGTGGAGGCCACGCCGACCTGGAATGAGCAGATTATTCTATGTCTGAGCCTTTCCAAGTTTGGTTTGCCGGCGGCTCGGACCGGCATTGTCATCGCGGCCGAGCCGGTGATTAAGGCGCTTTCAGGGATTAACGCCATCATGAATCTCGCCACCGGCAGTTTTGGTGCAATGATCGCGGAGCCGCTGGTGCGCTCCGGTGAAATACTGTCACTGAGCCGTGATGTGGTGTGCCCGTTTTACCGGGCCAAAATGGAAAAAGCGGTTGCCGTGTTCCGCCACGCGATGGGCGAGGATACTGCACACTGGTATGTGCATAAACCCGAAGGTGCCATGTTCCTGTGGCTGTGGTTCCCGGAGTTGCCAATCACCAGCCTGGCGCTCTATCAGCGCCTGAAAGCCCGGGGCGTCCTGGTAGTGTCAGGGCACTATTTCTTCCCCGGTCTCCCGGAGGACGGCTGGAGGCACCGCCATGAATGTCTGCGGGTCACCTACTCCCAGGACGACGAGCGGGTGGCGGAGGGCCTGAGAATAATTGCGGATGAAGTTCGCGCGGTCTGGGCCGATCATAACGGCTAGCGGCGGACCTCCGCTTCATCAATAACGATCTCGTAGCGACTGCCGTCCGGTTCGACCTGGAGCAGCCGAACCAGCAAATACTCCTGATCCGGGGCAAACCACATCAGGGTCTGGCGCTTGCTGTCACCGTCGCGCACTTTCTCTGCCTTGATGGTGGCAACATGGCCCTTGCTGGTGCGGAGTGTTTCCTCGTCGATCACTGCAAACTGGTCAGTATCGTAGCTGCCTTTGTCGATGACCCGATATTCCATTTCCCGTTTGCCGGCACGAATATCCTGGTGTAGCTGAAGCTGATAGCCCATGGGGTCCAGCGTACCGTCCTCCAGCTCCAGCGAGAAGCGGTCTCCCTCGTGGTGGCCCGTCGCCGTTCCCGACTCCCAGTCAAAATCGATGGCCTCTTTCCGGTTTTTGATAAGAAAGCCGGACAGCTCGTAGCGGTATGTCAGCGGGATGACCTGGCCATCCTGCCACCGCAGGATCAGGGATTCGTCGATGTCAGCAATAAATGAGTTTACCCGGGTGCGATAAACCCAGGTGCCATCGTCGCGCTCTTCCAGCGTGCGGCTTGCACTGCCGTTGAGCGAAATGCCCTTGTCCATGGAAGCGTTGTAGCTGGCTTTCAGTGGGAGCAGGGGCGGGATCTCGGTTTTGCCCTCGGTTTCAGATGCAGTGGCGGGGGCGGGCGTCATCGCCAGCATCAGCCAAGCGGTGAACACGACCAAGAGTCGGGCAAAAACGAATAACGGCATGGTGTCGCTCCTGTTGCGCAAGGCTACATGATGCGCACAGTGTAGCCCGCCGGAGCGGGCGGGAGGATGACAATCTGTTTAATGAGTGACGCGGTCGTCGGGCAGTCGCATGGGTTTTGACAGCAGCTCGCCGTCAAACAGAACATAGTCGGAACCAAGGTGGATGCGACCCTCGCAGAACCAGCGAACAACGATGGGGTAGAGCAGGTGTTCCTTCTGCTGCACCTTTTCCGCCAGGGATTCAGCGGTATCGTCCGGGTCCATTGTCACCTCAGCCTGGGCCACGACGGGGCCGCCGTCCAGTTCCTCGGTGACAAAGTGAACAGAAACACCGTGAGCCGGATCACCGGCGTCCAGCACACGCTGATGCGTATTCAGGCCGGTGTATTTGGGCAGCAGCGACGGGTGTATGTTGAGCATGGTTCCCCGCAACGCGCGCACGAAATCGGTGGTGAGAATGCGCATGAACCCTGCCAGTACCACCAGGTCCGGGTTGTGGCGACGGATCTCGGCCATCAGTGCACCCTCAAATTCTTCCCGTGAACCATAATCCTTGTGGTTGACCACGAAGGTATCGATGTGGGCCTGGGCAGCTCTCTCAAGCGCAAAGGCGTCAGGGCGGTTACTGCCCACAGCGACGATCTGCCCCGGGAAATCACGTTCGCGACTGGCATCAATCAGTGCCTGCAGGTTAGTGCCATTGCCAGACACGAGAACCAGGATGCGGGGGAGCGGAGCGGGATCTGCATTCATTCCGCGAGCAACCCCGGTGCATACCGAACAACGGGTTTCGCCGATGCGTCATCCGCACTTTCGATGACGCCCACCTGCCAGGCTTTCTCGCCCATGGCATTGAGTGTGTCGAGGGCCAGGTCTTTCTGGTTGGCCGCCACGCAAACCACCATGCCAATACCACAGTTAAACGTTCTGTACATTTCCTCACTGGCAACGCCGCCGGCATTCTGTAACCACTGGAAGACCGGGGGCAGGCTCCAGCTGCCGGTATCAATGGCGGCCACAGCGCCATTGGGCAATACCCGGGGAATGTTCTCCGGAAGCCCGCCGCCGGTGATGTGCGACAGAGCACGAACGTCTACTTCGCGAATCAGTTGTAGCAGGTTCTTTACATAAATACGGGTAGGGGCCAGCAGTGCTTCCGCCAGTGACACGTCTCCGATCGGCTGGGACAGGTCGGCGTTGCTGACCTCAATGATCTTGCGAATCAGCGAGTAGCCATTGGAGTGGGGGCCTGATGAGCCTAGCGCCAGAAGGACGTCTCCGGTCTGGACACGGCTGCCATCGATAATTTCGCTGCGCTCCGCCACACCAACGCAGAACCCGGCCAGGTCGTAATCATCGCCCTCGTACATGCCCGGCATTTCGGCGGTTTCGCCGCCGACCAGTGCGCAACCCGACTGCTCGCATCCCTCGCCAATGCCGGCGACCACCTGGGTCGCCACCTCAACGTTCAGTTTGCCCGTTGCGTAGTAGTCCAGAAAAAACAGTGGCTCAGCGCCGCCCACGACCAGATCGTTTACACACATGGCGACCAGGTCTATGCCGATGGAGTCGTGCTTATCCAATTGCATGGCCAGGCGCAGTTTTGTGCCGACACCGTCGGTCCCGGACACCAGCACCGGCTCGTGGTATCCGGCGGGTATCGCCACCATGGCACCGAAACCGCCGAGTCCTCCGAGCACTTCAGGACGGCGGGTGCGTGCTGCCGTGTCCTTTATGCGGTTGACGAGTTCGTTTCCGGCGTCGATGTCTACGCCGGCATCACGATAGGTGAGGGAGGGCTTCTGTTCGCTCATGGTGTGCTTAACCGTTTGGCCAGTGGGTCAGGTCGCGGATTTTAACAGGTGACGGGTGGCGCTCCAAATTGATTTTCCGAAATCCCCGTTAGCTACTCACGCCTTGGGCCTTGGTGTATCCTATGCGCCATTCAAGCGAATTGCAGGGTGTTTCATGTCATTATCAGGACGAATTTCGACACAGGCAGCGCGCGCGTTCCGACAGACACTGCTGATTACCGGCAGCCTCGCGGCTCTGATTGCAGCGCCGGCCGGTGCGGTGACGGTGAGCGGCCTCTATTCAATTGAGGTTCCCGTTGAGGGATCGCAGCCCGGTGAGCTGAAGCAGGGGTATGCTGACGGCCTTGAAAAAGTATTTGTGCGGGTGTCTGGCAGCCGGGAAGTACTCGACAACGCAGGTGTGGCGGAACGTTTGGATGACGCAGAGTCGCTTTTGCAGTCCTATCAGTTTCTACGCAGTGATGATGGCGACCGCTTGCGCATGACTTTCGGTGCCGTTGGCGTTAACAGCGCTCTGGCGTCGGTTGATGCGCCGGTTTGGGGAGCCAACCGCCCGTTAACCCTGGCCTGGGTCGCGGTTGAGGAACGGGGCACGAGAACCCTGCTTACCGTTCAGGATTCTGACGATGAAAGCAGTGGTGGCGGAGACAGCCGCTGGTCCAAAGCATTTCAGCAGGCTGCGTCCGACCGTGGGTTACCTGTCAGTCTCCCGCCCCGGGACATGGCGGGGGACCGGGAGCTGCTTTCCGATATATGGGGCCAATTTACTGCCCGCGTGAAATCGTCCTCGGAAGAGATCGGTCACGATGCCATGGCGCTGGTTCGGGTCAGTCGCTCGGGCGGCGAATGGCGGGCCGGGTGGATTTTTGATGGCATGGGTATGGATGAGGGCGAACAGTCCGTTACCGCCGGCACGGAACAGGCATTGGCGGAAAAGGTCATTGGGCGCTGGGCCGATGCCTACGCCAGCCGCTATGCGGTAGCCGCCGGCGATGTGGACGAGTTACCGAAAGTAGACATTGTTATCAGCGGCGTCAGCAATCTGAAGGATTACGGCAGCATTATCGATGTGCTTGATGACCTTACCCCGGTGCAGGATGTTGGGGCTTCACGAGTGGCGGGTGATCAGCTTACGCTGCGGGTGGCGTTCTCTGGAGAGCTGGAACAGTTGCGGGAGTATATTGCCCTGGACGCCCGCCTGGTGCCCTTGTCGGATGCGGAAGAATCGAACCGTTCGGAAGAAGAAATACCGGCCGACACAACCGCGGAGACGGACCCTTCCGGTTCAGTTTCCGACCCGCTGTTTGTTTACCAGCCTTTGCTCGGGGGCGCGGAAGAGTCTGAGGAGGCGTTTGAATCGCTGTACGAGATTCTTCGTTATCGGTGGCAGCCCGCATCGGTTATCGGCTCGGATGTTGCGGAGTAATTCAGCGGCGGAGGGAACCTGTTAATGTCAGAACGCTGGCGGTGGATACCGAATGCCCTGACGTTTTTACGAATCTTGCTGATCATCCCGTTCGCAGCAGCTTTGCTGGCTGCTCAGTATCGGCTGGCCCTCGGTATCTTTTTTGTTGCCGCAGCGACAGACGCGATTGATGGCTTCCTGGCCCGGCAGTTCAACTGGAAGTCGCGCTTTGGTGCCATAGCCGATCCACTGGCGGACAAGGCGTTGTTGATCACCGCCTACCTGGTGCTGACGTTGACCAGCGTTCTGCCAGTCTGGCTGTTTGCGCTGGTTCTTGGTCGCGATCTTCTGATTGTTGCGGGTGGGCTGGCTTTCCATTATTGGGTTGGCCGATTTGAAATGGAGCCCAGTATCCCAGGCAAGCTCAACACCCTGATACAGATACTCGTAATCCTGGCCATTATTATTTTGCTCGGCGGTCTTCTCATGCCGCCCTGGGTACTTAATGCAGGGATATACCTGGTGGCCGCCTCCGCGATTTTTAGTGGTGTCCACTATCTGGTGGTCTGGAGCATCCGGGCCTGGAGGGTGAAACGCCCATGAGTCCCTCTCAGATGGTACTTGGGGTCAGGCTGCGTGACGATGCGCGGTTTGATAACTTCCACGGTGACAGAAATGCCAGCGCGGCCGCACGCCTGGAGTCGGTGTGCCGCAATGCGTCGGGCGTGCCAGTGGTGGTGGTTTGCGGAGATGCCGACACCGGCAAAAGTCATTTATTGCAGGCTGTCTGCCATTTTTCCGAGAGTCGCGGTCAGACTGCGGTATGCGTCAGTCTTGAGGAGTTATTGCCATTCGGGCCAGAAGCACTGACGGGCCTTGAGCATCAGGCGCTGATCTGTCTTGATGACCTGAATCTCATTGCCGGCCGGGAAGAGTGGGAAGAGGCGGTTTTTCACCTGTACAATCGGGTTCTCGACAATGGCCACGTGCTGGTTGTCAGTATCTCGGAAGTCCCGGCGTCTTCAGGATTTGTTCTGCCTGACCTGATTTCACGGCTGTCCCATGGTTTGCTGATACAACTGGGTATCTACCGGGATGACGACCGCCTCAGAATATTGATGGCGCGGGCTGAGCAGCGCGGACTGGTTATGGGCGAAGACGTAGCGGGTTTCATACTGCGACGCGCCCCGCGAAAGCTCGGCGATCTGCTGGCGATGCTGGATCGGCTTGACGAAAATTCGTTGCAGGCTCAAAGGCGGCTGACTATCCCGTTTGTGAAGTCGGTTATGGGATGGTAGCCGTCATACATTATTGAAATAACATCGAACGACCGGGGCCTGGCAGTGCCAGTGCCTGCCGGAAGCGCGTCAGGGGGAAAGATGAGACGAGTCGTATTCAATCAGAAGGGTGGTGTCGGGAAGTCCAGTATAACCTGTAACCTGGCCGCCATCAGCGCCGCCCAGGGCAAGCGCACGCTGGTGGTCGATCTTGATCCCCAGGGCAACTCCACCCACTACCTGCTTGGCAAGCCTGCCAGTGAGCTGCGAGATACCGTGGCGGACATGCTCGAGCAAACCGTGGCGTTTACGGTGTTCAATCGCCGCCCAGACGAATTCGTTCATGCTTCACCGTTTGATAACCTCTTCGTGATGCCGTCCAGCCCCGAACTGGATTTTCTGGAGCGCAAACTTGAGGCCAAGCACAAGATATACAAGTTGCGTGAAGCCCTGAAGAAGCTGGGAGACACCTTTGATGCGATTTATATTGATACCGCACCGGCTCTCAATTTTTACACGCGTTCGGCGCTGATCGCGGCGCAACGTTGCCTGATTCCGTTTGATTGCGACGACTTCTCTCGCCAGGCGCTCTACAACCTCCTCAATGAGATCCGAGATTTGCAGGAGGACCATAACGAGGACCTGGTGGTGGAGGGTATTATTGCCAACCAGTTCCAGCCGCGGGCAAGTTTGCCCAAGCAGTTGGTTCGTGAACTGACGGAAGAGGGCCTGCCCATGCTTCCGGTGCGCCTGTCCAGTTCGGTCAAAATGAAAGAGTCACACCAGAGCCGGCAACCTCTGATTCATATGGCCCCGAAACACCCCTTGACCAAACAGTACGAAAACCTGTTCCGGGTATTGCACGGCGAGACCGTGGAGCTGGAACCGCTTGCGGACTGACTCCGGATTACCTATGACTGAATCGCCCAACCAGATCGGCAGTGTTGCCGATAGCCTGCTGCAGATTGAGCTGACGCTCCGTGAGCTCAATCTGTGGGAGAACGAGCCGCCCGCCCCCGAGTTGTTACAGAGCAGCCAGCCTTTCTGTCTCGATACCCTGTCGTTCACCCAGTGGCTACAATTTGTGTTTGTGGCACGGATGAGCGTGCTGGTGGAGAATGGCAGCCCGCTGCCGGAGGTGTCAGGCATGGCCCCCATGGCAGAAGAGCATTTTCGCGGGCGGCCTGAATCTGGCTCTGCGGTTATCCGGGCGCTGGAAGAGATGGACCGGCTGCTCTCGCGCAACACCTGAAGGGCCGTTAGTCCAGGCGCATGGACAGGTCAATGGCCTTGAGGTCCTTGGTCAGCGCGCCAATGGAGATGTAGTCCACGCCGGTTGCTGCAATGGGTACCAGGGTGTCCGCATTGATGCCGCCGGACGCTTCCAGCCGGGCTTTACCCGCAGTGATCGCCACCGCGTGCTTCATGTCGGACAGTGTGAACTCATCAAGCATGATAATGTCAGCGCCAGCGTTCAGCGCCTGATCCAGTTCATCCAGATTTTCCGTTTCCACCTCCACTGGGCGGCCCGGTGCGATACTCCGGGCTTCAGTGACGGCGGCAGCAATAGAGCCACAGGCCGCAATGTGGTTCTCCTTGATCAGAAATGCATCCCAGAGGCCAAGGCGATGATTGAAGCAGCCGCCGCAAGTGACCGCGTATTTCTGGGCAAGGCGTAAGCCTGGCAGGGTTTTCCGGGTGTCGAGCAGGCGGACGTCGGTATGAGCTACCCGGTCAGCGTACTCTGCGCAGGCGGTGGCAGTGCCGGAGAGCGTTTGCAGCCAGTTCAGTGCTGCCCGCTCAGCAGTCAGCAGGCTTCGCGCCGCCCCTTCAAACTGGAACACCACGCTGTCGGCGCTGATGCGGTCACCGTCGCTGGCGAACCAGGTGAGCGTCACCGCCGGGTCCACCTGGCGGAAGACTTCCTCGACCCAGTCACGGCCTGCGAGCACTGCGGATTCCCGGGTAATCACGCGCCCTCTACCGGTTTTGTCGGCCGGAATGAGCCGGGCGGTGATGTCACCGTCGCCCACATCCTCACGCAGGCTGTAAGCAACGGAGTCAACACGGGATTGGCGAAGCAGGTCGGCTGGAATCATTGTGGGGTCCGGGGCTCTCGTAGCATGTTGGTGGCTGATCCTGTGGGCGCATGGCCCGACGAATGATTCTATAGGCAGCCAGCGGATTCGCCAAACCGGAAGGGGGTGGCGGAATGCGAAAGTGAGAGGGCTGCTAGAATGTGAACTGCGTCGCCCGGTCACAAAAGGTGACAAATTCTGACACAAGGTGACGTCGCAACCGCCTAAGATGCAGTGTCGAAAAGTGTTTTTTCCGTTGTCAGTCACCATCCGGAGCAGCCTCATGGCGCAGGATAACAAAGTCGTCAACTTTGGCGCTCAGAAGTCCGGGGCCCGGTTTGAGTTGCCCCACGCATTGGTGCGGCTGCGTGACGTTTCTGGTCAATCCCTCAAGAAGGTGATGGCGGGCTTTTTTGACCGCGCGGATGATGCGTTGTTCGAGTTGGCGGACAAAGCCAGCGCCAATGAGGATCAGGCGGCTTACTTCGACGCCATGCGTGAGATGCGGTTGCGTCGCAAGGCCATGACGTTGTCCATGCTGCAGTACGTCAGCCGGGCCTTCAACGATGTGGGTAAGTTCAATCCCGCCAACTCAGGTGCCAGCCTGGATGACGTGGACCAGGATTCGCTGTCGTTGCTCGACCATTCGGAACTGGAGCAGCGGGTTGCTATCGAGAACCTTGTGCAAAAGTTGCGCAGCCAATACAGCGATGCGATTCGCCTTCTGAATGTCCGCTTCAGCCACCTGATGCCCGCTGTCAAACTGTCTGACAGCCAGATGCCCCTGAGCCCGGAAGTGATTTGTGGCGGTGTGGCCGAAGCCTGTTCCGACCTGGATATTGATATCCGGGCCAAGCTGGTGGTACTCAAACTGTTTGACCGGCTGCTGGCGGACAATCTGGGTAGCTTTTACCAGGAAGCCAATCAAACGCTCATTACGGAAGGTGTGTTGCCCGATATGAAGCGCCTACCGGTGGGCGATCGCCCTGCACAGCGGTCTCCGCAAGGGGGCAGCCAGGCGCAGAGCGGGGAAAGTCAGGCCCCGTCAGCGGGCACCAGCGCGGCTCAGGCGACCACATCCGGTTCGTCCGGGGGGACGTTTTCGGAGCTGAGTGCCCTGCTGCATCAGGGGCGCTCTGGCGCGGCTGAGGGGAGCATTGCCGGTGGGCAGGGGTTTCTGGACACCGGTGCGCTGATGGCTCGACTCAATGACGTTCAGGCGCGTCCGGCAGACTCTTCCGACACGCAGGTGTCGCCGCTGACGGAACAGCTTGCGCCGGTACTCAGGGCAAAGGATGGGACAGCGTTTACGGTCGGTCAGGTGGACAGCGATGTCATCAATCTTGTCTCTATGCTTTTCGATTTTATCCTCGAAGATCGACAGCTTCATCCGGTGATGAAAGTGTTGATTGGCCGGCTACAGATCCCGGTTCTGAAGGTGGCGCTGAGTGATAAGAATTTTTTCAACCGGGGAGGGCACCCGGTTCGCAAACTGCTGAATGAACTGGCCATGTCGGCGATCGGCTGGGCTGAGAAAGAGAGCGGGCAACGGGATCTGCTGCTGGAGAAAATCGAATCCGTGGTAAGCCGTGTGCTCAACGAGTTCATCGACAACGTTGGTCTGTTCGAGGAACTGCTGAATGACTTCAGTCATTTCATGGACCTGGATCGTCGGCGACGTGAGCTGGTAGAGCAGCGCCTGCGGGATGCCGAAGAAGGGCGGGCGAGGCAGGAACGAGCTGCGGATTCTGTTAACCGTCTGATCGCCGACGCCACCGCAGGGCGCGAGTTGCCGGAGCCCGTTCAGGCACTATTGTCAGAAGCCTGGAGCAAGTATCTACAGTGGACGATACTGCGAGAAGGTGCGGACAGCGACGCCTGGAAAAAGGCGGTGGAGTTGTCCCATAAATTGATCTGGAGCCTGGACCCGCACCCAGTAACCAATGACACTCGGGCAGAATTGCTGCGGTCGATCCCATCGATCGTGGACAATCTGCGCCGCGCCCTGCAGGAAATTTCCTGGGACCCGTTTGCCACCGACGCGTTTATTCGGGATCTGGAATTGGCCCACGTTGATGTGTTCCAGCAACTGGTCACTACCCGTTCTGCACCGGCACCACAGCAGCCGAAGATGGAAATGCCAGCCCAGCCAGAGCCGGAACTGGACACCGTCATGGAGCGACTCGAGGAATCGCCTTCTGTCGATCTGTCATGGCTTGAGCAAGCTGACCGGCTGCGGGTAGGGTCCTGGATTGAACTCAGCAGGGAGGGTGTTAAAACCCGTTGCAAGCTGGCAGCGCTTATCAAGGCAACCGGTAAATACATCTTCGTGAACCGCAGTGGTGGCAAGGTCGCTGAGTACCAGCGTGAGTCTCTGGCCACGGCCATGGCCTGCAACGAAATCACCTTGCTTGATGATGGGCTGATCTTCGACCGCGCGCTGGAATCCATCATCGACAACCTGAGAACCAGCCGCAAGGACTGAGACAGCGTAGCAACCGGGGCAAGTTTGTGCTTCAATCAGGGCACATAGCAACAGCAACAAACCCGCTGGAATGACCTTGCCTGATTCGACTCAAAGCCGGAACCACGACCTGGCGCTCCTTACCAGAACCTCGATTGATCACCTGCGCGAAACCGGCCGGGTTGCGCCGGTCCGGTGGTGCCCGTCACCCAATTTCGGGCCGCGCCCGGAGGATGCTGTGATCTCGCTTCTGGTGGTCCATAACATCAGCCTGCCACCTGGCCAGTTCGGCGGTGACGCGATTGAGCACCTTTTCTGCAACTGCCTGAACCCCTCTGAACACCCCTATTTTGAATCCATTGCCGACCTGAAGGTGTCCGCGCATGCGTTGGTCCGCCGTGACGGCAATGTGGTGCAGTTTGTCAGCTTCCTTGACCGGGCATGGCATGCCGGGCGCTCCAGCTTTCAGGGTGAGGAAGAGTGCAATGACTTTTCCATTGGCATAGAGCTCGAGGGAACCGACGACACCCCCTACACCGAAGCCCAGTATCAGCGCCTGGCTGAGCTGTCTGCATTAGTGATGAAGGTATGGCCCATTATCACCAGTGAGCGAATAACCGGCCATTGTGATATCGCGCCCGGCCGAAAGACCGATCCGGGCCCGGCGTTTGACTGGCACCATTACCGTCGCCGGTTGCAAGCCGTTTTGGCGGATGCCGGAGGGGCCTCCTGATGGTGTTGGTCACGTTTCTTCTCGCCTGGCTGGTTCGCCGTCGTCTCGACGTGACAGGTTATCTGTCTGGTGATCACCTGTGGCTATCCTGGTTTCAGACCGGCCGCAAGACGACTGCCGGCCAGGAGTCGCGACTGGGTCGTGGCCTTGTCAAGGTAGTGTTGCCCGCGATCCTCCTGATGGGGCTGGTATGGGCAGCGAAAGAGAGTGGTTGGCGGCTCGCGCTTTATCCGCTGGAGTTCGTGTTGTTGCTATTGCTGATGGGAGCACCAGGCTGGAAGCCGTTGCTGACGGCCTACAGCGAAGCTTGGAGCCGCGGCGATATGCAGGGCGCGTGGCATCACGTCAAGGACGCGCTGCCGGCCAATGAGCGCGGAGCGGCACTGTCTCCGGATGACATGCATCTGTCGCTTTGCAAGACGTTGGTGGTGTCGTTGTTTGAGCGGTTTTTCCTGGTGGCGTTCTGGTATGTGGTCGGTGGTATCGGGCTGGCCTTTCTTGCCCGTGGCCTGGTTGCGCTGCAGGATCACTGGCCTCAGGCAGCCGCCCGCCCGCGCTTTGCCAGAATTGCAGGAATTGCCAACTGGATTCCAGCCCGGTTGCTGGCCTTCACTTTTGGTCTCGCGGGCGACCTTGCGGGCTGGCTGAGTGAAGCCAGGGCCCTGTTGTTTTCTCCTGTGGCCAGTACCGACCAGGTGCTGATGCGAGCGGCAAACGGCGCACTCACGGGGTACGCACTTGATCCCGCGCGCTTTTCGCAGGTGCATCCGGATGAATGGCCCGGTTTTGGTGGGCGCAGCCTGAGCGCCATCCGGAACCTGTTGAATCGAAGCATGCTGGTGTGGGTGTGTGGCATCGCATTGTTGGTGATTGCCGGGGTGGCCTGACGCTCGGATTATAAAAAATATTACACATTAACAACAAAAAGAGCTCAAGTTTCTAAGACTTTAGGCGACAATATAAAAAAGGAATAACTATCCATCTTTTAGATGCACTGTGCGGGGCCAACGTGAAACAACTTATAAAACCTGCAGTGGCACTGATGAACCGGCTGCCAATGTTCTACAAATTCAGTCTGATCAGTGTGCTGTTTCTGCTTCCGATCGTGGGCCTGTCATGGCTCGTTATCAGTGAGCTGAACCGCTCGGTTGATACCATGACCCGGGGCGTGGAAGGTCTGGCCCAGCTCGAGCAGGTGGATCACCTTCTGGATGCCGCCTTTGACTATCGTGATTACCGCGCTCCGGGCAAAACCAGGGATGAGAATGCCTTGCTGTCTCGTTCGGATGAGGCGGGCGAGACCATCAGCGGTATCCTTGACGAACTGTTCTCCCGCACACCGGCTTTTGATACTTCTGGCAACTGGAGCCAGCAGATTGCGCAGCTGAAGGAAGACTGGGAAGCGCTGCAATCGTCTGACAGCTATCAGGGCAATATTGACCCCCAGTTCAAGTACTACCAGGAATTCGTTCAGAAGGCCCGGGCCATGCTGTCTGCAACGATCGAGATTTCGGGTCTCGGACAGGATGCCTCCCGGGATAATTTATTGCTGCTCGGGCTGGTTCGTGAGTCCTTGCCAGACGCCAGGCATGTCGTCGGGCGGGCCCGCTCTTTCGGCACGTTTGCATTGGTTGAAGGGCAGGTCGGCCACGGCCTCAGTGATGCGCTGAACGAAATTTATGACGAACTGACCAACCGTAGCTCGTTGCTGGAGCCCGCGCTCGCCGTTGCCCTGGACTCCTCGCCTCAGCTCTCAGCAGGTGCCGGTAACGCAGTGAAGAATATCAACAACAGTCTGGGTGTGGTTCGCGATGAACTGGACCAGAACATTATTACGCCGATGCGTCTTGAGCTGCCCTGGCAGGAATTTGATAGCCTCGTTGCCGGAGAACTGGCGCATTACGAAGACCTGAAAGCGTCGGTTTTCGATGTGGTGGGCAGCAATCTCGATTCCCGGCTGCAAGGCGAAATTCGACAGCGTCAGTTGATTGTCGTGGCGCTGGTCCTGATCCTGTTGATTGTGGTGTATCTGTACATCGGTTTCTTCATGTCGGTGCGAACCGCCATCAACCAGTTCAGTAAAGCCGCACGAACAGTTGCCGCCGGTGACATGACGGCGCATATCCAGCTCGATAACCGTGATGAGCTTGGTGAGCTGACCACAGAGTTCAACAATATGACGGACCGGATCGCTGAGCTGGTGCGTTCGGTGACTAGCACCGCCTCTGACGTGGACCAGCAGGCGACCCGCGTGAAGGATACAGCGTCCGCGAACAGCGACGCGGTGGCGCGCCAGATGGAAGAGTCCGGCCAGATCAACGAGGCCATGACCCAGATGGTCGAAGCCGTGCACGAAGTGACGGAAAGCGCGCATCGGGTGTCGGATAGTGCCGGTACCGCCGAGCGCGATACCGATAAGGGCCGTGAGGTCGTTGCGGACACGGTTGAAACCATCAACCGGCTGGCGACCGAGATTGCCGGTGCGGTGGAAGTGATCAACCGGGTCAGCTCGGACAGTGACAATATCAGCCAGGTGTTGGTCGAAATCAAAGCCATCGCTGAGCAAACCAACCTGCTGGCCCTGAATGCGGCCATCGAGGCAGCCCGGGCAGGTGAGCAGGGCCGGGGCTTCGCGGTTGTTGCTGACGAGGTGCGGTCCCTGTCCCAGCGAACCCACAAATCGACGGAAGAGATTGAAGGGATGATTTCGCGGCTGCAAAGCGGCGTGAAGGACGCCGTCTCCGCGATGACCAACAGCCACGAAGTGACGGCAACCACTGTCCGTAAATCCTCCGAGGTGACGGAAGCTCTGGACCGCATCGCCCAGGGCATATCGACCATCGTGGATATGAGCCATCAGATCGCTCAGGCGGCCGAGGAACAGTCGGCGGTGTCGAAGAACGTGAACGACAGCGTCGAGCAGATCAGCGAGTTGGGGCAGGTGACCGCCCGCAATGCGGAAGAAACGCTCGGCTCCTCTCGCCAGATGTCGGAGTTGACCGCGTCACTTCAGCGCCTGGTCGACGCCTTCAAGGTCTGACTGAAAATCCGGTCTCAGAGGCCGGATTTTTTCTGTTCCCACAGAATTTCTTCTCCGTTTTCCCGCCGTGCCAATACCCGTGCAATGACAAACAGCAGATCAGAAAGCCGGTTCAGGTAATGGCGTGAGGCGGTATTAATGGAGTCTTCGTGGCCCAGTGCCACAACCACACGTTCCGCCCTTCGGCACACGGCACGGGCCAGGTGGCACTGCGCTGCGGCGGGGCTGCCGCCGGGCAGTATAAAGTTTTTCAGCGCGGGCAAGTCTTCGTTGTGGTGGTCCAGGGTGTTCTCCAGCCATTGGATATGGTCGTCGCCAATCACGCGGCTGCCCGGAATCGCAAACTCACCGCCCAGATCAAACAGATGATGCTGAATTCGGCGGAAGCTTTCGACCAGCTCGTTGTCGCTGTCCAGAGTTTCTATCAATAGACCCATATGGCAGTTCAGTTCATCGGCGGTCCCCATGGCTTCAACACGCAGTGCATTCTTGGCGATGCGGTTGCCATCGGCCAGCCCGGTGGAGCCATCATCTCCGGTGCGGGTGTAGATCTTGGAAAGGCGATTACCCATCGGTCTGCTCCTGTTGATGTGACGACAATAGTGTTACCCGTTCTGTCAGCATTTGGTTCACCGGTGTCTCGATCCCGAGTTCTTTGCCCAGATTGACCAGGTAACCATTGATGTAGTGGATCTCTGTGGTGCGACCCTGGCGCACATCGGCGCGCATGGACGACGTATTCTTGGCCGTGCTGCGCGCCACCTTTTCTATCTGCTGGCGAAGGGTGGCGGGAGCTGATTCTTCGTGGTGACCACTGGCCTGCATCAGCTCTGCGAGTTCACGGCACAGGTCGTCAATGGTGTCCTGGTACAGCGACGACGCAAGAATTTCGCCGTTTGGACAGTCCAGCAGGGCGGTGTAGGGATTGATGCCGGCATTGATGACCAGTTTTTGCCACAGGCGCTGGAGAATATTGGCGTCTGGGTGAACGGTCAGCCCGCTGGTGCTCAGCAACGCCACGACCGTATTGAGGTGATGGCAGGCGGAGTCTGTCATCGGGCCGACCCAGCTATGACCGGTGCCGGCGTGGACCAGCAGCTTGGGCTCCGGCCGATTGGCTCCCTCGGTGGTACTGGCGGCCAGTATCGGGCGATCCGGCCATCGTGCGGCGACCGCCTGCTGGCTGCCGAGACCGTTCTGGAAGAGGATGACCGGTGTGTCTGACGAAAACCGGTCGATCACGCCCGCCATGGCTTCGGTGGTGTCGCCGGCTTTGGTGGTGGTCAGGATGAGTTCAGGTTGCTCGCCAACGGCTAGCCAGGGTACCCGGACCGTCGATATCGCGCCGCTAATCGACTGGAAACGATAGGCGAGGCTCGAGGCGGAAGCTTTGTTATCCGGCCTAGGAATGAACGCCACCCGGCCAGCTGGCAACAAGGCGGCCCACAGCCGCCCCAGAGAGCCTGCACCGAGAATGGCGATCATACCGCTTACATGGCCTCGATGTCGGCCCGTTGCTGGCTCAGGCGGTCCTGGCTGCCTTGGGCGTCGCGGAGCTTTTCCTGTTCCTTCTCGACGACCTCCGCTGGCGCTTTGGCCGTGAATTTTTCATTGCCCAGCTTGCCCTCGAGGCGGCCAATCTCTTTTTGCAGGCGCTCCAGCTCCTTGTCGAGCCGCTTGAGTTCCGCGTCTTTGTCGATCAGGCCGGCCATGGGGACCAGCACTTCCATGTCACCCACCAGTTGGGTGGCGGACATGGGGGCTTTGTCGTTCCCCAGCCATTCCAGACTTTCAAGTTTGGCCAGCGAGCCCAGGAACTGGCGGTTGTCTTCCATGCGGCGCTGGTCTTCGGCGTTCTTGCTGCGTAGCAGCACCGGGATTGTCTTCGCCGGGGAAATGTTCATCTCGCCACGGATGTTGCGCACGGCGACGATCACGCCTTTCAACCACTCAATGTCAGCGGAAACCGCGTCATCCTGCTTGCTGGCATCCGGTTCCGGGAAAGGCTGCAGCATGATGCTGTCGCCACTCTTGCCGGCCAGGGGCGCAATGCGTTGCCAGATTTCCTCGGTGATGAACGGCATCATCGGGTGCGCCAGGCGCAATACCGCCTCCAGTACCCGCACCAGCGTGCGGCGGGTGCCGCGCTTGGCTTCCGGGCTGGCGCTGTGGTCGCTCAACGCGGGCTTGGACAGCTCAAGATACCAGTCGCAGTATTCGTTCCAGATGAACTCGTACAAGGCGTAGGCGGCCAGGTCAAAACGGTACTGCTCCAGGTGACGGATCACTTCCTGCTCGCAGTGTTGCAGTTCGCTGATGATCCAGCGGTCGGCCAGAGACAACTCTACCGGCTCGTCGTTGACGCCACAGTCTTCGCCTTCGGTGTTCATTAGCACGTAGCGGGCGGCGTTCCACAGCTTGTTGCAGAAGTTGCGGTAGCCTTCCAGGCGCTTCATGTCCCAGTTGATGTCACGGCCGGTGGTGGCCATGGCAGCGAGGGTGAAGCGCAGGGCGTCGGTACCGTGGGCGGAGATGCCTTCGGGGAATTCTTTCTGGGTGCGTTTGCCGATCTTTTCGGCCAGTTTCGGTTGCATCAGGTTGCCGGTGCGTTTCTCCAGCAGGTCGTCCAGTGCAATGCCGTCAATCATGTCCAGCGGGTCAATGACGTTGCCTTTGGATTTGGACATTTTATCACCGTGCTCGTCACGGATCAGGCCGGTGACGTAAACGGTTTTGAAGGGCACCTGCGGGGTGCCGTCTTCGTTTTTCATGAAGTGCATGGTCATCATGATCATCCGGGCCACCCAGAAGAAGATGATGTCAAAACCGGTCACCAGCACATCCGTCGAATGGAAGGCTTTCAGGCGCTCGGTGATTTCCGGCCAACCCAGGGTGCCGAAAGTCCACAGGGCGGAGCTGAACCAGGTATCCAGTACGTCGTCGTCCTGCTTCAGTTGCAGATCGGCGGACAGGCTGTGCTTCTGGCGCACTTCGTCTTCGTTGCGGCCAACATAGATGTTGCCCTCGGCGTCGTACCAGGCCGGGATGCGGTGGCCCCACCAGAGCTGGCGGGAGATGCACCAGTCCTGGATGTCGCGCATCCAGGAGAAATACATGTTTTCGTACTGTTTGGGCACAAACTGGATGCGACCGTCTTCCACCGCTTCGATGGCGGGCTTGGCCAGGGTTTTGGCGTCGGCGAACCATTGGTCGGTGAGCATGGGCTCGATGATCAGGCCGGAACGGTCACCGCGGGGCACGCTCAGCACATGGTCTTCAACTTGGTGAACCAGCCCGGCGGTTTCCATGTCGGCGACGACCTGCTTGCGGGCTGCTTCGCGGGTGAGGCCGGCGTATGCGGCGGGCAGGGTGCCGTCCAGCTCGGTGTTTTCGGTGCCGTCGGCGTTGAATACTTCGGCCACGCCGCGGATGTTGGCATCCTGGGTCATCACGTTGATCATCGGCAAGTCGTTACGTTTGCCAACGGCGTAGTCATTGAAGTCGTGGGCCGGGGTGATTTTTACGCAGCCGGAACCTTTCTCCGGGTCGGCGTGGTGATCGGCGATAACCGGAATCCGGCGATTCGCCAGCGGCAGCATCACGTGCTTGCCGATCAGGTGTTGATAACGTTCGTCGTCCGGGTGTACGGCAACGGCGGTGTCGCCCAGCAGGGTTTCCGGGCGAGTGGTGGCGACGACCACGTAGTCTTTGCCGTCCTGGGTTTTTGCGCCGTCAGCCAGTGGGTAGCGCAGGTGCCAGAAAAAGCCCTTTTCTTCCTTGTTCTCCACTTCCAGATCGGAGATGGCGGTGTGCAGCTTCGGGTCCCAGTTAACCAGGCGTTTGCCTCGATAGACCAGGCCTTCGTCGAACAGACGGATGAACACTTCCTGCACGGCCTTGTAGAAGCCATCGTCCATGGTGAAGCGTTCATTGCTCCAGTCCACGGAGTTGCCCAGGCGGCGGATCTGACGGGTGATGGTGCCGCCGGAATGCTCCTTCCAGTCCCAGATGCGTTTGATGAATTCTTCGCGGCCCAGGTCGTGGCGGGTTTTGTCTTCTTCCGCTGCCAGCTTGCGCTCGACCACCATCTGGGTGGCGATGCCGGCGTGGTCGGTGCCAACGGTCCACAAGGCGTTGCGACCCTGCATGCGTTTGAAGCGGGCGAGGGTGTCCATGATGGTGTGCTGGAATGCATGGCCCATGTGCAGGCTGCCGGTAACGTTGGGCGGCGGTATGGCGATGCTGTAGGACTCACCTTCTCCGCTGGGGCGGAAGTAGCCTTTGGCTTCCCAGTTTTCGTACCACTGGCGCTCGATGTTTTCTGGCTGGTAGGTTTTTTCCATGGGGTTCTGCGATGACCGTTTGGTTGATTCACAAGGGAAAATTGAGAGGCCCGATTATACATGGTCACCGGGGGTGCGGCGAACTCCGCAAATCTGACCTAGTGCGTATCGCAGGAGCAAAGGGGCTTAAAGCGTAGGTCGGGTTAGCGAAGCGTAACCCGACAAAAACTAACCGCGCTTCCTCTGATCATGCACCCGGGGTTCAATCCCCAGCGCCCGCAATTGCTTGAAATGCGATCGGGCCTGATCCAGCACCGCCGGGTCGTTGTGCGCGACCAAGGCCAGCCGTTTAAACCGATCCGCACCCGCCGGCAAGGTCGCCGAGAGGATGATCACGGTATCCCAGTCCTCAGCAACGGGCGGACATAACAGGATGCCAACCGGATCGGTGCAGGTGGCGGCAGAATCGGGGACGACGCTGTGGGGAATGAAGGCGTCGGGGCTGAGGTTCCACAGCAGATCGTCGAGTTCTTCGGCGTGTCCTGCGGTATCGCACACGATGCAGACGCGGTCGCCTTGTTGCCAGGCTTTGTCCACCAGTTTTGCGGCGTGGAGGTTGCGGGCAGCAGGGGTGTCCTGGGTGAGAATGTGGAACCAGTAGCGCTGGTTCTGGTCGTCCTGTCCGGACGAACCGGCAGCGGGGCTGCCGGGGTCCAGGTTATTTTCCGGCATGGGACATCAGGTAGTTGACCAGCAGGGGTACCGGGCGGCCGGTGGAGCCTTTGGCTTTGCCGGAATTCCAGGCGGTACCGGCGATGTCCAGGTGCGCCCAGGGGAATTGGTCGGCGAAGCGCGATAGGAAGCAGGCGGCGGTGATGGTGCCCGCCGGCTTGCCGCCGATATTGGCGAGATCGGCGAAGTTGGAGTCGAGCTGCTCCTGATACTCGTCCCACAGCGGCAGATGCCAGGCGCGGTCCCAGGCGGTGGTGCCGGCCTCGAGCAGGTCGAGCGCCAGGTCGTCGTCGTTGGCGAGCAGGCCGGTGGCGTGGTGGCCAAGCGCCACAATGGCCGCCCCGGTGAGGGTGGCGATATCGACCACGCTCGCCGGCTGGAAGCGCTCGACGTAGGTCAGGGCGTCGCACAGCACCAGGCGTCCCTCGGCGTCGGTATTGAGCACCTCGACCGTGAGCCCCTTGAGGGTCTTGAGAATGTCGCCGGGCTTGACGGCGCGTCCGTCGGGCATGTTCTCGGCCGAGGCGACGACGAAGACCAGGTTGAGCTTCGGCTTGATGGCGAGTATCGACTTGACGGTACCGAAGACGCTGGCGGCACCGCACATGTCGAACTTCATCTCGTCCATGGCCGCCCCAGGCTTGAGCGAGATACCGCCGGTGTCGAAGGTGATGCCCTTGCCCACCAGCACATGCGGGGCATCATCGGGGCTTTCCGCGCCCTGGTAGCTCATCACGATCAGCCGCGACGGCTCGGCACTGCCGCGGCCCACGGCGAGCAGGCTATTGGCGCCCAGGCGCTCCAGCGCCTCTTCATCGAGGATATCGACCGACAGCGCGCCGTTCGACGCCGCACCCAGGGCCTCGGCCTGCTCGGCCAGGTAGCGCGGCGTGCACACGTTGGCCGGCAGGTTGCCCAGGGTGCGGGTGTAGGCGACCCCTTCGCCGATGGCGTCTCCGATGCGCGCCCCTTCGCGGGCAGCCGCGGAATCGCCGCTCTCGCTGACCAGCAAGGTCACCTGCTCGAGAGGCGAACGCGGGGCCTTCTCGGACTTGAACTCGTCGAAGCGGTAGACGGCGCGATGTGTCGCCTCGGCGACCATGCGGGCCTTCCAGCCGCAGGCGCGCTCGGGCAGAGGCACATCGGTGAAGGCCACGGCGGCATCGTCCACCGGCAGTTGCGCCAGGGCGGTGAAGGCGGCATCCAGCGCCTTGCGGAAGGCACCTTCCCGGTGCTTGTCGCGTTCTCCCAGGCCCACCAGCAGCAGGCGCTCGGCACCGATGCCCGGCGCGAAGGGGATCAACTGGACATTGCCCAGCTTGGCCTCGAAGTCGCCGCGCTCGATCAGCTGGCCGATCAGGCGCTCGGTGGCGTCGTCGAGCTTGGCCGCGGTGGGCAACAGATCGCCGTCCTTGAACACCGGTACCACGAGACAGGACGTCTCGGTCTTGACGGGGTTGGCGGTCTGAACTGGGAATTCCATGGTGTCTCCACAAGACAAGCGATAGGGTTACGGTCCGGGGTTACAAGCCCAAGGGTTACAAAAAAAGAGGGAATCTGGATAATGCCGGCACTCGGCCGTGTCACGTCAGTGTACCCAACGCATGGCCCGAATGCATGGAAGGCCGCTGGATGATCATCTTTCGTTACCTGACCCGCGAGATCCTGCTGACCATGACGGCGGTCGCCGGCGTGCTGCTGCTGGTGATCATGGGCAGTCGCTTCATTCGCTACTTCAGCAATGCCGCCGAGGGCGAGATCCCGGCGAGCATTCTCGGCACCCTGATGCTCTTTCATCTGCCCGGCTTCCTGGAGCTGATCCTGCCGCTGGCGTTCTTCCTGGGCATTCTGCTGGCCTACGGTCAGCTCTATCTGAACAGCGAGATCACCGTGCTGGTGGCCTGCGGGATCAGCCCGCTCAAGCTGCTGCAGGTGAGCCTGGTGCCGGCCGCCGTGGTGGCGGTGCTGGTGGGGCTGTGCAGCCTGTTGCTCACGCCGGCCGGCGCCTTGCAGAACGAGATAATGATCGAGGATCAGCGCAGCCAGATCGATTTCTCGGCCCTGGCGCCGGGGCGCTTTCAGGATTTCGGCGGTGGTCGTACCGCCTATACCGAGGCCTACAACGACGATCGCACACGCATGCAGAATGTGTTCATCAGTGAACGCCAGCAGCGCCGCGATGGCACCCCCGAGAGCGTGGTCACCCGCGCCGAGGAGGGCTATCAGGTGGTCGACGACGAGACGGGCAGCCGCTTTCTGGTGCTGGCCGACGGCGAGCGCTACAGCGTCGAGCCGGGCCGCCATCAGGCCGAGCGGCTGATCTTCGAGACCTATGCCGTGCGCCTGTCGCGGGCCGAGGATCGCGCCGAGCTGTTCTCGCCGGAGTACGCCACCACCGCCGCGCTGATCGATGACGACGACCCGGAGGCCCAGGCACAGCTGCAGTGGCGCCTGAGCATGCCGCTGATGGTATTCGTGCTGACGCTGCTGGCCATGCCGCTGTCTCGCGTCAATCCGCGCCAGGGCCGTTTCGCCAAGCTGTTGCCGGCGATCTTCCTGCATATCGCCTACCTCAGCCTGCTGCTCGCCGCACTGGACGCCATCGGCCGCGGCAGCCTGTCGGTGGCGGTGGGCATGTGGCCGATACACGCCGGGTTTCTGGCCCTCGGTCTGGCGATGATGGCCAATGCACAGCGCAAGGGGATGAGCGGATGATCACCGACCGTCTGGACCGCTACATTGCCCGCCACGTGCTCGGCGCCATCCTCGTAGTGCAAGTGGTGCTGCTGGGGCTCGACCTGGTGATCACCTACATCAACGATCTGGGCGACATCGAGGGCGACTATGGCGCCTTCCAGGTCTTCGTCTACCTGCTGATGCGCCTGCCCTGGCGCTTCTATCAGTATGCTCCGGTGGGCGTGCTGATCGGCGCGCTGATCGGACTGGGCAGCATGGCCTCGAGCAACGAGCTGACGGTGATGCGCGCCGCCGGGCGCTCGCTGACCCGCATCCTGTGGGGCGTGATGAAGCCGGTACTGCTGGTCGTCGTGCTGCTGCTGCTGGTCGCCGAGTACGTCAGTCCGCGTACCGAGCAGTTCGCCAGCGCCTGGCGGCTGGAGCAAGTGCAGGGCGAGGGTGCCGTGGTCACCCAGCGCGGCGGTTGGCAACGCGAGGGCGACAGTTTCTACCGCTTCGGGGCCATTCGCGCCGATGACACCGTGCTCGACCTGACCCGTTACCGCTTCGAGGGGCAGCAGCTGCTCGAGGCCGTCAGTGCGCGGCGGGCGGTGTGGCAGGGCGACCAATGGCAG
>NZ_JBBDSR010000016.1:0-55043 GCF_040904845.1 Marinobacter sp. | reverse complement strand
AGCAGAAACACGGATAAAAAGCGCTTGCCTCTGACCGGCAGGGCGGGCAGCATTCCTACCCTGAGATACCCATTTATGACAACCAACAGGACACGATCCATGACACAGGCAACCGCACGCCACATCCTCGTCGACAGCGAAGCAAAATGCGAAGAGCTGAAGCAGGCCATTGAAGGCGGCCAGGATTTCGCCGAAGCCGCGAAACAGCATTCCTCCTGCCCGTCAGGCCGCAACGGTGGTGATCTGGGCTCTTTCGGCCCGGGCCAGATGGTGCCGGAATTCGACGAGGCGGCTTTCAACAGTGAGCTGAACACCGTGATCGGCCCCATCAAGACCCAGTTCGGCTATCACCTGCTGGAAGTGACCAGCCGGGGCTAATGAGCACGCGAACCGCCCTGATCAACGCCTGCCGCCGCCAGCCCCTGCAATGGCTGGCGGCGGCAGGCGTTATCATCATTGCACCGTTATTTTTTATCGGTGGCCCAGACTGGTCTTCCACGCCGCTTGACCGGGCACTGTGGGATCTTGGCCACCTGATTTTCTTCGCCCTGGCCACCTATGCCGCTCAACCCTGGCGACGGCTACAGGGCTGGCAATTGTGGGCTGTGTCCACGCTGGTGGTCCTGGCCATTGGCATTGGCATTGAGTTGTTGCAGTCAGGCCTTGACCGACAGGAGGACTGGCGCGACGTGCTGCGCAATCAGGTTGGTACCTGGCTGGTTCTCGCCTGGCGCCCGATATTCTCCTCGACTTCCGCCACCAGCCGCCAACACTGGGCGCTGGCAGGGGCCTCGCTGTTATTGATCGCCATCGAACTGGGCACCGTCGGGGTGGTGGCCGCCAGGCACATCGAGATGAACCGGCAAATGCCCCAGCTTTACAGCTTTGAGCACAACCAGCCCAATCAGTTCTGGCGAGGGCCGGTGTCCCCCTCACCGTTGCATCGCCCGGAAAACCACCCAGCGGGCGGCCAAAGCCTGGAAATTTCCCTGAACACACGGGTCTATTCCGGCGCGTCTCTCGACAACCTGCCCGCTGACTGGCGCGGGTACAGTCGGCTCAATCTGGCGCTGTTCAACCCCCATGATGACCGCTTTACCATGACCCTGAGAATTAACGACGTTGCCCACGAACGTCACTCGAACGCTTACAATGACCGCTTCAACACCCAGCTGGTGCTGGAGCCGGGGCCCAACCGTTTCACGTTTGATCTGGAAAGGGTCAGGAACGCGCCGCGCACTCGTTCCATGGATATGGATAACATTCGCAGGCTGAGCATTTTCGTGATCCGACTGCCGCAACCGCGCACCGTCTACCTGACGGAATTGCGCCTCGATTAACCCAGTGTCCACGGGTTGTTGGTCAGTGGTTCGGCTCCGTTATCAGTGATCAACACGGTTTCGCTGCAACCGATCCCCCAATGCCCCGGCATTCGCAGACAGATAGGCAGGTGAAAGACCATGCCGGGCTGAAATCGTGAGGACTGGCCACGCGCAATAAATCCGGAACCTTCCACCCAGGATGGGGGGAACTGTGCACCAACGGTGTACCCGAACACACCCGAGAAAAAAACCTCGCCGGCCAGTGGCGCGAGAGCTTTTTCTGCCGCCTGCGCCGCGACGTCAAAACTGACCCCTGGCCGGATGGCATCCAGCAGAGCGTCCACCACCCGCCGGCAGCCGTCAAACACCCGCCGCATTGAGTGGGTCGGTTCGCCGGCGACCACGGTCTGCATCATCGGCGCGGTGTAGCGCTTCCAGGCCGCCCCGAATTCCAGAAACACCGGATTTCCCGCTTCTACCGCACAGCGCCGGTGGTTGGTATGAATGATCCCGCTGCGGGGCCCGACCGTGACAATCGGCTGCATGCTCATGAATTCACTGCCGGCAGCCAGTAACGCCTGCGCACCGACGGCGGCAATTTCATTGTCGGTCACGCCCGGCCGGATAACCGCTATCGCTTCTTTCAGGGCCTGGCCGGTGATATGCGCACTGCGGCGCAAACAGGCCAGCTCCGCCGAGGACTTCACAATGCGTACCCGCTTCAACAGCAGGGCACTGTCCACAAACCGGATATCCGGGAGGCGCACGCGAATACCTTCAATGACGCCATGGCGCAGGGACCCGTGCCAGAAATCGATACCCACTCGATCCTCAACGCCGGACAGGGCCGCCACCAGCGGCTCGAGAACCTCGCCAATGCCCTCCCAGCGGTAGCCGGCAACCCGATCAACCCGGGTGGTGACCATCGCCGGCCCCACCTCAATCGACGGCACCTGCAGTAATAATCGTGATTGCGTGACCACCAACGCCACATGCACCGACACTTCGAAGGTACTGTAACCGGTCAGGTAGAAAATATCGGATGGGTCGGTCAACAACAGCGCGCTGATATCGTCCTCGACCATGCGGGCGCGCACCCGGCTCAGGCGCTGGTCAAACTCCCCAGATGGGAAAGGGCACTCCGTTCCCCGTGCGGCACTGGACAGTGCTTTTTGATAGGCGATGAAATCCATGGAGCACCCTCCCGGAAAAATTCCTTTTCTTGAGGGTGGACCCAAACCTTCAGTTGTTCAACCATGCGGCAGAATTCAGTTCGCGGGGTTCAGAAACCGCACCATCTGGTTGCCAACGGACTCAATGGGATCGGTCACGGCGCGCTGAATACTGTTGGTGACCACACGGGTGAACCCGGACCCCGCGTCGCTTTCCAGGAAGCGGATATACGACGCAAGTTCGGCTTCACTGATATCGCGGTAGGTAAACAGATAACTGTCGAACACCTGCTGGTTCACCATGCCCTCTAGCGTGCCGCGCTGATTCTCGATCTGCGTCCGAATCTGCTCGAATGATGCAGCATCGCTGCCCTTCAGCGCAGACAGCGCAGTGGCAAGCCCGAGCTGCACCGCGATGGAGGTATCAACCGCGCTCTCGGTGGCCCTTGACGCCTTGTCGAAGCGATCAAACATGTCCACCCGCTCGCTGCCACGAAACTGTTTATTCAACTCCGGTGCGCGGGCCTGAATGTTGGCCCAGGCCTCCGGGCGCGAGGCGGCAATTTCGGCGTCGGCAATTTTCTGAGCTACAGATCGATCATACCAGTCCATCACCGATTGCAGCTGTGCGTCACTCAGAGCGAGATCCAGATCCGCCACAATCTGCGCCTGGATATCGCGGGCATTGAAGCTGCTGCTGACCATGTGGCCAATGGTATCCGCTGCAAAGGGCGGCACCCGGCCACTTTGTTTGAGGCCGTCGCGGATACCCTGGCTCATCATGGCCGGGTATTGTATGACGATGTCATCAATGGGCGAGGCTTCCAGAACTGCATCCGCCGAGGGGGCCGCCTGGGCAGTACCCCATACCAGGACAAGAGAAACTAAAACGGGTTTAATTTGGGAAAATGCTTTCATGGCCTATCATCCGAAGAGATTGATGGGCGGTTTATGCCACGGCGAAAGCATGCCCTGCAAGCAATACGAGGCGCAGTTTAATGACAAATTGGTATGGTAACGGAGCCGTCTGGCTTCCCAGCCCATGAGTAAGTTCGGTAAACGTCTTAATGTCTGGAAGTCACGGCTGAAATGGTATGGGCTACCGGTGCTTGGGCTGGTCATCGCTTCCTGGGCCACCTTGCGATTCAGTTTGCTGGAACCGGACCCACCCATCCAGCAGGAAAACGTCTGTGAAATTTTCCGGGAACAACCAGTGTGGTATGACTACGCCCGGCAGTCCCAGGACAAATGGGGAACGCCCATCGCCACCCAGATGGCGTTCGTGTACTACGAATCTTCCTTCCGCAGCCACGCCCGCCCACCGCGTACCCGGCTATGGGGGCTGATTCCCTGGCTGCGGCCAACCACGGCCTACGGTTATGCCCAGGCGCTGGACCCGGCCTGGGGCGACTACCTGGACGCCAACGGCGGCGGCCTGTTCGTGGTGCGCACCCACATGGAACACGCACTGGATTTTGTCGGCTGGTACAACCACCTGACGCAGCGGCAGTTGGGCATCCCGTTCCACAGCCCACAAAAGCTGTACCTGGCCTATCACGAAGGCCGCACCGGCTATGCCCGGCAGAGTTATGACGCCAAACCCCAGGTGGTCGATCTGGCCGCACGGGTGCAAACCCGCGCTTTTCGCTACGACAACCAACTGGCCGCCTGCGAGCAGGAATTTCAGTGCTGGCGCTGGTACCAGTTCTGGCCGTTTTGCGGCTAGTGGTCCAGCTCAATCAACGAGTGCAGTAACTGCAATCGCTCCACCAGATACTCCATGACGATACGAACCCGCGCCATTTGCTGGGTGTCCTGATTGACATGGAGCCAGAGGTCGACACTCTCCCCCTCCAGCGGGTCGGAGAGCCGGCGCAGCTGCTTACCGCTCTCACCGAGATAACACGGCAGCACCGCCAGCCCCGCCCCCGCACAGGCAAGCGCGTGCATGGACTGCAGGCTGTTGCAGCGAATCACCGACGAGGCATGCTTCAGGTGTTTGCGATACCAGCGCCCAGTGGCCAGGTGGCTGAAAGTTTCATCGGGAATAATCCAGACGCACCCGTCCGGGTGGTTTTCAACATCCATCCCGCGATGCCGCCGGCAGTATTGCGCCGAACCATACACCGCCGATTCAACAGCCGCGATACGCTCACCTTCCAGGGTGGCTTGCGGCTTATTCTCCGGACGCAGGGTCAGATCCGCTTCCCGGTGGCTGAGGTTGGCCACGTCGTTATCGGTCAGCACCTCCAGTTCGATGTCCGGAAATTCCCGCACCAGTTCCGCCAGAATCGGACTGAGCAGCTGATTCATCATGGCGTCTTCGGCGGCAAGACGAACCTTGCCCACGGGGGCCGAATCCTGGCCGACCAGCTTCCTCTCCAGATTCTCCATTTGCCCGGTGAGCCGCTCGGCCTCCCGGAATGCCGTTTCACCAACCGGCGTGAGCTGCAACCCATCCCGGGAGCGCTCGAAAAACTGAACGTTCAGCGCCTCTTCCATCTGGTCAAGCCGCCGGAGAACCGTGGTCTGGTGCACTCCCAGGAGTTCACCAGCCTTCGCCAGCGTGCCCCCCGTGGCCAGAGCGTGAATATATCGAAGATAGTCCCAGTCCATAGTCGCCAAAAAAGCTCCCGAATAAATTCCCAGATAAGTTACTGCGTATTTGCAACGTGAGTACGGATTTTAACGTATTCAAGCTGCAAATAAGAACCCTTAGAATAGCCTGTAAATTAAAGATAGATCCCTAACTAACCCACTTTACCAAAGGAGGAAGGCGCTATGACCCAGACCCATATCGCAACCGTTCAACCGCTGCCATCCAGTATCCTCCACAACAGTACTGAGATCAGGCGCCAATGTACCCGTGCTGCAACGAAGCAGGCGGTTCAGTTTATCGGCAGGAAGCTGCGTATCGCGGGCCGCAAAGCCCAGGCAGCCACTCCGGATCTGCCGGAAATGCCCAGAGCCATGCACGGTGGTCACTGAACGCTGTTCAGGTGCCCCGGACCGGGGCTGACTAACGCAGGGATGTGAAAAAGGATGTTAGAACGCCGGTGGCCCGCAAAGACGGACCACCGGCGTTTTACTTAACGGGGTTCAGATAGCTCAGATAGCTCAGAACTCCCAGACTACCTTGGCTTTCTGGCCGAACCACTCGTCCATCTTGCTAGTGTAGTAAGTTTCGATCACGTTGCGTTTGATTTTCATGGTCGGGGTGAGCATGCCGTTTTCCATGGTCCAGGGCTCTTTCACCACCACCAGGAACGCCAGCTTCTCATGTCCTTCGCAACCGGCATTCACCTCATCCAGCTCGCCGGCCAGTTCCTGTTCAAGTTCCGCACGGCTCCCACCTGCTTCCAGCTCTTCCCGCGCTTCATCCGATAACAGCACCATCAGGCAGGGCTGAGCCTGGTTGGCCCCGGCAACACACACCACTTCTGCCTTCGGGTGGTTAAATCGATTTTCGATGGGCACGGGCACCACATACTTTCCCTTGGACGTTTTGAACAGATCCTTCACCCGGCCGGTAATCCGCAGAAAACCGTCATTGTCGATTTCGCCCATGTCGCCGGTTTTCAGAAACCCATCGTCGGTCAGGTCTTCCCGGGTTTTTTCGTCGTTTTTGTAGTAGCCCAGCATCTGACCCGGGCTTTTGACCTCCACTTCGCCGCCCTCACCCAGGCGATGCTCGACACCGGGATTTGCCACACCCACAGTGCCGACTTTAGCCTGGCCCGGGCGGTTAGCATGGGAGTACCCGAAGTTCTCGGACATACCGTACACTTCCAGCAACTCAAGCCCGAGGCCGCGATACCAGCCAATGATTTCGCCCGACAGCGGCGCAGCGCCAGTGAGTGCGGCACGGCAGTGATCAAGCCCCAGCTGTTTAAGAACTTTCTTTTTCACTACCGACTTCAGGATTGGAATATTGAACAGCAGCTTCTGCTTCTTTGGCGGCAGCTTGGCGTTCACACCCAGATAGAACTTCATCCACAGCCGCGGCACGGAGAAAAACAGCGTCGGGCGGGCACGCTGGAGGTCTTCCTGGAAGGTGTCCAGAGAATTGGCGAAATACAGATGGAAACCGTAATACAGTGACTGGGTTTCCACCGCCGCCCGTTCCGCCACGTGCGCCAGTGGCAAGTAAGACAGCATCCGCTCATCGGACGAAACCGGGAAAATCTGCTGCAAACCGTCGGCCACGGAAATCATGGTGCGAAAACTGTGCATCACGCCCTTGGGGCGACCGGTGCTGCCGGAGGTGTACACGATGGTCGCAAGCGCGTCCGGGTCAGGTAGTTTGGGCTCTGCCGGTTCACACTGGGCAATGATATCCAGCCATTTCGGAGTATCGTCTCGTGGCGAAAGCGGCAGTGAAATAACCGGCAGCTCGGCCGGGATATGGCCTTTGATATCATTCCAGCCATCGGCGGTACCGTCCATCTTGCCCAGAATCAGCAGCTTTGCCTCACTGTGTTCCAGTACGTAAGCCGCGGTATCCCCGTTCAGAGTCGGGTACAGCGGGACCGACACAAACCCCGCCGCCCAGATGGCCAGGTCCGCGAGAATCCAGTGCGCGCTGTTCTTGCCGAGAATCGCTATGTTGCTGCGTTCGGGCAGGCCCAGGCTGCTCAGGTGAGCGGCCATGCGGGACACCTGATCTGCCGCCTCTTTCCAGGTGATGTCTTCAACATGGCCGTCCGGGAACGGCTGGGTGAGGTAGACATTGTTCGGAATCTTCTTCGCCCAGTGGTACAGGCAGTGCAATGAGGTTTGCTTATCACGCTCTACGGCCATGTGCGGCTCCTTGTTGTTATTGTCTGAAACACGTCGGTTTTTCGTTTCACCTGAATACTACCGATATTCCATACTTCATCAATAGCCATGTATCCCCCTTTCACTAGCCGACTGTTACTTTATTGGCGGCCCTGCCAGCCATCGCAGGATGGCCCCCGATCCGTGTATGCTCTGCGCACCAACATCACAGCCACGGATTAATCCCCATGCACGAGCTCATTCTCTACCACTACGCCATGTCCCCCTTTAGCGAGAAGGCCCGGGCCATGCTCGGCTATGCCGGGTTGTCCTGGCAGTCGGTGACGGTAAAAGAAATTCCGCCACGGCCCGTGATCGACGCTCTGGCCGGCGGCTATCGCAAGATCCCGGTTGCCCAGCTCGGCGCAGATGTATTTTGTGATACGCGGTCTGTCGCCCGCGAAATTGCCCGCCTCAGTGGTAAGAATGAACTGATCCTGGAGCAGCAACCGAGAGACGTTCAGGATTTTGTTCGTGAAACGGACCTGAAGGTATTTTTGGCCTGTGTTGTCGCTGCCAGTGATGGCCGCCTGCTGAAAAAGCTGGTCCGGGAGACGTCGCTGTTCGCCACCTTCCGCTTCCTGAAAGACCGCATCAGCATGGGGCGTAATTCGCGGGTCAAGGCTCTGAAAGGCCCACAAGCCAAAGCTCGGGTTCTGGCCCATCTGGCACAAATGGAATCCATGTTGGAGCAGGACTTTCTCTTTGGAACGTCACCCTGCATTGCCGACTTTTCCGCCTACCACGGGCTATGGTTTGTGTGTGAGTTGGCAGGCAAGCCCTGGCTCAGGGACTACCCTCGGGTTCGGGCGTGGATGGAGCGCATGAAAGGCTTTGGCCACGGCCAGCGGTCGGAAATCACCGGAGACCAGGCTCTGGATGTTGCCAGAAACAACACCCCCAGGGCGCTGGAGGCGGCTTCAGAGCACAAGCTGACCGGTCAAAGCGTCGAAATTGCGCCCGATGATTATGGCCGAGATCCGGTTCGCGGCATTCTCCTGTTCGGGGACGACCAGAGCACCATTGTGAGACGGGAGCACGCCAGAACCGGGGTCGTCCACGTGCACTTCCCGGCCGAGGGCTTTGCCATCACTCCGGTGTCCGCGTGATTCGCGGGTGAGCACTGAGCCCCAACTCACAACTGTATACATATACAGCTTAGCTGCGTTACACTCCCGCCATACGTAACGATTTTCTCGCGCCAGCCTCCACCGGCGCGGGTCCCCACTGGAGAGATTCATGGCTGTACAAGCACTGTACTACTCGGAAAGGGATGGACTGGAAATGGCGCTGAAGAACCCGGATACCCTGCTGTTTTCATCCAAGGCAGACGCCGATGCCAGGGACAAGGTGCTCGAACTCGCGGAGGAAATCACCCAGTTCCTCCAGGCACGGGTAGAGGGTCTGGAGGAAGCGCTGGCGGAAAAAGCTGCGCTGGCAATCGCCGAAGAAAAAGACCTGTTTGGCAAGGCACTGAAAAAGCCGTCATTGCTGAACGAAACCACGCTGACGGAATAACCCCGGCGATGGCGCTCACGGACGAGCACTGGCCATCAGCGGCGGAATCGGGTTTCCAGGACCACTGCCGAGTTGGTCCGATCCACCCCCTCCAGATTACCAATCTCGTCCAGCACCGAGCTAAGCTCCTCCAGCGACTGGGCCTGCACAATAGCAATCAGATCGTACTCTCCGCTCACTGAAAACAGCTGAACCACCTGGCTGATATTGTCCAGCGCGACGTTGGTTCGTGATGTCAGTTTCTGAACCACCTTGATGGACACATGCGCCTCCACCTGATTCGCGGCAAACGCCTCCCCCAGTTGCACCGAGTAGCCTTTGATGATCCCGCTGCTTTCCAGCCGCGCGAGTCGGTTCTGTACGGTTGAACGGGCAAGGTGCATGGCGCGCGCCAGGTCCGACACGCTCGCTCTTGCGTTCTGCCGCAGCAGCAACAACAACTTTTGATCCTGTTTCCCCAACATAATGTCACTTTGACTCGTTATTTTGATCAATCATTTCATTATTTCGATGCTTTTGTCACTACAAACCGGCACCCACTGCTCACATACTGACTGCAACAACAACGTAGCGAAACAATCGACACGGGGACAGTCCATGGTAATCCGCCCGATCCAACATCAGGATCTGCACGTTTTGCGCGCCATCGCGCGGGAATCCGGCCCGGGGTTTACCTCGCTGGTGGATGACCCCCATGTGCTAAAACGCAAAATCGCCCACAGTGTTGCCAGCTTCGACCGCGCAGCGGCAGCGCCTGCGGGCGAACATTACCTGTTTATTCTTGAGGACGACGACACCGGGCAGGTCATGGGCACCACCGGTATTGAAGCATCTGCCGGCCACGAACGCCCGCTGTTTCACTTCCGGTGCACCGCAGCGCAAAGCCGACCGGATCAAACCCGGGCGAGCGACTGGCTAACGCGATGCAACCACTACACCGGCTGCTCGGAAATCTGCAGCCTGTACCTGCGACCGGCCTACCGTGGTGCGGGTCACCGTAAGGCCCACGCCGGCCGGCTGCTCTCGAAGGTGCGTTTCCTGTTTATGGCGCAGCACCCACTGCGGTTTGCGCAAACCGTCATTGCCGAAATGCGCGGCGTGTCCGATGCCCAGGGCCAGTCACCGTTCTGGGACTCGCTGAAATCCCATGCCGGCAATCTGGATTTCGCCACGGTCACCCAATTGGCGGGTATGGGCAATAGCGCATTGCTGAACACGCTGTTACCAGAAGAACCCATAGCTACAGCTTCACTGAGCGAGCGGGCCCGTGAGGTCATCGGCCAGGTTCACGAACAAACCCGGCCGGCACTGAAACTGCTTTTAGAGGAAGGCTTCCGGCACACCGGATTTGTGGATCTGTTTGATGCCGGCCCCACGGTGGAGGCACCACGGGGCGATATAGCCAGCGTGCGGCAATCCGCCCCCTGTCAGGTGCAGGTTGTCGACGACAACGTGCTGACCATTACCCGCAACCAGCAGGCCCTGCTACTGGCCAACACGGGGATCAGTGATTTCCGGGCGACCGTCACGAAAGCGGCCACGTGGCTTCCCCACCGCCAGGTACTGGCGATTCCCCGTTCCCTGGCCGCCCGGCTGAAACTTGAAACCGGCTCCCCTGCCCGCTTTTTACCCTTGGCGCAGGCCACAGGTCGGGGCATCGCCGACGCCGGACCGACAACCACGGAGGCGCGTTATGCATACTGATCGGGAAGCGCTTTTTCACCACCTCTGGGAAGACTACCGCAGGGTCACCCCCTCGGCGGACGCCATTCACCGGATACTCGGTGCGGAAGAAGGCCAGCGCATCGTCAATGATCACATTGCATTGCGGACATTCGATCTTGCACCCGTTTGCCTTGACGCCCTCGCGGCCCATTTCACCTCGCTCGGTTACTACGCCGGTGGTGAATACCGATTTGAAGCGAAGAAACTCTACGCCCGTCATTTCGAGCATCCGGACCCACTGGCTCCCAAAGTGTTCATTTCCGAACTGCTCACCGGGCAGTGCTCTGATCGATTGCAGGCCATCGCGACACGCCTGGTCGAACAGGTCGAGCCTGCCAGCGTGCAGGCCGATCATTTTCTGTATTCCGGCCGTCACTGGGACCTGGATTACGACACCTACCAGGTCCTGCTGGAAGAAAGTGAATACGCCGCCTGGCTGGCGGCCTGGGGCTATCGCGCCAATCATTTCACAGTGAGCATTAACCAGCTCGGCCAGTACGACAGTGTCGAGTCGATAAACCAGCTCCTGAAGGCCAGCGGCTACCGGGTCAACGATGCTGGCGGGGAGGTCAAGGGATCGCCCGCTGAACTGCTGGAGCAGTCCTCCACCATGGCGGACCGGGTGCCGGTCCAGTTTTCCGACCGCACAGAAACCATTCCGAGCTGTTTCTACGAGTTCGCCCGACGTTACCGCGATGCGGCCGGTACACTGTACCCAGGCTTTGTAGCCGCCTCAGCCGACAAGATTTTTGAGAGCACAGACGCCAGGAGCTGATTGACTAATCACCACCGGAGGGCCAGCCCGCGGCACCACGCAGGGGGACGAAGCGCACGCCCCCCAGACTTTCCTGCGCAAAGTCGGATCGTGATAGGCGGGTCATCCGAAACAACGCCTGGCCATTGAATTCTGAGCCAACCGGCATCACCAGATGACCACCCACAGCCAGTTGCTGCTTGAGGGTTTCCGGAACTCCCGGACCACCCGCAGCCACAACGATACCCTGAAACGGCGCTTCTTCTGGCCACCCGAGTGTGCCGTCGCCACACCGCACATGGACGTTCAAAAACCGTTCCGCCAGCAACGTCCGGCGGGCCCGCCGCGCCAATGTCGCTAGCCGTTCGATGCTAAACACCTCCCCAGCGATGCAGGCCAGAACGGCTGCGCCATAGCCAGACCCGGTGCCGACATCCAGCACTTTTGCACCGTTTTCAAGCCCGAGCGCCTCAACCATCAGTGCGACAATGTACGGTTGCGAAATGGTCTGGCCCTGACCGATGGGCAGCGGGCCATCGTCATAGGCCTGCTCCCGCAATCTTCGGATCACAAAGTTTTCCCGCCGAACACGGCCCATAGCGGCCAGCACTCCGGGGGAGACGATGCCCCGGCCCCGGATCTGATGATCCACCATCGAAAATCGGCGAGCGGTAAAGTCAGGCCCGTTCATGCTGTTCTCCTGCTACACGTTGGTAACAAATCGATTACATTTTACAACGGACATCCGGCCAATCACTGTCTACGTTTTAAACATAGTGGGCGAACCCGCCCCTAGCCAATCCACAACAATAACAAGGCAGCTGGCACGGGCTGCCAGGTCTCAGGAGAACAGGAATGTCTGCACCGGTTAACCACCTGGAGGAACGCACCAAAGACGCCAATGAAACAATGGAAAACATCATGCCCTCAGCCATCACACTGGCAATGATGCTCAGGCACCGAAAAATGGCCGCCTGGCTTCGGGCAGAACTCGAAGGCTACAGCGACACCGCCAAAGCACCACCTTTCCGGCGAGATCTCCCGGGCCACATTGTCGCGCGATCACCTCAATATGGCTGGATTCCCGCACCGGTAAGCGATGAACAGAAAGCCGAACACGGCCACCTGGACCTGCTCGACGGCATCAAATCCCTCGAAAAAATCTGCGCCAGTTGCAAAAAGGGCAACGGTAATCGCATCGTACTGCCCCCGGAACAGATGTCTGAACTTCAGGCCCAGATCAATCTGAGTGCCGAGCTGGCCATTAACGTCAGTCGGACCGCCTATTCCAACATTCTGAGAACGGTGCGGGCCGCCATTTATCTGTGGACTAACGAGCTGATTGCTCAGGGGGCCGGCGGCGAGCACAACTCCTTTAATGAAAGCGAACGCACCAAGGTGATGGGCCTGGATGAGCCGGACCAGTTCTGGCGACAAGCCATGTCCGAGCTGGACGCGCTGCCGATTCCCGACACCCGCGAAGTCGGATTTTTCGAGCGAGTGTTCGGACGCACGGGTTAGTCCACCCCCTGCTCACATGGTTTCCGGGGCCTGCGCTTCAGGCCTTGCTTTTGCCGCAGCCGATAAAGGTCTAGGATGACTCTATCGGGGTAGAGCTTTGCCATGCGGAGAAACACGATGGCCTCGGGAAAGGTAGCGGCGAAAGGAATACTGCTGGCGGCGCTGGGTCTATGGTCGGCGGGCAGTGTTGGCAACGGTATTGTCCGCGAGCGCATGGAAGCCATCGATCTGGATTTTCCCGTCAGTGCCCTCGGCGTCATTCTCTCCGCTGACACCGCTGTGTCCAGTTTTTATCGAGAGCGAGACTACACCCTCGCCTGGAGCCGCGATGTCGATCGGGAGGGCTTGCTGAGTGCTATAAAGACATCAGCGCGTCACGGCCTCTCCCCCGCCGACTACCATGACAGCCGCCTTTCACGCTATGACACATCCGACCTTGATCAGCTGGACTCCGACACCCGGGCCAGCCTGGACCTGTTGATGACCGAAAGCGCCCTGAAGCTGGCGTCTCACCTGCTCGACGGCAAAGTAAACCCGGAGACCCTAAAAACTGGCGACTTCGCCAACCGGCATCAACGCCGGACCGACGATATTCTCACCCGGATACTAGCCGATGGTGAGGTAGCAGAAGAATTAGACCGCCTCGCGCCTTCCCAACCCGGCTATCGCCAACTGATGGACGCCCGGAGCCGGATAAACCGGTTGTTCGGCACGCTCTGGGAACCCATTCCGGCTGGCACCACCATTCGCCCGGACAACACCGACCCAAGGCTGCCTTCAATCCGGCAGCGGTTGATCACACTGGGTGATCTCACGAATCCGGAAAATGCTGAACAGCAGGGGCTTGAGGCTTACTACGACGGCGAGCTTGTCACGGCGGTCAAGCGTTTCCAGGCCCGGCATGGGCTGGACAATGACGGGCTGATCGGCCAGGACACTATGGCCATGCTGAACCTCCCGCCGACGGAGCGACTGTCGCGGATCGATGCGACCCTGGAGCGCTGGCGCTGGTTGCCTGATGACCTGGGAGATACCTATATCGTAGTCAATATTGCGGGATTTGAGCTGAGGCTGGTAAAAGACAACGCTGACGTGCTGACAACCCGGGTGATCGTTGGCCGGCCTTCCCGACAGACGCCGGTCATTCGAGACCGCATCCGCCATCTGGTTTTTAATCCCAACTGGACCGTTCCCCGCACCATCATGATTGAGGACCAGTTACCGGTAATCCGACAGAACCCGGACTACCTCAATGCTATGGATATTTCCGTCTATCGAGGCTGGGGGCCTGACCGCGAACCGGTCGATCCTGATACTGTGGATTGGTCGACGCTGCATGAAAACTATTTCCCGTTCCAACTGGTTCAGGAACCCGGGCCCCGGAATGCTCTGGGGCAGGTCAAGTTCATGTTCCCCAACCAGTTCGATGTCTACCTTCATGACACGCCAGCTCGGGGGCTGTTTTCACGCAGCCAGCGCTCGCTCAGTTCAGGCTGCATCCGTGTTGAGGATGCCTTTGGGCTCGCCACCGCCCTGCTGGCCAATGCCAATGGCTGGACGCGGGAGCGCATCCGCGAGATTGTCGAGTCGAGGTCCCTTACCACGGTTCACCTGGATAAGCCGGTGCCGATCCACCTTGAGTACTGGACGGCATGGGTCGATGGCAGTGGCACCCTGCAGATGCGCAATGACCTGTACAACCACAACCCGCAACTCACTCTGGCACTGGAAACGCCACTCGAGAGCGGCCTCATGATCCGCCAGGCCAGCGCGGACTAACCGCTAGTCCGCCGCGCCCCGAAGCATCGCCTGCATCAGCTCGCTGGCATCGAACTTGGTCAGAGCCTCATTGGCACCCACCTGATTGGCGTAACTCAGACTCATCTCGCTGTTCAGTGACGTGTGCAGGATGATGTAGGGTTGCTTCAGTGCGGTGTTGTCACGAATATTGAAGGCCAGTTCGTACCCATCCAGCCCGGGCATTTCGATATCGCTCACCAGGATATCCACGGGCTGCCCGCCACTACCGGCTTCTACCAGCATATTCAGGGCATTCTGCCCGTTGGAGGTCACCTCGTAGGAAATACCTTTGCTGTCCAGCACATCCGATAACTGCTTACGGGCAACGTGGGAATCGTCTACCAGCAGGATGCGCTGGGCCTTCAGCGTTTCGCTTTCGACATCGGTCAGGGCCGCGGCCTCCGTGTCTACCGCTTCCGGGTAAACCTTGGACAGCAGGAGTTCTACGTCCAGAAGCTGAATCAATTCGCCATCCAGATCCAGCAGGCCCGTGATGAACGCCTGATTGCCCAGAGCCAGAGGCGGTGACTGAACTTTTTTCCAGTCAGCCTCAATGATCCTGTTCACGCCGCGCACGACAAAACCGATTTCCTGGCGCTGAATGTCGGTCACGATGATTGAGCTGGCTTTCTGCTCATCCGTCGTCAGCGGGCGACCGCCCACCGCAGCCGCCATATCAATAACCGGCACCGCAGACCCCCGGAACGACATGGTACCCAGTACCGCCGAATGACTGTGCGGCAATTTTGTCAGCCGGGTGAACGGCAAAATTTCGCGGATTTTCAGTGTTCCGATCGCAAACGGCTTTGGCGAAGTGAGGCTGAACAGCAGCAGCTTCTGGGCATGGGTGGACTGTCTGGACATAGCGGAAGCAAACCCTATAACTGGAACCATTGACATTGATACTCTAGCAGAGCTCTTTGGCAAATGGGTATTCGTTCGCTACGCATCCACCAGCCCGCTGCTGTGGGTGCCAGAATGCCACAATCCGTAAAAATCACTGTATTGATTTCGTTACTGTTATCAAAGCTATTCCATTCCCCGCAGGTAACCCGGGCCGTTGAGCTGGCGCATCTGGCGCTCAACCCAGGCGGCACGCTCCCACACATAGCGCGAAGGATTGCCCACACTGAGCACCTTCGGGTTGGGCAGCACGGCGGCCAGCCGAGCCGCCTGGGACGATGACAGATCACGGGCCCCTATCCCGAAATAGGCCCGGCTCGCCGCCTCAACGCCGTAAATACCAGGCCCAAACTCTGCGACGTTGAGGTAGACCTCAAGAATTCGCTGTTTCGGCCAAAAGACCTCAAGGCCGAGCGCCAGACCCGCCTCCAGAGCCTTGCGAACAAAACTTCGGCCATTCCACAAAAACAGGTTCTTGGCGGTTTGCTGGGTGATGGTACTGGCACCACGCAGCCCGTCTCCCGCCCGGTAATCGGCCAGGGCGCTGCGAATGGCGGCGAAGTCTACGCCCCAATGATCGGGAAAGCGCTGGTCTTCACTGGCCACCACCGCCAGTGGCATCCACTCGGACATGCGCGAGTAATCCACCCACTGGTGAATCACTTTGCCATCGGAATGATTCACCTTATGGGCCACCATAAAGGCCGTTGTCGGTGGGTCGAGGAACCTCAACAACACGATGACTGTCACCACTAAAGTCAGGGTTCCAGCGAAGAACCAGGCAACAATTCCAACCAACCGTCCTACAAATGATTTTCTGGCCAAACGGGAACTCCCTGAAGCCTGCGACTATGCTTGAACGTGGTCAGTATGTCGTTATTCGCACCCTGTTTGAATTACGGCTTCGTCAGGGTGCGTTCAGTCATCGAAACCAGTGTGGCCGGCGTATGTCTTCATCACGTCCGGCCCTGGGGCAGGGAGAATGGTAGAGCATCTGGAATGCGATAATGGCGTGCGGCTGTTGCTCACACCTAACCGCTCGCTGACTTGGCGAGGCAATGTCCGGTTCTGGTTTGCGCTATTCGCCGTATCGCTGATGATTTCCACCGGCATGGTGCTGGCCGGTGCCTGGGTGATTGCGCCGTTTGCCGGGCTGGAACTGATCGCGCTTGCCGCCGGTATCTATTACACCGCGCGCGCGTGTCAGTCGCAGGAAGTATTTGCGGTTTCGGCTGACACCTTCAGGCTCGAACAGGGGCGGCGGACCCGGCAACGGGAGTGGCGGTTCCCCCGCCGGTACACCCGGGTGCGCGTCGAACTGCCAAGGCACGCCTTCACGCCCGCCAAACTGTTTCTGTGCCACCGGGATCAGGACGTTGCTCTCGGTGCCTTTCTGAACGTCGAGGACACCCAGATTCTCCTGCGTATACTGGAGGGCAAAGGCGTGCCACTGGACCGCCGGTCGCCCGCACCGGACATAGGCTTCTGGTACTGATAACCAGAGCCCGCCGGCTCAACCCTCTGAAACGATCGACTGCAATTTCTGGATCAGTTCCACCGCTTCACTACCCAGAGTGGTGAGATAGCCACCGTCTTTTTGGGTGATCAGCCCTTTCTGGTGCAACCGCTCCGCCGCCCTGACCGACTCGTCAGGCGCGGAGTGCTGGTGCACCTTAATGCCTTCCTGTGCTGAGGTGGAGTGGAACAGGGCAAGCAGATTGAGTTCAGCGACATGATCGGGCGTAAAAGCCATAAGTGATCCTCATAAAAAGTGGGGCCTACCCCGTATGTTCTATACGAGGATCGTGAAATCTACAATGTCTTGCTAGAGACAGCGTGCCAGATTCGTGACTATGCTGTCTGAAACATCGTTACTTTTTCTCGGCCAAATGTCAGCATCAGCAACACAAAAACAACAAAGGTTATCGTCATGCCCGATCGCACAAGCCCCTCACCGGACCGCTTTGATTTCATCATCGTAGGGGCAGGAACCGCTGGCTGCCTGTTGGCCAACCGGCTCAGTGCCAACCCGGACAACCGGGTTCTGCTCATTGAGGCTGGCGGCCGGGACAACTACCACTGGATTCACATTCCCGTGGGGTACCTCTATTGCATCGACAACCCCCGAACTGACTGGCGCTTCCGCACCGAACCGACGCCCGGGTTAAACGGCCGCGCCCTGATCTACCCGCGCGGGAAAACGCTCGGTGGCTGCTCCAGCATTAACGGTATGCTCTATATCCGCGGGCAGAGCCGCGATTACAATCACTGGGCCGACGTCACCGGAGACGATGCCTGGGCGTGGCATAACTGCCTGCCAGATTTCATGCGCCATGAAGACCATTACCGGCTAGACCCACCAGCCAACGCGGACGCCGAACACAGCCGCTTCCATGGCCACGGCGGGGAGTGGCGCGTAGAGCACCAGCGGCTGACATGGCAGGTGTTGGAAGATTTCGCGGAGGCCGCCGTGCAGGCCGGTATTCCCCGCACCCGGGACTTCAATCGCGGTGACAACGAGGGGGTCGATTTTTTCGAGGTCAACCAACGCGCGGGCTGGCGCTGGAACACGTCGAAAGCCTTCCTGCGACCAGCCGCCAGACGCCCCAACCTGACAGTCTGGCACTCCACCCAGGTGTTGGGGCTCGAAATGGACACTGGCACCGGCGGCCCGCCCCGCTGCACCGGGGTGCGGATTACCCGGCCCGGCACCGCTGAAACCACTGCACGGGCAGAACGGGAGGTCATCCTGTCTGCGGGATCTATTGGTTCACCACACTTGCTGCAGCTGTCCGGTATCGGCCCCGCACAGTTGCTGGCGCAACACGGCATTGCTACGGTGGCCGATTTGCCGGGCGTGGGAGAAAACCTGCAGGATCACCTGCAAATACGGTCGGTGTACAAGGTTCACGGGGCCCGCACTCTCAACACTATGGCAGGCACTCTGTGGGGCAAAGCCATGATCGGCCTCGAATACCTGCTGAAGCGCTCCGGTCCCATGAGCATGGCACCTTCCCAGTTGTGCGCCTTTACCCGCAGCTCCGACGATCAGGCTGCCGCCAACATTCAGTACCACGTGCAGCCACTGAGCCTGGATGCTTTCGGCCAGCCGCTGCATGATTTTCCCGCCATCACCGCCAGCGTGTGCAATCTCAATCCGACCAGCCGTGGCACGGTACGGATTCGCAGTAGCAATCCCTTGGAGGCACCCGCCATTGACCCTAACTATCTAAGCACACCGGAGGACCGCAAAGTCGCAGCGGACTCACTGCGAGTCACCCGCCGCATCGCCCGGCAGCCGGCCTTTGCGCAATACCAGCCAGAAGAATACAAACCGGGAGCACAGTTTCAGAGCGACGATGAACTGGCCCGGCTGGCGGGTGACATTGGCACCACCATCTTCCACCCTGTAGGCACAACCCGAATGGGACGCGCGGATGACCCGTTAGCCGTTGTAGACTCCCATCTGCGGGTTCGTGGTGTGTCCGGCCTGCGCGTGGTTGACGCCAGCGTGATGCCCACAATCACCAGCGGCAACACCAATTCGCCAACCTTAATGATCGCGGAGAAAGCAGCAGCATGGATACTGGCCGGAAAATGAAGGAAGGCACCCCCCTCCAGGCACGGCAGCGAGCGGCCCTCTCTCGTCTGGACTCGTTCTCACGAATAACCGATACCGCGTTTCGCATCCCGTATACGCGGATACGTCTCGGGCTTGACCCGATCATCGGCTTACTGCCGGTTGTCGGGGACCTTATCGGGCTGGTGCTGTCACTGTATGTGTTGCTGGAAGCCCATCGGGCCGGGGCCAGCAAACGGCTGAAAACGCACATGGTCAAAAACATGCTGATCGAAACGTTCGGCGGGATGGTTCCGGTGGTCGGCGATGCCTTTGATATTGTCTACAAGGCGAACACCCGCAACACCCGCCTCCTGCGGGAATACCTGGAGAAAGAACTGCAGACCGAACCAGAGCCCCGTTTCCCCTGGAAGCAGCTGATTGGCCTGGTGATTGTGCTGGCCGCCGTGACGGGGTTGGTCATACCGCTGTTGTTAGGCTGACGCTGCGGTGGTCACCACTGATCGACCAATAACACTGAGCGCCTGTGGCCGGCAAACAACGTTCAACGGTGTTTTTGTGGCGATATCGCCATCAGCGGTCACGGTCTTGGGTTTACGGGTGGTGACACTGCAACGCGCACCCTTGAGATGCACCAGAGTGCTGGTGCGCTTGGGCGATTTACGGGTGAGGCGAAGCAGCAAATACGTCATCAATAGCTGGATCACTGGCCGCGGCCGGATGGCGACGAGTTCCAGTTGCCCGTCGTTGGCACACGCCTCCGGAATTTCGTTCCCACCGCCAAAAAAAGCGCCATTGGCAATCGCAATCGACAGCCAGCGCCCGCTGACAAACCCCTTGTCACACCGGATCTGCGCGTGAAAGCCTCGCTTCTCGCTCAGTTTTCGCAGCAACCCCACACCGTAGCTGAAACGCCCGAGCCGCTTTTTGCTGGCATCATCCGATTCACACACCGGTGCCGTTCCCAAACCAACATGGGCCACATTCAAAAATAACTGATGATCAAACTCGGCCACGTCCACTTGCTGTATCGGACCGTCGCTAATGACGTTACAGAGGTCGTCCGGATTCTCCGGCAGGTCCAGATTGCGAGTGAAGTCGTTGGCGGTTCCCGAAGGCAACACCGCCAGCGTTGCGTCCCGATCCAGGCACAATCGTGCACCCCGGTTGACCGACCCATCCCCACCAGCAACCATCACTACGTCCCCGGGCTCGACGTTTTGGCTCCAGTCATCGTTATCAAAGTTATCAAAATCCTGACAGGTCGGATCATGAATGCCCGCAGCGGCCAACCGCTCCAGCCAGAAGTCCTGACTTCGCTCACCGTCCCCTGCCTTGGGATTCGCTACCAACCAATAGGTCATTTTCGTCGGTTCCTCATTATTTTCGGGTAACCACCAGGGCCACGCCGGTGATCGACACAATGCCACCGGCCATCGCCAGCAGACCCAGCCGCTCATCAAACAGCCAGAATGCCTCCAGGGCAGTCACCGGCGGCACCAGATAAAACAGGCTGGCAACCTGGGAAGCAGCCCCCCGCCGTATCAGCCACATCAACAGCAAAATCGCACCGATGGACACCCCGAACACGAGCCATACCATCGACAGTTGCAGCGGAAGCGCCCACGTCACTTCCCGGGATTCCAGGGTAAATGCCCCTACCGCAAACAGTGCCGCTGCGGCGCTGTACTGGATCAGTGTTCCGGCAACCAGGTCCGCCTGGGTGCCAAAACGCTTCTGATACACCGTGCCGAGGGAAATGCCGACCAGCGAAAACCCGGCCCAGACCAATGTCCACAGCGGAAAGTCGGAGGCACTGCCATCTTTAACGGCAAATTGCTCCAGCAACACCAGGGTGACACCGAGCAGCCCCATCATCAGGCCCAGCCATTGCCGACCGGACACGCCCTCCCGCAGGATCACCACCGCTGCCGCAGCCGTCACCAATGGCTGCAACCCCACAATCAGCGACACGATTCCAGAGGGCATGCCGCCCTGAATGGCGTAGTAAACCCCGCCCAGATAGCAGCCATGCACCAGCAACCCCGTCACTGCCAGGTGGCCGGCACTGCGCCAACCCGGCCAGCGGGTTTTCATTAACCAGGCTAACCCCGCCAGCAACGCCAGCGTGATCAGCATGCGGATCAGTAACAGCGTGAATGGCTCTGCATAGGGCAGCCCATACTTGGCACCAATAAACCCGGTGCTCCACAGCCATACAAACAGGGCTGGAACGAGGTAGGTGTAAAACAGGGATCGCATGACACAGGCACCCAGAGTTAACGACATTCAGAACCCGGTTACTGTAGTCGTTAGCCGGCAAACAATACAGATAAAGAGCGTGGTAAACGCTATCATTGCCGCCATGAAACTGTCGCGAATACTCAGCAATCACAACGGCGTAAGCCGCAAACGGGCCAACGCCCTGATTGCGGCTGGCGAGGCCATGATCGACGGCACGGTTTGCACAAACCCAGCCCGAGACGTGGACCGCTTTGCCTCTGTCGTGGTGGGCGGCAACACCCTGCAACAGGGTAAAACAGCGTACTATCTGATGCTCAACAAACCGGCAGGGTATCTGAGCGCAACCAGAGACAACCAACACCCCACCGTGCTTGAACTGTTAGAACCCTCGTTACGGCCAGACCTTCATATAGCAGGCCGCCTGGACCGGGCCTCCACCGGCCTGCTGATACTGACCAACGATGGCAACTGGTCACGGCACCTGACCGAGCCCCGAATCAAAATACCCAAGGTGTACCGGGTCACTACCGCTTACGCGCTGTCTCCGGAGACCGAAACCCGGTTTGCTGAAGGCATCTGGTTCCAGTACGAACAGCTACGAACATCCCCCGCCACCCTGCAGCCCCTGACTCCAACGGAAGCCCGGCTGACCATCTATGAGGGACGCTACCATCAGGTGAAACGCATGTTCCATGCCGTGGGTAACCGCGTTGTCTCGCTACACCGGGAACGGATGGGCGAGGTTCAATTGGATCCGGACCTTCAGCCGGGGCAATACCGGTTACTGACGTCAGAGGAAACCCGCTCAGCGTTCAATCAACATAACGTAATGAACTGTCAATTATTAAAAAAATAATCAGTTAAACAACAGGTTACAGGAACAGATAGCCGTACCGCCCAAATCCGGCAGAAAGCGGCATTTGTGCTTTCTCAAAAGCTGTGCCACGTTAATAAACGAAGCCATCAAAGGAGGAAAGGAAATGCTCTATTGGGCTGTGGTGTGTTTAGTCATTGCGATCATTGCCGGTGTTCTGGGTTTCGGAGGAATAGCAGGCACAGCGGCAGGCATCGCAAAAGTTCTCTTCTTTATCTTTCTGATATTGCTAGTTGTAACCTTGGTCGCTAATGCCATGCGAGGCAAAGGCCCGAAGGTTTAGCCTGACGACGCGGATCGTTACATTCAATCCACGCCATAAACACGTATACTGACGGTGTTTCATCAGTTGTCTGCCCAGCCGGGCTTGTCACGAGTGCACCATGATCACCGTCAGATTACTCTCTGCGCCACTGCTCACATTAATACTTGCGTTGCTATCGGCTCCCGCGGCCGGAGACAGCGTAAAACGCGTTGTGCATCCGGACGGCTCGGTGGAATACACCAACGTGAAAGAGACGAAAAACGCGAAAGGCACCGGCCAGCCCCTCGCTTCCAGCAAGGATGAGATAGTCTATCGTTACCGGGACAGCAACGGAGTGATGGCCTACAGCGGCAGCCGGCCTGCCGGCGCAGAGTTCGACGTAATCCGCTTTCACTGCTACGCCTGCGACCCGGACTCAACGGTGGACTGGCGAACAACGCCGCTGTTCCTCGAACCCTACCGCAGCGAAATTGAAACCGCCGCCCACCAGTTTGATATCGACCCAGCCCTTGTTCGAGCCGTTATCCACGCCGAGTCCGCATTCAACCCCAGCGCGCTTTCCCCAAAAGGAGCCCAGGGGCTGATGCAGCTTATGCCGGGAACAGCCAGGGAACTGGCGGTGAATAACGCGATGGATGCCTCCGAGAACATTCGTGGTGGTGCCGATTACCTCGCCCGGATGCTCAAACGATTCGGGGGCGATACGCGCCTGGCAACGGCCGCTTACAACGCCGGGCCTGGCGCAGTTGGTCGTTACGGCGGCATTCCGCCCTACGCTGAAACAAAAGCCTACGTGAAGCGTGTGGGCATTTTGCACGAGCGATACGCAGCCAACTAAGCGGCCATTCAACCGTTATTCCGAGGCTGCAATCAGGCTCGCGTTTCCGCCGGCAGCCGTCGTATCCACGCACAGGTGGCGTTCGATCACAAAGCGCTGATCCAGGGTGTGCTCGGTGATCAGCGGCAGCAGTGCACCCTCACGCTTCGCCAGTGCCAGACGGTACTCCCGCAGCAGCGGCTTCTCCGCGCAACTGACCACGGCGCTGAAGCCCCGGGCCTGCTCCAGGGCCGTTGATTGCAGCAACCCGTTGCTACCCACCACCGGCAAGCCGGCTTTCGACGCCTGGGCCACGGTGTCTTCCACATCGGGTGCGATCACCACCACTTTATTACCCTGAGACAACGCAGTCGCCGCCTGTTGCAGCGCGGTTTCCTTGTCGGGCCCAAGGCACAACACAACCCCCCGGGGATGGTTGCTCAAGCGGTTGAGTTCGCCGGTTGGCCCCGGCAGCTCTTCGGTATGAGCATCCAGTGGCGCGGGAACCTCACCAAATAAGGGTGTCATGGCGTCCACTCGCGCTTGCGGCGCTGGTGAAGTCATGTCCTTCAGGCTGCCGATCAGGCCTTCCAGCTTCTTGAGGTCAATCGGTTTGGCACTGGCATCGGCTGCGCGTTCAATGGTGTGACCTTTCAGGAAGCGCCGCACGTACTGCGGGCCACCAGCCTTGGGGCCGGTGCCCGACAACCCTTCGCCGCCAAACGGCTGGGAGCCAACAATGGCCCCGATCTGGTTGCGATTCACGTAGGTGTTGCCCATCTTGATACGACTGGAAATACGCTCGACACGCCGATCAACCCGGCTATGGATACCGAACGTCAGGCCATACCCTTTGGCATTAACGGCGTCCACCACCTTGTCGATGTGCTTTGCCTCAAACGTGGCCACGTGCAACACCGGGCCAAAGATTTCCTCTTCCATCTCCTCAATGCCACTGACACTCAGCACCGTCGGCGAGACGAACAGGCCTTTCTCGGGCACCTTGAGCTTTTTCAGCAAGCGCCCTTTGCGCTCAAACGCATCGCAGTGATCAACAATCATCTTACGTGCATTTTCATCGATAACCGGCCCCACGTCGGTGGACAACAGCCAAGGATCTCCGATGCCCAGCTCCTCCATGGCACCGTAAAGCATCTCCAACAGGTTCTCGGCGATGTCTTTCTGCACATAGAGCATGCGCAACGCGGAACACCGTTGACCGGCACTCTGGAATGATGACGCAAGCACATCGCGAACGACTTGCTCAGGCAGGGCCGTGGAATCCACGATCATCGCGTTCAGCCCGCCGGTTTCCGCCACCAGCGGTGCGTCCGGTTCCATGTTCTCGGTCATCACCGTGTGGATGCGCTGGGCGGTGGCAGTGGAGCCGGTAAAACACACGCCGGCCACCCGCGAATCGGACGTCAACGCACCGCCCACGGTGGCCCCGGTACCTGGCAGCAACTGGATGGCGTTCTGCGGTATGCCCGCCTCGTGCATCAGCTCCACAGCCCGCACTGCCAGTAGGGACGTCTGCTCGGCTGGCTTGGCCACCACGGTGTTACCCGCGGCCAGGTTGGCCAGAATCTGACCGGTGAAAATGGCCAGCGGGAAGTTCCATGGCGAGATGCAGCAGATGACGCCACGGGCGTCGCCGCTGGCGTTGTAACGGATGGCCTCATTGGCGTAATACTGGGCGAAATCCACCGCTTCACGAATTTCGGCGACGGCGTCCAGCAAGGATTTGCCCGCCTCTCGTGTGGCCAGGGCGAACAGCTCGTAGGCATGTTCTTCATACAGATCGCCGACCTTGCGCACGCACGCCGCGCGTTCTTCCACCGGGGTTTCAGACCAGCTCGCAAACCCTGACAGCGCAGCGGTGACGGCGGTATCCACATCGGTATCGGACGCCTGAGTCACCTGGCCGACCAGGTCATCCGGGTCCGCCGGGTTCCGCACCACCTCGACTTCCGTGCCATCGACATCGCCGACAATCATGGGGCCGCCTTTCCAGCGGTGGTCACGGTATGGGTCACGACCCTCATTGATCTCTTTCACGGTCACCGGGTCGGTAATATCCCAGCCTTTGGAGTTGCGCCGATGCTCACCGAACAGCTTGAACGGATGCACAATGGCCTTGCTGGAAATGGTGCTACCCATTTCTTCCACGGTATCGATCGGGTCTTTGGCAATGTCTTCCGGCGTAATACTGGTGTCCACAATCTGGTTCACGAACGAACTGTTGGCACCGTTTTCCAGCAGCCGGCGCACCAGATACGCCAACAAATCCTTGTGGGGGCCAACCGGCGCGTATATCCGACAGGGAACGCCACTGACTTTCATGACCTCGCCGTGCAGGGATTCACCCATGCCATGCAACCGCTGGAACTCGTAATTATCCACGCCCTTGGATTGCGCCAGCTCAAGAATGGACGACACGGAGTGTGCGTTGTGGGTGGCGAACTGCGGGTAAATCCGGTCCGCCATGTTCAGCAGTTTGGTCGCACAGGACACGAACGACACGTCACTGCAGGCTTTGCGGGTAAACACGGGAAAGCCGTCCAGCCCCATTACCTGGGCACGTTTGATCTCGGCGTCCCAATAGGCCCCTTTCACCAGGCGGACCATAAACCGGCGGTCGTGTTTTTCCGCCAGGCCGTATAACCAGTCCAGCGTGAACGCGGCACGCTTGCCGTACGCCTGTACTACAACGCCGAAACCATCCCAGCCGACCAGCTCGGGATCGGCCACCAGCTCTTCGATCACATCCAGGGACAAATCCAGGCGGTCCTGCTCTTCGGCGTCAATGTTAAAGCCCATGTTGGCCGCTGCAGCCTTTCGCACCAACTTGCGGGCGCGGGGCAATAACTCATTCATCACCCGCTCTTTATTGCCGTACTCGTAGCGAGCCAGCAGCGCAGAGAGCTTGACGGAAATGCCCGGATTTTTGCGCACATCGCCCTGACAGGTTTTGGCGATGGCATCGATGGCATTGGAATAGGAGTCGAAATAACGCTTGGCGTCATCGTCGGTGCGGGCGGCCTCACCCAGCATATCGTAGGAATAGGTGTAGCCTTTTTCCATGTACTCTTCGGCTTCGTCCTGGGCTTCGTCGATGTCGCGACCGAGCACGAACTGACGACCCATTTCCTTCATCGCCTGGCCGGCCACGGTTCTCACGACTGGCTCACCAAACCGTTTGAGCAGCTTGCGCAGGGTGTCACCCACACTGTTGCGCTCAGAGTCTTTCAGCAGGTTGCTGGTCATCAATAGCGCGACCGTGGCGGTGTTAATCAGCGGCGATGACGCTTTACCAATGTGGGCACCCCAGGCACCGGACGTGATCTTGTCTTCGATCAGCTCATGGATGGTGGTGTTATCCGGCACCCGCAGTAGCGCTTCTGCCAGGCACATCAGCGCAACACCTTCCTTGGTCGTCAGGCCATACTCCGCCAGAAACTTTTCCATGATGGTGGACTTGGCGTGCTTGCGAACGTCACGCACCAGGTCAGCGGCGCGGGCGGAAATCGCGTCTCGCTCGGTCTGGGAAAGCTGCGCGCCAGCAATCAACTCACGGATCACGGTGTATTCGTCCGCGAGGTTATAATCGCGAATGGCCTGCCGGCTGTCTGCCAGCTCCGGGGTCACTGATTGCTGCGGTCTCATGGCTCTACCCTCTCGATTGTTTGTCTTTGCCGCATTCTACCGATAATGGGAAAGACAATTTCACTGTAAAATGAAAACTGACGCGACATATCGTCTCTTTTAATGACCAATAATTTATTTAATTTTCATTAAAGGTAAATTTTTCAGGAAAAAAGACTTAGACTGATGCGAAAACAAGGTGTGAGCCCTTGCGATCCCTGGTACGCATCCTGTTAAGCATAGCGCCCCTGACCAGGTCTTGCCTGAAGGCACGAAAATGGATGATCAGGGCCGCCACCTTCTCTTTCCATCTATCTATCGGGGCAGGTAACCATGGTCGAGCTGGACAGAATCGATCACTCCATTATTCGCGAGCTGCAGAAGAACGCGCGCATCACAGTGACCGAGCTGGCGTCACGGGTCGGGCTCTCCAAAACCCCCTGCCAGGTTCGCATGCGACGGCTGGAAGAACACGGGTTCATCACTGGGTACACGGCGCTGGTGAACCAGGCCAAGCTGGGGCAGAGTCATATTGCTTTTGCTCAGGTTACCCTGAGCGACACCAGCAGCGACGCGCTGGCGGCGTTCAACACGGCGGTCAAACGGATCTCGGCGGTTGAGCAATGCCACATGATTGCCGGGAACTTCGATTACCTGTTAAAGGTGCGAACCGGCGACATGGCGGAATACCGACAGGTACTGGGTGAGCAAATTTCCGCCCTGCCACACGTGCTGCAGACCAGTACATTCGTGGTTATGGAGAATGTCCGCGACGGCGGTCTCTGAGTATCCGGAGTTCAGGCTCCTTGACCACCGGACAGCTTCTTGCGGGTTGCCAGGCGACCTTCCCGGCGTATTTCAGCGTTGTCGAAGCGGCGTTGCTGCCCTCCCGTTTCCGGAATGACCGCAGGCACATCGATGGGCTTGTCGTTTTCGTCGAGGGCGACAAAGGTAAAAAATGCCGAGAGAATGTGGCGCACGTCACCGGTGTAACTGTTTTCCGCTTCCACCCGCGCACCAATCTCCATGGACGAACCCCAACTGCGGTTCAGCGACAGGCTGAACAGCAGCGTGTCGTTACCTTTGGCGGGGGCGCGAAAATGAATCGAATCCACCGCCGCAGTCACGCACACATGGGCGGAATGACGCTCCGCGACCACCAGTGCGAGGCGATCGCACTTGGCCATGATCATGCCCCCAAACACCGTATCGTGGGCGTTCATGTCATTGGGAAACACCTTATACACGTGCTTCTCTATGGCTGAGGCAGACACCGGTTTGGGGGCTAGTTCCGGCATACCGATAGTCTCTCCTGAAATGAGGTCAGGCGCGGCCGAGAAACCGCCGCTCGTCGACATTGATTTTGATGCGATCGCCGGTGGAAATGTGCTCAGGCACCTGGATCACCAGCCCGGTGGTCAACTTGGCAGGCTTGGTTCTCGCCGTCGCCGAACCGCCCTTGACCGACGGGTCGGTTTCCAGAATTTCCAGATCCACTGTCGGGGGCAGATCCAGCGCCACCGGCGCATCGCTGACCAGAATAACCATCAGGCCCTGGGTTTCTTCACCAATAAACAGCAACTCGTCAGCGATGGCTTCGCGGTTCAGACCGTACTGGGTGAAATCTTCGCTGTCCATAAAGACGTATTCGTCACCGTCGGAATAGGAAAAGGAGACCGGCCGGCGCACCAGGTCCGCGAGGTTGAGCATGTCGGAATCCTTGAAGGTTTCGTCCAGCTTGCTGCCGGTGACCACATCGTACAGTCGCATGCGGTAGAGGCTTCCACCGGCGCGGCCCTGCGGAACCGAACGCTCAATATCTTTGACGAAATAGGCGCGACCATCGTAATCGACCGCTGAGTTCTTTTTGATGTCACTGGCTTTAGGCATGGCTGAAGCTTCCAAACAAAAAATGGGACAATAAGGCTGCTGATATACCATGAAGCCGTGCGAGAATCGAGAAAGACATGGGAAAGCTCCGGCCCCTGCGTGGTGATGGCTGTGGGTACCGGCAATTCCTGCAGACGTTCGGCTGAATCAGCCGCTCAGCCCAAGGTTCTCGGCGTCCTTCACGATGCAGCGATCCAGCAACGCCAGGTAGTCCGCCTTGGCCTTGACCTTGGTTTCCCGGTGGGCACGCATATTCAACGTTTTGAAGTGTTGTGCCAGCTCGCCAGCCCGCTCCAGCAGCTTGTCCTGAGCCACCACTTCGTCGAGGAAACCGGCTTCAACCGCCCCTTCCGGACTGTAGATCTCGGCGTTCACCACCGAGCGGTAGAAGTGCGCCGGGGCCAGGCGGTGACGGGCAATTTCAATACCCGCGTGGTGCATGGTCATGCCAATGGCCACTTCGTTCAGGCCCAGCTTGAACGAGCCTTCGATGCCGATACGGTGATCAACCGACAAGAGAATGAACGCCCCCTTGGCAATGGCGTGGCCACTGCAGGCGGCAATCACCGGCAGCGGGTAGGCCGCCAGCCGGCGGGTCAGTTTGGAACCGACGGTGACCAATGCGACCGCCTCGGCCGGGCCTTTCTGCATTTCTTTCAGATCATAACCCGCGGAGAAAACGCCCGGTTGCCCGGTCAGAATCACCACGACCTTGTCCTGCTCGGCCTGATCCAGCGCCGCATTCAGCGCTTCAAATACGTCATGGCTGAGGCCATTCGCCTTACCGTTGTTAATGGCAACGGTGGCAACGCCGTCTTTCAAATCATAGGCTACCAGGTCAGTCACTTTTCTTACCTCTTTAGCGTTTATTAAAGTCCGTGTTTATTAACTTACAGAGAGCCAGATTGTAGCCTGGCCACGCTGGTCGAAAAATTCAACGCACGCCTGCTGGCTTTCCGTGTCAGCTATCAAGCAGCCTGGCCCTCAGGCGCGGCAACTGCGCAGAGTAGTTTTCCTGGATGAACGTTACCAAACCCTCCCGAACGGCGCATCTCAGATCCCAGTTCCTGCTGGAATCCGAAGCGCTCATCAAAAACCGCACCTGCACGGCCTGATCGTTTGAATCGGTCACCTGCACCGTCGCCAGCTTGCCGTCCCAAAGCTCCGAGTTCCCCAGCAACCGCTTGAACTCCTGTCGCAGCGGCTCGATCGGCATGGTGTAATCCACCCACACAAACACCGCGCCCAGCAGTTCTGAATTTTTTCTGGACCAGTTCTGAAACGGGTTTTCGATAAACCACTGCAGCGGAACAACCAGCCGGCGAAGGTCCCAGACCCTCAACACCACATAGGTCGCAGTCACCTCTTCCACCCAGCACCATTCGCCCTGCACATGCAGCACATCGTCTATACGAAAAGGTTGAGTAAGTGCGATCTGCATGCCCGCCAGCAAGTTGCTCAGAACCGGGCGGGCGGCGAACCCCAGAATCAGTCCCCCGACACCGGCCGACGCCAGCAGGCTTGCGCCCATATGCTGAACCGACTCAAAGGTCATCAGGGCAACACCAAAACCGATAATCACAATGAGGATGTTCAAGGCCCGGACGAGAAACCGGGTCTGGGTTTCGACTTTGCGCGCCCGTATCCACTGCCCCTCAAGTACCGGGTTGAGCGCAACAATAACGTCACCGATCGCGGACGTCAGCCGGACCGCCGCCCAGGTGAGCGCCAGCACAAGCAACAATGCGGTGACGTGCTGCACCGCTGTCATCAATGGCAGATCCGCCGGTGCCGCCCTCAGCATCCCGTTCAGCGCCAACAGACAAAAGACAATACCAAGAGCCCGAGCGGCAGCGTCAAGAAACAACCGCAGCACGGTTCTGGATTCAGAAAAATGGCGAAAAATGGCCAAGGCAAGCCGATAAATCGCATAGGTGGCCACAACAGCAAGAATGGCTGAAGATCCAGGCCACCACCACGCCTTTAAACCGGCCTCAAACGCTTCCAGCATTGCCCCTCCGCGAGTTCACTGTGGTCCCAAAACCCGCATGATAGCCGCAAAACCCTGTGCATTGCTTGCTCTTTGAAAGACTAAGGGCTGTCAGCGGCCCTGTGCACCCCGGCGCAGCCAATCGTGCACGAACGCCAGTTTGCGCCTTGAGGTCTCCGAGAGTACGAAGGGATACAGGTCCGACAGGCCCATTGAACGGTTAACATGATTAACCCGCATGGCCAACGAGGCCGCGACATGAATCAGCAACGCGGAGTCCGGCTCTGAATAGGGTTCCCAGCCGCGCCCGGGCAATTCGGGAGACGTCAGCCCGGATGCCACGAAACTGTCGGTGATGTCTGTCAGATGCAACAGGTGCGCTGCGGTCTCGGCCCAGTCTTCGTGGGGATGCGACGAGGCATAGCTGGTCAGGTAAAACTGGTTCCAGTCGGCGGGCGGGCCCTGGTGATAGTGCCGTTCAAGCGCGGCCGTGTAATCCGCACGTTCGTCACCAAACATCTGCCGGAATGCGACAAGAAAATCTTCACGCAGGCTAAGCCGCCACCAGAGCATATGCGAAATCTCATGGCGCATGTGCCCAACCATGGTTCGGTATGGCTCTTCCAGCGCTTGCCTGCGTGTTGCGCGAACGACTGGATCGGCCTCGGCCACACTGATCGTGACCACACCGTTAACATGCCCCATCGCGACCGGCGTCAGCCCCTCGGCGAGCATATGGAAGACCGGGCGAGTGCCTGGATCTTCCGGCCGGAACCAGTGCCAGCGGCCGAGATTATCCAGCACCCATCGCTTCGCCGCCTCGGTGTTTGCCCAGTTCGGCATGGCGTTGGGGATAGTCGGGTCCGGTGCCAATGCCGTCATGGCGCAGGCGCGGCAGAACGCCCCCTCTTCTGGCGCGATCCAGTTACAACCTATGATCTCCCGGTTTGCACAAAAGGGAGGCATGGGCAGAAAGGCCCTTGCCTGAGGATCGTAGGCTACCGGGGTACCTTCGGCGGTGGTCAGGTTGTCAAACCACAGGGGACCGGAGCCGACCGGATTGGAAAAAACCATCATAACGCGAGTGCTCCTGTTAAGCGGTAAAGAGCATGTACGTGCAACCTCTCTCTGACGACCTATACACTACAGCAAAGGAGCATCCACCGGGCAAGAAAACCAGCGACAGCGGACAACCACCGTGGCGGCCCGAAAATTTCCCGGTTGAACGGTTTTTGCGTAGGATACTGGCGAAGCACTTCGGTCCATTTGACCGCTACAAACCACATGACAAACCACGTGACGGACAATGCTGAAAATATCCAACTCCGTAGAACTGGCGGACTGGGAAATCGACCTCACCCAGATTCGTGCACAGGGAGCCGGCGGGCAGAACGTCAATAAAGTTGCGTCCGCCGTTCACCTGCGGTTCGACATTCTTCACTCCACCTTACCGCCCTTTTACAAACAGCGGCTGATGGCGATCGCTGATCAGCGCATCAGCAATGAAGGTATTGTGGTGATCAAGGCGCAGTCTTTCCGCACCCTCGAATTGAACAAGGAAGATGCGCTGGAGCGGTTGAAGGTATTAATTCAGGAAGCTGTGAAACAGCAAAAGGCACGGCGGCCGACCCGCCCTACAAAGTCCTCCCAACGGCGACGCGTTGACGGAAAGACCCGTAAAGGAAAAACCAAAGCGCTCAGGGGAAGTGTGAAAGTCTGAGCGCCAGAACGCGCTTACAAATCCGACAGTTCGTCCTGCAAATCTCGCTTTAGCTCTTCGGGCTCGGTGATCCACAGGGTTTTATCGAGCCCCGGAAACACGCCAACTTCCAGGCCGTCGTTTGTCAGCCCCGGCACCCACTTCCTGAAAAAGTCAGGCAGCGAAAGACTTCGCGGAGACAACGTACTGTCACCCTTGGCGTAGTCCGTCGCAAAATCGGCACTGGGCCAAACCGGCAGATACTCCACCTCGCCATCCTCCGATGAGATTTTCAGAAAGCGATTCTCGTTATTCACCAGAATCCACACTTCCCGCTCTTCGCCCACCTGGCTCAGAAAATAGTCGTAACGCTCTTCGCCATCCAGCTCAAGTACGGCTGCCAATTCATCGGTGTTCATAGGGATACTCATCGTTGGTTTGTCAGTCTGACGCCGAGCCTACACCAGGCATTCCTTCCGTTCAGTATTTTTTACCCCGAAAGCGACTATTCAACCAATCCCGATTGGGGCACCAGACAGTTCATCCCCGCGATGGACAGGTCCCGAAACGCCGCTTTGGATGAAATGACATCGGGGAAACGATCATATACCGCGCGCCGACAGGTCGACGTGCGCGCTTCACTGTCGGTGACACACTCCGAATAGGCCTGTGCACCACGGCTCTGACCGGTTGCCTCTTCGCAGAGGGCGGGGATTTGCGCAACCACCCAGTCAACGGCGACACTGCGCTCGACGGGGCTGGCCGCAAGGTTGGCGAAGCGGCTGGCCTCAACGGGCTCCGGCTGTTCTCGGGTCTGATCCCACAGCACGAACAATAGGGCAGCGGATACCAGTACAACGGTGACGGTGGGAAACTTCATGTGGACCTCTATTTTGTTCTCGCCAGACGCATGGTATCCGGATACTCCCGGAACTTCACAACCGCTCTGGCGTTCTGGCGGGTAACTTTCCCACAAAATCTGTGGATAAGTTTGTTGGCAACGTCCGGACAAATCGCAAAGAAGCCACAACGACAAGGGTTCAGGGTAAACGGAGGTAAATTAACCAATAGCCAAAGAAACCGGGGAACACTGGCTCCGTACGCAGCAAAACATAGACTTTACCGCAGCCATCGTGCACCTTTTATATCACCAGATCTACCGGCGAAAGCTAAGGAGGGTAAATGAAAGCACAAAACGAACAGTACCTGGAAAGAACCCAAAAGAGCTTCGACAGACAGGCCATGATGAAGACTCTCGGCGCGGAATTGTCGGTTCTGGCCCCCGGAAAAGTCGAAATCCGATTCCCCTACAACCCCAAGTTCACTCAACAGAACGATTACCTTCACGCCGGCATTGTGACCACCATCATGGACAGCGCCTGCGGGTATGCCGCGTTTACCCTGATGCCGCCGGATGCGGATGTATTAACCGTGGAGTTTAAAGTGAACCTGTTGCGCCCCGCCAAAGGCGAGGTTTTTACCTCATCGGCGGTGGTTTTAAAGCCAGGAAAAACGATCTCCGTTGTAGAAGCCTTATTGTACAGCCCGGAGTACGGTGAGCAGGGAGACAAACCGGTGGCGAGCATGACCGCCACAATCATGACGATGATTTAATAGTAATTCGAAAATGTAAAGCAGAGAAATCCACGGTGCACGGCTGGACAATCATCCAATACCATCGTTCGCTCCCAAAAATACAACCTGTAATGGAGTGAGCACATGAAAGGAAAAACCGGCCTATTGATGGCCCTGTTGATGGTAACTGGCTGCGCGACCGCCACCGAAGAACTGCGGATCTATACCGAGCAATACCCGCCCTACAACATGACCACCAACGGCCAGCCCTTTGCCCACTCCGCAAGCGACATTACCGGCTTGTGCACAGACGTATTGAAAGCACTCCTTGCCCAGACCAATCTGGATTACAGCATTAAACTGCGGGACCTCAGCTATGGCCTGAACCGCACCCAGAACCACCCGGACCATGCCATCTATTGCGTTTCCAAAACTCCAGACCGGGAGCCCGCGTTCGATTGGATCGGGCCGCTATCGGGCATCAAATGGACGCTGTTCGCCAAACCAGGGTCGTCGATTGAACTGAAGAATCTTGAAGAGGCCAGAAAATACAAAATTGGTGGCTACAAGGGCGATGTGATGACCGGCTATCTGGCCGACAGAGGATTCGACGTCTCAGCCATCAGCAACAACGGCCTGAACGCCCGCCGCCTTGAACATGACCAGATTGACCTGTGGGTAGCAGACGGTCTCGCCGGCCCCTATCTGGCGGCTGATTCTTCTGACGTAACCGATCTCAAGGCCGTTCTGGTATTCCGCGAGACCCCAATGTACCTGGCCGTTCACAAAGACACCGACCCCGCGATTCTGGATGCTCTGAACGAAAGCTATGAGAAGCTGGTGGAGTCTGGCGAAAAGGACACCATTTCCCGGTCTTACGGTTTCTGAGCGAGCGGGCCCCGGAAACACGGGGCTCAGCCAAAGTACGTCTGCATCCAGTCAACCAGCATCCCCACATCCACGTCAGACAAGGGCACCTGCCTGAAATCGGTGCCCACCTCGTCGTCAATGGTCACGAACTGATAAAGCACCAACCCCGGCTGTTTATCGTGTAGCACAAGGGTGATCCGCCTGCGGGTGCGCAGACAGTCAATAGTCATTACATCGGCAGGAATGCCGGAGTCACGCATGCCCCGACGCACTTCCACAACCGGATTGATATGCTGGTGAGCGGCCTGGATACGAACGTGGGCATCGCTGGCCATGTCGGACAGGGTTTTCAGGGGATCTTCAGGCATTAAATACTATTCTCCTATGTTTGATCAGTTCGCCATCCCAAAGTATCGGACAGCAGGCCAGAGTTACCATAATTTTAGGTTTATGGGTTCGACAAGCACCAAGAAATCGCCTATTTTTTAACCAATGCTCTCTTGGCACAGGAGGCTAAGACCATGAAAACCGCGATTCCCTTCATTTTTGCACTCCCTTTTCTGGCAGTATCTGGACACGCACTCGCTGGCAGCGACAGCGGCGTTTACCTCGGAGCCTCGATTGGTGAGGCCCAGCTAGACTTCGACGACGAACGTGCAGGTTCAGACGAAGTTGGCGACGTGACCATTGATTTTGACGATGAGGATACCGCCTACAAGATCTTTGTAGGCTACAACCTCGGCCTGATACCGCTGGTGGATCTCGCCGTTGAAGGTGCCTACGTTGATTTTGGCAAATTCCGCGGTGATATAGGCCCTCTCAGCGATGCCGACTTCGAAGTCGATGGATGGACCGGTGCCGCTTTGGCTGGTGTAAACCTTGGCCCCGTTGGCGTGTTCGCCAAAGCCGGTGCCATAAGCTGGGACGGCGACCTTGACGACATCGGCGACGAAGACGGCACAGATCCGTTTTACGGAGCCGGGGCGAGGATTACTCTGTTCTCGTTCCAGGTTCGGGCGGAATACGAGCGCTACGAACTCGACAACTTCGACATTGATTACTTCTCCGTGGGGGCCGCGTACACCTTCTGACCCTCAACGCCCGGGCAGTACTAAAGAGGGCAATGTCACAGGTTCAGTCGTGCGATATAGCCAGCACCCTCCGACACACGTCAACGGTGCGGCTTCTTTACCGAGTTCGGGATGCACCTACCTCGCCATATGCCCCACATACGCGGCGGTAAAAGCCGTTTCCTGAAAGGCCTTCAACCCGGTTTCGGCAAAGGCAATCGGTAACGGCTTCGCCGCCAGCGTGGACTTGCTCAGCGCTGTTGGGAGCATTCTCACCTCCAGCTCGCTGCCGGCAATCAACTGAATGGTGGCCTCCAGTTTGAAGCTGATCGCACCACCGGCAAACTTGCCTTTCGGCATCCGCTCTTTGATCGCCACGCAGCTCACCCCGTGTGCGGCCATCAAAGCAGCAAACTCCGCCTGAAACTGCTTCAAATCGTCCCGGGTGTGGTTTTTCTTCAGCGACAGCTTGCGCACCTTGCACTCTGGCAGGCTGAACTGCCCCCGGTCCAGGTTCAGCAAACACACCACCGCATCACTGCCGGTCAGTTCTACTCCGCATATAGTCATGGCATAGCCCTCTTTGCTACCAACAACCTGCCGCAATCAGCCACAGCACTTCTTGAATTTCAGCCCACTGCCGCAGCTGCACGGATCGTTGCGTGAGGGTGCTTTCGTCGTGGTAACGGTCGCCGCTTTGTTCTGCAGTGCGGTCAGCTCAGTAATGGATTCGACAGCACCTTCGCGGGTATCCAGCGTGATGTTCGCATGCAGACCCGCCTCCGCCACCTGAGCTTCGATTTCTTGCTGTCGCGCCTCGCTGGTTACGACCAGTGTCAGCGGATGCTTTTTGCTACCACTCTTCTGACTGGCGTTGGTCTTGAAACCGCCGTACGCGGTGTGGTGTTGGCGCGCGTCCTGACGACCTTTGAAGAAAAATTTGTCTGACATTCTGAGATCCTGATCAACGGAGGAGTCCCCGTGCGCTCGACAAGACACTGGTTGGCGCTGGGCGAGACGTTTTAGCATGCTTACGGAATGGATTATATAGGCAGGAATGCAGCACTGCCGTTTTTGGACGCCTTGATGTCGTATTGAATTTACCTCCCCCCGGTAATCAGGGCCACATTAAACTGAGGTCGTCCCGCGAAGCTCGCGGGCACTCATTGCGGCAGAGGGTGATAAAAATGGCACAACTTCCGAAGCGTGCAAAAGTCGTCATCATTGGCCAGGGCGGTATCGTTGGGTCCTCGGTGGCACACCACCTGATTGAATTGGGCTGGGACGACATCGTGGGGCTGGAAAAGTCCGCCATTCCCACGGATATCGGCTCCACCTCCCACGCCTCCGACTTCTGCTTCACCACCTCCCACGACAAGCTGAACATCTACACCACTAAATACAGCCAGGCGTTTTACGAGAAGCGCGGCAACTATGTCAAATGCGGCGGCATGGAGGTGGCCCGCATTGATGACGACGAACGCATGGATGAGCTCCGCCGCAAGGTAGGCTCCGGGAAAGCCTTTGGCACCAACGTCAGCATGATTTCGCCAAAACAGGCAAAAGAGCTGTTCCCGCTGGTGGACGAAAACCAGATCCAGGGTGCCATGTGGGACCCGGATGCAGGCCTGGTGGTGCCTCGCTCCCAGAAAGTGGCCGGCGACCTGGTGGAGGAAGCGGTCGCCAGCGGCAAGCTTCAGGCTTTCGCCTACACACCGGCCCTGCGTATTGATGTCCAGGACGGCCAGGTGCGGGGCGTTGAAACCGACAAGGGCTACATTGAAACGGAATACGTGGTGCTGTCCATGGGTATCTGGGGCCCCTTGATGGCCAACACGGCAAACTCACCCCTGCCACTGATGCCGCTGGAACATCCACTGCTGTTCTTCGGGCCTTATGAGGAACTCAACGGCACCGGCAAGCAGATTGTCTACCCGCTGTTCCGCGACCAGGGCAACTCCGCCTACGTGCGGGATACCGGTGACCCCACCACCACCGAAGGTGGCCGTATTGAATGGGGTTATTACGAGGCGGAAAACCCGCGACTGGTCTACCCTGGCGCCATCGCCGAGCCCGGAGAGGCAAGGCTGTCACCGTCCATGCGGGATCTGTCGCTGGACCAGGTCATGAACGCCTACGAAAAAGCCATTGAAATGACCCCAATCCTGGGCGAACTGGGCTGGGAGGAAAAACACTCCTTCAACGGCCTGCTGTCAGTAACGCCCGATGGCGGTTCCCTGATGGGTGAATCTCCGGAAGTACGTAACCTGTGGTTCTGCGAAGCGGTCTGGGTCAAGGACGGACCGGGAGCCGGCAAGGTCCTGGCGGACTGGATGACCAACGGCTCGCCGGAGATGGACCCCCACAGCATCGACATCGCGCGCCACTACCCACTGCAGAAAACACCGGACTACGTCTACAGCCGCTGCTATGAAACCGCCAAGAAAATCTATACGCCGGCGGTTCATCCCCGTGAGCCCTACATGTCCGGCCGCCGGATGCGCACCAGCCCGTTCTATCTGCGGGAGGTAGAGCTGGGAGCCTACTTCATGGAGGCCGCCGGCTGGGAGCGGGCCCATGGCTACGCCGCCAACGAAGCCACCCTGCTGGCGAAGTACCGCGACCGCATACCGGTGCGGGAGCATGAATGGGACGCGCGGCATTTCTGGGAAGTATCCAACGCCGAGCAACTGGAAATGAGTGAATCCGTGGGCATGATCAACCTGTCCCACTTCGCCATCTTCGACCTATCCGGCGACGATGCAGAAGCGCTGCTGGAGTACCTGTCGGTTGCCAAAGTGGGCGGCACCACGCCCGTTGGCAAGGGGGTTTACACCCACTTCCTGGATGCCCGTGGCGGTATCCGTTCGGACCTGACCATCATCCGCCGGGGCGACAACGATTACCGGGTGGTCTGCGGTGGCGACACCGGCCACCGGGATTATTGCTGGATGACCCGCATGGCAAGGGAGAAAGGACTCGCCAACATCCGCGTACAGGACCGCACGGACGAACTGGCGGCACTGGGGCTCTGGGGCCCGAAGGCCCGGGAAACCCTGGCGCAGTTCGTCACCCATCCGGACGAACTGTCGGCGGAGAACTTCCCCTTTGCCACGGCACGGGAACTGAACGTCCGGGGCGTTCCAGTCTGGGCGTTCCGCATATCCTACGTGGGCGAGCAGGGTTGGGAGCTGTACTTCCCGTTCAGTTATGGCCTGAAAATCTGGGACCTGCTCTACGAGGCCGGCGTTACCCCGGTGGGTATCGAAACCTACGCCAACACCCGCCGGCTGGAGAAAAGCCTGCGGCTGCAGAATGTGGATCTGGAAACCGAATACAACCTGTACGAAGCCGGCCTGCAGCGGCCCAAGGTCAAAGAAGCGGATTTCCATGGCAAAGCGGCTTATCTGGAACAGCGGGAATGGCCTCAGCAATCAGCCTATCTATGCACCATGACCTTGACCGAACACACAGACGCCAAAGGCGTGCTGCGCTATCCGGTCGGCCAGTGGCCCATTCTGGATCCGGATACCCGAGAGGTGCTGGTGGACAGCCTCGGCCGACGGTCCTACAACACCAGCATCGCCTGGGGACCTTCAGTGGGCAAAATCATCCTGCTGGGGTACATCCCGGTGGAATATGCCCAGGAAGGCCGGGAATTAACCCTGGAATACTTCCAGGAACACTACCCAATTCGTATTGAAGCCGTGGGTTACCGGGCGCTATTCGATCCCGACAATGAGCGCGTCAAATCCTGACCGGGGTTCAGCAGCCCGACACGACGGCGGTCAACATTCGATGATGTTGACTGCCAGCCCGCCCCTGGCGGTTTCCTTGTACTTGTCCAGCATGTCGCGGCCGGTTTCCCTCATGGTGTGCAGCACCTTGTCCAGCGATACGTAGTGCTTGCCGTCGCCCCGCAGGGCCATAATGGCGGCGTCGATGGCCTTGACCGAAGCCATGGCATTACGTTCGATGCAGGGAATCTGAACCAGCCCACCAATGGGGTCACACGTCATACCCAGGTGATGTTCCATGCCGATTTCAGCGGCATTTTCCACCTGCTCAGGGTAGCCGCCCGTAGCCGCAGCCAGGCCCGCGGCGGCCATGGCACAGGCTGAACCCACCTCGCCCTGGCACCCTACTTCCGCCCCGGAGATGGAGGCGTTTTCCTTGAACAACATGCCAATCGCGCCCGCGGTCAGCATGAAACGAATAATGCCATCCTCACTGGCCCGGGGGCAGAACTCCCAATAGTAGTGAAGCACCGCCGGAATAATGCCGGCAGCGCCATTGGTGGGTGCCGTCACAACCCGGCCGCCGGCGGCGTTTTCTTCATTAACCGCCAGGGCGTAGAGGTTGACCCAGTCCAGCGCGCTCAGGGAAGGCGAAATCAGGTCCACCCGGTGCTTGTCCATCAATGAGCGATATAAGGACGCGGCCCGGCGCCGAACCCTGAGCCCACCGGGCAGCTCGCCCTCATGACGAATGCCGTTTCGCACGCATTCACGCATGACTTCCCATAGCCCCAGGATACCGCTGCGGATCTCCTCCGGGGTGCGCCACGCCTGTTCATTGGCCAGCATCACATCGGCAATGCTCAGATCATGCTCACGGCATTGGGCCAGCAACGCCCTACCGCTGTGGAACGGAAACGGCTGCGGGGTATCGTCTTCAAGGATATGCAGGCTACCGCCTGTGTTCCCATCCACCACAAAGCCGCCACCCACGGAATAATAGGTTTGCTCGTGCAGGCACTGGCCTTCTGAATCAAAGGCCTGGCAGATCATGCCGTTGGGGTGTTCCGGGAGGGATTTGCGACGGTAATACACCAGATCCTTCGACTCGCAGAAACGAACCGGATAGCGGCCCACGAGGGAAAGTGTGCCAGTGCTGCGAAGCCGCTCAAGACGGGCCGGCATTTCATCCGGGTCGATCTGGTCCGGCCGCTCACCCTCCAGCCCCATCATTACTGCGGGGCCGGTTCCATGGCCTTTACCGGTCGCACCCAGCGAGCCATACAGGGTAACTTTCAGCCGGTGTACCGATGCCAGCAAATGTTCGCACTCCAACCCCTCGGCAAACCGGCGCGCCGCTTCCATGGGCCCGACCGTGTGGGAACTGGACGGGCCAATACCGGCTTTGAACAGCTCAAACAGACTGATGGCCACGGTGCGGCCTCCTGCTTTGGGGTGTACTTCCACCGTACCGCCGCCGGTTGCCGACCGCATGCTTGCCGACGACATTGACACGATGATTTACGACAGCACACCTGAACTGATCACTTATTGTGCAATTCAGGCATTGCACGATGAAAGCCCAACAGCTAATGTTCAGGTTAAAGCAGCCGGAAAGGATGCTCCGGGCACTGACTGCAGCAACAGGCCCAAGCGGGGCGAGGAGGTTGCATGACCACTGACACAGGCTCGCACATAAACACGCCTGATGCCCCCTATCGGGTCGGTTTCCTGCTGATCGACAATTTCACCCTGATTGCCCTGGCAACCGCTGTTGAGCCGCTGCGAATGGCCAACCAGCTGGCCGGTACCGAACTCTATTCCTGGAAACTGCTGACCGCCGAGGGCGAACCCGCCCGCGCCAGCGATGGCATTACCATGCTCCCGGATGCGTCGATCCAGGAAGAACACCGGTTTGATCTGGTGATGGTTGTTGCCGGTATCGACGTCACCCGGAGTTTTTCCCGCAAGGAGATTACCTGGCTGAAACAGATGGCGCGGCGGCATGTCCTCCTCGGCGCTGTATGCACAGGGCCTTACGTTCTTGCCAGCGCCGGCCTGCTTGATGGCCATGCCTGCAGTGCCCATTGGGAATGTCTGGAAGCCATGCAGGAGGGCTTTCCCCGGGTACAGACCAATAACCGCCTGTTCACCGTTGAACGTGAACGGATGACCTGCACCGGTGGCACCGTGCCCATGCACATGATGCTCAGCTTCCTCTCCCGCCGTCATGGCAAGGAGCTCAGCAATGCCGTTTCCCACATGTTTGTGTGCGACCGCATACGCGAAGAAAGCGAGCAACAGCCCATGCCCATGCACCCGGCACTGGCCTGTGCCCAGCCGAAACTGGCGGAAGCGGCCCAGTTGATGGAAGCCAACATAGAGGAACCCATCGAGTTACAGGAACTTGCCAGCCTGGCGGGCCTATCCCGCCGCCAGCTTGAGCGTCTGTTTCTCAAACATCTGGGGTGCACTCCCTCACGTTACTACCTGCGGGTGCGATTGAACCGCGCTCGCCGGCTACTCAAACAGACACCCTGCTCTATTGTCGAGATTGCCTCCCTGTGCGGCTTTGTCTCCGCCACCCATTTCAGCCGGTGTTACCGTAAAACCATGGGGCGGGCACCAAAGCATGAACGCATGACAGTCCATGCTCAGGGAAGCCCCGAGGAGATACTTGCGGACTCCATGTCCAGCCTGCCGTCTTCATCGCTGCAGGCGCTCAGGCGGGCGCGGACCGAGCCCACTTACGGTATTTTCGAAGGTACTGGCTCAGGTTAACCCCACCACCAGGCCGTTCTCATCGAGGGCAATATCCAGCGCCGCCGGGCGACGCGGCAGGCCCGGCATGGTCATGATGTCGCCGCAGACCGCCACCACAAATCCCGCGCCTGCGGCCAGGCGCACTTCCCTCACCGGCAACATGTGCCCGGAAGGTGCTCCCTTGACCGATGAGTCCACAGAGAAACTGTACTGAGTCTTGGCGATACACACCGGCAGATGACCAAAGCCCAGGGCCTCGTATTCCTCAAGCTGCCGCTTGGCCACCGTTGTGAACTCCACGCTGCCGGCATGGTAAATACGGGTGGCGATGGTGCGTATCTTGTCCGCCAGCGGCAGGCTGTCCTCATAAAGGAATTTCACGTCTGGCGAGCCCTCGTCCATCTGATCAAGTACCGCCTGGGCCAGTTCGGTGGCCCCCTCTCCGCCCCTGGCCCAGTGGTCCGCGGGTACCGCCCTCACGCCAAGATCTTCACTGAGAGATTTCACGAGTGCTAATTCATCTTCGGTGTCATCCGGAAAGCGATTGATACAAACCACCGGGTTCAGGCCAAACTGCTGCAGGTTGCGAATGTGGCGTTCCAGGTTGGCGGTGCCTTCCCGCAGGGCCGGCAGGTCAGGAATCGCCAGTTGGCTGCGGGGAACACCGCCCTGCATCTTCAGGGCCCGGATGGTGCAAACCACGACGGCGGCATCGGGCCGCAAGCCGGTATGGCGGCATTTGATGTCGATGAACTTTTCTGCGCCCAGGTCGGCACCAAAGCCGGCCTCGGTCACCACCACATCATTCAGCGCAAGCGCCGCGCGAGTGGCGGTCACCGAATTGCAACCGTGAGCGATATTGGCGAAGGGGCCACCGTGAATGAACACCGGGTTGTGCTCCAGGCTCTGCACCAGATTTGGCTGCAGCGCATCTTTCAACAGTACCGTCAGCGAGCCTTCCAGACCCAGGTCACGCACGGTCACCGGTGTCATATCGGTGCGCCTGCCAACGATGATATTGCCCAATCGCTGCTTCAGGTCCGCCCTGCCATCCGCCAGGCAGAGTATGGCCATGATTTCCGATGACACCGTGATATCGAATCCGGTTTCCCGGGGTACGCCGTGGGCCGCCCCACCCAGGCCACAGACCATGTTTCTCAGGGACCGATCGGTTATATCCATGACTCTGCGCCAGCTTATGTAGCGCGGGTCCAGCCCGGCTTCGTTGCCCCAGTGAATATGGTTGTCGATAAGCGAGGCCAGCAGGTTGTGAGCCGTGGTAATCGCGTGAAAATCACCGTTGAAGTGAAGGTTGATGTCTTCCATCGGAATCACCTGGGCCCGGCCTCCGCCGGCTGCCCCGCCCTTCATGCCAAAACAGGGGCCCAGGGACGGTTCCCGCAGGCACACGGAAGAACGCACTCCCAGACGGTTAAACCCATCGTTCAGTCCGACACTGGTGGTGGTCTTCCCCTCACCGGCAGGCGTGGGCGTAATCGCGGTGACCAGCACCAGCTTGCCCCGAGGTGCCGTGGCAGAGGTATCCACGTAGGCCATATCCAGTTTGGCCTTGTAGTGGCCGAAGGGCACCAGGCTCTCAGCCGGCAACCCGAATCGCTGCTGGGCCAGCAGGAGAATAGACTGCGGCTGGACCGAGCGGGCAATCTCAATGTCCGGGGCACCCGGCGGCGGAAAAACCGCCGCCGGTGGGGTTGCGGGTGTCAGCTTACTGTACTGAAGACTCATGGAACGGTCCTCTCTGGTCCTCAACGGACCCGCTGTGTTCTTGAATCCATCGCGCCGCCTGACGCAGGCCACCGAATGGGAAAAGATGGATACCCCGCAGCAGAGTATCCGGATTGTCCAGGCAATACCGGACCAGCGCACGTACCATGCCATCCGGTGTCCAGGCGCGAAGAAGTCTGGCGCTGCCCGGGCGACGTAACATCAGCCGGGCCGACGCCCCTACCCCGCATTGCGCCGCATAGGCGATGAGCGTTTTTACCTTCGTCGGCCCGGCCATGCCGATGTAGACCGGCACTTCCTCCAGAACGTCGCCCAGGCTCTGCAGCCAATCGACCACAACGTCGGCGTCAAAGGTAAACTGGGTAACCACCCAAAGCCTTGTGGCTGTGGTGCGGGCGTATTCTCGCTTGATACTCAGGGCCTGGGTCAGGGTTGCCCGGTCTGCCATCGGGTGCCCGTCCGGGTGGGCGGCAACACCAATACCGTGAAACCGGAATTGCGCCAGCAAGCCAGACTCCAGCACCGCCAGCGTATCCGCAAAGGGTCCGGCCGCTGTGTCGCTGTCGCCAGCAATCAGCAACAACCGGTCAACGCCGCTTTCATCCAGCTCGGCCAGCCAGTCCCGCAGTTGCCCACGGCTCTCCGCCATGCGAGCCGGCACGTGGGGTATCGGTTGCAACCCCACATCGACCAGGTGCCGGCAGGCTTCCAGCGTGTCGCTGAATTGCCCCCTGGGCAGGAACGGCACATAAACACAGGTACCCGCGGGCAACATGTCCGGCAGACGTTCCGTAGCCAGTATCTGGCGGGGCGTCGCCTCAATGGATGCCGAGCACACCAGCGCCCTGAGCTTGGCAGCAGCTGCCTCATCGTGCGGACTGAACGCCTCGTTATTGCTCACCAGCTTCATCACCATGCACCCCATTGCTCCCCATGTGCAGCAAGCAGCAGGCGGCCGAAACCGCTCACACTGCCGGTTTCGCTAGTCGGCGAAGTCAATGCCCTTCGCCCGGGCCCGCTCGCGAGCGTTGGGGTTCACGGATGGCCGGAAAGGTACGTCCACCACTTCTGCCGCCACAGCTGTGGAGCCGTCCGCTGCGGCGTATTCCACCGGCAGGTGGACGGTCAGGCGTGAGCCCACCGCGCGTAGGTCATACGGCACATACGCCAACGCGATGTTGGTTTCCAGCTCGGGCGAGTACCAGGGCGAAGTGACGTAGCCTTCGGGTTCGCCGCCGTCAGGGCCGCTGACCAGCCAGAAATCGTTGGCGTAATCGGTCACATTGCCACCCCCAAAGCGGATGCCCACCATGATGTGACTGAAAGGCGGACGACCAGCATCAATCTGCTCACGAACCTTCTCGAGCTTCTGCTTGCCGATGTAGTCGGCGTCCTTATTGCGCGGAACCTGGTACGCCAGGTCGCACTGGAACGGCAGGGTTTCCTGGTCCACATCCTGGCCCCAGGAAAGAATGCCCGCGGCAATTCGGCGGTGGTGTGCAGGGGCAATCACCCGCAGGTTGTGGGGCTCACCCGCGGCAAGCACGGTATACCACAGGTCTTCGGCGTACTTGGTGGCTTCCTTCAGGTATATCTCATAGCCCTTCTCGCCGGTGAAACCCGTCTGGGAGATGATCACATCATGGCCGGCAACCTGGCCCTCCATCAGCCCGTAGAAGGGAATATCCTTCACGCCTTCACCAAACAGATCCGCCATCAGCGCTTCGGATTTGGGGCCCTGAATCTGCACCGGCGCAACATCAATTTCCGCGATGCTGACATCAAACGCCATACCGACATTCACCCCTCGCAGCCAGAACTCCAGATCGCTGTCGGAGAGCGAGAACCAGAACTCATCCTCAGCGACTCTCAGCAGCACCGGATCATTGAGAATGCCGCCTTCCTCGTTGCACAGGATGACGTACTTGCCACGCATGGGTTTGATCTTCGTGGCATCCCGGGTGATCACGTAGTTCACGAAGCGTTCCGCATCCGGGCCCTTGACCTGGATCTGGCGCTCGACCGCCACGTTCCATAGAGTGACGTCGTGTATCAGCGACTCGTATTCCACCATGGCACCGCCGTCTTCCGGGCGGACATAGCCACGAGGGTGATACATACGGTTGTACACGGTCGCCCGCCAGCACCCTGCCTCATAGGCCAGATGCCAATACGGCGACTTACGAACCCGTGTGGAAATCAGCATTTCCACCGGCGTGGGGCCGGACTGACGCAGATTGATGGGAACCCGGCGGTCAGACTGGTCGACACTGTCAGGCTGCCTGGCGGCACCTGCCCGCTGTTGCGGATAATCCAGTAGTGCTTTTTCGAATTGAACGGCCATTGCTATCTCCCCCTTACCGGGTTGTCGATAGCTCTAATGTGACCGTATTTGAGATCGTCAGGTTGAACCAATACGACACCGGCACAACCAAAAGCGTCAACGGAACTCTCTCGCTGTCACTTCAGGTCGCCGGGTTCATACCCTTTACGCTTGCTGACATCCGTGAACCTGCATCACCTCAGTACCAGCAACGTCATGCGGGTGTGCTTCAACAGCGCGGAGGTAGTGCTGCCAACCAACATCTGCCGAAGCCGCGAATGACCGTATGCGCCCATGACCATCAGGTCGATGTCATTATCGTTGGCATAGTCGGTCAGGGTGGCATCCACAAACGTTGCCGCTGCCAGGTGGGTTTTCACCGAAACATCGGCATGTTCCAGCGTAGTTTCGGCCCAGTTAAGCTGCTCCCGATGCTCGTCGGTTTCCGCCCCTACCAGCACCACATGGCATTCCAGATGATGGAACATCGGGCTACCGGCGATGGTGTTCACAGCGCGCACCATGGTGTCACTGCCATCGAAGGCGAGCAGTGCTTTGGTCGGCGCGGTGAACTTGCGACCGACGATCAGAGTCGGTCGCGGGTTGGTGCGGATCATCTGTTCAAGGTGACTGCCCAGATTATCCTCAGACGCGGACTTCCCTCTTTTACCAACGACCAGCACTCGCAAGCTGTCCTGCAGGCCAGTCAGCGTCTCCATCAGATTTCCACGCACCAGCTTACGACGAGCGTCGTCGGCCATGCCTGACTTTCTGGCTTCTTCCGCGGCGAAGTCCAGCAGCAGCTCACCCCGTTCCTTGTTCAGCGCCACGCGCTGTTGATCCAGAGCGGTCAGGCGAGTGCGCATGCTATCGGCCTGGCTAGCTGTGACCTGCTGCTCAGCATTTTCCGAAGCCTCCATTACATGCAACAGGGTGAGAGGCGCGCCCAAGGTTTTGCTGGTCCAGCTTGCGGCGTCTGCCACAGCCTGCGCGTAATCCGAATCGTCAAGACAGGCAATTACCTGATTGTTCATAATCGTCTCCTCGTTCCGGGTCAGACCCCGGAGTTACCGGATTGGTGGTCACGCTGATTTGTCAGGGACTCAATGCGTGCGTTCAGCTCTTCTACGATGCTACTCAGCTTTGCCACCTGATCATCGTTTTGCGGTAAGCGAGGTTGCTGCAGCGAGTCCAGCTTTTTAGTCAGCGAGTCGATGGAGTCTTTCAGGTCGGTCTGCTGGTCACTGATCTCAGTAATCAGACGTTTGGTGTTACTACGGGTCAGCCAGCCTTTGATGCCGGTAAAGTGCAGGAAACGCTCCGACAGCAACAGGGCGGCCACGAACACCAGCGCCAACGCCATCATGGTGTAAGAGTAGAACACCGAGCCATCGCCGAAGGTGCGGGACACAAAACCCAGCAACACCGGAGACAGAAACTGCCCGGTATAAATAGAGCTGACCAGAATAGCGGTTGCGGTAGCTGTTGCAGTGCCGGTGGTAATACGGGTGGCGCTGTCAAAGATCACCGGTACGGTGCTGCCATAACCAAAACCGAGGATCAGCACGCCCAGCCCCAGACTGAACAGTGACTCGTTGACGAAAGCGATCAGCACAAAACCGATCGCCATGAAGCTCACCTGAAGAGGGATAAAGAAGCTTTTGAACTTGCGGCGGAAAAACGCCAGGCCCAGACCGCCAAGGAAACCACCGACCGAGCAGGTAGCGATGATAATGCCGTTGGTGATGGTATTGGTTACATCCAACTCTTTCAGGAACAGCGCCATATTGGAAGGAATGCCAAAGAACACCACAAACGTCAGCACCATGTAGAACGCCAGCAGCCACACCCTGGGGTCCAGCCGGTTGTTGACGGACTCTTTTACATAGGGCTCCGGTTTCTTGTTCGGAATCAGGAACAGGACAATGAAAAAGATGATGGCACCCAGCCCGTAGGACATGAAGGAATACTGCCACCCCTGGGTTGCCAGGAAGCCGGAAACCACAATGGCAATGATACCGCCCAGATTGGTAGCGGCGCTTTGCAGCCCCAAGGTGGCGGTGCGCTCCTCACCGAAGTAGTTATCGGAGATCAACGTAATGGAAATCGGAATCATCAGGCCCACAGCAATACCCAGCACCGCACGGGTCGCCAGCATGAACCAGATATCCGGAGACAGTGCCCCGCCAACACCACCAATCAGGTAGAGCACCAGAGAGACCAGCAGAATGTTTTTCTTGGAGTAGTAACGAACCAGATAGCCTGAAACAAAGGCAAAAGGCACCACCATACCGGCGTGCAGGGAAGTCAGAACGTTAATCTGCAGAGGTGTGGCCTCCGGAAAAGCGGCGGCGATCGAAGCCACGGCGGGCGCTATCATTGCCCCGGCCATGACGGTAATCAGCGATACCGAAAGAATGGCGTATTTTAGCACTTAGTCTGTCTCCTAAATTTCAGGTTGAAAAAGAGGCACAGAAAAAGACAAGACCGCACGAACGGGAGTATCGTTTCTGAATCAAAATCACTCTAAGCAAAAGCCTCGAACGGCTTCGAAAGCCATGCCGGACAGACGCAGGCCGCCACAGGGCGTGACGATAACTACGGCAAGGCATAGCCTGGATAGGCCGGGGGCAACGAACGGGGCCCTTTGCAAAGGCTGCAGAGGGAAAAGCGCGGTGAAACCAGTACCCGATACAAACAATCAGTTTATTGTTTTAACTGGCTGATCCATTGCATCGATGAACAAGGCGCAGAATTATATAGCAAAATGCTTAAAATGTCATTAATCGGCGCATCCAGAGACAGTGATTTGAGCCCGCGACACGCCATCATCCTTGGCTTACCGTGACCCCCTCAACACCTTGACCGGGTCGGAAAGCCTGTCCGGGCGGCGAGGGGTCGCCTCGGCAAAAGCCGCGTAGAGTTTTTGCATGTCGGCTGCCAGATCGTCCGTCGGTTGCAGAATAAGCGGGTAAGTGAGCTGCTTTTTGCGATAATCCGCAGCGGCCACAACAATAGGTACCTCAGCCTGCCGGGCGATATGATGAAAGCCGGTCTTCCATTGCTTTGCGTTGTGGCGCGTTCCCTCTGGTGTTACAACAATGACCATCCTGTCGTGCGTGTTGAACTGCTCAACCGCCTGCCCCACCACGCCGCCGGTTTTCGAACGATCGACCGGAATAGCGCCGAACCGTCGCAAGACCCAGCCCAGAGGACCCTTGAACAGCGAGTGCTTGATCATGAACCGGGCATCAAGACCCAGGGCGACCCCACAAGCCAGCCCCAGCACGCCATCCCAATTGGACGTATGCGGGCCGGCCACCACTATGGCCCTGGGAATATCCGGAAACGGGTGAATGTTCCAGCCCGCAGTGCGTAACATTCGGGAAGCCAGGCGCTGAGAAATAGAACTGCCCGTGGACACCCCGGCTCCTTCTTTATTCAGTGACATATCTGTTATCCATTTACCGACGACTAAAAGCTAAAGGCTTCAGTAATACCCGAAACCGCCCAGAATTATACTCCAGACGGCATGCCTTGTTCACCGCTTCAACTCGGTGAGTAACGAACGGGGCTATAGCAGTTCAGTTTAGCGCTGATACACTGCCGGTAAACGAGCATAGCCAGCCACGCGGACTCCCGATGAATAGACAGCACGACAACATGGCTTGCCCCTGTGGCAGTGGTAAAAAGCACAAGGCCTGTTGCCTGTGAGCCCGGAAGAATGGCAAGTCATACTGGAAGTCATCCCCGACGCCCGAGACGGCCTGACCCGCACCGAGCGCATCATCCTGTACGTGCTTCAGCAGACCCAGCAGGAACTCAAGAACCGCAATGTGCCCACCGCCATGCTGTACGGACGGGTTCTTGAGTACGTGGATATGAGCGAAGCGGAGCTTCACGTGTATCTGGACCGGTTGGGCGTGAAGGGGAATGGGCGGTAACAGCACGGCTGCCTATATCCTTAACCCGCCAGCGCAGCCCGCACCTTCTTGCTCAAATGCCCCATGTCGACCCGGCCCAGCACCTGGGGGCGCAGTTCATTCATGACATTACCCATGTCCTGCATACCCTGGGCACCGGTTGCGCTGATGGCCCCACGGATCAGGCCATCAAGATCATCCTCGTTAAGAGCGGCGGGCATGAACTCCTCAATAATCACCATTTCCGCCCGCTCCTTGTCCCCAAGCTCTTCGCGACCGGCATTGTCGTATTGACTGGCGGCATCGCGACGCTGCTTGAGCATTTTGTCCAGCACTTTCAGAACGTCATCATCAGAGAGCTCCCGGCGCTCATCAATCTCGATCTGTTTGATCGCAGCCTGTGCCATACGCAGAGTCACAAGCCGGGTTTTATCCCTGTTCCGCATCGCGTTTTTCACCGCCGTGCTCAATTGATCCTTAAGTGATGATTCCGACATTGTCGAGCTCCTGTTCTGTGGATTAAGGGAAATACTCCAAATAGTGACTCAAACCACGGTGGTAGTGAACCAAAAAGCCATTTTCAGCCTACCTCTGATAACCTGCCCATTCTATTGATGCTTGATGCGAACGGAGTTGTTGCATGATTACAGTTCACCACCCTGGCCTGGGTGGAGCGAGTGCAAGCCAGAGCGGCTATTTCGTCAACCCCGGAAACCAGAGCACGATGGCCGGGAAGGCGATGCACAACACCAGACCAGTCAATTGCAGTGCCACAAAAGGAATAATCGAACGGTAGATAACACCGATGCCGACATTTCCTTCGGCGATGCCTTTCAGATAGAACAACGCGTAGCCAAACGGCGGAGTCAGGAAACTGGTTTGCAGGTTGATCGCCACCAACACTGCGAACCAGACCATCAGGCCGCTGCTGCTGACACCAGCAAATTCCAGGCCCTCCACCACAGGCACCAGCAGTGGCAGCACCACAAAGCTGATCTCAATCCATTCCAGGAAAAAACCGAGTATGAAGATCAGCCCCATCAGGAGCAGCAGCAACCCGTAGGGCCCCAGGCCGGTGCCAGTGATGATATCGACGATCATGTCGTCACCGCCCAGCTTTTTGAATACCACACTGAAACAGGTTGCACCGATAACCACGAACAGGATCATTGCCGATGTTTTCGACGTATCGCGGCAAACAGTCCGTAGCGCGCTCCAGTTTAACTGGCGCAGCCCGAGCGCAAGGACCAGTGAACCGGCAGCACCAATGGCCGCCGCTTCGGTAGGCGTGGCAATACCGGCCATGATCGAGCCCAGCACAGCCACAATCAACACAACAGGCCCAGCCAGATCCCGCAGCAACGCCACCAGCATAGGCGCATGCTGCTCGGTCAGATGTGCATCTTCGCCTTCACTGGCCAATGGTGCCCACTCCGGCTTGATGTAAGCAGTAACCAGCAAATACAGGGTATAAAGCACGCCAAGCATAAGCCCCGGCATCAGCGCCGCCTTGAAAAGATCACCCACCGAGATATTCAGTATGGAACCCATCAACACCAGCATGATGGAAGGCGGAATCAGTATGCCCAGGGTTCCCGAAGCGGCAACCACGCCGTAGGCCATTTCCGGCTTGTAACCCTGTCGCATCATTACCGGCAACGCCAGCAACCCGAGCATGACAACCGACGCACCAATGATCCCCGTGCTCGCCGCCATCACCACCCCCAGCAGCGCCACCGAAATAGCCAGACCACCCCGCACGCGGCCAAAAAGCCGCTGGAGCGTCAGTAGCAGGTTCCTCGCGACACCGGATTTTTCCAGCATCAAGCCCATAAAAACAAACAGTGGTATGGCAATGAGCAGCCAGTTTTCGATGACACCGCCGAATATGCGAGAACCCACCGTTCCCAGAAACGGTATGGGAATATCGCCGATAAATGCGAACAGAATCCCCAGCCCCCCGAGCAGAAACGCAACCGGATACCCACTGAAAATACCGACCAACAACGCCAGCACCATGGCAATGGCCAGGCCATACTCATTCAGCATTCGGGTTCTCCTGTGCGTCGCGACGGGGGTCAAGTATTCGGGCCAAGCGATCGAATACCTGTCCCAGGGCGCTTACCGCAAGCAGGATAAGCCCCGCAGGCAGTGCCGCCTTAATAAGGAAGCGGTCGGTCAGACCGCCATAGTTGGACTGCTCGCCCGATACGTAAGACATCTGTACGAAGTGTTTCGACAGCCAGGCAATCAGGACACAGAAAGGGATCAACATGACCAGATGGCCAATAATATCAACCCAGTGTTTGCCGGCAGGGCTCAGGTGGTGATGAACCAAATCCACCCGAACATGGGTATCGGAGTGTAAGGCATAACTCCCCCCGATCAGGGTCAACAAACCGAACAGATGCCACTGCATTTCGGTCGCCGAGTTGATCGTGATCGAATTGCCCAGCAAAAATATCTTATTCTCCCAGCTCACCAGTTCGTTCATACCCAGAGCATTCATCACCACGGTGGTCAGTACCATAAACATCACCACAAGAACCAGCCAACTGGACACACGCCCCAGCCAACGGCCAAGTCCGATCAGTGGAAAGGCGATGATCGCCAGTAGATGAGCAATCTTGTAACGCAGAGGAGGAGGAGCGGAACTCGTAGAATCGGTGTAGGAAGTCATACTGTTATAGTATCCATCTGGCCGAAGCAAACGAAACCGGCTGACGACATCATTGCGACGCCGTCAGCCCTGAACATAACCCGTCAGTCGCGGGGGATGGCTTGCAACTCGTACCAGTCTTCAACCAACTCGGTATGCTCCATCAGGGACTCATACGCTTTCTTGAACAGAGGATTGTTCTTCATTTCCTCCGCGCGTACCTCTTCCCAGCCCTTGCGCAACTCGGCAATAACCGGATCCGGGAAACGTTTGACCTCAATGCCCTTCTGCTCCAGCTTTTTGATCACACGCATCTGCTCGGCAGGCGCTTCCGCCATGGACCATTGCAGCGTGGCGCGGCAGGCGGTCTCAAACTTGGCCTTGGTCGCATCGTCGTACTCGCTCCAGACATCCTTGTTGACGATAAATGAAAACCAGCTCGCTGACTGGTGCCAACCGGGGAAGTAATAATATTTGGTGATGTCCTCGAAGCCCATCAGCTGGTCCACCTGCGGCACCGAAAATTCAGTGGCGTCTATGCGCCCACGCTCCAGGGCCAGGTAGATTTCTCCACCCGGGATCAACTGGGTAGACGCACCATACTTGTTCAACACCTTGGCACCCAGGCCGGAAATCCGCATCCGCAGGCCGTCAAAGTCCTTGATCGTGTTGATTTCCTTGTTGTACCAGCCCCCGGTTTCCTGGGGCGAGATAAAGCAGGGCAACACCTTCACGTTGTACTGATCGTAGGCACTCTGCAGGATTTCAGTGCCTTCACCTGCCCACATCCAGGACATGAAGGCTTCGGGCGAGGGTCCGAACGGCAGGGCCCCATACAGGTTGGTAACCGGAACCGTACCCGCCCAATAGCCGATCCAGTCCCAGCCCGCAGGGATAGCACCGGACGAGACCGAGTTGAACACTTCGAACGCAGGCACCAGATCACCCGGGTTATGAACATCCAGCTCGATCTCGCCGTCCGTCACGGTTGCCAGCTCTTCAGCGAACCGAAGCGCACCTTCGCCAATAAAAATACTGGTATTGAAGGTATTGGCAACGTCCAGCTTTTCGGGGCCAGCGGCATGAACGGCAGCTGACAGGCTCAGAGCAGTGACGCCCGCAGCCATTGCAGCCGACACAGGGAACTTATATCTCATGGTTTCTATTCCTTTTCTTGTTGGTTTATCGGTTTTCGAAACATGATCGCAGAGGCCGGACCAGAAACAGCCCTGCCCCGCGTTTTCACTACATCGAGATGGTAGTATTGACCTCTTTGGACAAATTGTCAGGTTCAAACCACCGAGCGGTGACGGTTTTAGTCTGGGTCCAGAACTGGATAGCCTGCTTGCCGTTGCCATTGGGGTTCTGATTAATAAAGGCGATGGCCTCGTCGAGTGTGTCCTGACGGACATCCGAGACAGCCAGATGATTCACGGTGCTGGCTTTCGCCTTCAGAATCTCAGACTGTCCCGGCGTTCAGCTAACCTTCTGGCTAACCGGCTTTGAACCTGAAGAGGCGAATTGCCCGCTTTTACCCTTGTCCACATACTCAACCGCCCCACCGGACTTTAAAAATGCAGCCGTCTGCTCCTCGATCGTAGCAGTCGTTAATGTCGCTTTTGCGGGTTTCTTACTCATGGTGTTCTCCAGATCAACCGTTGGCTTAGTCGCCAACCTGAGCCGTCCATTATATCCGAAACAGGAAAAAATTGCTTGGAGTGAGAGTGGCCCGCTGGGGGCAAGGCCCTCTCCCACTGTTAACGAGGCCGAACATTCTGATTCACACGGAACAGGTTCTCCGGATCATACTTCTGCTTAACCTCCACCAGCCGCTTGTAGG
>NZ_JBBDSR010000015.1:0-10993 GCF_040904845.1 Marinobacter sp. | reverse complement strand
TGTCGGATTACGCTTCGCTAATCCGACCTACGGAAAGTTATAGCAAGCCCTACCGGTTTTATAGCAAACCTGTCGGATTACGCTTCGCTAATCCGACCTACGGAGAGTTATAGCAAGCTCTGCCGGTTTTCTAGCAGACCAGCTTTACAACAGGCCCAGCTCTCGGGCGCGGACGGTGGCTTGAGTGCGGGATTTCACTTGCAGCTTGGCGTTGATGCGCCGGGCGTGGGTTTTCACCGTGTGCAGGGATATGTGCAGCTGGTCAGCAATTTCCTGGTTGGACAGTCCCTTGGCGATCAGCCCCAGCACACCCTGCTCGCGGTCACTAATGGGCTCAGCCAGGGGCACGGCGTTCACTTTTGCTTCTGACAAACCAAAGAGCTGCCCCAGCGCCCGGGTAAACTCACCCTCCGGCAATTGCGGATACGCCTTTTCCATCAATTCGCCCATTTCATACCGCAATTCCGCAAACGGACTGATAAAGTGCTCCCGGGCGGCGAGATTGACCGCCTGTGACAACAGTTTCTGGGCGGTCGCCAAGCCTTTCTCACGCAACGCCACCATGCTTTCAAGCAGTCTAAGATGCAGGTCCAGCGCAAACGATATCACCCGGTTTCCGCTGAGGCGGATGTGCCGAAGCGAGAGTGCAGCCTTGAGATCGTCGCCGCGCGCCAACTCCAGCCGGACCTGAAGCGAATCCAGCAGCCCGGGCATCATCGGAATCAGTTCCGGCACGCAACCGGTTTCGCGGTAGGGTTGCAGTCGCTCCATGGCATGACTGGCACTCTCGATGTTGCCGGAGACCAGCCAGCAACTGGCCTTGAGAGCCTCCAGAACCGGCACATAGACCGACTCATCCACTTGCCAGGCGTGCATGGTTCGCTCGGCCCGGCCAATCCACACAAACGCGTCCTCAAGGCGGCCTCGGGTGCGACATATTAAAACCCGCAACGCCATGGCCAGAAGCAGTCCCAGATCGCGAGTCTGTTCGGCGTGGCGGCCACAGGACACCAGAAGCCTGTCGGCCTCGGCTTCACGCCCCTGGTGCCAGAGAACCAACACAAGATTCAACTGGAGACGGGTCTCGCCCACCCGGGTTGGGCGCGACGTTTCGTTCATCGCTGTATCCAGGCCGGTTCGCAGTAACTGTTCGGCGTGCTTGAGTGCCCCCTTCCCAAGTTCGATCCGGGCATGCGTGTACACCGCCAGCGCTTCGGATCCAGAATCACCCGCTTCGCGAGCCAGACGGGCCGCCGCACGGTTTGCCTCCCGGGCTTCGGAAAAACGGCCGGCTGCGCAGAGCGCACTTGAGCGAACCATTTGCGTCACTAACTGGCCCTGTGTGGACAGCGCCTCAGCGGAGAGCGCGGCATCCGCTGCTTCCAGCGCTTGATCCACATAGCCCTCACCGCGAAGGATGAATGCTTTTAGCGCGTTTATTCGGCCGGCCATGGCCTCTCGGTCCTCCGCGGGAAAACCTTCCAGCAGGGCACGCGCCTGCCTGAACTGACCGCCAATGGCATGCACCCAGCTGTAAACAACCCTAAGACGCGCACTCTGCTCAAGCAGCCCCATGGGAAGCGAGCGACGCAGGCGAAGGAGCGATGCCGTGTCCTGTCCGATCAGAAGCGCCTCAGAGCCTTCAGAGGCGATTCGAACCGCCTCATCGGCATTTTCAGACAAGAGCGCGTATCGCAGCGCTTCCGGTAGCTGGCTTCGTTGGCTGAACCAGCGGCTGGCTGCCAGCGCCCGGTCCGCGGCACCGTCGAGCATTGAGCTTCGCAGCCATTCGTGAAACAACGGATTAAAACGGAACCAGCGACCACGCCCGGGAATGGGTCGGAGTGGTAACCCGGCTTCTGCAGCGACAGAGGGGCGGAAAGCCGCATCACAGAAATGATCAGACACACACCCGAACAGATCATCAGAGACCAGATCCATCTCAGCCATGATCCTGAGCGACCGTTGTTGCGGGGGCGTCAGGCGGGCAAGAAGCGAATCCCTGAGGAATCGTTCAACACTGACGGTTTCCTGAATCGGCAGTCTGGATTCGGCCAGCGCCGAGAGCTCCCGTTGATAGAGCGCAAGAGGCGTCACCCATCCGTCCGTCAGGGCGTATAAATGGTCAACCGCGACGGTGGTCAGTTGGCTGTTACCAAGGGCGCGACCATAAAACTCGAAGGTCTCCTGGCGTGACAGCTCCAGCACATCCGGGCCAAATCGGGTAAAACGGCCGTCCAGCTCCCAACGATGCGTTTCAAAAGGCAAAGGCTTGCGGGACACCAGCGCAAGGGTGAGACCTTCAGGCAGCTCAGCCAGCAGCTGCTCCAGCAACTCGATCACCAACGGATGGCTCACCAGACCCAGGTTATCAAGCACCAGAACACCACTGTTCTCCGCCACTTGCCAACACTCATCTGCCAGCAGTACCGAAAGCGTTTCGCTGTGATCAGCAGACGAATGCGACAAAGCGGCTTCGCCGGACGCCTGTGGGTTCAGGGCAACCGCCAGCAGGGACATAAAACGGGACGGTGCATTGTCCTGGGCCGACAGCGACACCCATTTGACGGCTTCTTCCGGCCAGTTCGATGCGTGAAGTGCCGCCAGTAACGCATGGGATTTGCCATAGCCACAGGGACCTTCCAGATAGACGACCGTTCCGGTTTCCAGCGCAGACTGTAGCCTGCTGGTCAGATGTGGCCGCTTCAGGTCATCGGATGGTGGTGACGGAATCCGGACCCGTTGCCGCAACAGGTCCTTGACCAGCTCGCCACGGTAGACTCCGGACGAGACAGACTGGAATTCATCGTTGGCAGCACTGCCATCATCGAATGGTTTCACACTTCGCCCCGTTCAAGTCCGGCTTGCCGGTAATGACACGCAGTGTCACCCGCCTCCGGATGTTGCAGTCTCTGCAAAGATTTTTGTGGGTACCGCCATCGGGTACGCCTTTAGTATGAGAGAGAGGTTAAACCAAATACGGGGCGAGCTGCAAAACTTTGACGTAACAGTACGTTGTTATGTGGCGGGTTTTCAGCGTTGTTTCGCTGGGTTCAGGCGGGTAAACAAAAACGGCGGGCCAGAGCCCGCCGTTTTCAACACTTGAGGTCGTCTTACCGGGTACCGGCGCGACGCAGGGCCGAAGGCGTGTACTCACGGGAGTTACGCTTGACACCGAAGGTGTACGGATCCTTCTCTTCGTTGGTCAGGCCCAGAGCCAGGTACCGGCCGGAGAGCAGATCGTACAGGACCTCGATGGCGTACCAGGGAACGTCCACATCGTAGAACTGCATGGCATGCGCTTCGGCTACGCGCCAGAGCTCACCACGACCGTCGTAATGATCGATCACACTCGCCTGCCAGGTGTCTTCGTCGAAGAAGAAGTCACGCTGGGCATAAATATGACGTTCGCCTTCTTTCAGGGTCGCACGCACGTGCCAGACGCGGTGCAGCTCATAGCGAGTCAGGTCCTGGTTGATATGGCCAGCATGGATAATGTCATCATAGCTCAGGTCACGGTCCACCAGCTTGTAGGAGTTGTACGGAATGTACATTTCCTTTTTACCAACCAGCTCCCAGTTGTAGCGGTCGGGTGAGCCGTTGAACATGTCAAAGTTGTCCGTCGTTCGCATGCCGTCTGCGGCCGTACCCGGTCCGTCATAGGCAACCTGAGGAGCACGGCGAACGCGGCGCTGACCGGCGTTGTATACCCAGGCACGACGGGCTTCTTTAACCTGGTCCAGTGTCTCGTGGACCAACAGTACGTTACCTGCCAGACGCGCTGGCCCGGTAATCGCCTGCTTGAAGTAGAACAAAACGTTGGGGTCCTGGTCCGGAGCGTAATCCTCCAGATAGGCACGCCACGTCAGCTCGTCCTGGAACTTGACCACGCTGTAAGCACCGCCTTCCGTCGGCGTGACCTGGCCTACATTTCGCTGAACAGAGCCACCGCGATAACGGGTGATGTGGTTCCAGATGGCTTCCACCCCATTGTTCGGAATCGGGAACGGTGTGGCATCCTGATAGTTCGCGATGCCGTTACCGTCCTTGATCAGCTCCGAGCTGGTCGCGTTCTTGACCGTATCATCCATGACCGACTGCGGATAAGTCGCCGTCCGACGGGTCTCGTAGACCGGGATTTTGTAGTCATCGTAGTTCTTGATCATCGCTACCTGCCCCGGGGACAGCTTGTCGGCATACTCGTCAACGTTGCTCTGATCAATGGTGAACTGGATTTCATCGTCCGGGAACGGGTTCAGATAGATACCATCATTCCTGTAACTGGCGGGGGGCTCTGAGAGACCGCCATCCCAGGCAGGAATCTCGCCGCCGTTACCCGCTTTCTCTGCACCCATCGGAGTCAGGGAATCACCGAGTTTGGCCGCTTCCTCTTGGGATACCAAACCATGGGCACTGCCAGCAAACAATGTTGCAGCCAGAACACCTGAGGCCAGTAGCTTCTTGTTCAGTTTCATTTAAGTTACCTCGTTAAACGAATTCGTGCCGGTTCAGAAGGAGTAGGAAACGCTCGCACTCACGAAATCACGGTCAGTCAACTCGTTATACGGTTTGCCACCGAAAAAGTTTGTGTAACCGATGTTGCCGGTGATCTTGTTCTGATATACGCCCTGAAGCGAGATACCGATTGCTTTGCTGCTCTCGTTAAAGGCTCCGCCGGGTTGAGGAGAATAGCCTTTAACATCGTGGCTCCAGGCAAGCTGTGGTGACAGGTTTATACCAGCCATCGCGTTCGGGTAATCCCAGACCAAACGGGTACGGTAGCCCCAGGAGAAGTCTGTGACAAAACCGTCTTGAGTGCAGTAACTGGTGTTGATATTCAGTGCAGCACCGGTCGCACCAGAACCATCACAGGCACCGCCCGGAAGCTCGCCGATGCCGAAGGTACCGGAACGGCCATAGCGGGCTTCGTCCTGATCCGGAAAATCGTGGATGTAGGTAGCGCCAAATTCCGTGATCAGTGACAGCCGGCTCGCGCCCATCACCTGGTCGAAGAACTTGATCAGGGTGAACTGTGCCTGAGACACGTTAAAGCGGTCATAGCCGTCCACTTCCTGGCCCCGCAGATCCGCACCACCGGCTTCTTGTTCACGCTGGACCTGCAGCAGACTGGCAGGCTCGCCCGTTTCCGGATTCACTTGCTGAAGGCCACCGTAAATCAGTTCAAACGCATTCCACTGGATCGGCATGTTGTCGCGGAAAGAGTATTCCGCGCCGAGCGACCAGCCACCCGGTGTGGTGGTGTTGATGCTGACACCATAGAGGTTGATGTTTTCCGGGTACTCAATGAAATACGCCGGGAAACGCTCGCCTTCACGGTCATCACGTACGGTACCGCTGACGTATGGCAGGCGGCTGTTGTACTTGATGTAATAGAAGCCTAGCTCGGAGTCGTTCAGCTGGGGAACGTACCAGCGCATGGCCACACCGAACTGATCTTTGGAGTCAGCCTCTTTGTCGGCCATCCGCGGCGCGACAAAACCCTGTGCCAGGGCTTGTGAATCCGGTAGCTGGCCGGCCAGCAGAACCGGGCCACAGCCATCTGACGCAAAATCATTGGTCGAGAAGAAGGTGCCACAATCGTCAGGACGAATCGGTTCCCAGTCGGCCTGCACGAACGTTTCGAGGGTAATGTTCTCGGTCACGCCTGCAGACATGTAAAACATTTCCACCGGCAGCAGGGCATCTTTCAATTGAGAGCCAGGGGCGCGGAAAGCCGGAACGTCGATCGGGTTAATGACGTTGATACCGCCCTGGATAAAGGTGCTCTCACCCCAACTGAGTACCTGTTTACCATAACGCAGACTGACCGGCGTATCGCCAAAGTACCAGTCAGAAAACACGTAGGCGTCAAGAATTTCTCCACCTGATGCGTTGTCTTTGGCCTGGTCATTCAGTTCACGCTGCTGACCCACGTCGTCAACGGCCCGGTCGCCATCTTTCAGTTCAAAGTCATACCAGTAACGACCGCGCAGCAGACCACCGACTCGGGTCAGGTAGGTGCTGTCAACGTTGTAGTTCAGGTAAAGTTCACTGTTGCCTTTGGCTACGTGGGAGACCACATCGCCTTTTTCAAAGTTGAGGTTGCCGTCATCGTAGTTGTTGGTTGACGCACCCACAGTGGTGTTTGCGAACTCAGGCCCCAGGTTACCCTGAGCAATCAGGCGCCGGTCACGTTCCTGGGTGCGCCAGGTGGCGCCGTATGAAAGCGTCGTGTTGAACTGAGCTTCTACGTCCCCCACATAAAATGAATAGGCAGCTGCCTGCCCGGACATGCCGGCTGCAACCGCCACGGCCAGCGGCAATTTGGCCCACTGCTGCCATTGTTGTGTTTTTCTTGTCATTGGAAGGCTACTCCATTGTTGTTCTGAGTCGCTGCTCTGATTATTGGTATTCACGATGTTAGGAGGCTTCATGCACAGTACTCGTGATGCTGGCACTATAGCTAACGCTCTCGGGCGCTTTGATCAGTCAAAAGTATGATTTTACTGTCACACCCTCTTTTACCATCGGGGTTCTCTCGCACAGAATCACTATAGACAACAATAGTAAATGCAACCACCTTGTTTATGTACCCCTTTTCTCCGGGGCGGCATCCATGGATCGGGTGCAGGTAACTCGAGGTTTGATGGGGAGGGGGAAATCTTTCTCCAAAACTGTGCGGAGCCATGGATGGCGGAGCCCAAGCGTCACATGGATGTGCCGAAGGAGCGTGTTTTGGAGAGAGATTTCCCCCTCCCCAAAACACCCAAGTCCAAAATTTACAGCAGCTCGATAGCCATAGCCGTCGCCTCACCGCCACCAATGCACAGGGCCGCGACGCCTTTCTTCTTGCCGTAACGCTGCAGCGCGTACATCAGGGTGACCAGCAAGCGGGAGCCGGTAGAGCCGACAGGGTGACCCTGGGCGCAGGCACCGCCGTGGATGTTGACCTTCTCAGGGTCCAGGCCCAGTTCGCGGATCGGCATCATGGCCACCATGGCGAAGGCTTCGTTGATTTCGAACAGGTCAACGTCTTCCTTGCTCCAGCCGGTCTTCGCGAACAGCGTCTCGATGGCCCCAACCGGAGCACAAGTAAACTCGGCTGGATGCTGAGACTGAGTGCTGTGACCAACAATGCGAGCCAGTGGCTTCAGGCCGCGCTTTTCGGCTTCAGACTCGCGCATCAACACCAACGCAGAAGCCCCGTCGGAAATGGAAGAGGCGTTGGCTGCGGTTACGGTGCCGTCTTTGCTGAACGCCGGGCGCAGGCTCGGGATTTTTTCGATGTTGGCGTTGTGCGGTTGCTCGTCGTCTTCTACCACGACCTCGCCTTTGCGAGTTTTGACGGTGACCGGAATAATTTCGTCTTTCAGCAAGCCTTCTTCAATGGCTTTTTTGGCCCGGGTGAGGGACGCGATGGCGTAGTCGTCCATTTCTTCCCGGGTGTAGCCTTTCTTGTCGGCCATTTCCTGGGCGAAAGCACCCATCAGACGGCCAGTTTCGGCATCTTCCAGACCGTCGAGGAACATGTGATCTTGCGGTGCCTGTCCCGGGCCCATGCGGTAACCCTGGCGCGCGCCGAGCAATACGTAGGGCGCGTTGGACATGCTCTCCATACCGCCGGCAACCATGATGTCGTTACTGCCGGCTTTGATCAGGTCGTGGGCAAACATAGCGGCTTTCATGCCGGAGCCGCACAGCTTGTTGATGGTGGTGGCACCGGTGTTATCCGGCAGGCCCGCCTTGCGCATGGCCTGACGCGCAGGCCCCTGCTTGAGGCCTGCGGGCAGTACGTTGCCCATGATGACTTCCTGCACATCCGCCGGCTGCAGGCCGGCGCGCTTAACGGCTTCAGCGATGGTGAGCGCACCCAGCTCGGGTGCGGAAACAGGGGCCAGGCTGCCCATGAATCCGCCCATGGGGGTGCGAACGCCGCTGACGATGACTACGTTATCTGTGCTCATATCTGAACCTCTGTGTTGGTTAATCGGTCAGTTTGTCGGATTACGCTGCGCTAATCCGACCTACTTGAAAGCTGGGTGTAGGTCTAATTCGGCCTACTTGAAGTCGGGTTCCGCTGCTTGTCGGATTACGACTGCGCTAATCCGACCTACTTGAAGGTTGGGTGTAGGTCGGATTAGCGCAGCGTAATCCGACATTCCTGATTGCTATCTATTTCTGTGGTTAGGGCTTGTGCGCCGCTTCCAGATACTCCTGAGACTGCATCTCCAGCAAGCGCGATTCGGTGCGCTCAAATTCAAAATCCAGGCGGCCGCCTGAGTACAAATCAGTAATGGCGGCGGCGGCGGATATGATGACTTTCACATTGCGGTCGTAAAACTCGTCGATCATATTTACAAAGCGACGGGCCTGGTCGTCTTTTTCACCGCCAAGCACCGGCACGTTGCTGATGATGATGGCGTGAAACTGCCGTGACAGTTCGATGTAGTCATTCTGGCTGCGCGGGCCGTCGCACACGTCTTTGAAATCAAACCAGACGACGTCGTCCGCATGCGCCTTGGCCGGAATTTTGCGGCCGTTGATTTCCATGGTTTTGCTGTGCTTGCCGGCTTCAACCGCCAGCGCATCAAAACTTTTGCGCAGGCTGATGTCAGCCTCTTCGTCGAGCGGGAAGTGATACAGCTCGGCCTGCTCCAGCGTGCGCAGGCGGTAGTCCACGCCGCCATCAACGTTGACTACATCGGTGTATTGTTTGACCAGCTCAATGGCCGGCAGGAATCGGGCGCGCTGCAGACCGTTTTTATAGAGGCCATCTGGCACAATATTAGAGGTACACACCAGGGTCACGCCCCGGCTGAACAGCCCGTCCATCAGCGTCGCTAGAATCATGGCGTCACCGATATCGGAGACGAAGAACTCGTCGAAGCAGATGACCCGGGCCTCGTCGGCGAAGGTTTTTGCCACCAGCTCCAGCGGGTTCTTCTCCCCATTGAGAGACTGGAGCTCGCGGTGAACGCGTTGCATGAATCGGTGAAAGTGCACGCGCATCTTGCGCTCGAACGGCAGAGACTCGTAGAACGTGTCCATCAGGTAGGTTTTTCCGCGCCCGACACCGCCCCAGAAGTAGAGCCCCTTAACCGGCTCTTCTTTGCCCTTCTTCAATTTGATGCGCAGCTTTGCCAAACCTTTATTACGTTCGCTTTCGGCAGTCACCAGTTTATCGTACAGTGACTGCAGTCGCTGGACGGCATCTGCCTGGGCCGGATCTTCCTGAAAATCCGAACGTTCGAGGTCCTGCTGATAGCGTTGCCAGGGAGTCATATGAGCGGTCATCAAGCCTGTTCCCGAAGAGTGGTCGTTCATTTACGGCGGCGTATTGTGGCCGATTTAGGTTTTTTTCGCCACGTCAGGCCTTCGGTGGAGGGTTGGTTGCCGTGTAATATGACGCAATACGACGATTGGCGCAGGCGTTGTGGATGGGCGCGAGCGATTTGGAACGTTATACTCCGTCAACGGGCTGAGCTCTCATATTGTTAAAGGACGACATATCTTATGACGAACCTGATTCTGGCAGCCATTGCCGCACTGGTTGTTGGCATAGTGATCGGCGTACTGGTCGGCCGCTCGGGGCAGACGACCAATCTGCGCCAGCGCCGTGTTGAGCAACAAATTGAGGAACTGCGTAGTGAATATACACGCTACCAGGCTCAGGTGAATGAGCATTTCATGGAATCCGCCCATCTCCAGCGTCGTTTAAACGATGCCTACCGCGATGTGAATCAGCATATGGCTCGTGGGGCGAACCGCCTTTGTAATGATGAGGAATGGACGGAGGAGCTGGATCAGGAAATGTCTCGTGCACGCCTTCAGGGTACTAACGATGACGGTGTGGAGCCGCCCCGGGATTACGCTCCGAAGGCCGGGCCGGAGGATAAGGGTACGCTGGCGGAAGACTTTGGCCTCAAGAAGGGCGATAAGCCGTCTACGTCTCAGGCCTGAACTTGCGGGAGCCGCCGGTGTTCAGACTGTTGGCGCAATGACTGGTTGAGTGTACTTTTCCAAAACACGCTCCTTCGGCACATCCATGTGGCGCTTGGGCTCCGCCATCCATGGCTCCGCACAGTTTTGGAAAAGTACACTCAACCAGTCACCGGGCATCTGGGGATGCCCCCAATTATTCTACTCGCTTCTCAAACCGGGTTATCACAATCAATAAACCGGTGATTCACGCCAAACTTTTCCTCCAGTGCCTTACCTAACGCCTTTACACCATATCTCTCCGTTGCGTGATGCCCTGCCGCGTAGTAGTGGATGCCGCATTCCCGGGCGGTGTGGGTCGTTGGTTCTGAAATCTCACCGCTGATGTAGGCGTCCAGGCCGGCATCCAGAGCCATGTTGATAAAGCCCTGCGCCGCGCCGGTGCACCACCCTACCCGTTTAATTTCCCGCTCGCCCGCGCCAACCCACAGCGGCTCCCGGTGGAGTTTTTCGGCGATCTGCTGGCCAAACTGTTCGGGGCTGATGGCCTGCGGCAGCTCACCTTCCCAGACCAGGCCGCCGAGGGGCCTCGGGTTCTGGATGCCAAGCACGTCGGCCAACTGACGGTTGTTGCCGTATTCGGGGTGGTCGTCCAGTGGTAGATGGTAGGCCACGAGGTTGATGTCGTGATCCAGAAGCTGCTTGATTCGCTGTCGTTTCATGCCCTGGATGCGCTGGTTTTCACCCTTCCAGAAGTAGCCATGGTGGACGAGGATCATATCGGCTTGGGCTTCGATAGCGGCGTCTATCAGGGCTTTTGAAGCGGTGACGCCAGTGACGATGGTGTGAACGTCGTCTTTGCCTTCGACCTGGAGGCCGTTCGGGCAGTAGTCCTGAAAATTTTCTGGCTGGAGCCATTGCTCGATTGTTTTGAGGATGTCGTTTCTATTAGCCATAACCAAACTCCTTTTAGCGATACCACCCAAGTTTGAGAAGCGGGGCGGCCAGGGCCTTCCGGGAATGTCGGAGGCCATGGATGGCCGGAGATCAAGCG
>NZ_JBBDSR010000014.1:0-11307 GCF_040904845.1 Marinobacter sp. | reverse complement strand
ACAGGGATGTTTTGGTCGAGCGTACAGGGACGTATTCACAGCGTGTCCCGGTAAGACATCCGCCTTCCATGGCGCACACGGCACTGCATCAAACAGCGTACCCAGGATTCTTGCTGTCCAAAAGCCGAACCAGCGCCGGCCAGGTCAACGCCGAAGCGCTACCCAATGATTGCGACTGATCCGCCGTCGTCTTGATGGCCTGCTCCGAAGGCATATAGGTCGGCCCGCAGCTCTGGGCCTTAACCTGAATTTCACAGGCCTTCATCAGGAAATACAGGTAAGTGAACGTCTCCGGCACATCCTGGCCCGCCGTCAGCACGCCGTGATTGCGGAGCAGCATCATCGACTTGTTACCGAGGTCGTGAATCAACCGCTCCCGCTCATCCAGATTCAGCGCCACCCCTTCGTAATCGTGATAGCTCAGATGATCCAGGCACAACATCGCGGTCTGGCTCAGAGGCAGCAGACCATCCCGGTGGGCGGACACCGCCACGCCATCGGGCGCATGCAGATGCATCACCGCGCCGGCGTCCTCACGGCCCATGTGCACGGCGCTGTGAATGGTGAAACCGGCAGGATTCACCCGGCTGACGCCGCCGGATTCCACCACCTGACCGTCCTTATCCACCTTCACCAGCGACGACGCGGTAATTTCATGGAACAGCAGGCCGTAGGGATTGATCAGGAAATGATGCTCTGGCCCCGGCACCCGTGCGGACAGATGAGTGAACACCAGATCGTCCCAGCCAAACAGCGCCACCAGGCGATAGGCCGCCGCAAGCTCAGTGCGCACCTTCCATTCCGCTTTTCTCAGATCCTGTTCGTTCGAGGGGTCATTTGTTGTTGTCATGATGATGTCCTTAAACCGTTGAAGGGTCATTTCAGCAGTGTACTAAATAAAAAAGGGGGTAGCTGACGCCACCCCCGCAAAAAGACCTCTGACTGGATCGAGAGGTCCCAGGCTCACAAGTCCAAAGCCTATTAACTTGCCTGTAGCAGAGAGGCGTAACGCTCCAGATGGAAATCGTCATCACCCAGTTGATGATTGATGGCGATCAGCCGCTTGGCGTAGTGGGCAAAGTTGTATTCCCAGGTCATGCCAATGCCGCCGTGCATCTGAATGCCGCTTTCGGAAATGAACTGACCGGCACGACCGATCACATTCTTGGCGGCGGCCAGCACGCGGCGGCGTTCATCGTTCTGCTCGCTGTCCGCCACGCTGGCGGCCAGGATGGCCATGGAGCGGGCCTGTTCCAGTTCGGACATCATGTCCACCATGCGGTGTTGCAACACCTGGAACTTACCGATGGGTACGCCAAACTGCTTGCGCTGCTTGAGGTAGTCCAGCGTCAGTTCGTTGGTCATCTCCATCACGCCGACGGCTTCCGCACACAGGCCTGCAACGGCGCGACCGGCCTGGTATTCGATCACCTCGGCGGCCTGGCCTTCGGTGCCCAGCAGTGCGTCTGCGCCAACCTGAACGTTGTTCAGGGTAATGTCACAGCCTTTGGAGCCATCGATGGTGGGGTAGCTGCGGCGATCGACACCGGCAGTGTCCGGGCTCAGGGCAAACAGGCTGAGGCCGCTGGCGTCGCGGCTGTCGCCGGAGGTGCGGGCCGATACGATGATCAGGTCGGCGCAATGGCCACCGGTAACCACCGCTTTGCGGCCGTTAAGCACGTAACCGTCGCCGCTTTTCTCGGCGCGGGTTTCCACGTCGTTCAGGTTGTAGAAACTTTGCGGCTCCTGCAGAGCGGCGGCGGCTTTCAGCTCGCCGCTGGCAATGCCAGCCAGCCACTGTTCTTTCTGGCTGTCATTGCCAGCCTGACCGATCAGCCCGCCGCCGAGAATGACGGACTGCAGGTACGGCTCCAGGCACAGGCCACGACCCAGTTCGGTCATCACTGACTGAACTTCCACACCGCCACCGCCAAAGCCGCCCAGCTCTTCAGAGAAGGGGACGGCGGTCAGGCCCAGTTCACTGAGCTGCCGCCAGAAATCGGCGCTGAAGCCGAGTTCGGTTTCGCTGAATTCCAGGCGCTTTTCAAAACTGTATTCACCGCGCACCAGGCGGGCCACGGTGTCCTGCAGCATCTGCTGTTCTTCGTTGAGTCGGAAATCCATGGTCGCCTCCTTAAAGCCCAAGAATCATTTTCGACACGATGTTCTTCTGGATCTCGTTGGACCCGCCGAAAATCGAGAGCTTACGGTTGTTGAAGTACTGCGCGGACAGCGGTGCGGCGTTTTCGTCCGACAGGAAGTCGCCGTCGTAGTCCATTGTCAGTTCTTCTTCCACAAACGGCAGCGCGTAAGGACCGATGGCGCGACGCGCCAGATCGTTGATGGCCTGACGAATTTCAGTGCCTTTCACTTTCAGCATGGAGCTTTCCGCCCCCGGCACGCCGCCACCTTCCACCGAGGCGATGATGCGCAAGTTGCTGATCGCGGCGGCCGTCAGGTCAATTTCCACCTTGGCGATGCGCTGGCTGAAAGAGGGATCTTCCAACAGCGGCTTGCCATTTTTGAGGCGGCGGCTGGCCAGTTGCTTGAGGTGCGTCAATGCGGCTTTGGAGATGCCGATGCCCGCCAACCCGGTACGCTCGTAGGTGAGCAGGTACTTGGCGTAGGTCCAGCCTTTATTCTCTTCGCCGACCAGGTTTTCAACCGGCACTTTGACGTCTTCAAAGAACACTTCGTTGACTTCGTGCTCGCCGTCCAGGGTGATGATCGGGCGCACGGTAATGCCCGGCGTGTTCATGTCGATCAGCAGGAAGGAAATGCCTTCCTGGTTTTTCACCTCGGTGTTGGTGCGTACCAGGCAGAAAATCATGTTGGCGTGCTGGCCCAGGGTGGTCCAGGTTTTTTGACCGCTAACGATGTAGTGGTCGCCGTCACGTACTGCGCGGGTCTTGAGCGAGGCGAGGTCGGAGCCGGCACCGGGCTCGGAATAACCCTGGCACCACCAGTCCTCGCCGCTGAGAATGCGTGGCAGGTACGTCTGCTTCTGTTCTTCGTTACCGAACTTGATGATGACCGGTGCCACCATGTTCACCCCGAACGGGATGGAGCGGGGCACGCCGTAGCGGCAGGACTCATCGTCCCAGATGTGCTTCTGTACCGGGGTCCATTTTACACCGCCGTATTCTTCCGGCCAGTGGGTGGCGTACCAACCCTGCGCACAGAGAATTTTCTGCCACCGCAGGTGGTCCTCTTTGGACAGGCGGCGGAACCCTTTCACTTTGGCGGCGATGTCCGCCGGCAGCTTCTCATCCAGGAACGCGCGCACTTCGTCGCGGAAGGCGAGTTCCTCGGCCGTGTAGTTCATGTTCATCGGATAACCTCGTCAATGCATTACAGCGAAAATATATACCGCATAGCAGAATTACTCAATGATCAATCAAAGATCGCAGTGCTGTCAATGATAATGAAACTGGAAAACACACAGTAACTACGACTTTCATCAAAATTTAGTTTCAAAGCCTTGTTGATGTGAAAAGCATCGTCTATATTCGCAAACACGGAAGCTGATACTGCTATGCGAAACCTATAAATCACTAAATACCGCACAGTGAAACAGCGTGATTGATTTGGTGTGGCTGAGTATCAGCACCGGAAATTTCAATAACAACGACATGCAATCAACTCCGTTAAGAGGTTTGAGATGACAACAACAACGCGTTTCCACGCACGCCCACTGGCCCGTGCCGTTGCCCTCGCCGGCCTGCCATTGATCGTTCTCGGCTCTGGCTCCGCTCTGGCACAAAGCTCTGAGCTCAGCGAACTCCGTGAGCGGGTGCAGTTGCTGGAAAGCAAACTGGAAGGTGCGGTGTCCACCGCGCCGGAACTGGAAGAAGACAACAGCTATCTGTTACGTGACGGCGACGGGATCAAGATTGGTGCCACCACCATTTCATTTGGTGGTTTCATCAAGGCTGACGCCATTTTCGGTTCTGATGGTAACGGCAGCTTCAACAGCTACAGCGTCGGTTTGCCACGGACCTACGCCAAGGCTGCCGCATCCGATGAGAGCGACTGGAAAACCGGTTTCTCCGCCCGGGAATCACGCATCAGTATCGGTACCAAGACCGACGACGTTGCTGGCCACACACTGACCACCTACCTGGAGATGGACTTCAACCAGGATCTTAACGACGGCCTCAGCGAGACCGGTAACGAGATTGTCTCCAACAGTTATTCTCCACGCCTGCGTCAGGCTTACGGTTCCTGGAATAACTGGGACTTCGGCCAGACCTACACCACCTTTACCGATCTGGCGGCGATGCCGGAAATTCTGGGGCAAGGCAAGCAGGCGGCCTTCATTTATGTCACCCAGCCGCAAATTCGCTACAACATGGCCGTGCCAGGTGGGAAGTTGATGGTCTCCCTGGAAAACCCCGAGGACGGTTACTACGGCAACTCCTATGACGATCAGTCCTACCCGGATCTCGCCATGCGCTACCAGATCCGCGGCAGTTACGGCTTCTACTCCATTGCCGGCCTGCTGCGAAACTTTGAAGACAACGCCGCGGACGAAACCCGAACCGACGGTGCGGTGTCCCTGAGTGCGCGTATCCCGACCATTGGCCGTGATGATCTGCGCCTGCAATACAGCTACGGTGCGATTGGCCGCTACATGGGGCTGTTGACCTACCCGGATGTGGATTTGGGAGCCCTGGCTCAGGGCGATGTTGAACCCCTGAAAACCTATGGTGCCACGGCCGCGTATCGCCATTTCTGGTCGCCGACATGGCGCAGCAACCTGACCGTTTCCCACACCGAAATTGTGGACGATCTGGAAGCGTCCCCGGCCGGTACGCTGAGTTATTTCGATTCCTCAACGTCGGTTCACGCCAACATCCTCTGGTCCGCTCATAAGAACCTGACGCTGGGTCTGGAATATTCCTACTGGGATTTCGGCGAGATCGCCACCAGCAGCAGCAACCAGTATGAGCAGGTGATGGCGTCCGCGAAGCTGAGCTTTTGATCCGCTAAGCGGTTAACCAATACGACGATTCTAAGGTGCTTTTGCACCGTTGCTTTGCCCCGGCGTGTTCCCCCGCTCCGGGGTTTTTTTTTGGCCGGCACATTGCCTTGTGGCGTGAAACACTCCTGCTAGGGCGTGGAGCTGTCCTGTGCTTTGGTCCGGAAGTCACCCGGTGTGTTCCCCGTCCAGTTTTTGAATCGTCGGTGAAAGGAGCGCACCTCGCTGAATCCCAGACGCAATGCAATGTCCTGAATACTGAGTTGGGAATTGAGGAGGTAGTCTCGCGCCAACTCGTGCCGGATGTCATCCAGCAGACGCTGATAGGACAGGCCCTCCTCGCCCAGTTTGCGCTGCAGTGTCCGCGCCGTCATGGCCAGTTGCTCGGCCACCATATCCTGTCGGGTCATTCCCTGTCGCAGTTGTTGATAGATCGCATGTCTGACGCGAGTGGCCAGACCATCGCGGTCGCCGAGGGTCTCCATACGGGTTCGGGCATGTTCCTCCAGAGTCTGTCTCAGGTCCGGGTCCGGTTGACGCAAGGGCGAGTTCAACAATGACTGGTGGAAACGGATGCGACTGTCCGGTTGGTCAAACCGCACCGGGCAGCCCCAGCGTTCGCGGTAGGCGCTTTCCAGTCCGGCTCCGGGTGAGGGGTGCTCCAGATCCACCTGTAGTGGCACCGGTCCATCATGACCTGAGAGCCAGCGGGCGTACTGTATCCAGGAGGCAAAGACGTTATCGATCATGTGGGGGCGCACTGCCGGGTCGGTATAGGCGCAAGCCCAGATCAGGTGCATGTCACCGCCCTGCCGCAAGACCCGGGTCACTCCCATGTCGCCCACCAGTTTCTCGTAGGGGGCGATCCGTGCGATCGCCTCTCCCAGGGTGGCACAGCTCATGGTGATGTAGCCCAGCACATTGTAAGACCCGGGCTGGACGTAGTCGCCACTGTACAGTCCCAGCAACGGGTTGCCGGTCTGTTCAGCGAGGATACGGATCAACGCCTGGAAATGCTTGCCGGGCACATGGCCCTGTGACATGGCTGGCAGGTCGGCAGGCAGACCGGCTTTACGGCACAGGGCGGCAATGTCCAGGCCTTCGTCCTGTGCCAGACGAAGATACTGCTGTGCGGCGGCGACTGAGGCGATGCCAAGGCTGTTGTCTGTCGTCATTTGTTCATTCAGTTGTCGCTGATCGACCGTGACAGGATTGTGGTAAAGGGTAATATTCTACACCTTAGTGTAACTGCATAAACGACAACAAGGAGCCACAAATGCGACGTTGGAACGGCTGGGGTGATGATCAATTCAATCTGGAGCTGCCTGCCAATGGCTCGGCGTTTCTTGCCGAGCGGATCGGCCGGGCCCAGCCGCTTCCCGATGCCACACTGGCGTCTGTACTGGCGCGAGTGCCGGAAACCCGCCTGCCACAACACGACAAGGTGATGACTGACGCTGAAACCCGCGTCCGCCATGCCCGCGGGCAGAGTCTGGCAGACTGGCTGGCCATGCGCAGCGGTGAGTTTGGCGTTTTCCCGGACGGTGTTGCCTTCCCGGAGAATTCGGAGGACGCGCGGGAATTGCTGGAATGGGCGGCGCAAACCGGTGCAACCGTCATTCCCTACGGCGGCGGAACCAGCGTGGCCGGTCACATTAACCCCAACCAATCCGACAAGCCGGTGCTCACCATTAGCCTTGCACGTATGAATCGTTTGCTGGACCTGGATCACGAGAGCCATATTGCCACCTTCGGTGCCGGTACGCCGGGGCCGTTGCTGGAAGCCCAGCTCAAGGCGGAGGGATACACCCTGGGGCATTTCCCCCAGTCCTTTGAACTGTCCACGATTGGTGGCTGGGTGGCGAGCCGATCCAGTGGGCAGCAGTCCCTGCGTTACGGACGCATTGAGCAGTTATTTGCCGGCGGACGCATGGAAACCCCTCGCGGTTCACTCACCATTCCCACCATTCCGGCGTCTTCGGCAGGACCGGACATTCGCGAGATGATTATGGGCTCGGAAGGGCGCATGGGATTGATTACCGAGGTTAAGGTGCGGGTCTCACCGCTGCCGGAGAAGGAGGCCTTCCACGTTATTTTCTTTCCAAGTTGGGCGGCCGCCCGCGATGCGTCCCGGAGCCTGGTTCAGTCGCGGGTCCAGCTGTCCATGATCCGGGTAAGCAACGCCAGGGAAACCGAAACCCAGCTGGCACTGGCCGGCCATGAGAAACTGATCGGGACTCTGGAGAAATACCTGGCTTTCCGTGGCGTGGCCGACGGCAAGTGCATGATGACGCTCGGTCTGACCGGCAGCAAAACCCAGTGCCGCGCCGCCCTGCGGGAAGTCCGGCGTAACAGTAAAGCTCACCGGGGTGTCTATACCGGTACCCATATGGGCCGTAAGTGGGCCGTGAAACGGTTCACCATGCCGTACCTGCGCGAAGCCCTCTGGCAAATGGGCTTCGCCGTGGACACGCTGGAAACCGCCACGGACTGGGACAATGTGGACAACATGATCAACCGGGTGGAGGACAACCTTCGCCATGGCCTGTCCGAAGAAGGTGAGGCCGTGCATGTGTTCACTCACCTGTCCCATTTTTACACCCAGGGCTGCAGCATCTACACCACCTACGTTTTCCGCGCCGCGGATGATTACGCCACGACCCACGCGCGCTGGCAAAAGCTCAAACAGTCTACGTCGCAATTGATCGTTGAGAACCGTGGCACCATCAGCCACCAGCACGGGGTCGGCAAGGACCACGCGCCTTACCTGCCGGTGGAAAAGGGCGAACTGGGTATGGAGGCCATTCGCTCCCTGTGCGACCTGTTTGATCCCGATGCGCGTCTTAATCCGGGTACATTGCTGCAGGAGGAATCCGGATCATGACAGGTGCCAACTTGCCGGCCTGGCCGCGTGAGTCGGTGCTTGATCGGTTGCGTGGCGGCGAGGAACACTATGATCTGGTCGTCGTCGGCGGTGGTATCAGCGGGGCCGGCATTCTGCGGGAAGCGGCACGGGCCGGCCTCAGGGCCCTGCTGGTGGAACAGCGGGATTTTGCCTGGGGCACCTCCAGCCGTTCTTCCAAGATGGTCCATGGCGGCCTGCGCTATCTCGGTAGCGGGCACTTCGGGCTGACGCGGGACGCGGTGCGCGAGCGTCAGCGGTTGTTGCAGGAAGCTCCGGGCCTGGTGGATCCACTGCCCTTCGTGATGCCGCACTTCCGTCGGCAATTCCCCGGGCCACGGCTGTTCGGAGCCCTGCTGTCGGTATACGACTGGATGGCGGGAGAACGCAATCACGAATACCTGAAGGGCGACCGGGTTCTCGAATGGGTGCCCGGCCTTAACCGTGATGGCCTGTATGGTGGCACTCGCTTCGCCGATGCGGTAACCGATGATGCCCGCCTGGTTCTGCGTACGCTGCATGAGGCGGTGAGTGATGGCGCTGATGTGCTCAACTATGTGCGTGCCGAGAAAGTAGAGCGTCACTCTGGTCGGGTGAAAAAACTGCACATCAGCAATGTCTTGAATGGCGAGACCCTGGGGGTCAGCGCCGATCTGGTAGTCAACGCCACCGGTGCCTGGACTGACACCCTGCGCTCCCAGTTGGGTGCGGAGAAGACGATCCGCCCCCTGCGCGGCAGCCACCTGGTCTTCCCCTCCTGGCGCTTGCCTGTCGTTTGTACCGTTTCCCTGTTCCATCCGGACGATGGCCGTCCGGTCTTCATTTTCCCCTGGGAAGGGGTGACGGTGGTCGGAACCACCGACCTGGATCACTCGCGGACCCTCGATGACGATGCCCGCATCACACCGGAGGAGGTGGATTACCTGCTGGCGATCGTCGGCCAGGTTTTCCCGGACAGCGGCGTCGGCCCCTCCGATGTGCTGAGTACCTGGGCCGGTGTGCGTCCGGTGGTGGGAGGGAACGCCAAAGACCCCTCAAAGGAAAACCGGGAGCATGCCATCTGGGACGATGGTGGCGTGATTAGTGTTGCCGGAGGCAAACTCACGACGTTCCGGTTGATTGCCCAGGATGTCCTCACCAGGGGACTGCCGTATCTGGACAAGCTGGAAGCCGCAAGCTCCAGTGCGCCCATGTTCCGGCACCCACCGCCGCCGGGGAGGCGACCCGCATCGATTTCCTGCCGTCAATGGCGGCGTTTGCAGGGCCATTATGGTGAGCGGCTGCCCGAGGTACTCGTGGCTGGGCCTTTGGGACCGGTGGCGGACACTGACACCCTCTGGGCCGAGCTGGTGTGGAGTGCCGCCAATGAGAGCATCCAGCAGCTGGACGACCTGCTCCTGCGACGGACCCGGGTCGGACTGTTGCTCCCCCGGGGTGGTGAGGTCGCCCTCGACCGTTTGCAGGCGCTTTGCACTCCCGTGCTGGACTGGTCCGCTGAACGGTGGCAGGTGGAACGGAATCAATACCTTGAGCTTTGGCGGCAGGCCTACAGTCTGCCTGATGAAGGGGTGGGCGCATCATGACGGCTCCGCTGATTCTGGCCATCGATAACGGCACCCAGAGCGTGCGGGCCTTGCTGTTCAATCTGGAGGGCGAACTGGTTGGCAAGGGCAAGGAAGAAATCGAACCCTATTTCTCGGATCAGCCTGGCTGGGCTGAACAGCACCCCGACTATTACTGGCAAAGTCTGGGCAAGGCGTGCAACAAGCTCTGGGCGGATACGGATGCTCGCCCGGACGAGGTCAAGGCGGTCACTGTCACCACCCAGCGTGGCACCGTATTGAATCTGGATCACAACGGTGACTTACTGCGCCCGGCGATCACTTGGCTGGACCAGCGCCATGCCCGCGTGGATGGCCCGGTGCGGGGGCTATGGGGCTGGTTCTTCAGGCTGCTGAGGTTACAGGGCACCATCCGACAGTTTCGGGAAAATGCCCAGGCCAACTGGATTGCCCAGAATCAACCTGATATTTGGAATCGCACGGACAAATTTGTCCTGCTTTCCGGTTATCTGAACTGGCGTCTGACCGGCCGTATGGTGGACTCTGTTGGCAGCCAGGTGGGCTATATCCCGTTCGACTACAAGCGTCAGACCTGGGCCGGCAAACGGGACTTCAAATGGCAATTGATGCCGATTAGACCGTCCATGCTGCCGGAACTGGTGCAACCGGGGGAGAAAATCGGAGCGCTGCAAGCCGAAGCCGCCCGCCACCTTGGTGTCCCCGAGGGGCTTCCTGTCATGGCCGCGGCCTCGGACAAGGCCTGTGAAATTCTCGGTTCCGGCGGTCATGCGCCGGACATCGGCTGTATGAGCTATGGCACCACGGCCACCATCAACACCAACAGTGCCCGCTACGTGGAACCGATCCGTTTTATGCCGCCGTATCCCTCGGCAATTCCGCACCATTACTGTACTGAGGTCATGATCTACCGTGGTTTCTGGATGGTGAGCTGGTTCAAACGGGAGTTCGGCCAGCGGGAACAGCGCATCGCCGAGGAGCGCGGAATCCAGCCGGAAGTCTTGTTCGACGAACTGGTTAACGAAGTGCCACCGGGTTCCATGGGACTGACGCTGCAGCCGTACTGGTCACCGGGCGTTCGTCAGCCGGGGCCCGAGGCCAAGGGCGCGATCATCGGTTTCGGTGATGTGCATACCCGCTCGCATATTTACCGTGCCATTCTGGAAGGGCTCGCCTATGCCCTGCGTGAAGGCAAGGAGCGGATCGAGAAACGCACCGGCGTACCGATCACCCGTTTGCGGGTGGCCGGTGGTGGCTCCCAGAGTGATGCCGCCATGCAACTGACGGCGGATATCTTCGGCCTGCCGGCGGAACGTCCTCATACCTATGAAACGTCAGGGCTGGGAGCCGCAATCGATGCAGCCGTGGGCATGGGCTATTACCCGGATTTCGAAACGGCGGTTGAGAAAATGACGCGGGTGGGACAGGTGTTCGAGCCAAACCAGGAAGCCCGGAAGCTGTATGACCGGTTGTATCGGGAAGTCTACCAGGGCATGTACGGGCGTTTGCAGCCGCTGTATGCGCGTATTCGTGATATCACCGGTTACCCGAGGTAGGCCCGCATCGCGTACAAAACGGCCAGCGCATGCCTCGATCCGGGAGTGTCGGATTAGCCAACGGCGTAATCCGACACTCTTTACGGCAGGGTATCAGCTGAACGCTGCGATCCCGGTCTGGCCACGGCCCAGAATCAGGGCGTGCACATCGTGCGTGCCCTCGTAGGTATTCACCGCTTCCAGGTTCATCACGTGGCGGATCACGTGGTACTCGTCGGAGATGCCGTTACCGCCGTGCATGTCACGGGCAACCCGGGCAATGTCCAGGGCTTTGCCGCAGTTGTTGCG
>NZ_JBBDSR010000013.1:0-56885 GCF_040904845.1 Marinobacter sp. | reverse complement strand
TCCGGTGCCAGGGTGCCCCGGGCATAGCCGGAGCGGCCCATGGATTCGGCGAACAGGGTGTAGGCCTTTTCGTCCTTGATATGAACAATCACATCGTAGGTTTCCGCCACGCCGATGCGAAATTCATCCACAGTGACCGGCTGCACGTTGTTGCCGTCCGCCTGCACCACCGTCATTTCCAGCCCGGGAATGCGGATATCGAAATAGGTCATGGCGGAGGAGTTGATAAAGCGCAGGCGAATGCGCTCACCCGGCTCGAACAGCCCAGTCCAGTTCTGTTCCGGGCCCTTGCCGTTGATCAGCCCGGTAAAACCCTGCACGTCTTCGACATCCGCTTTCATCATGCGCATATCGCCCCACATCATCCGGTCCTTCAACGTCGCCATAAAACCTTTTCCGCCAGACTCGTCAATGAAATCTCCAGCTGTCTGCTGCTGGCGGTTGTAGTAATCGGCGGACATTTTCAGGTTGCGCATGATGCGGTCGCCGGAGTGTGGGTGCTTGTCGGTGAGTTGCACCACGTATTCCCGGTCATAACGGTAGGGTTCGCGGCCCTCGGGCTCGATCACGATAGCGCCATAGGCCCCGTTTGGCTCCTGAAAACCGGAATGGCTGTGGAACCAATAGGTGCCGGCCTGGGTGACCGGAAACTGATAGGTGAAGGTTTCACCCGGTTTGATTCCAGGGAAGCTGATGCCCGGCACACCGTCCTGCTCGAACGGCAGGATCAGACCATGCCAGTGGATGGAGGTCATCTCATCCAGGTTGTTGGTCACGTTGATGGTGACATCTTCGCCTTCCTTGAATCGCAGGATCGGTCCCGGGGAAGCCCCGTTGTAGCCGATGCCTTCCTTGACGAAATCACCGGTGTCGATCTCGACCCGATCAACCGTAATGTCATATTCACCGGCGTTGGCTGTTGCAATAGCAAAACCAGCCAGCATGGCCATCAGAATGGACTTTTTCATGGCATCTACCCGCTTATTCAATATCAATGTCGCCGTACATGCCCGCCTGATAGTGGCCCGGCACGTTGCAGGCAAACTCAAGATCGGTGGCTTCGGTAAAGGTCCAGATAATCTCTTTGGTTTCACCTGGCTCCATCAGCACGCTGTTGGGGTCGTCGTGTTTCATGGAATGGCCGTCACCCATATCCATGTTCATCATCTCCTGGTCAATGCGATCCCCTTTGATAACACCGTGCTCCACCATCATCTGCATTTCTGCCTGGTGGGCTTCATGCATGTCGGCGGTGCCAATGTTGAATTCGTGTACCAGGGCACCGTCATTTTTGACGCGGAAACGGACGGTCTCGCCAGCTTTCACGGAAATGGACTCGGGCTCGTAGTAGTTGTCCAGCATGGAGACATCAATGGTGCGACTGACATCCTCCGCCTTGCCCGGCTCACCGATGCTGTCATCGCCATGGTGGCCTCCGTGCTCTCCCGCGGCAAAGGCGCTGGTGGACAGTGTCAGGGCTACCAGGCTTGCAAGCAGATTACGTTGGTTCATTGTGTGGATCCTCGGGCTGGTTGGTCGACAGTCTGTATAATTCGCTCATACTCTCGCTTACGAAACTGAACTCTTCCTGAAAAGAATCCATTGCCTTTCAGTATGGTTTCAGACTATGGCCGATTCGTTCATCACATGGAGATAAAACGATGCGTTTATTATTGGTGGAGGACGACCGCCTGCTTTCCGAAAGCCTCACCCGCACTCTGGAACGCGCCGGGTATAGTGTCGATATTGCCCCGTCCAGACAGAGCGCTGAAACCCTCGCCAGCCAGGAAAGCTACCGGGTTGCGGTGCTTGATCTGGGGCTGCCGGACGGTAACGGGCTGGACCTGCTAAAACTCTGGCGTCAGCAAGGGCAGGACTTTCCGGTCTTCATTCTCACTGCCCGCGGAAACTGGCAGGACAAGGTAAACGGGCTGAAAGCCGGTGCGGACGATTATCTCGCCAAACCGTTTCAATCCGAGGAGCTGCTGGCGCGGCTGCATGCCATTATCCGTCGTTGCGAAGGGCGCAGCGACGACATGCTCACCGCCGGCAGCTTCGTGCTTGATGAAAACCGCCAGTACCTGACGCTCCCCGATGGGACTGACCACCCGCTGACCGGCACCGAGTTCCGACTCTTACGCTGCCTGATGGCCCGGCCCGGGCGGGTTTTTTCCAAGGAACAACTGATTGAACAGCTCTACAGCCTGAGCGACAGTCCCAACGAAAATACCATCGAAGCCTATGTGAGACGCCTGCGGAAAGTAGTCGGGCAAAATACCATTGAAACCCGCCGCGGCCAGGGGTACACCTTCAATGCCAATGCCTGAGCACCCCAAGTCGGTCCGGCGCACCCTCCTGCTGCTGTTGCTGCCCGCCAGCATTGCCCTTATGGGCCTGGCCTGGTTCGTTCATGGGCTACTGCTGGAGCAGATGTCCCGGGATTTCGTCGAGGGACGGCTGAAGGATGAGGTAGCGTTTCTGGAACACCAACTGAGCCGGACCGGAGCCGATCTGGAAAATCTGGATACCGGAACCTATTTCGAAGCTGTTTTTCACCATGCCTTTGCCATTGCGATTAATGACGAAAGCCAGATCTCGCCGAAAAAATGGCAACCGCTACTGGAGGCATTGATCGACGACGAACGCACAGGCCCCTTTCTGGTTCAGGCGCCAGCGGGAAGCGATGTCTCTGGCAACCTGCTGGCCTACCGCAAGACCACCGTCATCAACGACAAACCGGTGGTGATCATCGTGGCGGAAGATCTCGGTGAGCTGCACCAGACCCAGCAATCCCTGCACCTGTGGACCGCCGTCGTCTCTCTGCTCCTGGTCGGGCTGCTGGCTTCCGCCATCTGGTTTGGCATTACCCTCGCGCTGCGACCGGTAAGAGCCCTACAGTTAGCACTTGAAGATCTGCGTGAAGGCCGGGAAACCCGGATCCACACCCAGGCTCCGGAGGAGTTCCGACCGCTGGTAGACCAGCTGAACCAGTTACTGGATGCGCTGGACCAGCGTCTGGAGCGCTCCCGCGATGCGCTGGCCAACCTCTCTCACAGCGTCAAGACGCCTATCGCTGCGGTGCGCCAGATTCTGGAAGACCAGGATCGTGAACTGGACCCTGCCTTGCGACAGGAGATGGCTGGCCGGTTATCTGATATCCACCAAAAACTGGAAGCGGAAATGCGCCGCAGTCAGTTCTCCGGCCCCCAGACCGGCAAAGTAGCACAACCGGTCAAACAAGCCCGAGACCTGCTGTGGATGCTGGGGCGGCTGCATCCGCATAAGAATTTTGAACTGTCCACCAGCCTCGATGAGACCCGGCGCTGGCCCATTGAGGAGCACGACCTGAACGAGCTGGTGGGCAACCTGCTAGACAACGCCGGAAAATGGGCAGAAAAAAACGCGGAACTTACCCTGTGGGAAACCGACAGCCATTACTGCCTCCAGATAGATGACGACGGCCACGGCGTTGCCGGAGAGACGCTGGAAAACCTGGGCACCCGCGGACTGAGACTGGACGAACAGACACCGGGCCACGGCCTGGGGTTGGCGATCGTAGCGGACATTGTAGAGAGCTATGGCGGCGGGATAACCTTTTCCCGGGCGACCGCCGGCGGATTACGTGCCCACATCGTCATTCCGGGTACCAAGTCAGAAAAGCCTTGATCCATGCCCTTTCGTTGCCGAAACTGTATGATAATTGCGCGTACGATCCGTCCAATCAATTATCAGGACCCGAGATGACCAAACTGAATCAAACGTTGGCGGCGCTGCTCGTGAGTTGTGCGATGACAAGCACGGCCCCGGCGTTTGCCAACGAGGAATCTTCCGCTGAAGATCCCGACGAAAAGTACCTTTACCAGCCCAAGCAGAAACAACCGGATTTCGAAACCGAGGTTGATCCCATACACGACAGTTCATTGCAGGGGTTCGATTGCATGGACGAAGATGGCGACGGCTACCTGACAGACAAGGAACTTGAAAAGCGGGACGACTGTGTTGAAAACCCCAGCGAAAGAGATCTGGAGCCTTCAACCCGGACCAAGCTGATTCTTGATCGGTTGGATGCCGACCGGGATGCCCGGGTGAGCAAGCGTGAGTTCAACATCTGGAACGAAATGCGGCGACAACAGAACTGATTTGATTCGGGCAGGCCATGAAAATCGGTGAAATCTCAAAAGCGACCGGCATTCCGGTCGAAACCGTCCGTTACTATGAAAAAATCGGACTGGTGCCCGAACCCGAGCGAGAGGCCAGTGGCTACCGTCATTACCGGCAAAGCCACCTCGACCGCCTGCTATTCATCAGGCGATGTCGTAACCTGGACATGGCTCAGGACGAAATTCGCGAACTGATCCGCCTGGCCGATCAACCGGACGCCGACTGCAGCGAAGTGGATAACTTGCTGGCCCGCCACCTCAGCCACGTGCGTGAGCGCCTGCGGGAACTGGCCAGCCTGGAAGAGACACTCCAGAGCCTGCAAACGGCTTGCTCCCAGGGCCGCACCGTCAGTGAGTGCGGTATCCTGGGCGGGCTCACCGCGGAAACGGGGGAAAAACCAGCGGCCCAGCCCCACAACCACATTCCCGGTACTCATGGCACCCGATAGACATTAACCAACCAGTGGCGTTGACTCTGTAGCAACTACAGGGTTTTTAATGAGTTGCATCCAAACGCAGGAGGTACTCATGACGTGTTGTTCAGCCCCCGAACCCAACCAACCTTCACCCGGCTTTCGCAGGGCTCTCTGGATTGCCCTGTGGGTCAACCTGGCGATGTTTCTGGTGGAAGGCGTTGCCAGCCTTCAATCCGGCTCCGTGTCACTGATGGCCGACGCCATCGACTTCTTCGGCGACAGCGCCAACTATCTTTTGTCCCTGAGTGTGCTGTCCATGGGCATGCTCTGGCGTGGTCGCGCGGCCATGGTCAAGGGCATCACCATGACGCTATTTGGCATCGTCGTACTGGGGCGCGCGGCCTGGGTGATGCAAAGCGGCGCTACCCCAGAGCCGCTGACTATGGGTGCCGTGGGCCTGCTGGCTTTAGCCGCCAACGTGATTGTGGCCTTGATGCTGTTTCGCTACCGCGAAGGGGATTCCGACATGCGCTCAGTGTGGCTGTGCAGCCGTAACGACGCCATTGGCAATGTGGCGGTGATGGTCGCGGCGCTGGGGGTGTTCGGTACCGGCACGGCCTGGCCGGATCTGGCGGTTGCTGCGGTGATGGGTGGCCTGGCGATTACCTCGGGCGTCAGTGTGATGCGCCATGCTCGTAGAGACCTCCATAATGCCAGAGCATCCTTGACAAGGGCCGCTATTGTGCCTCAAGGCGCGCCTCAATCCGGTCTATAACCTTCTCTCCGTACTCGGACACGCCCATCCTCTGCGATTTGATGAGCAGTGTCCGAGCTTCCTCTTTATCGCCGGGAGCAAGTCGCCGAGAGAGCCTGCCCGCAAGATTCAGCACCGCTGATACATGATTTGGAACCAGCGCAAGAATCTTCCGGTGTTGAGCAATGGAGCCCTCCACATCACCTGTTACTCCGAGGGCCTCGCCATACCGGCCAAGTAAGATGGGTAACATTTCCGGATAGTGCTCCTGAATACCCGTTACTGCTTTCCCAAACACGGCAGATGAAGCATCGTAGTCTCGCTGCATGTGTTTGCTGTTACCGTAACGATAAAGCACAAGTGGATCGTCGCAGTTAAGATCTTCCACCAGATAACGCAGTGCCTGCCAGGAATCATCGAACGCCCGACGGGTTTGTTCGGCGTCAGCTCCTCTGGTTTCATAAAGTACTGACCACTTCCAATGATTCGATACCCCGACTTCCACCGCCTGATCCGCGTGCGGCCCCTCGCAAGGCGTTGGCGATCGCTTTGCATACATGGACATTTCTGCCTTGCTCGGCGATCCACCATCATAGGCGTACTGACCGACGGCATCACGGTTGCCAAAGTAGGCTTCCAAACCGTCGTCTGCAAAGACCGGACCTGCAAACAGCATTACCAGAGCAAGCAGCAATGAATTAATTGGTATGGAAAGCATCAGTGTGTCCTTCGAAAAGTATCAGCCGTTAGGGTCGTACGAGGAGCTGTATTCGTACGCGCCGTGGTTGGCTGATGTCAGGCGGTTGGCGGCGTCGTAGCCGTACTGCCAGTCGGCTCCTTCGCCCTGCCTTTGACTGACACGGCCGTTGCTGTCGTAGCCATAGCTGAACTGGGTGCCCAGGCTGTCGCCAAACTGCTGGCTGCTGGTTTGGCCAGCAGCGTTATACGCCATGCTGGTGTTGCCACCGGGGTAGTTCATGCCGGTCATCTGGCCGGCGCTGTCATAGCTGAAACTGTAGCTGCCCGCCGGGGTGTTCAGGGCCGTAATCTGGCCCCGGGCATTGCGGGTCAGGTCCTGAGCTTCGCCGGCGACGGTCCAGCGGGTAGCTTCCCCCTCGGCATTGCGGTCTATGGCGATGCTGCGGCCATTGTGGCTCTCGGAGGCCAGGCGGCTGGCGCCGTCGTAGGTGTACTGGCTCTGCCAGCCGTTGCTGGCCTGGTCGACGCTGGTCAGCAGATTCCGGGCATTGTAGGCAAACTCATAGGTGTCGCCCGGGAAGCTCATTTCTTCCAGGCGTTGCTTGACGTCATAACGGTAGTTGATGACGGAGCCGTCCGGGTTCGTTTTGGCCGAAATCCGGTTGGCTGGCGTGTAGGCGTATCTGAGGATCTGGCCGTCGGGCCGGCGCTCCTGCACCTGGCGGCCGTACTGGTCGTACTGGAAGCTGGTGGATGCTCCCGCCCAGTCGGTGACGGTTTGCAGGCGTCCCGCCGGATCGTAAGTGAAACGGCTGGTGTCATTCAGGCCATTGGTGGCGGACACCACCCGGCCCAGGTCATCGTAGGTCCAGGTCTGGGTTTCGCCACCAGGTTGAATGGTCCGCGTGGGGCGGCCCAGGTTGTCGTACTCGTACTGAACCGTGCGTTGTTCGGAGTCGGTGATGCTGGAGACCAGGCCAGTTGCGTTGTAGGTAAAGGCCGTGGCCTGACCCAGGGCATCGGTGAGCCTCGTCAGGTCGCCTCGCTGGCTCCATTCTATGGTGATGGTTTCGTTCAGGGGGTCTGTCACCGTTAGCAGATTGCCCTGGCCATCGTAGGTCATTGCCACGGTGCGGCCGCCCGGGCTGGTGATGGTTATCGGCCAGGGCTTGTCACCGTCGTAGGCGTACTCGGTGGTTTCACCCAGCGGGTTGGTTTCGTTCAGCAGGCGGCCCTGTTCGTCGTAGTCGTACTGCCATTGTTTCCCCGCGGGGTCGACGATCAGTGTGCGGTTGCCGTTGTCGTCATAGGTATAGTCGGTGGTATCGTTGCCGCCATTGCCGTTGGCCACGGCCATGCGCGTGATCACCTGTTTGTCGTTGTAGGTGATGGTCCGGCGCATGCCGGCCTGACCAGTCTTGACGACCTGTTTCTGGGAGGCATTGTGGCTGTACGTGTAGCGGTTTTCGCCTTCGGTGTAGCTGGCAACCCGAGAGCCATTGTAGTCAACCTCGACCACGATAACGCCGCTGGCGTCGGTGATGCGCACCAGTTGGTTATAGGTCTGGCCGTCTGCGGAGTTGGTGTACTGCTGGTAGTCGAACTGGCGCTGGCCGCCTTCCGGGTTGGTCACGCGGATCAGGTTGCCATCGGCATCGTAGTCGTAACGCCATTGCCGCCCGCCGTGGTCGGTGATGGTCGCAACCCGACCGGCAATACTGTAGTCGAAGTCGAGGTAACGGCCATGATCGTCGCCAATCCGGGTGAGTTGGTCCGAGTCGCTGTATTCGTAGCTGACTGTGTTGCCGTTGCGGTCAACCCGGCTCAGTATGTGCCCGGTTTTGTCGAAAACCCGATAACTGCCACCCAGGTTGGTCAGTCGGGTCGTGCCATCGGCCTGGGGCTCAAGCTTATCGTAGCGCCCGTCCGGCGTATTAACGGCGCCATCGGCGTCCACTGGGTAGGTGTGCCGTTTGCCATTGGGCAACAACACGACGTATTCGGACTTCAGTTCGTCCGTGTTGCTGTCCACCGTGGCGGTCTTGAACACGGAGATTTCGCAGTTGGCGGACCAGCCGTTTCCAAACAGGCCATCCCGTGGGTCATGGGAATTATAGGCTCGACTCAGCCCCAGCCCCGGACGGCCAGGCAGACTTACGTCCGTCTCCCTCCAGATAAAGTGGCCCGTGGGGACGTAAACCGGTGACGCTGTGGAGTTACATTCCGTGCAGGTATCCCCTTCACAGGTGCCAGGCGGCTCATCGTTCTGCTCCGGCTTGGTGGTGTCGTGGCTCTGGTCCCACGGAAAATGGTAGGCCAGCGCGGAGTTGGCCGTCAGCAGCGCAAACAGGAATCCCAGCACTGCACTGTATACGTTTGGAGAAATTAGGCGTCTGGTCAGCATCCCTGCTACTCCTTGATGGCTCGGATCTGGTTGGAAAGAGTGGTTCTGCGTTGCTTGAGCGCGTCATACTCTCGTGCTGTCGAGGGATTTTCCTGCAGCCACTGGTTGATCTCGGATTCATGCGCGGCCCCGTATTTCAGAAACTCGGTTTTAGTCACGCCGTACTCATCGAAAATCAGGCCCACTTCGTTCTGAACCATCTGGCCAACGCGAAGCTGATCCTCATCGTCGTAAGGATTCTCCTGCAACCGGACAAGGCGCTGATAGATTCCCTCAACGGTTACCGCCTGCGCGCTCAGGTCGATGGTGACGTAGGTCTCTGGCGTCAGGGGAGTTTCTGCCGATAACGAACCATTCATGAAAGCCGTAAGAAGCACCAGGCAAACCGTTCTTTTTAAGGTAACCAGGTTCATGTTCCCTCCTCCCCTAGTAATAAACTTGCTGTAGGCCGAACACCGTCATTGAACGGTGGTTCTGGCCATCGATGGCGGTGATGCCGATTCGGTAGGTTCCCGGTGCCACGTAGTCGCCATCCGCTCCCCGACCGTCCCAGGTAAGGCTGTTTTCACCCTCCTCAAACGCCGGATAGGTTTGCTTGAACACCCGGGTGCCGGTTTCGGTGTTATCGATGGTGACTTCAATATCGGCCTGGCCTTCCAGCGTGAAGTCGAGTGTCGCTTCCCTGTTGCTTTCTTCGCGGGCGCGGCTGCTGGGGACCAGTATTTTCGGTGATACATTCAACGAGGTGACATGAGCGCCACTGCGAACAAAGATTGCGTTGTCGGGCAAGTACCACCCCCAGATACCGAAGAGGAAGCTCTCGTTGGACGGCAGTTGAATCAGCGCACCGCTATCGTCTTCGCCGTTCCAGGTGATTTCATGGGTGCCCTTGCCGAGGACCTCTCGTTGCATAAAAGTCACAAGCCGGGTGTTCACCCTAAACAGACCCATGAATGCCGTCACTTCGGATGCCCGCGGTAATGTAAAGGTGATTTTCAGTGGTTCGCCTGCCAGCGGTTTGAAGCTGGATGGAATTCTGCTGCGAGAGGGATTGTATTGCTGACCGCCAGTACCCGCACCGGCGTCCAACCGACGAATCTCGTCATCAATCTCATAAAGAAGTATCGCCCGGTATTCACCTTCCTTCACCGGCTGACCTTCGTCATCCTTTCCATCCCAGGTATCGGTGTACTGGCCATGCGCCCGCTCAGTCCAGGGCACCAGGGTACGTGCCACTGAGCCGCCGGGAGTTTCCAGTACAACGCTCACTGGCACATCACCGCCCAACTCGGTCTTGATATTGACCGTGTCACCCAGGGTCGCATCAATCGTATCGGCGGTAACGGTAAGGTCGAAATCCGCCGTTACTTCAATCCTGACAACGTCTTCCGTGGTCTGGCCATCTTCGGCGGTTACGCGAACTCTCGGAAAATAGGTTCCCGGCCGTTGATAGGTGTGGGTAACGTCCGGGGAAGAGGTAGACTGCATATCGTAGGTACCGTCGCCATCCAGGTCCCACTCCCAGGTTGTCATCTCCAGGCCGTCAGGGTCTGACGCAGAGGCAGCCAGGTTCACTTCAAGCGGGGCTTTGCCGGACTGAGGACTGGCCGACGCGGTTACGGAGGGGGAGCCTTCCTCCAGAGCACGAACCTCCAGGGTCGGGAAACTGGCCGTTGCGATCTCTCCCAGACCATCGGTTACCTGTATCCGGGGCTGGAAGTTCCCTTCCTCTTCATATACATGGTCGGTGGTAACCGTAACGTTTATGCCATTGGTTCCTTCGGTAACGTTGTAGGTGCCATCACCGTCCAGATCAAAGGCTACCGATTCAATTCCATCGCTGTCTTCCGCCGTTACACTGAACCTTACGGCCAATGGCAGTTCACCGGTTGAGGGGCTTGCCTCCGCGGAGGTGATTTTTGGCGGGGAATTGGTAACGGTAACCTTTACCGTGCCGTCCACCACTTCCCCGCGACTGTCAGTCACCCTCAGGGTAGCCTCATACTCGCCGGGTTCACTGTAGGTGTACTGCTGGTTTCGTCCCACGGTTTCGGAACGCTCAAAACTTCCGTTTCCATCCAGATCCCACTGGTACCGCTCAATGGCGGTGTCGGTTGTCACATCCGGGGTAAAGGTAACAGAGAGGGGGGCCGGGCCCTGATCAGGCGTTGCGCGGGGGTGGGCGGCCAACTGTTCGTCTTCAACACCCGTGTAGTAGATCGTGGTTTCGGCCTCAGCCGTCAGCTTGGCAACAGCACTGCCTGTAACGGTGACGTTGGCCTGGTAATTTCCGACTTCAGCAACTGCGGTAGAACGACACTGCTGTTCGTCATCCGGGCCGAGTTGATCCAGCACGCAAACCGTTTCGGTGTCATTGCCTCCGGTACTTACCAGACTGACCTCTACATCATTCAATTCCAAAGGCCCTGTGTTTGTCACACTGAATGAGCGCTCGTACTCCTCGCCTTCTGTCAGTTCCGGGCCGGGAGCAGCCGATGCGGCCTCCCCGTTGATGAATGAATGTACTTCCACGGAGGGATAATCGGGGATGCCGTAATAGTGCCGGACATCGATAGCAGATACCTGTGCCCACCAGAATACGCCCCGGGCGGCGACGTAAGTTGTCAGTGCGTGGGGCCCCTCCTCCGATGCAAGGCTGAGACTGCACTCTCTCTTTTCACCCGGAAACATAAGGATGTAAACACATGCCGGCACATGGTCTGAAGCCTGACCGTCAAACACGGTTACCCACATCAGTTTTGTTTCACCGTTGTTCTCTACAAAAATCCGGCGATGGATCGGGTCCCCGATCAGGGCTATGTGCCCTGGCTCTTCATGGGCTGATTCACCATTGACCGTCGATTGTACCGCCACGCTGGCATGGCCCCAGGGATTTGCTTTTGCAAAAGCAACCGGTGCAGTTGCCCATAGTGCCAGCAGCACCAATGACATTAAGCCTATGGATTTCCGGGATGTCGCTCCCTGACTGTGCCTGTTCATCACCCTCTCCCTGACCTGTTACCTGTCACCCGTCGTTGTAAACTCAAACGTGCGAACGCCTACCGCTCCGTTAAAGCTGGAGACGTTCACCGTGAGCGTGTGCGTCCCGGGTTCTAACCCGGTGGGATTCCACCGCCACCTCAGTGGCACGTACCCCTGTTCTTCTTCAGCCACGAACTCGCCGTTAATGAAAAACGCCACTTCATACTGGCTTTGGTCCATGGCCCACTGGTCTGTGCTGTCAAGATCAACCGTTACCGTCAACGGCCCATCAACCGACATGTCCTGATCATTCACTGTTTCGTTATTGAGCTTTAGGCTCAGCTCTGGCTCGCGTTCAACAATACGGGGCAAAAAGAAATGTCGGGACAGCCGCTCACCATCCCTCTGAAGCACGATGGACTTGGGGTCGGGCATCTGGTCTGTCCAGCCGTGAGCGGCTCGCCACTCAGAATAGTCCCTGTCGTTACCAATCGTTATGATGCTGTGGTCAGGCAACCGAAATCCGGTTAACAGAACGCCCAGGTCAGGTTCTTCCATCAAATTAACCACACCGTCCCTGTCATACCCGTCCCAGCGAACAATATTTTTGCCCGGGGCGCGAGGTTCCCAGTTGGCCAGCGTTCTCATTAACGGCCCCCCCTGGATACCGGTTCGTATAAGGATGCGGGAGGGCTCATCCAGCCTGAACGAAATCACGCCTTTTCTGGAGAAGTCAGGCTTCATGCCCTCTATCACTTCTCCGCCACTGTATTCGGCAGGGTTGTTCACCCCCTCCCCGTTTAGGGTCACGACAGGGACATATGCCTCGTCCGGCACGACTTTGCCATGGGCATCCCGGCCATCCCACTCCAGCACTACCTGTTCGCCGACGGTTGTTTCGGGAACCGTTGTTTCAAGTTGTCTTACCTCGTCGCCGTCTGGGGTTGTGATGACGACAACAAGCGCACCAAATTCTTCCGGGATTATGGGAATCTCAAACTGCTCGCCATTGCTGGGGTTGAATGCCGGTGAGCTGTAGTCTGCAATCGTTACCGCGGAAGCAAACGGAGCAGATACTGCCAGACAGAAAATAAGGAGGCGGACTACCATTGTGAAACCTTCAGTTCGCGTATGTCAGTGATTGTTACCGGTATTGGCATCTCTATGGCGCCTTCAGCACTGTTTTTACACATCAGCCGCGACTGGCCGGCCTCCCTGCGGATAAAGAACACTTGCCCATCTCCCGATACGGCGGGATAAAGATCAATACCGGGGCCATTGGTCAGGCGAATTGTCTCGCGTTGTGAAAGGTCATGCGTCCATATGGCGTAGTTGCCATCGCTGTTGGAGCTGAAATAGATACGATTGTCGGCTTCCAAATACACGGCTTGTTTGGAGATATTGTTTAACAGGGTGACCTGTTCCGATGTGCCGCTGGCCAGGTCCCGGGACCAGACTTCCTGGATGATCCGTCCGCAGGACTCCACGCAAGTGACGTGTGAGAAGAGGAGCCTTGACTGGCTGGCGAAGGGTTCGAACTGGGCTGATCGTTGCGTCGATACGGGTGAAAATGTCTCGCTATTTATGTCCAGTTGAACAATATCCGTGTTTTGACTGTTGCCGTCCTTCATCTCAACGAGATAGACAGTTACCCCGTCCGGACTGAATGCGGGCTGAGTATAAGACGAGTTGCCTTCTGGCTTGGAAAGCCGATGATGGCGACCACCGCGTGAGAGATAAATGCCGTCATCAATCCCTATATAGAGCAAGGCAGCATTGTCGGAATGATAGGTAAAAGATCTCGGTTCGACCGGTATTTCTTTTGCGTCAAATTCTCCCTGGCTTTCAGCTACATATAGTTTCCAGCGGTCGCCTTCATATCCCATAAAGGCCATACCTTCAGGGTAAGAGTTACAACCAGAGGCACTGACATTAAGGTGAACTAAAGCCCCTAAAACCAGAGCCAGACATCTGTAATCTCTCATAACCAACATCCATGCCAGATTCATCCTGCGGCTAAAAAGGGCTTTCGCCCCGATAAACCAATCCTTGTAACAAGCGCCACGACAATCGTGGCGATCAGAAGATAGTAAATGTAGGAAAACAACCCGTAGCCGGTTTCCGTGCCAATCATGAAGCCGTGCAATACGCCAAGAATCACTGCGACGAATGCGAGCCTGTGAACCAGCCGCCAGACCGCACCGAGTTTCCTGCGAAATACCGCCGCCAAGAACGTAACGATCAGGCTGATAAACGCAAACCACCCGGCGCTGAGACTGACCTTGAAATAATTATCAAACACCGGATAAAGCAGCTCGTAAGGAAACGTCTGGTTCCGCAAATAGACCGCTGATACAAAAAACAGATAATGGAGGACGGCGGTCAACATGAGTACCGCGCCCATATACTGGTGCCCTCTAAGCCGCCTGGACGAGACGACAGGATGATTCAGAACAGCCGCCAAAACCTGCCACCAGATTGCCACGACGGCCAGTAAACCGAACAGCTTGGAAAGAAGATAGAACCCTTGTCCAGGCGGCTCGCTCCATCGCCAGCTATCGAGTGGAAAAACACTATTCATCCATGTCGCCACTGCAGCGGAAACGATAACCACCGCCAGAAGCTCCCAAAAAAGATTGGAGCTGAATATCCGTTGGGCCATTATTCACCATCCTTGTTCAGGCACTTCACTGGATCCTGTGCACATGAATTCAGCCGGGCCAATGCCGAGTCGCTCTGCTCCCCCTTTGCTGCCACAGGCAGGCCCAAGGTACGCCAGGCAACATAACCATGCGGATCCATAATGGCTGAATTGCTAACACCGTGATGCATGAGCTTCCGAGCCACTTCGTACCCTCGAAAATCTTTCAGGCAATAGCTGACTACGAGATCCGCCGCCTTCAGCGCCGCTACCGAATGATCGCTGATGTCCCGAAGCTTGATATTGATGGCCCCCGGAATATGGCTTTCTTCAAACTCCTGCGTTTCACGGGTATCAACAAAAATCACCTTCTGGCCCGCCGCGATCGTCGACAATATATCCGGAATTGGAACCGTCTCTACGCGATTGGTCTCTTTTAATGCAATGTCACCCGCTCCGCCAGCAGACTCCCAGTTGCAATCCTTCGCGATATTACCTAACGCTGCATCCAGCGCACGGGACATTTGTGCCGGGCGCTCATTTTTCTTGACCGACTGATAGAGCGTGTCAAAAAACTGGCCGTAACAGGTAGCGGGTACGTACTGGCGATCAAACCGATCCTGAAGAGTCCGGTAGGCCTGCTCAACGACTCTGGGTGCTTCATCACCGTCGAATGACCAGGTGGCGCTCTCCATGGCATGCACGATTTCACCCATACGGATCAGCGTAGGGTCAGGTTTGTCAACACGACCAAGAAGCTTTTCAAACCCTGAGGAACTCTTGTCTCTGACATAGGCGCTGCCGGGAATTGCAAAGGAAACATCCACGTCGAGTTGCGAGTCGGCAGGTCGGATGACAATGTCTGCCTGAGGATCTATATGGGTGCGTATCAACCAGACGGATGCCCAAGAATCAGGCTCAAGGCTTTGCCATGTACCGTACGACTTCCCGCCAAACGAATCACTTATGGAGGTGTATGAAAAAGTGGCAACAAAGAGGGTAAACAAGGCTAGTCCATGCCATAACTTCACAACTATTCCCTTACTGCGAGATGAGAGCGGCCTTTTACAGGTTACTGCATTCAATTCGTTAATATTCTTTAATTTCGATTCAAGCTAGCAAACCTATTCCTTATTCTCAAATCTTGGCCAGGAAAACCCAAAGAATCGTGAGCCAGATCACATTCATGACAGAACCAGCGCCACCATCACGGGAATGAACGCCAGCGCAAACAGCGTACTGAGCAAGGCGGTGCCCGCCGCCTGTTTCGGTGCCGTATCCAGCAGGGTGGCAATCACCACGGTATTGGCGGCGATGGGGGTAATGGAGATCAGGAAAATGGCCTGATACACCGCCAGGTCATAAATCCCGAACACGTTGGCATCCAGCCACCAGAAAAGCAGTGCCACAATGGGCCAGGTGACGAACTTGCCGAAAAACGCCAGGCTCGTGAAGCGAAGGTTCCCCGCCAACCCACGGAAACTGAGAATACCCATGCCGATGATCATCATGCCAAGGATGCTGTAGGCACCTCGCAGGTTATCAAACAGCGGCGTAAACACCTCTGGAATCGAGAAGCCGGAGAGATTCAGTACAACTGCCAGACCGAAGGCATACACGGAGGGCAAACGTGCGACACGAACCAGGGAATCCCTGAGGCTGTAGCGGCCCCTTGCTGCCAGATAGAAACCCACGGAGTTCTCAAACAGTGTGGTGCCCAGCATGCAGACAATGTACAGCGCCAGCCCTTCCTGGCCGAACAGCAACAACGCCACCGGGATACCAAAATAGCCGGTATTACCGGTACCCACCGACAAGGGCATCAGGCTGGCACTGCCATCGGCAATAAAGCGCCTGGCAAGCCAGAGATGGGCCACTCCAATAACCGTACACAGGCTGAACGTCAGCACTGGCAGCAGAATGACTTCCATGGACAAGGGTGCGGCCATCACCCCGGAAAACACCACCGAAGGGGTCATAATGTACAGCATGATGCCGGCAATGTGTCTGCCACTGGCCTCCAGATAACGGCCGGACAGCCAGCCCAGAATAACGGTGACGTAAAGCGGAAGAAGTTTGTAGAAAAGGGCCAGCGCGGCGGTCATGAAGGCTCCGAAAACAGAGGGCGGCTCGATCAGGCCCAGAATTGTATCACTACCTGTACAATCCGGTGTTTATTGACCCGCCCTATAACTCTAAATGATATAAATCATTTAACAGGTACCTGCCATACTGAAATACTGACTGTGTTTCTTATCAGCAATGAGTTTGTCGCAATGAAATCTAACACCGGCGTTTCCCTCTCATCCTCCCCTTGCTACCTTTCCGGTCTGCCAGACAAGCACGTCGATAAACCGGCAGCACAAGCCCAGCTGTCTCTGATTAACGGGCTGAGCCGGGTTTTTGGCATTCACCTCAACAATGATTCGAACACGCCAGACCATCAGTTCCTGAGCGGGCTGTCTCAAATGTTTCAACAACAACGGGTAGAGGCGGAACAGCCGCTGGAGCGGCACGATAAGCCCTGGGAAAACGTCTATCTGGTGCAGTACGGCATACTCCGGTTATTCCGCGAAGCGCCAAGTGGCAAAACCGCCATTCACCACTTTTTCACCGAGGGGGATATGGTCTGGCCGGTTTTCGCCCGCAGCCGCACGGCACGCAATACGCTGTGCCTGACGTCGGTGACGCCCGCTACGCTCTGGGTCGCCGATTTTTCCGCGTTCCGTGCGGCACTCCAGAGCCATGGCGAGGGTGTCTGGTCCGGTTTCGCACTGGCGCTGATTGAGGAGCTGGCCGAACTCACCAGCATGAGAGAGTTCCGCAAGCAGACTCTGGCCGCCCGGGAACGATACGCGTTACTACTGGAGGAATATCCGGAGCTGATCAAACGGGTGCCTGACAACCAGCTCGCATCCTGGCTTGGCGTGGTACCCGCGACCTATTCGCGCATCAAGACCGCACTCAGAACCGGTCAGGCATAAAAAGGCCTCTCGCAACCATTGCGCACAGCTGTACGCTCAAGTACCTTTGTCGCCATGACAGACAGAGCAGCTACAACAATGACCTCCCCGGAACACAGCGCCCCGAGCGTTCACCATCGCATTGAAGAGTGGCTCAACAGCGCAACCCACGGCCTGGGAGCCTTGCTCAGCATAATAGGCACAGTGGCACTGGTTGCCGGTGCCAGTCAGTTGGGGGATATCTGGAAGGTTGTCAGCTTCAGTATTTTCGGTGCCTCGCTGATTCTGCTTTACGTTTCTTCCGCGCTGTATCACGGGGCCCGTCGCCCGGAGTTCCGGGCGGTGTTCAAAACCCTCGATCACTGTGCGATTTTTTTGCTGATTGCAGGCACCTACACGCCATTTTTGCTGGTCAACATGCGCGACACCTCTGGCTGGACGCTGTTTGTGGTTATCTGGGCCCTCGCATTGACCGGGGTGGTGCTCAAGGTGATTTTCAGGAACCGCTTTAAGCTCGTCCGGGTGGGCATCTACGTCGCCATGGGCTGGCTGATTCTCTTCGCCTCATCGGATCTTGCGGCCAGCCTGAACGACACCGCGCTTTATCTGACCATTGCCGGTGGCGTGGTGTACACCGCCGGCGTTCTGTTCTACCTGGCAGACCGGGTTCCCTACATGCACGCCGTCTGGCACCTGTTTGTCATCGGCGGCAGTGCTCTGCATTTCAGTGCCATTTACTACGGTGTTCTGCCCCACACCCCGTCGCTCTGAACCGCAATCTGACTAACACTCGCATCGCCGACAGGGTCACACTATCCATTCCGTCCCCGGCCCTTTAGAATTCCGGGCTTGCGAATCGTCTGGAGCTGCTGTTAGCCATGTCGTCAGAATTGAACCCCACTTCCGGTTTTGAGCAGTTGCGCCGCATAGAATCCAGCAAGCTTTTCCAGGGCGCGGTTATCGCCATTATTATTATGTCCGCGCTCACCATCGGGGCAAAAACCTACGATGTGGCACCCTGGCTCGAGCAAAGCCTCAGTGTGCTGGACACTGGCATCACGCTGTTCTTCCTGCTTGAAATTCTTTTTCGCTTTGGCGTGTGCAACGACAAAAAGCGCTTTCTGTTTGATGGCTGGAACCTGTTTGACACACTGGTCGTCATCGGCAGCCTTATCCCGCTCGACAACTCTGAAGCGGTGCTACTGGGACGTTTGTTGAGGGTATTCCGCGTGCTGCGGCTGGTCTCGGTGGTGCCGGAACTGCGCTTTCTGATCAACTCTCTGCTGAAAGCCATTCCCCGCATGGGCTACATCGCCCTGCTGATGTTCATCATCTTTTACATCTATGCCGCCATGGGCTCCATGTTCTTTGCCAAGGTCAACGAAGACTTGTGGGGTGATGTGGCCATTGCCCTGTTGACGCTGTTCCGGGTTGCCACGTTTGAGGACTGGACTGACGTCATGTATGAAACCATGGAATTTTACCCGCTCAGCTGGGTCTACTACCTGACGTTTATCTTCCTGACCGCCTTCGTGTTTCTGAACATGATGATCGGGGCGATTCTGGAAGTCATGAGCGAAGAACAGAACGCGGAGCAGGCCCAGAAGGCCCACGACGAGCGAGATGACATAGCCCGCCAGCTGCAAGCCGTTCAGGAACAGCTAAAAGAGCTGACGAAGCAGGTGTCCGGAAAATCCGGGGAGCGATAGCCCCCCGCACGCATCAGAACGGCTTCGCCATCGCCAGGTGGAAGATCGCCATGACCTGAACCAGCGCCAGCAGCGCGGCAACGGTGCGAACAGGCACGCTTTTGGTCTGTTTCAATGCAAACACGCCGGCGACAACGTAACCCACCAGAAGAAGAATTTTGACGGTCAGCCAGCCGTGCACAAACGGCATCCAGGGTGTCACGAACAGCAGGCTGATCGCCGCCAGCAGCAGAATCGTATCGTTGGCGTGGGGAATCCACCGCAGCGGTGTCTGCCGCCAGTTGGGCTTGCCGGCCACGTCCAGCAGCAGACGCAGGGCAAGCAGGATCACAGTCAGGTAGGCTGTGGTCATGTGAAGGTGTTTGAGGATCACGTACGCGCTCATAAATCATTCCATGGTGGATCGGTCCAGGGCCGCAGCCTGGCGTTTCGGGATGCCAACTGTATATTCACCGAATGGCAATCATCAACTAATGGTCAATACCCTTCGCTGAAAATCCCGCTAAAATATAGGAAACCATTCTGTAACAGGGACAACGGTACCATGCAGCCAGAGCAGCCAGAGCAGTACCCCGACCACTTCGATAAAGAAGACCTCATCCGATGTGGCCACGGTGAGTTATTCCCCGGTGCGATGAGACTCCCCATCGATGAAATGCTGATGGTGGACCGCATCACTCACGTCGGGGCGGATGATGGCCTTTATGGCAAGGGCAGCCTGGTGGCGGAACTGGACATCAACCCGGAGCTGTGGTTTTTCAAGGTTCATTTCGAGGGCGATCCGGTGATGCCCGGCTGTCTGGGCCTTGATGCCATGTGGCAGTTGGTGGGGTTCTACCTGGCCTGGTCCGGCGGGGAAGGTAAAGGCCGGGCACTGGGTGCCGGAGAAGTGAAATTTTCCGGCCAGGTGCTGCCGACCGCCAAAAAGGTTCGCTATTATCTGGACATCAAGCGCCTGATCAAGCGTAAACTGACCATGGCCATCGCCGATGGCCGCATGGAAGTGGATGGCAAGGAAATCTATACCGCCAAAGACCTTCGGGTCGGCCTGTTCACTTCCACCGATGATTTTTAGGAGCTAACAAGATGCGTCGCGTTGTCGTTACCGGCATGGGGATTGTCTCCAGCCTTGGCACCAACCAGAAAGAAGTTACCCAGTCCCTGAAGGAATCCCGTTCCGGCATTGGGTTCAGCGAGGAGGCCCGTGATAGCGGCCTTCGCAGCCACATCTGTGGTCAGATAAACCTGAACCTCCCGGAGCTGATTGATCGCAAACTGTGGCGCTTCATGTGCCCCGCATCCGGCTACACCTACCTGGCCATGCGCGAAGCCATTGAACAGTCAGGCCTGACCGACCAGCAAATCAAGGCGGACACCACCGGCCTCATCTTTGGCCAGGGCGGCGCGTCGACCGTGGAACTGATGGATTCCATCGACACCCACCGCAACCGTGGCCTGCGCCGTGTTGGCCCTTACCGGGTGCCACGCACCATGGGAAGCGCCATTAACGCCTGCCTCGCAACCGGCTTTGGTATTCGCGGCGTTAACTACGGCATCACCTCTGCCTGCGCTACCAGCGCCCACGCCATCGGCCATGCGGCGGACCTGATTGCCCTGGGTCGCCAGGACGTCATGTTTGCCGGCGGTGGTGAGGATATTCACTGGTCCCTGAGCCTGATGTTTGATGCGATGGGGGCACTGTCAACCAAGTACAACGACACGCCAGAACTCGCTTCACGCACCTACGATGCGGACCGGGACGGTTTTGTGATCTCTGGTGGCGGCGGGGTTCTCGTGCTGGAGGCCTTGGAACACGCCGAAGCGCGGGGTGCCAACATTCTGGCTGAGATTGTCGGCTTTGGGGCCACCTCGGACGGCGCGGATATGGTCGCACCGAGTGGCGAAGGCGCGGTGCGCTGCATGAAGCAGGCGATGAAAGGCCTGGACGGTGACATCAGCTACATTAACACCCACGGCACTAGCACGCCCGCCGGGGATGTGACCGAGCTGAAAGCACTGAAGGAAACCTTTGGCGACAAAATTCCGCCGCTGAGTTCCACCAAGCCCCTGTGCGGCCATGCACTCGGTGCAGCGGGCGTGCATGAGGCGATATACAGCCTGATCATGCAACGCGAAAAGTTCATCGCCCCCTCCGCCAACATCACCAATCTGGATGAAGGCGCGGAAGGCTATCCGATTGTGCGCGAGCGCAAGGACGACCAAACGCTGGACTTGGTGATGAGCAACAGCTTTGGCTTTGGTGGCACCAACGCCACGCTGATTTTCAGGAAAGTCTGATCAGGCGATATTCAGCCGGGGAAGTGCCCATCCAGCGCTTGAATGCCCGGCTGAATGCGCTCAGCTCAGAGAAGCCAAGCTGCTCGGCGATTTCCACCAGCGGCTTGGTTCGATCCTGCAAATAGGTCAGCGCCTGTTTGCGGCGAACGTCCTCAAGCAGGCGGGCGAACGTCAGCCCCTCGGTTTTGAGTTTTTTATGCAGCGTGTAACGGCTCATGTGTAGCTGTGAAGACACCGCTTCAACACCCACCTTACCCCGGGCAAGCTGCGCAGTGATCAGCAAACTCACCCGCGAACTCAGCGCCGCACGTGTTGTGGCTGGCCTTAGAGGCTGCAATGCCATGGGTTCTACCTCCTGATCTGAGCAAACGCCACAGAGCGTACACGTGTTAGCCGAAAATAATCAATACGACTTTGGGGATTGTTTAAGCTATCGCCTTCATACCCGCTGCCTTGGTGACCCACCCCATGATTACGGTATAATCCCGACACATGCAATTTAATACCTGACTGTTTTACTCTGGTATTGTATAATCAGCGCAATCACGGTATGAGCAACTACTGCAACACCGAACCAACGACATCCGCCCAGCAGCATTATTACCCATGTTGCTGGCGACACCAAGGGCCCCCGGCCCACGATGAGAGAATACGGAGCGACGATCATGGCGACCACCGATACAGAGGTGAACGAGCTGATCAAACGGGAATACGAACACGGTTTCGTGACAGACATCGAATCCGACACCTTCGAACCCGGCCTGAATGAAGACGTTATCGCCCGCCTTTCCGCGATCAAGGAAGAGCCGGAGTGGATGCTGGCATGGCGCCTGAAAGCCTACCGTCGCTGGCTTGAAATGGAGGAGCCAGACTGGGCTCACGTGGGTTACCCCAAGGTTGATTACAACTCGATCTCCTATTATTCCGCGCCCAAGCGCAAAGAAGATATGCCCCAGAGCCTGGACGAAGTCGACCCGGAGCTGCTGAGAACCTACGAGAAACTGGGCATTCCCCTGCACGAGCGTGAAAAGCTGGCAGGCGTGGCCGTCGACGCCGTGTTTGATTCCGTTTCCGTGGCGACCACCTTCAAAGAGCCGCTGGCCAAGGCCGGTGTGATTTTCTGCTCGATATCGGAAGCCGTTCGCGATTACCCGGAACTGGTGCAGAAATATCTGGGCACCGTGGTGCCCCATGGCGACAACTTCTTTGCTGCGCTGAATTCCGCCGTCTTCTCCGACGGAACATTCGTGTACGTTCCCAAGGGTGTGCGCTGCCCCATGGAACTGTCCACCTACTTCCGCATCAACGCGGCCAACACCGGGCAGTTCGAACGCACGCTGATCATTGCCGAAGACAGCAGCTACGTCAGCTACCTGGAAGGCTGCACCGCCCCCATGCGCGATGAAAACCAGCTGCACGCAGCGGTGGTTGAGCTGGTGGCGCTGGACGATGCGCAGATTAAGTACTCCACGGTGCAGAACTGGTACCCGGGTGATGAAAACGGCAAGGGCGGCATCTTCAACTTCGTCACCAAGCGCGGTGCCTGCATCGGCAGGAATTCCAAGATCTCCTGGACTCAGGTGGAAACCGGGTCAGCGGTGACCTGGAAATACCCCAGCTGCGTGCTGCGCGGGGACAACAGCGTGGGCGAATTTTATTCCGTGGCGCTGACCAACAACTACCAGCAGGCCGACACCGGCACCAAAATGGTCCATCTGGGCAAGAACACCTCCAGCACCATCATCTCCAAGGGCATTTCGGCCGGGAGGAGTTCCAACGCCTACCGTGGCCTGGTGAAGTTCGGTCCGGGTGCGGAAGGCGCGCGTAACTTTACCCAGTGCGACTCACTGCTGATCGGCGACCGCTGCGGTGCCCATACGTTCCCGTACATCGAAAGCAAGAACAAGTCCGCCATTGTCGAGCACGAGGCCACAACCTCCAAGGTCAGCGACGAGCAGATGTTCCTCTGCCGCCAGCGTGGCATCGACCCGGAGCAGGCGGTGTCCATGATTGTGAACGGCTTCTGCAAAGAGGTGTTCAAAGAGCTGCCAATGGAATTTGCGGTTGAAGCCGGCAAGCTGCTGGAAGTGAGCCTGGAAGGCTCCGTCGGTTAACAGTCACCGAGCTCTGGCAGACCAACGAATTCATACAGTTTCGAAAAGAGAGAATCCGACAAATGCTCAGCATCAAAAACCTGCATGCCTCCGTCAATGGAGAGGAAATCCTCAAAGGCATCAACCTGGAGATCAAGGCCGGGGAAGTTCACGCCATCATGGGTCCGAACGGCTCTGGTAAGAGCACCCTGTCTCAGGTGCTGGCAGGCAACGAGACATTTGAGGTGACCGAAGGCGACGTTACCCTGAACGGCGAAAACCTGCTGGAGCTGGAAACCGAGGAGCGTGCCCGCGAAGGTATCTTCCTGGCGTTTCAGTACCCGGTGGAAATCCCCGGCGTCAGCAACCTGCAGTTCCTGCGCACAGCCGTGAACGCCATGCGCCAGCACAAGGGTGAAGGCGAGATGAACGCCGCCGAGTTCATGAAACTGGCAAAAGAAGTATCCAGACAGGTGGACCTTGACCCCGCATTCCTCAAACGCGGTGTTAACGAAGGCTTTTCCGGCGGTGAGAAGAAGCGTAACGAAATCATGCAGGCCCTGCTGCTGCAGCCGAAGCTGGCGATTCTGGACGAAACCGACTCCGGCCTCGACATCGACGCGCTTCAGGTGGTATCCAACGGCGTCAACGCGCTGCGGGCCGAAGACCGCGCCATCCTGATGGTGACGCACTACCAGCGCCTGCTGAACCACATTGTGCCGGATTACGTGCACGTGCTGGCCGGCGGCAGGATCGTCAAATCCGGCGGCCGCGAACTGGCCCTGGAGCTGGAAGAACGCGGTTACGGCTGGCTCGGCGTTAAAGACGAAGAAGCAGCCAACTCAGCCAACTGAGGGAGAGCGGAATGAAACAAGCACCCACACTGCCCGCTGCGTTCCTTCATCCGGCCGGGCAATCAATGCCTGAACCGTTGCTGGCACTGCGCAAACAACGAGGCACGGCACTGGTGGACATGCCACTGCCAACCCGAAAAACCGAAAACTGGAAGTACTCCAGCAAATACCTGAAGCTGACTGACGACATGGCCATTTCGCTCCCGGCGGAAGGCAAATCCGGCAGCAGCCTTGCGGTACCCGGCTACCGGGTGGTTTTCCTCAACGGCGTGATGATGCCCGAGGCCAGTGATTACCCGGATCTTGATGGCATCACCATCGAGCGCTTCGGCGACCTGGACGATGACGAAGCCGCCGAACTGGCGGATCGCATGGACAGCACGCTGGGCGACCGTTCCGGCCAGAGCGCGGTGCAAATGGCAAGCCTCAACTCCGCACGTTTCGAAGACGGCCTGTTGATTCGCCTGAAGCCGGAAGCCGTGCTGGACCAGCCTCTGTTCATTGTCCACGAAGTCACCGCGGACGCCAGCGGTTCAGCCTATCCGCGCATCTTCGTAGAAGCCGGTCGGCACAGCCAGATCACGCTGGTGGAAGAGTATATTTCCAGCGGCGGCGAGTCGGTCATGGTCAACACTGTCACCGAATTCACCCTGGCCGACGGGGCCAATGTCACCAGCATCCGTCTCAATATGGAAGGTGATAACGTGCAGCACATCGGTGCCACCGGTGTGCGCCAGCAGCGCAGCTCACGCTTCGAAAGCCATTGTGTGGGCTTTGGCGGTCCGCTGCGCCGGCACGATCTGCAAGTGCGCCTGGAAGGCGAAGGGGCCGAGTGCAAGCTCAACGGCGTGGTGGTCACCCAGGGCAAGCAGCATTACGACAACCACACCACCATCGAGCACGTGGCCGCCCACTGCAACAGCGAGGAAACCTATCGCAATATCGCAGCGGACCAGTCCCACGCCGTGTTCAATGGTCGCATCCATATTCATCAGGATGCCCAGAAGTCCAACGCGAACATGAACAACAAAAACCTGCTGCTGTCCAATGGCGCAGAGATCGACACCAAGCCTGAGCTGGAAATCTACGCCGATGACGTCAAGTGTGCCCACGGTGCCACCATTGGCCAGCTCGACAAAACGTCGTTGTTCTATCTGGTATCCCGCGGCATTGGCCGGCGGGAAGCGAACGTGCTGCTGACCATGGCCTTTATCAACGAACTGGTGCAGCAGATTCCGGTCGAGCAGGTGCGGGAAACCGCCCAAACCCGGCTGAACCAGTTCTTCGATCAGACCTTCGAGGGGGCATAACCGGTTATGAGCGACCTGTCCGTAGCAAGAACAGCGCACCAGTCCGCGTTTGACGTAGACGCCATTCGCCGGGATTTTCCGATCCTGTCGCAGCAGATGAACGGCAAGCCGCTGGTGTATCTTGATAACGGGGCCTCCGCGCAGAAGCCGGTGGCCGTGCTGGACGCTATGGATCGCTATTACCGGGAAATGCACTCCAACGTACACCGCGGCGCCCACACTCTGGGCGACCGCGCGACAGCCGCGTTTGAGGGTGCCCGGGAAACCGTTCGCGATTTCCTGAACGCCGAGAGCACCCGTGAGATCATCTGGACCCGCGGCACCACCGAAGCCATCAACCTGGTGGCTAACGGACTGGCACCGCGCCTGAAAGCGGGCGATGAAATCCTGGTCAGCACCATGGAGCACCACGCCAATATCGTGCCCTGGCAGATGATTGCCGAGCGCACCGGGGCGAAAGTGGTGCCGATCCAGGTCACGCCAGACGGCGAGCTGGACCTGGACTCCTTTAACAGCCTGCTCAACGACCGCACACGAGTTCTCGCCATCACCCACGTATCGAACGTACTCGGCACAGTGAACCCGGTGGCACCGCTGGTTGAACAGGCCAAGGCTCGCGGCGTGTTGACGCTGCTCGATGGGGCTCAGGCGGTACCGCATTTTCAGCCGGACGTGCAGGCCCTGGGCTGCGATTTTTACGTGTTCTCATCCCACAAACTGTTCGGGCCCACGGGCATCGGCGTACTCTACGGCAAGACACAGCTGCTGGAAGAAATGCCACCCTATCAGGGCGGCGGCGAGATGATCGAACGGGTATCGTTCGAGCGCACTACCTGGAACACCCTGCCCTACAAGTTTGAAGCGGGCACCCCGGCGATTGCCGAGGCCGTTGGTTTGGGTGCGGCTATAGACTACCTTGGCAGTCTGGACCGGCCAGCCATGGAAGCGGCGGAAAAAGCCTTGCTGGAGCGCGCCAACCAGTTGGTGGCAACGGTTCCCGGCATGGAAGTCATCGGTACCGCAAAGCACAAGGTGCCGGTGATGTCCTTTAAAATTGCTGGCCTGCACCCCAGTGATATAGGCACGCTGCTGGATCAGCAGGGCATCGCCATTCGCACGGGTCACCACTGCGCCATGCCGCTGATGGATTTCTACGGAGTTCCCGGTACTGCCCGGGCCTCCTTTGCATTTTATAATACGCTGGACGAGGTGGACCAACTGTTCACCGCACTGCAGAAAGTCCAGCGCCTGTTTGCCTGATGGAGGTGGAATTATGACAGCCGAAGTCTACACACCAACCGTAGCCGTCACTATGACGCCCACTGCGGTAAAGCACGTACGCAAACAACTGGATAAAAAGCCGGAAGCCAGGGGTATACGGCTGGCCATCAGAAAAAGTGGCTGCTCCGGCTTCAAGTACGAAACCCAGTGGGTGGAGGAAACCGCCACCGACGACCGGGTATTTCATATTGATGGCGTTGACGTGTTCGTGAAAGAGGAACACCTGCCGCTGGTGAACGGTATCGAAATCGATTTCGTCACCGAGGGCGTGAACTCTGTGTTCCACTTCCGCAACCCGAACGCCACCGCCGAATGCGGCTGTGGCGAAAGCTTTACCGTAGCGTAGGTCGGATTAGCGCAGTGTAATCCGACACCACAGATTAAGAAAAGCGAGGCCAGAACAGGCATGCAAGAACGGGAAGTGGTCCTGACCAAACGCGAGGTGGAAGCGCGCCTTGTTCCTACCGGAACCGAAATCATGATTCCGTCGGACACTTTTGTGACCATCACCCAATCGCTGGGCGGCACCTTTACCGTGGCGGTCAACGGCAACCTGGCTCGCATTGAAGGCCATGACGCCGACGCCCTTGGCAAGCAGCCACTGCAGAGCAGCTTTGACACGCCAGAAGACGGCACCGTCAATGAAAATCAGGTGTGGGAAGCCATGCGCAACTGCTACGACCCGGAAATTCCGGTCAACGTGGTGGACCTGGGCCTGATCTACGAGTGCAAGATTGAGAACGGTGGCGACGAAGGCAACCACATCTACGTCAAAATGACGCTGACCGCCGCCGGTTGCGGCATGGGGCCGGTGATCACCGAAGACGTCAGACACAAGCTCGAGTACGTACCCAATGTCGACAAAGTGACGGTGGACCTGACCTTCGATCCGCCCTGGAGCAACGACATGCTCACCGACGAAGCCAAACTTGAACTGGGGATGCTGTAATGACAGCCAGCGAACAGACCTTTATCGACAACCCGCTGGGAAAAGACACCACCCTGGAAGACGTCCTGGACGGCTTCGAGTTTCTGGACGACTGGGAAGATCGCTACGCCTTCATTATTGATCTTGGCAAGCAACTGCCGTCCTTTCCGGAGGAAGCCAGAATCGAAGAAAACTACGTGCACGGCTGCCAGAGCCAGGTGTGGCTGATTCATCATTACGATGACGACAGCGGCAAGCTGTTCCTGCTGATCGATTCAGACGCCATGATCGTGCGCGGCCTGGCCGCTATCATTCTGGTGGCCCTGAACGGCAAGGCACCCCGCGACCTCCTGGCCACCGACATCGACGAACTGTTCGAAAAACTGGACCTGTTCCGCCACATCTCCCCGACCCGGGGCAATGGCCTGCGCGCCATGGTCGGCAAGATCCGCGACACCGCCGCCCGGGTCGCGACCGCCTGATCACCAGATGATCGCCACGTCGTCCCGCTGAATATTGATCTCGCCGCCAGACAGCGGCATCTCGCCATTACTGAAATCCGGGTGCACATTATTCAGCGTCATCCGGGTCTGGCTATCCGACAATTCGGGTGTTCTGCCCAGTGAATCAAAGAACTGTTCCGTTCGGTACAGGTTCAGCTCATCCCCCGGGCGAAGTCCCGCAGTGGCCCCGGAGGCCAGTGTTACCCGGTTGCCGTCCACCCGGGTGACGCGGGTGATAAACGGCTGGCAGGCCAGCGCTTCTTCAACGGCCGCACTCATGTCCGCCATGACCTTCCCCACCGCCTGACCGTACCCGGTTTCCTGGAAACCGGCAGAATCAAAACCGGCGGATGCACCGGGGCCGGCGTCCCACTGGGCTTCGGTGGCAAACCGTTGCTGATAGACCGGCGCACCGCTGAACCCGTCGAACACCATCATATCGGCTACGAAACGCCGGTTCTGGTTGGCCAGGCCAAGGCCCCGCTGCATCCGGTCCAGCACTGAGGTGCCCCAGGCCGAGGGATCGGACACGCCCAGATCGCGAATCACGCCTGTTACCAGGAACTGCACGTCCATCTCCCGGGCCACCTGAATGACATTGGTCAGGCTATTATCAAATTTCTGTTGGGTCGGCGCATTGAGCAGATCGTGAAACAGGCGGGAGCTCGTGGCACCGTATACCTGAAGATTGTCGGTTTCACGAAGGCGTGCCTGCAACTGCTGCGGCAAGATCTCGCCGGCATCACCGATGCGCCCTACCCGTGTCTGATCCGGATACAGCAGCGGGAAACCAGTCACCGCCACCCGCTTTTTCAGATCAGTTGCGCCACCCGCACCGCACTGGCTGCCCTGTGACATATCAGCGCGGACAGTCACCCTCAGCAAATCGCCACGGCGGTACTCGTCCACGATTCGTGCATCCCGCGCACGGGCCGAAGAAGCGACCTGAAGGCGGGATTCGGTGACCACGCCATTTTCCATGGTATCGCGGCTGCTGATCTGCGCCTCGTATTGCAGAGACACATCCCGAAGCGCTGCCTTGCGCGCTTTTTCCCGCGCCGCATCAACGTTGCCATTGTGAATGGTAGCGTGTCCCACGCCTTCAAGAACGGCCGCCTGAGTGGCGGGCGTAACCAGCAGGATCACTACGAACAGGATACGGGCAATGGTCATACGGAATCGGTCACTCAGTCAGTCCGGGTCATCAGTCCAGGTAGTACAGGGAGTCGACTTTTCGGCTCTCAACATCGCCTACACTGTCGTTGTCCCGGGGCATGGGAATCGGGCACAGATCCTGAACCTGCGTGTCGGAGACCCTGGACACACAATCGCGGAACCGGGGCTCCAACTTCAACTCCATTACGGTTTCGACCACACCGTCACTGTGCTCGTTGACCGCCACCATTTTGGCGCCACGAATGTAGCTGTCGACGTAGGTACGGAACATATCGTTGCGAAGCACGAAGTCATTCACTGTCGAGCTGCCATAGATCACCGTGCCATACACCCGTTCCGCCAGATTGCGGTAGGCATCCAGCTGAGACGCACGGCGGGCCAGCAGGCGTTTTTGGGTGTTGAGACGGCCCTTGGAAGCGTCCTCATAGGTGCCGAAACCGCTGACCCGCACCGTAATCGGCTCCAGGTTTCGGTCAGGCCCTTCGTTTTTCTGGTGGATGCCCATCGGCGCGCAACCGGCCATTGTCAAAGCCAGCAGGGGTACGATTATCCAGCGCAGGGTCATGTTCATTCTCCGAAAATTCTCATGTGACAGTTTCCATGAAAAAATCACGCCATGTTTCGTAACCCATTGATTAGCTGTCACTGAGCCCAACCTGCGGCAAGGAGCCCGGACCCGAAGCGGCAAAAAACCACCGGCGTTTACATCAGTAAAACAAACCGTTACCGCTTTACCAATGTGAAAAAACAGGAACCAATCTAACCTGACCCACGTGTGATGTCTGGCGTTCAAATTACCGAGAAACAACAGGAAAACAAATGACCAATAACCACCTGAACAAGCTTTCCATCGTCATCGGACTGTCCGTTGCAACCACGACAGCCATGGCCAGTCCACAGCAGCCTATGTCCTCACGCTCCTTCGCCATGGCCGGCACCGGTGTTGCCATTGCTCATCCGGCTGCAGCCGGTATGTCGAACCCCGCCATGCTGGCAGCCGACAACCATAACTGGTCGGATGATTTTGGCTTGATTCTGCCTTCCGCCAACGCCCGCTTTGCGGACGAAGAAAAGACGGTTGATCAGATCGACGACATTCAGGATACGATTGACGATGTACAAACCGCCATCAACTCCCTGGATCAGGAGGAGGCGCAGCAATCTGCCGGAGAGCTGCGCCGGCAACTCAACGATTTCGACCGGGACGTTACCCGCGTAGACGCCGGCCTGGGGCTGGCAGTGGCGGTCCCGACCGAGACTGCTTCCGTTGCATTCTTCTCTAATGCCAACCTCAGAGCCACCGCCCGGGGCGAGTTTGACGAGAGCGACGAACAAAGACTGCAAGCCATTGAAAACGGCGCACTGGACCCGAACTTTTCCGATGAACTGCAGTCACGGGGCAGCATCCTCGCGTCTGGCGTTATTGAAGTCGGCGTGTCACTGGCCAGGTCACTGGAGCTGGAAAACGGCGATTCACTGCAAATTGGCTTCTCGCCCAAATACGTCCAGCTTCGCACGTTCCAGTACACAGAGACCGTGTCCGGGTTTGAGGATGATGACTTCGACAGCGACGATTCAGAAACAAAGAAAAGCGGCCTGAATTTCGACCTTGGCGCAGCCTATAGCTTTGGCGAAGACAAAGCGTGGACAGCAGGGGCCGTGGTCCGGAACGTGATTCCTATGGACCTCGAGTCGGCCGCCAACCACCCCGAGCTGGGCGAGGAAAAACGGAAACTCAAACTCCACCCCTTGGTCACCGCCGGCATAGCCCACAAGGGCGACTTCCATGTTCTGACCGCCGAACTGGACCTCACGGAAAAAGAAGCCTTTGGCTACGAGGACGACACCCAATGGCTGGCCCTTGGCGCGGAATTCGATGCTTTCCGTTACGCCCAGTTACGGGCGGGCATCCGCCATAACCTGTCAAGCAACGACAACAACGACGGTGTTGAGGAACGTACCCAGCTTACCGCCGGCATCGGCCTGTCCGTGTTTGGTGCCCGCCTGGATATTGGCGCGCTATTCAGCGATGCAGAAGTCGGCGCGGCCATTGAGCTGGGTGCGGCCTTCTAACCACCCAGTTCTCTGAGGAACCCGTTGTATCACCCTGTAAAAGCCCGGTTCGGAAGAACCGGGCTTTTTATTGCAGAGTGGTTTGCCTCCGCCACGCCCAGCGCCGATAATCCACCGGACATTTCCGGCATTGGAGCATTCCCGGGCACATGGAAATCTATCTGGTAGGCGGCGCAGTACGTGACGAACTTCTCGGCCTGGAGGTCAAAGACCGGGACTGGGTGGTCGTGGGCGCAACGCCGGACGACATGCTCAAACGCGGTTTCAAACAGGTAGGCGCTGACTTTCCCGTATTCCTGCACCCCGACACCCGCGAGGAGTACGCCCTCGCCCGTACCGAGCGCAAAGCAGGCCGGGGCTATCACGGCTTTACCGTGTACAGCGCACCGGACGTCACTCTCGAAGACGATCTGCGCCGCCGGGATCTGACCATCAACGCCATGGCTCGCTCCGAATCCGGCGATCTGGCCGATCCGTTTAACGGTCAGGCCGATCTCCAGTCCCGCCAGTTACGCCACGTGTCCGATGCCTTCGCCGAAGACCCTCTGCGCATCCTCCGCACCGCCCGCTTCGCAGCCCGTCTGGCCCCAATGGGGTTTGCAGTCGCGAGCGATACCATGGCACTGATGCAAAACATGGTGGCAGACGATGAAGTCAGCCACCTTGTCGCCGAACGGGTCTGGCAGGAAATCCAGCGGGCGCTCCATGAAAATGAACCCGGCACGTTCTTTACCGTGCTTCATCAATGCCACGCCCTCGCGGTGCTGATTCCCGAGTTCGCTCAGGGTGAGATATTCGAGCAAGCGCTGGCCGCGTTTCGTTGTGCTTGCGCAAGCAGCAACGACACCGACACCCGATTCGCCGCCCTGCTGTCACCGTTACCCGAAACTCAGGCAAAGGCCCGTGCCAAGGCCTTAAAGGCACCCAATGACTGCCAGGATCTGGCGAAACTTGCCAGCCGCCTGAGAGATCATCTGGAACAGCCCGACAATCAGGCCCTGACCGAACAGCAGGTTCTGGCGATACTCGACGACACCGACGCCGGGCGACGCCCGGAACGGTTCCAGAGGCTACTGCAAGCGCTGGCCTGCGCGTTGTCGGCGGAGTTCGACAACGCCCTGACATTGCTCGGGAACGCGCAACAGGCCGCCACTGGCGTGGATGCCAAGGCCCTGCTGGCGCAAGGATTCAAGGGCAAGGCCCTGGGCGAAGCAATCCGGCAGGAACGCCTGCAACGTATAGCCACACTGATTCATCGGCAACAGGCCTGAACCATGAACCCACCTCCCGTCGTCCTGATCACCGGTGCCGCCCACAGACTGGGGGCGCGCACCGCCGAAGTCATGCACAGCCGCGGCTGGAATGTGGTGATTCACTATCGTTCCCGCGAAGAACAGGCCGAAGCCCTCGCGAACCGGCTCAACAGTGAGCGCGGCAACTCTGCAACAACCGTACAGGCGGACCTGACCCGGCCAGAGGAAGTCACCCAACTTGCCCAACAAGCGATATCCGCCTGGGGCCGGTTGGACGGCCTGATCAACAACGCCTCGGTGTTCTACCCCAACCCCACTGAAGCTGCGACCCAGAATGACTGGCACGCCATCATGGGTGCCAACCTGCAGGCACCTTTCTTCCTCGGCCAGGCCTGTTTGCCAGCGCTGCGCGAGGCCTACGGCTCCATCGTTAATCTCATCGATATCTACAGCGAACAGCCTCTTGCCGACCACCCGTTGTATGGCAGCAGCAAAGCCGGTCTGGCCGCTCTTACCCGCTCGTGGGCCAAGGATCTGGCTCCGGATATCCGGGTGAACGGCGTCTCCCCCGGTGCCATCCTCTGGCCAGTAGGTGAAGGCAAATTGGATGAACAACACCAGCAGTCGATATTGTCCAAAACCCCGCTGGCCCGAACCGGTATCCCTGACGACATCGCAGACACCATTGCTTTCCTGATGTGCGACGCCCCCTTTATTACCGGGCAAATTATTGCTGTCGATGGTGGTCGTAGCCTGAACATGTAGAGGTTGGCCGCCCGGGCGGAGTTGGGGGTGCTGTCCAAAACACGCTGTAAATACATCCTTGTACGCTCCGCTCCGCCATCCATGGCTCCGCAGGGTTTTGGGCAGCACCCCCAACTCCGCCCTCACCGAGGCAGTGGCCTCTCACACTTTGATCGCTTTGGCCGCCTCGAAGCTTTCCGTTAGAATGGTTTTCAACATGTCCCTGAGAGCGCGGAACAATCGATGGATGCACCGTGCCACCAAAACCGGAGAGATTTTATGCGTGATGTCGTCATTGTTGCCGCCAAGCGGACTGCCGTTGGCAGTTTCGGCGGAGGGCTGTCCAGTCTGCGTGCCGACCAGCTCGGTTCGGCCGTGATCAGGGCCCTGCTGGAAGAAACCGGCGTGCCCGCCGATCAGATTAACGAAGTGGTCCTGGGCCAGGTACTCACCGCCGGCGTTGGCCAGAACCCGGCCCGCCAGGCTGCCATCAACGCCGGCGTACCGGCGTCAGTGCCCGCGATGACCATCAACAAGGTCTGTGGCTCCGGCCTCAAGGCCGTGCACATGGCGGTACAGGCCATCCGCACCGGCGATGCTGAACTGATGATCGCCGGTGGCCAGGAAAGCATGAGCCAGGCACCCCACGTGCTGCCAAACAGCCGCAACGGCCAGCGCATGGGCGACTGGAACATGGTCGACACCATGATCAAAGACGGCCTGTGGGACGCTTTCAACGATTACCACATGGGCGTCACCGCCGAGAACATTGTCGAGAAGTACGGCATCAGCCGGGAAGAACAGGATGAATTCGCCGCTGCGTCTCAGCAGAAGGCGGTAGCGGCCCAAAGCGCGGGCTACTTCGACGGTCAGATTGTGCCGGTCAGCATTCCGCAGCGCAAAGGCGACCCGCTGGTGGTCGACAAGGACGAGAACCCTCGTGACGGCGTCACCGCCGATGGCCTGGGCAAGCTGCGCCCGGCGTTCAGGAAAGACGGCACGGTGACCGCAGGCAACGCCTCTTCGCTGAATGACGGTGCGGCCGCGGTGATTGTCTGCAGTGCTGACAAAGCTAAAGAGCTGGGCCTGACACCGTTGGCCACCATCAGGGCCCACGCCAACGCCGGCGTTGATCCCACGATCATGGGCACCGGCCCGATACCGGCCAGTCAGCGCTGCCTGAAACTGGCCGGCTGGAGCGTGGACGATCTGGACCTGATCGAAGCCAATGAGGCGTTCGCGGCTCAGGCCATCTCGGTAAACCGGGATCTTGGCTGGGACACCAACAAGGTCAACGTGAACGGCGGTGCCATTGCCATGGGCCATCCTATTGGCGCGTCCGGCTGCCGCATCCTGGTAACACTGCTGCACGAGATGCAACGTCGCGATGCGAAAAAAGGCCTGGCGACCTTGTGCATTGGCGGTGGTATGGGCGTTGCCCTCGCGGTCGAGCGCTGATGGCATGCTGAATGTGGTGTTGTACGAGCCGGAGATTCCGCCCAATACCGGCAATATCATCCGGCTTTGCGCCAACACCGGTTGCCAGCTACATCTGATTGAACCGCTCGGGTTTACCCTGGAAGACAAACAGATGCGCCGAGCCGGGCTGGACTATAGCGAATACGCCAGGGTGCGCGTGCACAAGGATTACCAGGCGTTCCTCGAGCGCGAACAACCCGCCCGGCTGTTCGGGTTTACCACCAAGGGCAGCCGGCACTACCACACCGCTGAGTTTCAGGACGGCGACTACCTGATGTTCGGCCCCGAAACCCGGGGGTTGCCTGCCGAGGTGCGTGAATCACTGCCTGAGGAACATCGGCTGAGAGTTCCCATGCGCCCGGAAAGCCGCAGCCTGAACCTGTCCAATACCGCCGCTCTGGTGGTTTATGAAGCCTGGCGGCAACTGGATTTTGACGGCTCGGTATGAGCCCGGGCAATCACGTAGACACAAAAAAACCGGCATCAGCCGGTTTTTTATCTAAGCCGCTAACAAAAAGCAGCTTCAGTGCGTCTGCGGCTCTTCGTTCGCTTCACCCGCACCCTCTTCCTGCTTGCGCTTGAGTGCCTGAGCGTAGATGGCGTCGAAGTTCACCGGTGCCAACATCAGCGCCGGGAAGCTGCCTTTGTTCACGACACCGTCGATCGCTTCACGAGCGTAGGGGAACAGGATCGTCGGGCAGTAGGCACCCAGCATCTGACCCAGCTGCGGCCCTTCAATGCCCTGCAGCAGGAAAACACCGGCCTGCTGGATCTCGACGATGTAGGCTACTTTTTCGCCCATCTTTGCGGTCACGGTAAGAGACAACACCACTTCGTACTGGTTGTCGCTCACTTTGTTGTGAGAGGTGTTCAGGTCCAGATTCACCTGCGGCTTCCACTGCTCCTGGAACACCACCGGTGAATTCGGAGATTCGAAGGACAGATCTTTTACGTAAATACGCTGCAGCGCGAATTGCGGCTGGTTCTGGTTTTCGCTGCCTGCGGCGCCTTGCTCATTCTCAGCCATGTTCAATCCTTTTCGTATTATTAAACGTTTTACTTCTTGACCAGGGGAAGGTTACTGCCTTTCCAGTCCGCAATGCCACCATTGAGGCGGACTACGTTCTCATAACCTTCAGCTTTTAGCTGTTTGACCGCCATCGCGGAATGCTGGCCCATCTTGTCCGCCACAATAACCTGCTTATCCTTGAACTTTTTCAGCTCATTGGCGCGGCTCTTGATTGCATTGAGCGGAATATTCACCGAGCCAGAGATGCGGCCTTCGTTGAAGTCCTTGCGATCACGGATATCCACCACCACGGCTTCATCACGGTTGATCAGACTTACCGCACCCTGTGCTGAAATTTTCTGCCCGCCACGGCGGGACTCCAGCACCAGAATCGCCAGCAGGAACACAACAAACAGCGACACCAGAATGTAGTGGTTGACGGCAAATTCAATAAACCTGTCCATGAAAGCACCCAGTTAATTAGTTTGGCGGGATTATACACACCCTGCTCCGGTGACAGAAGGCAGACCTACGTGGCCTGACGGAATGAAAACGGTTAGAATCTGCACGTCTCTTTACAAACTTCAAAACCATACCGGATCAAGTGATGACTGCGACGCGCAAGCCGACTGCACTGATAATTCTGGACGGCTGGGGTCACCGTGACCCGGCTGACGACAATGCCATCAGCAACGCCAACACCCCGTTCTGGGACACGCTCTGGCAGCAACAGCCCAAAACCCTGATCAACACATCCGGTATGTTTGTGGGCTTGCCTCAGGGCCAGATGGGCAACTCTGAAGTGGGCCACATGAACCTCGGCGCGGGCCGCGTGGTCTATCAGAGCCTGACGCGAATCGACAAAGACGTCGAGGATGGCACGTTCGCGACCAACCCGACGCTCTGCGCCGCGATTGACAAGGCCGTCAGCAGTGGGCGTGCGGTGCACCTCATGGGGCTTTTGTCACCGGGCGGCGTTCACTGCCATGAGAACCACATTCTGGCGGCGGCCGAAATGGCGGCAAACCGGGGCGCAAAAGAAGTGTACATTCACGCCTTCCTGGATGGCCGCGACATGCCCCCCCGCAGCGCAAGGCCATCGCTGGAAAAGGCCGCTGCCAAACTGAAAAGCCTGGGCGTTGGCCGCATTGCATCCATTGTTGGCCGCTACTACGCCATGGACCGCGATAACCGCTGGGACCGGGTAAAAGCCGCCTACAACCTGATGACCCTGGGCGAAGCCGAATTCACCGCATCCGATCCTGTGTCCGCGCTGGAACAGGCCTACGAACGGGGCGATAACGACGAGTTCGTCAAAGCCACCCGCATTCACAGCGCGGGCGAGCCGGAAGGCACCATCAACGATGGCGACACGGTTCTGTTCATGAACTTCCGCGCCGATCGCGCCCGGGAAATCACCCGCACCTTTGTGGACAAAGGTTTCGACGGATTTGATCGCCGCAAACACCCCGAGCTGGCGGATTTTGTCATGCTCACCGAATACGCCGCGGACATCAAAACGGCCTGCGCCTACCCGCCAGAGCAACTGGCCAATGGCCTTGGGGAATACGTGTCCAACCTGGGAAAAACCCAGCTGCGCATCTCGGAAACCGAGAAATACGCCCACGTTACGTTCTTCTTTAACGGTGGCCTTGAAACCCCCTTTACCGGGGAAGACCGCATTCTGGTGCCCTCACCGAAAGTGGCCACCTACGATCTGCAGCCGGAAATGAGTGCACCGGAAGTGACCGACAAGCTTGTTGAAGCGATCAAGAGCGGCAAGTACGACTTGGTCATCTGCAATTACGCCAACGGCGACATGGTGGGTCACACCGGCAAACTTGATGCCGCCATCAAGGCCGCGGAATGCCTCGATGCCTGCGTTAAACGCGTGGTCGAAGCGCTGGACGAAGTGGGCGGCGAAGCGCTGATCACCGCTGATCATGGCAACTGCGAACAGATGACAGACCCCAATTCAGGCCAGGTCCACACGGCTCACACCATTGGCCCGGTACCGCTGGTCTATACCGGCCCTCGCCAGGTCAGCCTGAAAGACGACGGCAGCCTGAGCGATGTGGCACCCACACTGCTGGCCCTGATGGGCCTGGATCAACCAGCGGAAATGACCGGGCACAGCCTGGTAGATATCGATTGAGGAACCGATTGACACCCCGACTGCTGCTGGCAGTAGCGCTGCTGTGTGGTGCGCTGCCGGCACTGGCCCAAGAGGAGGTCACCCCCGGTCAGCTCGAGGCGCTGAAGGAACAGATCGCCGACATCGACCGCTGGCTGGATGACGCAGAGGAAGACCGTTCGTCTCTGGAGCAGCAACTGGCCGAAATAGAACAGGAAGTCGGCCGCCTGACCCGGGAACGCAGGGACCTGCGCCGCCAGGCTGAAGAGCAGCAACAACGGCTGAAAGCGCTGGAAAAGCAGGAAACCGACCTCACCCGTACCCTCGATAGCCAGCGTGAAAGCCTGAAAAAGCAGATCCGTGCCGCCTGGATGGAAGGCGACGCACCGGCCGTGAAAGTCCTGCTCAACGAGATTGATCCGGACAAGATTGCCCGCACTATGACCTATTATGAATACCTCAGCCGGGACACCGTCCGGCGGCTGGAGGTGTTCAATGACAACCTCCGCCAGCTGCGCGAAACCCGCCAGGACGTTCAGGCCACCCGGGTCCGCCTCGGCAAGCTCGAGCAGGATGTGGAAGAACGCCAGGATCAGCTGGCCGCCAGTCGCGAACAACGCAAACAGACTCTCGCCGCCCTGGATGCGGAAATATCGGATCGCAAAGGCGAACGGCAAGACCTCACGGCAGACCGGGAACGCCTGGAAAAGCTACTTCGGGAGGTGGAAGAAGCCATTGCCAGCATTCCCTCACCCAACGACTCAAAGCCGTTCAAATCCCTGCGCAACAAACTGCCCTGGCCCACGAGAGGCAAGGTATTCAGCAACTTTGGTGACGGCTACGCCGAGGGCAAAATGCGGCGCAACGGGCTGATGATGAACACCTCAGAGGAAGCCGACATCAAGGCGGTTCACTATGGCCGGGTGGTCTTCGCCAACTGGCTGAGGGGATTCGGCCTGATGACCATTGTCGACCACGGCGATGGCTACATGACGTTATACGGCCACAGCAGCAGCCTGTTCACCAGCCCTGGCGACTGGGTCGATGCCGGTGAAACCCTCGCAGCGGCGGGTCGCACGGGTGGCACCAGTGATCCGGCGCTGTATTTCGAGATACGCCACAATGGCAAACCGGTTAATCCCCGCTCGTGGCTTGGCAACTGAGCGCCGCCAGTAAGTGCGACATCGGCCTGCGGGGCGAAGGGCTGACAAACCCGGGCAGTAACGCCATACTGTCGAGACCGGCAGGAAACTGTTCAACCATCGGAATAAACACAGGATAAGTGAATGAGACGGGCCAGAAGTACACAACACGCCACAACCATCCGCGCACTGACTCTGCTCACCTGCTTTATTGCACTTCCCGGTCTTGTTCACGCCCAGGAAGCCGATGACAGAACCGGAGAACTCCTCGAAGGCGTTCAGAACGGGGAACGGGTAGAGATTCAGCTACCCGACCCGGAAGAACAGCTCCCGCTGGACGATCTACGCAAGTTCACGGAAGTGTTCAGCCGCATCAAAGACGCCTATGTCGAAGAGGTTGGTGACCGCGAACTGCTGGAAAGCGCGATCAAAGGCATGCTCTCCGAGCTCGACCCACACTCCACCTACCTGGCACCGAAAGATTACGAGCAACTGGAGGAAAGCACCTCTGGCGAGTTCGGTGGCCTTGGCATTGAAGTGGGCATGGAAGACGGCTTCATCAAAGTGATCGCGCCGATTGACGACACCCCGGCCCAGAAAGCCGGCGTTCAGTCCGGCGACCTGATCATCAAGCTTGGTGACCAGCCGGTCAAAGGCATGTCTCTTGAGGAAGCCGTCAAGCTCATGCGCGGCAAGCCTGGCACCATCCTGACCCTGACCATCATGCGTGAAGGCGAAAGCGCGCCCATCGAAATCGATGTGGAGCGTGACATCATCAAGGTCACCAGCATCAAATCCCGCCTGATCGATAACGGTTATGGCTACGTTCGCATCACCCAGTTCCAGGCCGATACCGGCACCCAGTTTGCCGATGCCCTCAACACGCTCGAAGAAAACTACGGCAAAGATCTGGATGGCCTGGTGATCGACCTGCGCAACAATCCCGGCGGCATTCTGCAGGCGGCGGTTGAATCCGCCGACGCCCTGCTGGATGAAGGCCTGATCGTTTACACCGAAGGCCGCATTCAGAGCTCCCGCCTGCGTTTCAATGCCAAGGCCGGCGACATCATGGAAGGCACCCCCATTGTGGTGCTGATCAACGGCGGCTCCGCCTCTGCCTCTGAAATCCTGGCCGGCGCGCTGCAGGACCATAAGCGCGCGGTGGTCATGGGCACCCAATCCTTCGGCAAAGGCAGCGTGCAAACCGTGATCCCGCTGGACGAGACCCACGCCATCAAAATGACCACGGCGCGTTACTACACGCCGGACGGCCGTTCGATCCAGGCGAAAGGGATTCGCCCGGACATCGAGGTGAAACCCGCCGAACTGCAGGAAGTGGACGGCCGCCCGTTCTTTACCGAAGCAGACCTGAGCGGCCATCTTGAAGGCCAGGACGAAGGCGAGAACAGTACGGAAGAAGAACGTCAGAACGCCTCAGCCGCAGAGCGCGACTATCAGCTTCGCTCCGCACTGAACCTGCTCAAGGGGCTGCGAATTCTGGATAAGCGTGACAACGGTTCCGACAAGGCCAGCGCAGATTAATGCCCTTGAAAACACTGCTTACCCTGGTTGCCACAGCGCTGGTGGCAACCTGCGCCAGCGCGGATGCCCCCGCCCACACTGATGCGGACGGGATGCCGCCAACCATTGCCATCATTATTGATGACATGGGCCATAACCTGGTTGAAGGAACCCGATTGGCCAACCTGGAGCAACCGGTCACCCTCGCCTTTTTGCCCTATCGACGGCATACCGTGCCACTGGCCAAGCTTGCACACCAAAATCACAAAGAAATCATGCTGCATGCCCCCATGGCCAACACCCGCAATTTCGGGTTGGGCCCTGGCGGGCTGACGCCGGACATGGGCTCCCAAAAGCTGAAAACCACGCTGCGCCGGGCCCTGCAGTCGATTCCCCATGTGCAAGGCGTCAACAACCATATGGGCAGCCTGCTGACCCAACAACTGCAGGCGATGGACTGGGTGATGTCTGAGCTGGACCGCTACCCGGTGTACTTTGTCGACAGCCGCACCATTGCATCGACCATTGCTGGTCAGGTGGCGGACGCCTACCGTATTCCCAACCTCACCCGGGATGTGTTTCTGGACCATGAGCAGACCGAGGAATACGTTGACCGGCAGTTCAAGTTGCTGATCAAGCGGGCAAAAGAGAACGGCAGTGCCGTGGGGATTGGCCACCCGCACAAAGTGACCGTGGACTATCTGGAGAAGCATCTTCCCATGCTGGATGAGGAAGGGATTGCCGTCGCCACGGTAAGTGGCTTGTGGGCGATGAGGAACAACAATCGACCGATGTTTGCCGAAGGGGAAAAGCAGGTCATCCAGCCGGCCTACGCCAAACACCGGTAACAGTGTCGGATTAATCCCGAACTTCAATGCCCTGCGCTTTCATAAACGCCTTGGCCTCGGGAATGGTGTGCTGACCGAAATGAAAAATAGACGCCGCCAGCACGGCATCCGCACCGCCCTGAGTAACCCCATCCGCCAGGTGCTGAAGCTCACCAACGCCGCCTGAAGCAATCACCGGCACGGAAACCGCATCACTGACCGCGCGGGTGAGGCCCAGGTCGAAACCAACCTTGGTGCCGTCCCGATCCATGCTGGTCAACAACAACTCGCCAGCACCCAGATCGGTCATCTTACGGGCCCACTCCACAGCATCCAGCCCCGTGGGCTTGCGGCCGCCGTGGGTGAAGATTTCCCAGCGCGGCGTTTCGCCTTCCGCCGATACCCGCTTGGCGTCGATGGCCACCACAATGCATTGGCGGCCAAAGCGTTCGGCGGCTTCCCGCACAAATTCCGGATTAAACACCGCCGCCGTATTGATGGAGACCTTGTCCGCACCGGCGTTCAGCAGTTTGCGAATATCTTCCACCGTGCGCACGCCACCGCCCACCGTCAGCGGGATAAACACCTGGCTGGCCATGCGTTCCACGGTTTCGTAGGTGGTATCACGGCTCTCGTGGCTGGCGGTGATGTCCAGGAAGGTAATCTCGTCCGCGCCCTGCTCGTTGTATTTGCGCGCCACTTCTACCGGGTCACCGGCGTCGCGGATATCGACAAAGTTGACGCCTTTCACTACACGGCCCTTGTCGACGTCCAGGCAGGGAATGATGCGCTTGGCCAGTGCCATAAACGTTGTCCTTATGCCTTGAGGCTGTCGCAGTAGGCCTGGGCCTCTGCCACGTCCAGCGTGCCTTCGTAGATAGCACGACCGGTGATCGCTCCGAGAATGCCCTTGTCGGCCACGGTGGCCAGACGCTTGAGGTCATCCATATTGGTCACACCGCCGGAGGCGATCACCGGAATGCCGCCCGCTTCCGCCAAAGCCGCAGTGGCTTCCACGTTGACGCCCTGCATCATGCCGTCACGGCTGATGTCGGTATAGACGATGGAATCCACGCCGTCGTTGGCAAAACGGATGGCCAGATCGGTGGCCATCACCTCTGACACTTCGGCCCAGCCATCGGTCGCCACGCGACCGTCTTTGGCATCCAGACCCACAATAATGTGGCCGGGAAACTTCTTGCACATCTCGGTAACGAACTCGGGCTCTTTGACAGCCTTGGTGCCAATAATCACCCACTGCACGCCGGCCTTGAGATAGGCCTCAATGGTTTCGGCAGAGCGAATGCCGCCGCCGATCTGAATCGGCAGGTCCGGGTATTTGCGGGCAATGGCCTGCACGATTTCGCCATTCACCGGCTCACCGGCAAAGGCACCGTTCAAGTCCACCAGGTGCAGGCGACGAGCGCCCGCCTCAACCCAGCGGGTGGCCATGTCGACGGGGTCGTCACCGAATACGGTGGAGTCATCCATGCGGCCCTGGCGCAGGCGAACGCATTTGCCGTCTTTCAGATCAATGGCGGGGATAATCAGCATGTTCCAGTCCAGTCAGTAAAATTCTTCAGTAACTGCAGCCCCGCCCGGGCACTTTTCTCCGGGTGGAACTGCGCTGCAAAGATGTTGTCGCGCGCGACTGCGGCGGCCAGATCAACGCCGTAATGACTGCGGCCAGCGATATCCGCATTGCCGTCGGCTTCCGCGTAGTAGCTGTGCACGAAGTAAAAGCGGTCACCGTCGGGAATCTTGTGCCATAAAGGGTGCTCGATGGTCCGGTACACCTGGTTCCAACCCATGTGCGGCACTTTCAATCGAGTGCCCTGGTGCTCGCCATTCTCCGTGAGGTTATCGCCGAAGTAGCGCACCTCCGAGGGAAACAGGCCGATGCCATCCACGCCGCCGTTTTCCTCACTGCGCGCCATCAAAGCCTGCATGCCCACGCAGATGCCCAGGAACGGGCGATCCTGCGAAACTTCGCGCACCAGGACGTCAACGCCCAGGCGGCGAATTTCGGCCATGCAGTCACGAATGGCACCGACGCCAGGCAGGATCACCCGGTCGGCTTCGCGGATTTTTTCGGCGTTGTCGGTGACCAGTACGGTGGTATCCGGGGCAACGTGCTCTACCGCTTTTTTGGCAGAATGCAGATTGCCCATGCCGTAGTCGATAATGGCAACGGTTTTCATGGTTGTTGCGGTGTCCTTGGGTGACCAGTTACTGCGAGTCTTTTTTTCAATGGCCCGTGTTACAGCGAGCCCTTGGTGGAGGGCGTAATCCCCGCCATGCGCTCGTCCATCTCGATAGCCATGCGCAGGGCGCGGCCGAAGGCCTTGAACACCGTTTCAATCTGGTGGTGGGTATTCTTACCCTTCAGGTTATCGATGTGCAGGGTCACCATGGAGTGATTCACGAAACCGTGGAAGAACTCCTCAAACAGGTCCACATCGAAACCGCCAACCGCGCCTCGAGTGTAAGGTACGTCCATCATCAGGCCAGGGCGGCCAGACAGGTCGATCACGACGCGGGAGAGCGCTTCGTCCAGCGGCACGTAGGCATGGCCGTAGCGACGAATGCCTTTCTTGTCGCCCACCGCCTGCCGGAAGGCCTGGCCCAGGGTAATGCCAATGTCTTCCACGGTGTGGTGATCGTCGATGTGCAAATCGCCCTTGGAAACGATGTTCAGATCCACCAGCCCATGACGGGCAATCTGGTCCATCATGTGTTCCAGAAAAGGCACACCGGTGTCGAAGGTGGACTGCCCGGTGCCGTCGAGATTGATCTCAGCGGTGATCTGCGTTTCGAGGGTATTTCTTTCTACCCGAGCCTTGCGTTCGGCCATGGGGACTCCAAGTCATGAATGGCAATATGCCGGAAACTGATTGTTCGCGGATTATACCTTTTCTGAATCCCGGAGTCCCACAATGGCCTTTATGGCATTGATAGCCGCTCTCAGAACGCCTTTTTCAGGTTGTTCATGTAGGTGTCCACCAGGCTGTTGAACTCGTGCTTGATCACCGGACTAATAGCCAGTTTCAGCAGACTGGGCAGTGGTACCGTCAGCTCGGCGCTGGTCTGGAATTTCACCGCGGTGGCGTTATCGCCTTTGGCTTTCACAGTCCAGGACCCGCGCACTACGCCATTGCCCTCACCCTTGACCGGCTCCCAGGTAATCCGGCCATTGTCTTTATCCGCCGCGTATTTGCAGGCATAAACGGATTGGATAGCGTGTTTGTCCACACCCACTTTTTCCATTTCCCAGCGGTACGCGTTGTCGCCCAGGTCCACCAGTTTTTCCACCTTCGGGAAATGGCTTGCAGAACGGGGGACATCGGCCAACAGATCGAACACTTCATCGTAACCCCCCGGTATGTCCAGTTCCCGGTTCAGTTCGATCGATACGGTGATAGCCACGGCCAGCTCCTATTTATCGTTGTAGGTTTTATCGTTGCGGGTTTGTCTCGAAGACAGCGTAAAAAATCAGAGTGCCCATTTTGTCCTATCACTAACGTATTGTCATACATCACTGCTTTTATTTTGTTAACCCTGCGTTATCCTTAGAGCAGTTTTATGTTCCGGTACCCGAACGCATAAAAATGGCAACAAATGAAGGAAGCCTGAGTTATGAAAGCTGTTCGATATATTGTCTTCGCCGTGGTTGGGCTGGTGGTTCTGGCTATTGCTGCCGTGGCCATCGCGGTTCTCGTTATCGACCCCAACACCTACAAGCCACAGATTGAGAAGGCAGCAGAAGACGCCACCAATCTCGATCTGATTCTGGAAGGCGATATTGGCTGGTCTTTCATTCCTCTCGGGCTTGAGCTCAACGACGTCGAGGCCACCCTGGAAGGTGAGCGCTTTGTGCGACTTGATCAGCTTGTGGCTCAGGTCGACTTCTGGTCACTCATCGCCATGGCCCCGCGAGTGAACACCTTCCTGCTCGACGGGCTCGACGCCCGCCTGAACGTCGACAAAGACGGCAGCGGCAACTGGACACGCATTATGCCGGAAGGCGACGAAGCGGCGAATGATGAAACCGCCGCCGACGAACAGCCAACAGAGCAGGCCGCCGATGAAGAGGGCACAGCAGATCGTGAGCCGCTGAATTTCAACGTCGAGAACGTGCAGATCAGCAACGCCCAGATTCACTACAACGATGAAAGCACCGGCCAGTCTGTCATCCTGGAAGACTTCACCGTTAACGCCTCCGAGATTACCCTCGGTAGCAGCTTCCCGCTGGACATCAGCTTCCACTTCGAGACCAACCAGCCGAAATTCGCCGTGGACGGCGGCATCAGCGCCCGCCTCGCGGCCAATGAAGCGCTCAACGAATTCGGTATTTCAGACCTGGAAGCCACCTTCGACATGAACGGCGAGCCGTTCGGTGGCAAGTCGGTGACAGCGACACTGGCCGGCGCTATCGAAGCCAATATCCAGAACGAGACCGCGACCATCAACGGCCTCACTGCCAGCCTCGCCAACCTGACACTGAACACCGACCTGTCAGTCACCGGCTTCGGTGACAGCCCGCAGCTCGACGGCAAGGTCAGCATCGACGAGTTCTCTCTCAAGAGCCTGCTCGACGCACTGGGCCAACCGGCCATCGAAACCGAAGACCCGGACGTGCTGGAAGCGGTTGCCTTTTCCACCAGCATCGGCGGCCCCGCCGGCACCGTGGAGTTGAGCGACCTGTCAATCAGCCTTGACGACACCACCTTCACCGGCGGTGGCAGCTACACCCTGAGCAACAGCGCAACCGCCCTCAACCTGCAGGGCGATTCAATCAACGCCGACCGCTACCTGCCACCCGCTGCCGAGGAAGGCGAAACCACGCCCGAAGCCGCTTCAGACACCTCGGGTGACCAGGAACAGGTCAGCGCCCAACCGGCCGCTGAGGAAACCGATCTGCTGCCACTGGAAACCCTGCGCTCGCTGTTGCTGGACATCGACCTTGGCCTGGGTGAACTGATCATCAGCAATCTCAACATTGCTGAGATCAAGTCATCCATCACCGCGAACGACGGCGTGCTGGAAGTGGACGAGTTCAGCGGCAAGCTTTACTACGGCGACTTCGACGCCAATGTCACCCTGGATGCCCGCACCGACAACCCAAAATGGGCGATTGGCTCCAAGGTCACCGGTGTGCAAACGCTGCCCCTGCTCACCGATCTGGCGGAGGTCGATATGATCTCTGGCGCAGCCAACCTCAACCTCGATGTCAAAACCACCGGGAACCGCATGACGGCGCTGCGGGAGAACGCCAACGGCGAAATCAGCTTCAACCTCGCCGAGGGTGAGTTCCGCCAGATGAACCTGACCCGACTCGCCTGTCAGGGCATTGCGCTGGCCAACCAGGAAACTCTCGGGTCCAGCGACTGGGGCAGCACCACGCCCTTTAACGACATGCGAGGCACCCTGAAAATCGACGGCAACACCCTCAACAATACCGACCTGGTCGCCGCCCTGGCCGGCATGCGCCTGGAAGGCGATGGCACCATCGATCTCGAAAAAACCGAACTGGACTACGAAATTGGTTTGAGAGTGGTAGGCGAGCTCCACCGCGACGAAGCCTGCCGGGTCACCGAATACGTGGAAAATGTGGTCATTCCCGTTGAGTGCCGTGGCAACTTCTCCGAAGACCCCGCCGGCCTGTGCTCCTTCGACGGCTCGCGCTTCAGCGACACCCTGAAAGACATTGCCTCCAACGCGGCGCGGGCGAAAGTCAAAGAAGAAACCGACCGTGCCAAGGCCAAGGCTGAAGAAAAAGCGCGGGAAAAAATCGACGAAAAACTGGGTGAAGAAGGCGACAAAATCAAAGACGCCGTCAAAGGCCTGTTTAATCGATGAGCAACGGTTTCGCCCGGGATCTGCTCGCATGGTATGACCAGCATGGCAGGCACGACCTGCCCTGGCACCACAACCGCAACGCCTACCGGGTGTGGGTGTCGGAAATCATGCTGCAGCAGACCCAGGTGACCACCGTTATCCCCTACTTCGAGGCATTCATGCGGCGTTTTCCGGACGTCGCCGCGCTTGCCGCCGCGCCCGAAGACGACGTGCTCAGCCACTGGTCAGGCCTGGGCTATTACGCTCGCGCCCGCAACCTGCAAAAGGCCGCACGCGCCGTTGTTAATGACTTCGGCGGCGAGTTTCCGGATGATCAGGAACAACTGGAATCGCTGACCGGCATCGGCCGCTCCACCGCCGCCGCCATCCTCGCCCAGGCCTTTGGCAAGCGGGCAGCCATTCTCGACGGCAACGTAAAACGGGTGCTTGCCCGCTATCACGCCGTGCCGGGCTGGCCGGGCCAGACCAGCGTTCTGAAAACCCTGTGGCACCACGCCGAGCAGCACACACCCCACGAGCGTGTTCGCGACTATACCCAGGCGATCATGGACCTCGGTGCCATGGTCTGCACCCGCTCCCGCCCAGCGTGCGAGCAATGCCCCCTGCAACGCGACTGCACCGCCTATGCCAACAACGAGATGAAGCTGAACCCCGGTTCAAAGCCCAAAAAGGCCAAGCCGGAGAAAACCACCTGGATGCTCATACTCGAAGATGGCGAAGGCCGCATCATGCTGGAAAGGCGACCACCCAGCGGTATCTGGGGCGGTCTGTGGAGCCTTCCGGAACTGGACCCGGCCCTCACCCCGGAGGAACTTTCTGACGCCTGCGAACAGGCGTTTGGCTTCAACTGCAGCGACGCCGAACTGATCAGCGGCTTTCGCCACACCTTCAGCCACTACCACCTGCACATCCAGCCCGCCCGGCTGTCCGTCACCCTCAACGATGGCATTGCCGACCGGGACGACCAACGCTGGCTACACCGGGACGAAGCCCTCACCCTCGGGCTACCGGCCCCCATCCGCAGCCTGCTGACCAACCCCGAACAATCCACCCTGCTTTGACGCAGAGGGTGACGGGCCAGCCCCTGCGCACTTCTGTTATCATTCACGCAGACCAAACATCGACACAGGAGCCGACATGAGTCGCACCATATTCTGTCGCAAATACCAGGAAGAACTGGAAGGGCTGGATTTCCCCCCCATGCCCGGCCAGAAAGGCCAAAACATCTGGGAATCCGTCTCAAAGAAAGCCTGGGAAGAATGGCAGCACCAGCAGACCATGCTGATCAACGAAAATCACCTGAGCCTGATGGACCCGAACACCCGTAAATACCTGCAGGCGCAGATGGAACGCTTCTTCGACAATGAACCCTTCGACAAAGCCGAAGGCTACGTACCGCCGGAAAAATAAACCTTATTGATCAAAGGCTGAGCAACCCCGAAAAGATCCGGAAATTTTTACCCCTCAGCCTTGACTCAAAACAGCGAAACCGGTTTAATAGCGCCCCGTTGCACAGCAGTAGCGCAACACGCCCGGATAGCTCAGTCGGTAGAGCAGGGGATTGAAAATCCCCGTGTCGGTGGTTCGATTCCGCCTCCGGGCACCATTTCTTGCCCTCCAAGAAATGTGTAAGGCACTATTTTAGAACGACTAGTTCGCAGTTTAACCAATCTTAAAGCAACTTACCCTTCGATACGTAATCCATTGATTCTCTTAAATCGGGAAAAACTGGTAAAAAATCACGACACAGCCTCCTTACTCCTGAGTTTCTGTGGCTGCCCCATTGAGATGGAAGCAGACATTCACCGTAAGACTCAAAATATTTGATCATTTCCTGCTAAATCCTCCGTTATCTTTCGCCACGTGCACCGGCTAGTTTTGAGGACCACTAACAGGCATTGGTCATATTTTCTGGCCAACCGTTTTCCCTTACCAAACAACGAAGGTCACTCCATGAAACTGCAAACCATTATCTGCAGCACACGCCCCGGCCGGATCGGCCCTTCCATTGCAAGTTGGTTCGATACGCTGGCCAATGATCAGGGTGCAATCACCAGCGAACTGATCGATCTTGCGGACTTCAATCTGCCGATTTACAACGAGGCCAACCATCCTCGCATGCAGAAGTATGATCATGACCACACCAAAGCCTGGTCTGCGAGTGTCAGCAAAGCAGATGCTTATGTGTTCGTTATTCCGGAGTACAATTTCTGCCCGCCGCCTTCATTCATGAATGCGCTGAATTACCTTTACAACGAGTGGAACTACAAGCCTTGCGGCTTTGTAAGCTACGGGGGTGTTTCCGGCGGCCTGCGCTCGGCCCAGGTCGCCAAGCAGCTGGTTACCACTTTAAAAATGATGCCGATGGTGGAGGGCGTCATGGTGCAGATGCCCTGGGACAGCTTGGACGAACAGCGCCAGTTCCTCCCGACAGAGCAACACAAAGGTTCCGCGAACGCCATGCTGACGGAAATGGCGAGATGGGCACAGGCGTTGAAGCCACTGCGCGAATCCGATTCGCAATAATTAACCGACCCGGTTAGCTTGCCGGAGGGCAAGCTACTGGCTATCGCCAGTAAAACATGCCTGATTTTTTCCCAAGAATTGTTGCCGATATATGACTGTCGCTTGGCTTGCCCGCAAGCCCATAACAGACATGTAAGGGCAGCAAATGTTCTTCCCGGGGATGACAGAACCGGGCGTGGGGCGCTTGCTCCCAGTCAGCCAGGCGCTGGGCTCGCTCGGATTCCGACAAGATCGAATCGGTACAGGTCTGTTCCAGCCAATCCTCAAACGCCTCATTGCGAGCCTGAATCTCTGGCGTATTCGCTGAGAAAAATGCCCGCATGTTGTGGAACGAGAAGCCAGAGCCGATCACCAGCAGGTTATCGTAGTCCAGTGCCCGCAACGCCCGGCCGACGGCCAGATGCGTGCCGGCATCCAGACTCTCCACGAGGGAAAGCTGAATACACGGAATATCCGCCTCCGGGTACATCAGTTTGAGCGGCACAAACAGGCCATGATCAAAGCCTCTCTGGTCGTCAAGCCGCGCCGTGATTCCGGCCTGGTCCAGCGCCTGATATACCTGACGCGCCAACTCCGGTTCCCCCGGACAGGGATACTCGATCTTGTAGGCCTCCGGTGGGAAGCCCGAGTAATCATAGATCAACGGAGGCTTGGCACCGGAGGTGATCGTTGGCACTGACGCCTCCCAGTGCGCGCTGATAACCAGTATCGCGGAGGGTTTGCGCAGCGCTCCGGCAAGCTCCGTTAGCCGGTCCACCATTTCACGGTGCCCCGGATCTCCCAAAAGCGGCATTGGCCCGCCGCCATGGGAAATGAATACAACATCGGTTGCTGTGTTCATAAGCCGTCCCCTCACCTTCACCTATATCAGCTACTAAGCTTTGTTCAAAACGCCGTTTCCAGCTTGGCTCAAACCTTTTTGAGCAACACACTATCCAGCGCAAACCGACCACTGCCCTGAATCGCCAGCGCCAGACTGACCACGAACAGAGTCAGGGCATACTCGTAACCGTTGTTGGACATGAACAGACCGTTGCCGATGTGAACCGAAAATATGGCCACCAGCATGGTAAAGGCCGCAATCAGGGCCGCAGGTCGGGTTAACAGACCAAATACCAGTGCCAGACCACCAAAGAACTCGGCACCGCCAGCCAGCAACGCCATCAGGTAGCCCGGCTCCAGGCCAATGCTCGCCAGCCAATTCGCCGTGCCTTCCAGGCCGTAGCCACCGAACCAGCCAAAGAGTTTCTGAGCACCGTGGGCGGCCAGAATCAATCCGACGGGCACCCGAAGAACCAGTGCGGCAAAGCCACCGCTGGATTGGAACAATACCTGTCTCATTTGAGCGTTCATGATAGTTACCTCGAATCTTGCTGATTTGGATTTACCCCGACGCTATCGCCTCAGGTGATGTATCCACTGTACTATCACCGAATCTATAGACTAAGATGGTCATTGTTGTTTTGTTATCAACATTACATTGATAATGAAAGCCAGCTACAGGATTTACCAATGGACCGCATCGATGCCATGCGCGCCTTCGTGACGGTGGTTAACGAAGGTACCTTCACGCGCGCCGCTAACCGGCTGGGCTTGTCGCCTCAGCTCGTCAGCAAATACGTTTCCCAACTGGAACAACATCTGGCCGTGCGCCTGCTCAACCGCACCACTCGCAGGATCCACCTGACAGAAGCGGGCACCCGCTATTACCAGCGTGCCCAACAGGTGCTCAGCGACATCGACGACATGGAAAATCAACTCGACGATCTGCAAGCCCAGGCTCAGGGTCTGCTGCGAATAAGCGCCCCCGTCTCTTTTGCCATTCGGCACATGGCACCCCTGCTGAGCGAATTCCAGAAAGCCCATCCAGCCGTAAGCATCGACCTGCAGTTGAACGACCGAAAGGTCGACATTGTCGAGGAAGGGTTCGATATCGCGCTAAGGATCGGTCATCTGAAAAGCTCCTCGCTGATCGCCAAACGACTCGCTCCGGTACGGCTGGTTCTGTGCGCGTCGCCGGCCTACTTGAAACAACACGGCACTCCCGAACGCCCGGAAGATCTCAGCAACCACGACTATCTGCGTTACAGCTACATGGATATGAACGCAGGCCATGGGTTACAGAAATGGCTGCAAGGCAGTGGTCGCAACCACCCCAGGGAGATGGTCAGCAACAACGGCGATGTGCTGATAGAGGCCGCCATCGCCGGAGCCGGAATCGCCCTGCAGCCCACCTTCATTACGGGCGCGGCGATCAGGGAGGGAAAATTGCAGGTGATCCTGCCTGAGCACGAACCAGAGCCCATGGCACTCTATGCGGTTTATGCCCACAGACAGCTGCTGGCCAGCAAGGTCCGGCGCTTTATCGACTTTATCGACGGCTTTTTTGGGGACCCGCCATACTGGGACCGATTTGAATGACAGGCATTAAGGGAAACCATTCACCGCTTAGGCCTTGCCTGTCGACGCGATATCCCGATTTAAGCGTTCTGCAGCAACAACGCATTCATTGTCGCAGTATACGGCGCTTTAATCCCCAGATGCTCACAACGCCGCAGCACCGCTCCGGCAATGCCATCCAGCTCCAGAGGCCGCCCCTTCTCTTTGTCCACCAACATCGACGTCTTGATGGCATTGAAGCTGCTAATCAACTCGAACATCTCGTCCAGGTCTTTCCTGGTAAGGTTTACGCCATCTGCCTTTGAGGCGGCGACGGTCTCGGCCATCGCCCCGTAGACAATTTTGCTGAACTCCGGGTGATGGGTAAGACTTCGGGTATCCAGACCGGTGAGTGCGGAAAGCGGGTTGACGCCGTTATTAATGACCAGCTTGCGCCAGAGTTCGTAGCGGATATTATCCGAAATCTGGGTGGGTATAGCGGCATCGTTGAAAGTGGCGGCGAGCATGTCCACTGTCAGGATGAGGCCATCCGAACCGCCATTGGTTCGGGGCCATACACCCATGACGATTTCTGCAACACCTTCGGCTTCGATAACACCCGGGCTGACAATATGGCCGCCGATACGCACGGCCAATCCGCCGATGACTCTGTCAGCGCCAACGGCTTCAGCCAGGAGTGGTTCATTGTCGACACCGTTTTGCAGGGAAAGCACCGGGGAACGCCCCCGCCTTAACCAGACACCCAGTTCGTTCAACACCGAGGCCGTCGCCGTCGCCTTGAGGGCGATAACAATAACGTCAAAATCATCCGGTTTGTGGCTGGCAACCAGTTGTTGGTGATCGAGCACCTCTGGCTGATGAACCAGTTCCCGGTCATGATAATGAACCTTCAGGCCGTTTTCCTTGATGGCCTGAAGGTGTGCGCCGCGCGCAGTCAGTACCACCTGATGCCCGGCGTCCAGCAGCTTCGCGGCGTAATATCCGCCGATACCACCGGCGCCAACCATTAACAGTCTAAGCATTTACGGAACCCTTGGTGTTTTCCGCAGTTTATTGCATCCAGCCAAAACCGGCGAGGGATTCGCTGTTCTCATTCAGTGAAAACCCGAACAGGCGCTGGGGTGCTTTCATACCTCCCAGGCTGAAGGCTGTGTTGAGCACGCAGAGCGTTGGATCGGCAACGGGGCTGGCATTGCCGGCAGCTACGCGGTCACCGATAAGGGCTGATTTCGACATGACGCTCACCCATCGTTGCTCATCTTCCCACTGGCGGATCAGGTTGCGAGTGTAGCTGTCATGGGGCCGGTGATAGTTGGTGTCATTGCCATCAGTGTCCAGCCGGTCAAGGCAGATCAGCAATACTCCCTGCTCCCGTAATGCTTCAAGGCAATGGCCGATATTCCGATAGTGCTCGCTGGTCATACCGGTATTGAGTCGCAACTCAATCACCTCTTCGGGTATCAGCTGCATCATGCTCTCTGCCAGAAGTTTCAGCCCGTCAGCCCGTGAACTATTAATCGATACATCAAATCCGCGTGCCTTCATTTCGGATTGTAAATGCCTGGCCAGGGCACCCTTACCACACTGGTGAATAATGTCCGGCTGAGCGAAACCCTTCTCCGAAGTAATAAATGCCACGCTTTTCACAACAAGGTCTGGCTTTATAAGACGACGCAGACTGGCCTGCCCCTTGGGACCGGTCAGTGCCTCACTTTCACAAGACAGGTACAGCACAGGCAGTTTGGTCATGGGTTCCTCGGCAATCCTCAATGGTTTGGAGTCCGCTAGGGCCTGACTTTACTGGCTGGTTCTCCGGCGATACCGAAATGGTTCTTGGGCATTTCAGTAATAATGACCCTTACACGCTCGATTGGCGCGTCAATCGATCGGGACATCGCTTCAGAAACCTCACGGATAAGGCGCTCTTTCTGCTCATCCGTGCGACCTTCAAGAATATATAACTGTGCTATTGGCATGATGATCCCTTAAGCATATTCAACAAGAATGTTTCTCACTCGTTCCGGGCTTGCGGACATAAAAGCCGGATGCACAACCATGCGTTTAATCCATTGGCGAATGCGGGGGAAATCCGAGGGAACTTCCACGCCATAAGTTAAAGCCAACGCAAACCTCGGGAACAGAGCACATTCGGCAAGTGTTGGCTGGCCTCCCGCCAGGAAAGGCCCATTGTCCAGTGCCTTCTCTATTGTTGGCAGCCCCTGCAGGAAGCCGCGAACACCTTCGCGAATCCTTTCCTGATCCCATTCGTCCTCTGGTTTATCACGTTTCTCAAAGACCACCTCCCGCATGCTACGCCCGAGAACGTTATCGCCGTAGGCCATCCAGCTTCGTGCCTCCGCCCTCTGGCGGGGACTATCTGGCAACAAGGCCATGCCGGTCTCGGCCAGGTACTCCAGAATGGGTCCCGAATCCGTCAGCACCAGGTCACCATCAATCAACACTGGTACCGAGCGATGGGGTGAAAGCCTCTGCCATTCGGCAAGCACCTCTGGCTCTGATCTGTCCAGGCTCTCAACCTCCCGGCTCTGCAGCGCAGCGGCAATACGGACTCGCCAGCAAAACGGGCATTCTGGCTTATCGATCAATCGCAATGCGCTCATCACTGTTCCGCTCCAAGTGCCTGCAGGTGCTCTTCCACGAAGTCGAGCCTGTCCTGCCCCCAGAAAATCTGATCGCCAATGACGAACGTGGGAACGCCCAAAGCACCCTTCTCCTGAGCTTCCTGCCAGTTTCGGTCAAGCTGAGCCTGGAGTTCAGTATCTTCAATCGCTATGGCAAAGGCCTTCCCGTCCAGCCCAACGCTTTCAGCAATCGAGATCAGAACCTCCGTGTCACCTATGTCCTGACCATCCGCCCACTCGGCACGCATCATTGCCACCAGGTAAGGCTTGAGTAAACCCTCCTTCTCGGCCAACAAAGAGCCGGCACCTGCTCGGGTAGGATCCGTGGTTTTCGGTGGTGGCGTCAGCGGCATACCAAACCGGCGCGCCCATCGTGCTACGTCCTGGCGGGCAATGGGCATCTTGACCTTCGCCCGGTCTGGATCAGAGCGGCCATGCCAGCCTCCCAGCGGCCTCCAGATAATGTTGACATTATACTTGTCAAACACCTCAAACATGCGCTCGCTGGCCAGATAGCAGTAGGGGCTGCGAAAGTTGAAATACAGATGCAGATCGATGGCATCACTCATATGTTTTGTCCTCCGATGGCGATTTTTTTGTTTGAGGGTTATCTGAACCTTCCGGTGACAATTCCCACTTCAAAGCCGCTCGACAACTCCCGAAGCGGCGCTGCCAGCAGCCGAGATTTTGTCATGATGGAGCCTGAGCCAGATTGATGTGAACGGCTGCCGCTTGAGCACATTGGATATCCTGGTCCTCGCTGCCACCAGAAACACCAATTCCACCGACCAACACCTCGTCCCAATACAGGGGGACACCGCCACCGATCACGGTAAACCCGTCACAATTTGACAATCCGCTCAGCACCCTGGGTTCTGCCGAATCCAGCATGCTCTCAAGCTGAACACTCGCGACCCCCATGCCTGCCGACGTGCAGGCCTTTTTCTGGGCAAGCTCAGAGGAAACCAGAAAAGAGCCGGTCATTCTGATAAAAGCCAATAAGCGGCCAGATTGATCGACAACAGCCACGGCTGCTTTGATCTCCAGCTCTTCGGCTTTTTTTATCCCAGCCTGGAGCAGTTTCATAGCTGCCGTTTCGGTCAACGTAAATCCTGGTTGAACAGATGCGTTGCGTTCAATGTCAGGCATTTCTGGTACACCTCTATCTCACTGGAATGCAAAATCAATGGGCGACCTTCCACGATATTGATCTGTGCAGTAGGCATAGCGCCTACTTGTTAAACAAATCGTCCAGAAACGGTCCCTAGCCCCTGGTAACGCACGGTGATGTTGTCACCCGGCTCCACGGTAATGGCGGCGGTAATGCCACCGGTCATGATGAAGGTGCCCGCCGGGATGTGTTCGCCCCGTTCGGCCAGCAGGTTGGCCAGCATAGCCACACTGGAAGCCGGATGGCCCAGCACTGCGGCTCCAGCGCCTACGTCCACCACTTCGCCGTTTTTCTCAACCACCACACCGAGGGTTTTCAGGTCGACATCGGCGACGTCCGCCATCTGGCCACCGGTGATGAAACGGGTGGATGAGGCGTTGTCAGCCACCACGCTTACCAGGTCGAACTTGAAGTTCTCGTAGCGGGAGTCAATAATTTCCACGGCGGGAATGACGAAGTCGGTTGCCGCCAGCACCTGACCGATATGACAGCCCGGGCCCTTGAGAGGTGCCTTAGTGACAAAGGCAATTTCGGCCTCGATTTTCGGATGGATCAACTCTTTGGTGTTCACCACGCCACCATCGGGCACGCTGAAGTAATCAGCGAGGAAACCGTAGATCGGCGTTTCCACACCCATTTGGGCCATTTTGGCCCAGGATGTCAGGCCCATCTTCATGCCGACGATCTTGTTGCCACGCTCTTCCTTGCGGCGGCGGATTTCCCACTGCACGTCGTAGGCGTCTTCGAAGGTCATGTCCGGGTAGTCGTTGGTGACCTTGGTGATGTCGTGGGCCTGCAGTTCGGCGTTTTCCACGTGCTCGGCCAGGGCCAGCATCTGTTCGTTGGTCAGGGTCTTACTCATGCGTTTTGCTCCTCTTGTGCCGCCAGCAGATCCAGCGCCACATCCACGATCATGTCTTCCTGGCCACCCACC
>NZ_JBBDSR010000012.1:0-11626 GCF_040904845.1 Marinobacter sp. | reverse complement strand
CGGATCTGTGGTGCATCCGGGGCCAGAAAAAGGTGGGCCAGATGATTCAAGTAACCTCCCCTGTCTGATCAGAAATTAAACGTTACACCCACGCCAAGGCCGTCAATGGTAACGTCTCTCTTGTCATAATACCGCATGTATTCCAGGTTACCGGAAACCTGCGGTGCCATCTCGACGTTCACACCGACCCCGTAGGACAAGTCGGAATCGTCGTCAGTGCGCGTGCCCAGAGGTCCTTCAGCCTCGAGCTCGAGGCGGCTGAAGCCGACGATCACATAAGGTGTCGCGGGGGATTCGTTGGCAAGGTTGAGCGTCGCGTAGCCGCCAAAGAAATTGTCGACGGAATAGTCGATGCCGCCCACCCGGTCGTCATCCACGCCGAAGCCTGCGCGGGCTTCCACGCCGAAGTATGGGGTGGCAAGCACCCCGACCTTGCCAGACAGCGCCCCGACGTCCGCGTCGGCTGAGTCATCTTCGAGGTTGAAAAAGGTGTAGTTCAGGCCAGCGTACAAGTTTCCCATGCCCGATTTGTACATATCCTGCGCCAGTGCGGGGGCCGCAGCGAGACTGCCGGTCAGTGTGGCCAGTCCAAATACTAAAGAACGGGATCTGTTCATCATGGTCAATGCTCCTTCCTGATATTTATCAATGGTTTTATGAAACTGCACCAATGAAACGGATTTATCCAGCACATCGTTCACCATTTACCGGATATTTACCGCGATTTAATTCCTGCTTAATCTTCTGTGAGCGGGCCTGTGCTGCCTTGCGAAAGCGGCAGGCCGCATGTATTCTGACGCCGTCTCTCTGTTCAGCCGGCTTGAGCATCCTTTGAGAAACCTGAATCCTGTCATCTTTATTGTAAGCATCATGTTTGTGCTTTTAAGCATTTTCATGACGTTACCGGTCATACTTCTATCAGCTTCTGAGGCGCCAAACGCCATGGCGTTTGCGGAGTCTGCTGGCATTGTATGTGGTCTCGGCGTGCTCGGGATCGTCCTGACCTATCGCCAACCGCGGGATTTGAAGCCCCGGTTCATGTTTGTTTTAACGGTATCGAGCTGGTTCATTATCGCCCTGCTCTCTGCCTTGCCGTTTTACCTCAGTGACAACAGCATCTCCATGGCTGATGCCTTTTTTGAAGGCTCCTCTGGCATAACTACCACGGGTGCGACAGTACTCACCGGGCTCGACACCATGGACCGGGACCTCCTGCTTTGGCGTTCGATTCTGCAGTGGATTGGCGGTATCGGGATCATCGGTATGTTCGTGGCGGTGCTACCGTTTCTGCGGGTCGGCGGCATGCGATTGTTCGCCACCGAATCGTCGGAGTGGACGGACAAGGCCCTGCCGCGAATGAAAACCCTCAGCAGGGGCCTGTTGGTGGTTTATGTAGGTTTTTCTGTCATTGCGGTGGTCACTTACTCACTGTCAGGGATGAGCCTGTTTGATGCTTTCAATCATGGCCTTACCAGCATCGCAACTGGCGGGTTTTCCACGTCCGACGCGTCCATGGGCAAATTCGATTCCGACCTGATTCTTCTGCAGGCGAGCCTGTTTATGATGGTTGGCAGTATGCCGTTTTTCCTGTTCGTCAGGGAGATGCACGGCCAGCGAGGTGTGCTGTTCCGCGATCAGCAGGTGCGGCTGTTTCTGACCATTCTGTTGGTGGTGCCGGCGTTGCTGACGCTCTACCGCTGGTACGTGGCTAGCGGTGATTTTGACCCAATTCACGGCTATGTTGCGACGTTGTTCAACGTCACGTCGGTGGTCACCACAACCGGGTATGCGTCGGAGGATTATTCCGCGTGGGGCCCGCTGGCCTTTGTGCTGTTCTTCTTTCTGATGTTCGTTGGTGGTTGTTCGGGTTCAACGGCGGGCGGTATGAAAATCTTCCGCTACCAGCTTTCCGTGATTGTGTTGAAAGAGCAGTTAATGCGGCTCTTGCACCCGCGCGCAGTGCTCACCCGGAACTACAACGGTCGCGCCGTCAGCGATGAGATCATCTCATCCATGATTGCCTACACGTTTATTTTCCTGCTGTGCCTGCTGATCATCACCGTCGCCCTTGCCGCGCTTCAGCTCGACTTTATCACCAGCTTGTCCGGTGCGCTCACCGCACTGACCAACGTCGGCCCCGGCCTGGGAGCGGTGATCGGCCCCGCTGGCACCTTCCAGCCCTTGCCAGACGCCGCCAAATGGATTCTGGCCGTGGGCATGCTGATGGGGCGTCTGGAAATTCTCAGTGTAGTGATTGTGCTGTCGCCGGGCTTCTGGCGGAGCTGATCAGCTAGAAACGTTCTGGCGGATGGGTGGAAAGTAACTGACAACGTGGTTGTGTTTGTAGAGCCAGGAAAGCAGTGCGGAGATGGTGAGCCCGTCATTCTCCTCGCCCTCGAAATCAAGCCCTACCCCCTTGTCCGATTTCCGGACCACATGAGCCTTGAGGCGACGAAACGCACTCTCTTTTCTGCCGGGAAAGCAGATTTCGAGCTCCACGGTCTGGTTCAGTTGCAGGTCGGTGTAGTTCGTGGCGATGAAAAGGCCTCGTGGGCTTGCATCCCGGATCTGGCCGGTTGCGACCGGCAACCCGCGCTTGTAGACCAGAAGGCCGAGCTTTCCCAGAATGCGCTTGCTAATCCTATGTTCCATAGAACCTCCCAGAGTGGCTGCCTGCTGAAGATGGTTGAACAAATAGTGGCCAACATCATAGCGCCAACTCTGGCCGATCACAGTTGATACAAATCAAGTATTACACGGTTGCAACGGACCGTCACGCAAGCGCATGTTTGACGATAAACTCGCCTATATCCTGAACCTCTTCCAGGCACACGCTGTGTTCCATGGGGTAAGTTTCATAACGGGGCTGGTAGCCCATGGTGCCCAGGGTTTTAACGCTTTGCTGGCCTAGCGCCTCTGGCACTACGGGGTCAAATGTACCGTGATAGACATTGATCGGCGTGTCCCGGTTGGCCTCGGACACCTCAATGGTTTGTGCCGTCGCAAAATAGGTCGATAACGCCAGAATTCCGGCCAATCGCTGTGGGTACGTCAGCCCAAGTTCGTAGGCCACGGCCCCGCCCTGGGAGAAACCGGCGATGACAATCCGACTGGCCGGTATGCCCCGCTCAATTTCACGATCAACCATGCGGGCCACCGCATCGGAGGACGCTTTGAGCTGCTCGGTGTCGACCACCCGGTCGATGTCCATGGCTTTGATGTCATACCAGGCGGGCATGCTCATGCCACCGTTGATGGTTACCGGCATCACCGGAGCATGGGGAAACAGGAACCGCACGGCGGCGTCATTTGGCAATCCCAGCTCCGGAACTACGGGCTCGAAATCATGCCCGCTGGCACCGAGGCCATGCAGCCAGATTACCGCTGCGGTGGGATTCGGGTTGGTTTCCAGTTCGATGTACTTCAGTTCCTGCACAAAATACCTCAATCGTCAGTGAGCGGTTGATGAGTGTCGGGGGTATTGGCCTGCAACGCGGTAACCACCGGGTTGGCGTACATATCCAACAAATACGGGCGAATGGCCGGTTCACATCCCTCGAGGCGACGCTCCATTTCGGCTTCCGCTGCTTCCAGTTCCGCCGGTGACCAGGTTTCCGCCGTCACCACGGCGTCGCTTACGGTATCCGGTGTGGTATGTGCCTGGGGATGAATGCCGCGCTGACGGTAGGCCACCAGGTTGGATGCGTGCAAGTGGTAGTTGGCGTGCATTTCACGATCAATACGGGCGGCGAGGTCCTTGGCGTTCCCCGGAGCGTCCGCAATCGGGGCCCCAAAATGCACGTGTACGTGGCCCTTGAATCCGGTCAACCCTTTCATGATCTGGCCGGTGTCTTCGCCGGAGGCCTTGGTGTAGCTGCCGGTCCGGGCCCGGGTTTCCAGTTCCCGTGCTTTGTCCACATCGCAGGGGTCGTACTCGTAGGCGATGGACACCGGCACGATATGCAGGCGGTTGACCGCTTCCGCAAAATCCAGCCCGCTCTTCTTTTTGCTCATGTAGAACATTTTGATGATGGCGGGGTCGGTGAAATCGAGACCGTCTTTGGCACGGCCTTCACGCTGTGCGATCCAGATGCTGTGGTTGGTGTCGATGCTGTGGTTGATAAAACCTGACAGCATAATGTAGGCATCGCGCATCTCACGCGGGCTGGTCATGTTGCGGCGAACCACGAAGCTTTTGTTCAGCCGCATCATCTCCGCAAACACCCGGTTCTCCAGCAAGTTGTCGCCGATGGCGATGCGGGTGGTGTTGAAACCGTTGGCAAACAGCAGGTGGTTCAACACCATCGGATCGAAAACGATGTCCCGATGGTTGGAAATAAACAGGTAAGCGCTGCGCTTTTCAAGGTTCTCGAGCCCACTCTGGGTCACCCGGGTGGTGGTATTATCCACCAGTTCGCCGACGTAACCGGACACCTTTGCCTGCAGGTCATCCACCCGCTCGAGGTGGCCGAAGTTACTGACCAGCCAGCGCTTTACCCAGAGCCGGAGAAGCGCCGGAGCCCAGCGGGCAAATGTCGGGGATTTAAAGCGCGCAATCATGTCCAGAAATTCCGGATCATGGACCAGGCGTTGAATGGCAGAACCGGTTTCTTCGTCCGAATAGGGACGGATGGCATCAAATTCCTGCATGGAGTTCCTGTTGTTTTCTGAGTCGGTCTGGGTCTGCAGTTCAGGGGCGATGACATTAAAAGTCGCGGCATTATAGCGTTTATGGTGGCCATTTGCCTCTAATGTGCCTGTGAATCTGGTATCATTTCGGCCCTCGCACACGGTAACACCGATCATTCCCGCACACTGACACTGGCATCTCATGGACTTCGACCAACTCAGCACAGAACGCCCCACCCTTTCCCTGAAAGACCCCGAACAGGTTCTGCACGAGGTGTTCGGCTATGAGACGTTCCGGCCACTTCAGGGTGACATCATCCGTGAGGTGGTCAACGGGGGCGATGCGCTGGTTCTGATGCCTACCGGCGGTGGTAAGTCGCTTTGCTACCAGGTGCCCGCATTGGTGCGGCCCGGCACGGCCGTGGTTATTTCACCCTTGATTGCCCTGATGCACGATCAGGTCGCTGCTCTTAATCAACTGGGGGTGCGCGCGTCGTTCCTGAATTCCACCATGGATTTCAGCCAGGCGCGAGATACCGAAAATGCCCTGATGACCGGCGAACTGGACCTGCTCTACTGTGCCCCTGAGCGATTGATTCAGCCGCGAACCATTGAGCTTTTGCACGACGCGTCCATATCGCTGTTTGCCATAGATGAAGCCCACTGCGTGTCACAGTGGGGCCACGATTTCCGCTCAGACTACCTGGAACTCAGCCTGCTTGCGCGGGAGTTCCCGCAGGTACCTCGTATCGCGCTGACCGCGACGGCGGATGAACGCACACGTAAAGAGATTGCCGAACGGCTGTCGCTCACCGAGGCGCGGCACTTCGTCAGCGGCTTTGATCGCCCGAATATTCAGTATCGGATTTCACCAAAAACGAATGCCAACAAACAGTTGCTGGATTTTATTAAAGCGGAACATCAGGAAGACTGTGGCATCGTTTACTGCATGTCCCGCAATAAAGTGGATGCCACCGCCCGCATGCTCGCGGAGAAAGGCTACACCGCACTGCCCTATCACGCCGGCCTGAGCGCGCCCGAGCGGTCCCGGAACCAGGAGCGGTTTCTGCGCGAGGACGGTGTGATCGTGGTGGCCACCATTGCTTTCGGTATGGGTATCGACAAGCCGGATGTGCGATTTGTCGCCCACCTGGATTTGCCCAAGAGCCTGGAAGCCTATTACCAGGAGACCGGTCGCGCTGGTCGTGATGGCAAACCGTCCACCGCGTGGATGGTGTATGGCCTGCAGGATGTGATCAAGCTCCGGCAGATGCTGGAAGGGTCCATGGGCAATGATCAGTTCAAGCGCGTTGAGCGACAGAAACTGGACGCCATGCTCGGGCTGTGCGAAGTCACCAGTTGCCGGCGACAGGTTCTGCTGCGCTATTTCGGGGATGCCATGGAGCAACCCTGCGGTAATTGCGACACCTGCCTGATCCCGCCCGAAACCTGGGATGGCACGGTGGCGGTCCAGAAAGCGCTGTCCTGCGTGTTCCGTACCGGCCAGCGTTATGGCGTTACCTATCTGATTGACGTTCTGAGGGGCTCTGAAAATGAGCGCGTTCGCCAGTTTGGTCACGATAAGGTGTCTACTTACGGGATTGGTACCGACCTGTCGGTGAATGAGTGGAAATCGGTGTTTCGCCAACTGGTCGCCAACGGTTACCTGCGCGCCGACCCCGAGGGCTACGGTTCGCTGCAGCTGACGGAGCAGTGCCGGCCGCTACTCAAAGGCAAGGAACCCATCAAGCTGCGCAAAGACCCTGCACCCGTGAAATCCAGCGGGCGTGCCAGTTCCGGTGGCGCGCGGGCAAAAATCAGCGATCAGATTACCGACCAGGCGGGCTGGGAAGCTATGCGGGCGTGCCGCAAGGCGTTGGCGGACAAACAGGGCGTACCGCCTTACGTCATTTTCCACGACACCACCCTGTTCGACATGCTCGAACGACGGCCCACAAACCTGGCCGAGCTGGCAGAGGTGAGCGGTGTGGGTGCCGCCAAACTGGACAAATACGGTGAGATTTTCCTGCAGACACTGAGCGAACTCAGCCCGGGGTGAACCCCTTTTTGCGCACCCGGTACTGAGCGATGGAGGTGGCCACATGGTTGCCATCTTCGTCATACAGTGTGCCTTCCAGAGAAAAGGCAGCACGGCCGGTTTGATCCGCCTCGGCTTTGATTGCCTTCACGGATTCCGCGTCCAGCTCGAAGGTGACCGTAACGTCGGAATTGGCAGGTTGCAGGAACTGCAGAGTCATTTCTTTCAGTATGGGCGTGTAGGCAGGCCCCAGGTCAAACAGGGTCAGCACGCCGCCGGGGATTTCCGCCACCAGAAAATAGGCACCTGCGTACAGGCTGCCAAAATGGTTTTTGTTCCCTTTCAGGCGAACCCGAGCTTTCACAAACCCTGGCCGCACTTCTTCCACGCTGAAATTGTTCCGGGGCGCGAATGGAATGGCCAGGCCGATGATGCGGTTCACCGCCGCGTAACCGCTGGTTTTCTTTATCCACGCAAGAGGGTTGGTCACCGAGGCCTTGGGGTCACTGCTCGAAACCCACTGCCCCGTGGCACCGATCAACCTGTCAATCATCGCCATAACCTTGTATCCCATCAGTAAAGATGGCGAAATCATTGCAGGCCCGATCTCTGCTCTGCAAGCATCTTTTACAGTTTTTTAGAATTAAACACCGCCAGTTCCGCAATTTCTATTCTAAACTACTACGTAGGCAATCACCCTCCCGCAACATGGAAGCACGGAGAAAGATCGTTATGGCACTGCATTCTCCCAGGCTCGGGAACCGGGCGGCTTTTATTATGCGCGTCACACTGGGGATGTGGTTGTCCGTCTGCCTTGCGGCTCCTATTGTTCAGGCCCGCTATGACCCGCCCCCTGTCACCGAGTACAAACTCTGGTACCGCAACTACGACAGCCCCGCCATCCTTGCCCTGCTCCGTCTGGCATTGGACAAAACAGCAGAATACGGCGATTACAGCATCACCCGCAGTGTGGAAGTCGGCCAGGGCCGCGTACTCCTTGAGATGTCGCATTCCCGAAATGATCTTGTCGACATTGCAAACGTCGCCAGTAGCCGTGAACGTGAAACCGAACTGCTTGCGGTGCCCATTCCGATTGACGGTGGTCTGCTCGGGTTCCGGGTGTGTGTCGTTCTACCCGATGCCCTGCCATTGTTTGAAGGTGTAACGTCCATAGAAGACATCCGGGACCGGGGCATCCGCATTGGGCAGGGTTTGCACTGGCCGGATGCCGACATACTGGAGCAGAACGACATCGCCGTTGTGACCCATTCACGCTACGAAATCCTGTTCCGGATGCTGCGGAATGATCGTTTTGACTGTTTTGCCCGTGGTGTCAGCGAGGTTGGCTTTGATCTCGAGATCGAAAACGACCCCAAACTTGTCGTTGAGCCCACGCTGTTACTGGCCTACCCGATGCCGTCGTACTTTTTTACCGCGCCTGACAACTATCTTACCGCCCACCGTGTCCAACTCGGCCTGGAGCGTGCGATTGTTGATGGCAGCTTCGGTCGCTTCCTCCAGCAATACTACGGCAAACCGCTTGAAGATCTCGCCCTTGAACGCCGCAACGTGGTGGTGCTGAGGAACCCGTTCCTGAGCGAGGAGTCCCGCACCATTGGGCGCCAGACCCTCAGTAACCTTCGCCGGCGGCTGGAGATATTCAACCGCTGACGCTAGGTATAAAGTCTTTCGGCCCTGGGTGCGAAGTCTTTGGTGCCATCTGTTAATATCAGCTCAATAACCCTCAATATCTAACGGGAGCCTCCCAGATATGGCCCATGAAGAGCTGCATCTTAACCTTCGAAACCTGACGCTTGACGATTACGAAGAGCTCGAGCAGCTGATGGATCGAATTTACGACGATATTGGTGGCGCATGGCCGAGGGACACCATCAAAGCCCTGGTGGAGCAGTTCCCCGACGGACAGATCTGTATTGAGGAATCCGGCCAGTTGATTGCGGTGGCGTTAACCGTCTGTGTTAAATACGAGCGGTTCAGCAACCCTCATACCTACGACGACCTGATCCTGCGCAACGAGAAAATCTGGCACAACCCGAAAGGCGACTCGCTCTACGGACTGGATGTGTTCATCCACCCGGATTACCGCGGCTATCGCCTGGGCCGGCGTTTGTATGAAGCCCGCAAAGAGCTGTGCCGCTCCATCAATCTGCGTGCGATTCTGGCCGGCGGCCGTATCCCTAACTATCACAAGTTTTCCGAGCAGTATTCGCCCGAGGAATACATTCAGCGGGTCGATCGAAAAGACATCTACGACCCGATCCTGACGTTCCAGCTATCGAACGACTTCCAGGTCACCCGGTTGATGCACAAATACCTGCCAGAGGATGAAAAATCCCTCGGCTATGCCACCCTGCTGGAGTGGCGGAACATTCTTTACACCCCACCATCCTCCGTACTCGGGGTGAAGAAAACCCAAGTGCGTCTGGGCGCGGTGCAGTGGCAGATGCGGGAATTCACATCGGTGGAGGAGGTGCTGAAGCAGGTGGAGTACTTTGTCGATGCACTGTCTGACTACAAAAGTGATTTTGCGCTGTTTCCGGAATTCTTCAACGCGCCGCTTATGGGCCTCACAGACCAGATGGACCAGACCAGAGCGATCCGTTTCCTGGCCGGGTTCACCGAGCAGTTCCGCAATGAAATGTCGGAAATGGCTGTCAGTTACAACATCAACATCATTACCGGGTCCATGCCCCTGCTGGAGGATGACCGGGTCTACAACGTGTCCTACCTGTGCCACCGGGATGGCCGCGTGGACGAACAGCGCAAGATCCACATCACCCCTCACGAACGTAGAGACTGGGTGATTGAAGGCGGTGACAAGTTTCAGGTCTTCGAAACCGATGCCGGGCGGGTCGCGATCATGATCTGTTACGACATCGAGTTTCCGGAACTGGGTCGGATGGCCGCGAGCCAGGAAGTGGACATTATCTGCGTGCCGTTCTGGACCGATACCAAAAACGGCTACCTGCGGGTACGCCACTGCGCTCAGGCACGAGCCATCGAGAACGAGTGTTATGTGGTGATTACCGGCAGCGTGGGCAACCTGCCGAAGGTTGAGAACCTGGACGTTCAGTACGCCCAGTCGTCCGTGTTCTCCCCGTCGGACTTTGCGTTTCCACACGATGCGGTGATGGCGGAAACCACGCCCAACACCGAGATGATCATGTTCTCGGACATGGATCTGGAAAAGCTCAAAGTCGTGAGGAACGAAGGCTCGGTCACTAACCTGAAAGACCGGCGTGTTGACCTGTATGAGCTCAAAACCCAGTGAAATTGGCCCGCTATGCGCTCCCAGGTAGTTGATGAACTGCCTGAGAGGGTTATCGTATAGCGCTGACGCCGTTGCCAAATCCTCAAACTGTGGCTATTGTTTAACCATGAATGAAGCACTACCAGATCTGATTGCTCGCTTTCGCATCAAACGCGGTCTCTTTCGCAAGGAAACCGTTGAGGCGAGCCTGTTTGAGCTCGATAACTACGGCTGCATACTGAAAACCGATAAGATTTTCAGTCCGGGCGATACCGTTGTTCTCGACCTGATTCTGGATATGCCGTTTGAAAATATTCAGGCCGAGGGCCTGACCGGCTTGGTGACAGAGCGTACAAAACACTGCAGCAATTTCTTTTACGCCATTGATTTTTTTGATTTTACTGATGCAAAAACATCTCCTCTCTCCGACAAGCTGCGTCGCATACGTGACGTGGTGAATAAAAAGAGGTCTTTGAGATCACGTCGTACCACCTCCGGTCCGGCCTCCGGTATTCAGCAAACGGCCTGAACCCGCGTTCCCCCACTTTCATCGAACTGTAAGGAGACAGCCTCCATGGGCAAAAAAACCAAGCCAAGCGTGGATAAGATCGTCAAAAAAGTGAACAAGGAATTTGAGAAAACGTCATCCCAGATCGAAAGCCTGATCAACGACGCGCTCAAACAGTTTGACAGCCTGCAGACCCAGATCCAGGACCCGGTTCGCAAACTGTTGAAAGACGTCGACGATCTGCGGGATCGTGAGATGAAACGCTTCAATGACGAATTCGAACGTCGCATGAGCGAGTTTCATGAGCTTCAGGACAGTGTGTTGGAACGCCTTGGTATCGCTAGCAAAGAGGCTAAAAAGGAGCTGAAGGAAGCTGCCGACAGCAAAACCACCAAAAAATCGCCTGCGAAGGCGGCGGCCAAGCCATCTGCAAAGTCTCCTGCGAAGACTGCTTCCAAGTCGACCGCCAAGCCAGCCACCAAGCCCGCTGCGCGCAAGACCCCGGCCAAAAAGGCGGCCAAGCCCGCGAATAAAAATGACCTGACGCGGGTTAAAGGTATTGGCCCCGCAATCGCCGCAAAAATGCAGGAAGCTGGCATTACCTCCGTGGATCAGATTGCCAACCCTTCTGCGGCCGATAAAGAAAAACTGCAGGCTTTTTCGAGCATTAAAGGGTTCTCCACCTTGACTGACGAAGCGAAGAAAGTTCTTTGATGCAAACGCCTGAGCAGCCTGTTTTACGGGACATCGTTCTGATTGGCGGCGGGCACAGCCACGTCGGGGTATTGAAGCGGTTCGCCATGAACCCGGTGCCGGGTGTGCGGCTTACGCTCATCTGCCGCGACACCCACACCCCCTACTCCGGCATGCTGCCGGGTTACGTGGCTGGTCACTATTCCTACGACGACGTGCACATCGATCTGAGCCGGCTGGCAGAATTTGCCGGGGCGCGCTTCTATCGGGATGAAGCCATTGGACTTGATCGCGGTAACAAACGGGTCCGCTGCCGGTCCAGGCCGGATGTGCCCTACGATCTGCTGTCGGTGAATATCGGTTCATCGCCCCGGGTTGAGGAAGTTCGGGGCGCTGCCGATCATGCGGTACCGGTCAAACCCATTACCGGTTTCAACGCCCGATGGTTAACCCTGCTGTCACGGATTGATAATCACCGGGGGCCGAT
>NZ_JBBDSR010000011.1:0-1915 GCF_040904845.1 Marinobacter sp. | reverse complement strand
ACATCGCCTCCCAAACGTGGCCATCGGGATCCGCCAGGTTCCGGTTATACATAAAGCCAAGATCCTGGATGGGATTGATGTCTGCCGTTCCGCCACTGGCAGCCGCTGCTTCATTCATGCCGTCAACGGCCTCGCGACTGTCGCAGGATATGGCAAGCATCACTTCGCTGGACGTTGCAGGGGGGATCGGTCGGTCAGTGAATGTACGCCACTTGGCGTGGGTAAGCAGCATGACGTTGATGGTCTCACTCCATACCATGCAGGCCGCCGTATCGTCCGTGAATTGCGGATTGTTCTCAAAGCCAAGGGCCTTGTAAAAATTCATCGACGCGGCGAGGTCGGCGACTGGCAGGTTTACGAAAATCATTCGGGACATTGGTTCGTCTCCTTAAGGTTGTTGGAAAGGGACAACTTCAGGTGTTGTCTTCTCTTAGTCGAACAGCCACCCGAAATTTCGACAGGTACAAGAAAATGTTCTGCCCGCGCCTGGACCGCAATCACGATTTTACTGAAAGCCGTTCGCCAACAGCCCCTGATTAAACCCTGCCCAAGGCAAGCTGAACCGCCTGTTCGGCATGTATTTCTGTCGTGTCATAGAGTGGGACATCCGTATCCGAGCCCTGGATCAAAAGGCCTATCTCCGTGCAACCCAGGATCACCCCTTGAGCACCGCGCTCCGCCAATGATTCGACCACATCCAGATACGCGGCTTTTGAATCCGCTTTGACCACACCCCGGCACAGTTCTGTGTAAATCACAGAATGAATGCGCTCTCTTTGGGGCTCATCTGGCACAACCACCCGGATACCATGATCCTGAAGCCGGCCAAGGTAAAACGCCTGCTCCATGGTAAATCGTGTCCCCAGCAGCCCTACACAGGTTACGCCATCCTTTTTAAGCACGTTGGCCGTCGCGTCAGCGATGTGAAGAAGGGGGATGCTGACGGACTGTTCAATCTGCGCGGCGACCTTGTGCATCGTGTTGGTACAGAGAACCAGAAGGTCTGCCCCTGCCGCCTCTACCGACCGGCCAACGGAACCCAGTATGTCCGCTGTTGCCTGCCAATCGCCCTGGTGCTGCAACGCCTCGATTTCGGCAAAATCCACGCTGTAGAGAACGAGCTTCGCTGAATGGAGCCCGCCGAGTTCGTCTCTTACTTTCTGGTTTATCAGCCGGTAATAAGTCTGGGTGGACTCCCAGCTCATTCCGCCTATTAGACCGATTGTTTTCATTGGAAACCTCCGGTAGCGGTTGTTTATTATGCACCGGCGTCACTTGGACCTACCCAAAAATGTGGATTGTGCGCCACCTCCCAAAGGTGGCCATCCGGATCAGTGAAATAACCGCTGTAGCCACCCCAAAAGACCTTCTCAGGCTTTTTTACCAGAGTGGCACCTGCGTTCACGGCTTGTTCTACCACCGCATCCACTTCTTCTTCCGATGCGACATTGTGAGCCAGGCTGAACGCTTTGAAGCCGGTGCCCTCGGGCGAGACGTGAGCATCCTCAGCCAACGCCTCCCGGCCAAACAAGCCGAGCAATGTTCCGTTGAGCGTGAAGAAGGCAACCTCGGGTGGGGAGTCCATGCGGGGGAAACCGAGACCGTTCTCATAGAAGGCGATCGATTTCTCAAGGTCGCGAACGCCGAGGGTGATCATGCTGATTCGTGGCTGCATATCCGTATTCTCACTTTATAAAAACTTCCGGGTACTGCTCAGCAATGCGCAGAAGCGTAACCGCAGGCCCCTGCGGCTTACGTCGACCCTGTTCCAATTCCCTGTGGGAAGATCACCGTTCAATTGGGTTTTACCCGATTGAACGCTAACCACTAGCGAATGGCAAGGGCCGAGCCGCGAGGAAAGGTCTGGAGGAAGCCGCTAGCAAAACTGCGAGCTGATGAACAAGAACATCATATG
>NZ_JBBDSR010000010.1:0-1960 GCF_040904845.1 Marinobacter sp. | reverse complement strand
GTGCAGCCCCGGGCCAAGTGGTGGGTAGCGCTGTTGCTGCTTGGTGCCTTGCGGGGCATCCTGAGCTCGCTGTTCTCGGGCAGTCGCGGGGGTTGGGTGGGGCTTCCGGTCGTGCTGTGGGTGCTGTATCGGGCCTATGGGCGCGACCTGCCGACCAAGCTCAAGTTTGGTGTGATTGCCGTGGTAGTGATTGGCGCCGTGTCAGTGTATGCAGTGCCGCAGATAGGCGTTCAGCACCGAGTGCATATGGCCTTCAGTGATGTGTCGAGTTATCTCTCGGGTGAGAGCCAGACCTCCTCGGTGGGGGCGCGTTTCGAGATGTGGAAGGGCGCCCTGCACTTGATTCAGGAGAAACCCTTGGTGGGCTGGGGCAGCAACGGCTACCACGAGGCCATGCTCGAGCTGAGCGAGGAGGGCGTGGTCAATCGCTACGTGGCCGAACGCTATGACCATGCCCATAACGAGTTCATCGATGCCACCGCCAAGCGTGGCGCGATCGGCTTGCTGGCCTTGTTGGCGCTCTATCTGGTGCCGATGAAACTGTTCGCCAGGCAGCTCCATGCCGCCAACCTGCAAGTGCGGGCCTTGGCGGTGGCCGGCGTGCTGCTGCCGGTCGCCTATATCGATTTCGGCCTGACGCAGACGCTGATGGAGCACAACAGTGGCGTGATGGTGTATGCCTTCTGGCTGGCGGTGTTGTGGGGAAGCTTCAGGGTCAGACCCCAAGGACGCGGCACAGGCGGCCATCAGGCTGGTGGGGGATGAGAATAAAGTGTCATCCCTGAAAATAAAGATTCATCCCACAAGCTTCAACGAGGGCACCGCGCTGACGTCTACTTCGCGCTCGGCGTGCCAGGCGTCGTGGGCCGCCTGGAGGCGCAGCCATAGCCCGGGGCCGTTACCGAACAGCTTGCCGAGGCGTGCCGCTATTCCTGGCGATACTGGCTTGCGCGCTGCCAGAATAGCGTGCAGTTGCTGGCGTGAGATGCCCAGCATCTGCGCGATGTCACTCTTGCTGTAGTCCATATCCTCCAGCATGTCTTCGATCACCTCGCCGGGGTGCGGCGGGCAGCGACTGGGGTTTTGCTTCGCAGTAATAGCCATGGTGACCTCACCTCTCAGTCAGTGGTATTGCTCAAATTTAACTTGATAAGCGTTGCCGTCCTCGAATTCAAAAGTGAGGCACCAGGGGCCGTTCACATGTACGGTGTAGCGCTTAGGGTTTAAGCCCTGCAAGCCATGGAAGTTATAGCCTGGTAAGTTGATATCCTCGACGCTGGTGGCTTCGTTGATCACGGCCAGGCGGATCAGGATGCGCCTATGCATACGCTTGTCGATCCTGGATTTACCGGTTTCCCAAAGCGACGCCAGGCCCTTGTTCCGAAAGGTCTTGATCATGGGAGTAGTGTAATCTGTTTGATTACAGGCGTAAATAGAAAGGTTACACTGCTGATTCCTGGTGGATGGTCAGAGAGCTCGGCGTAGCCCTCAGGGTCAGATCCCAAGGGCTACCAGCCTGGTAGTTGAGGTCAGCGAGCCGCGATGGCGATGGGAAATCGGTGAGTGGCACTCAACGGGTTGTCAGTTGACAACCGTCGATCTCTTCCCCCATGCTGACCTTCAAGAGATTTCATGAAACGCTCACGTCATAGCAAGAAAGAGATCGAAGAGGCGCTGACATATGCCGAAGCCCACGGCTGGCGAGTAGTGCCATCAACCGGGCATGCCTGGGGACGACTTTACTGCCCACACAACGACAGCGAATGCCGCTGCGGCGAGTTTTGTATTGTGAGCGTATGGAGCACGCCGAAGAATCCGGCCAACCACGCCAAACAGTTACGTCGTGTCGTCGACAACTGTACCGGTGGCGCATCCTCCGAGGAGGACGACAGATCATGACCGACTATGACTTTACCCTGAAATTTGCCATTCCCTGCGGCCTCGACATGGAAACCCTGGA
>NZ_JBBDSR010000009.1:0-12211 GCF_040904845.1 Marinobacter sp. | reverse complement strand
TGCCGTCGATCAGCAGATTCTGAACCAGAGTCAGCTCGAACCAGTCCTTGACCACCAGCGTGTCTTCAACCAGTTTGCGCATGGGTTGCCAGAGCTCGTCGTCCATCCAGTAGGTTTTGGAGTGGTCAAGAGCGGTACCGGTACTGCCATCCATCATCAGCGCGATACGGGACAGATACTGGCCCATGCCGAGTCGGTCCATGGCGGTATAGATGTGCATCTGGGCCACGGTGGTAGCGATGGCATCGCCGGCGATCTTGCTGTTGTTCATGTTCGCACCCAGTTCAACATGGCGCAGCGGCACCAGCAGGCGAAGAATCTGTTCACGGGTTTCTTCGGGAAGGCGGCTCAACAGGTTGCGCTTATCGCAGAAGGAGTAGCTGGTTTCTGCAGATTCCTGCATCTTGGCGCGGTTACCTACATAGGCCCCGTAATAGAACTGGCGGGGGTCAGTGACCGCATACCAGTCTTCCATGCGGATGACCGTCCAGGTGGGGTCATTCAGGGTATGCTCCGGATCCCACAGCGGCCGATAGTGAAAGTTAGTGGTGGCTTCGATATCGAAGCTGGCTTCCTGATAGCGCGTCGCCGGCTTGTCGCCAAAACGACGGGCGATGTGGCTGTAGGTGTGGCGGATTGGCTCCACCGAGGTGGTTTTGATTTCAATGCTCATATCAACTTACCGTCTTGTTGTTGTGAGTGAAGAATCGACTGGCTGACAGTTAACGGTGGCCCTTTTCACCAAAGCGCCACTTGACCATGTCCGCATCGATCTCGCGGATCATCTCGGAATCCATGTGGATCACGTTGTTGTGCTCACAGAAAATTCCGAACGCTTCCCGAGGAAGCACGAGCTCAACAAACAGTTCGGGATGGCCGATGGCAAAGTCGAACTCCACGAACCGGTCTTCCGGTCCACTGCGCACCCGGATGTACCGGGGCATTTCGTCGAAGCTTTGTGCTTGGTCAGTCATTATTGGCACCGTTTGCATTTGTTGTCGGTTAACTGGACTTGAGCAACGGCTATGCCAAGCTTTGAACTTCTGTCGCAGAAAATAACTCATATGATTGTTTTAGAAGGGTTTTAAAAGACAGGCCATGAATTACATAACGCGGGCTCGTTATTGGAGAGGGTGAAAGACCAGGGGAATTTTTACCATTTGATCAACAACGAACTGTGAACTGAGCAAATGCTCAGCCCCCGAGAAACCTAATTTGTTGCCCAACTTTTCATCATTTCGTTGATTTTTGTTATGGATAGGGTGTTATATGAAAAGGAGTCGGCCAACCACTGCCGACGTGCCGGAGAACTATCCAAAGGCAACGCCCATACAACAACAATGGGGCTACAGAGTATGGCCATCAGCTACAAGCCGCAGTTAAAATATATTGACTTTCAGGATCTTACGGAGCAGATCCGGTTCCAAAGCACGGAAGGCAAAATTTGGTTTGGTGAGCAGCGCATGCTACTGATGCAGGTTAATGCCATGGCCACCTTTCGCCGCGAAATGGTCAATACCATGGGCATCGAGCGAGCGAAGGGCTTTTTCTTGCGCCTGGGTTACCAGTCCGGGCTGAAGGATGCCGAACTGGCTCGCAAGCTGCGGCCCCACTGCAGTGAACTCGATATTTTCCTCGCCGGGCCCCAACTGCACTCTCTTAAGGGCATGGTGAAAGCTGTTCCCATTGAGATTGACATAGACCAGGAAACCGGCAGTTTTTACTGCGAACTGGAATGGATCGATTCCTTTGAAGTAGACATCTGCCAAACAGAGCTGGGGCAGATGGAGGAGCCTGCCTGCTGGTCACTGCTGGGATACGCCTGCGCCTACACATCTTCGTTTATGGGCCGGGAAATCATCTTCCGGGAGGTTAGCTGCCGCGGATCTGGCGACGACAAGTGCATGATCGTCGGCAAGCCCGCGGAAGAGTGGGAAGACATGACGGAATTTACCAAATACTTCAAAGCCGACCCCATTATTGAAGAGTTGTACGACCTTCAGAGCCAGGTCAGCTCCCTGCGTAGCAGCCTCGAGAAACAGCAGGGGCAGTACTATGGCATTGGCCAATCTACCTCTTACAACAAAGTCTGCAAGATGATCGACAAAGCCGCCATGGGCAAGGTGTCTGTGCTGTTGCTGGGTGAAACCGGCGTCGGCAAAGAGGTGATTGCCCGCAGCGTTCATCTTCGCAGCGAAAGAGCCGAGCAGCCCTTTATTGCCGTCAACTGCGCCGCCATACCTCCTGACCTGATTGAAGCCGAACTGTTCGGTGTTGAAAAGGGCGCTTACACTGGGGCCAATCAGTCCCGGCCCGGTCGTTTTGAACGCGCAAACACGGGGACCATTTTTCTGGATGAGGTGGTGGAGCTGACACCCCGTGCACAGGCCACATTGTTGAGAGTGTTACAGGAAGGGGAACTAGAGCGGGTCGGTGACAATCGCACACGTTCCGTGAACGTAAGGGTTATTGCAGCCACCAACGAAAGCCTTGAGAAAGCGGTGGAAGAAGGCCGTTTTCGCTCCGATCTTTTTTACCGCCTCAATGTGTTTCCGGTAAAAATCCCACCGCTACGGGAACGGTTTGAAGACTTATCTCTGCTTGCCGAGCACTTTCTGGGGAAATTCCACTCAGAGTACAACAAACGCACCCTGGGCTTGTCCGACAAGGCCATGGATATGTGCATGCACTATCATTGGCCAGGTAATATCCGCGAGCTGGGAAATGTGATTGAGCGTGGCGTGATACTCACCGATAACAATGAATCCATCAGCTGCGAATCGCTTTTTGCAGGCGTCCCCGAACCGCAGCCCAAAGAGCCACAAGGTGTTGTCGACAATCAGGGACAACTCGTTGAAGAAGGCTGCGAGGGGGCGACTGGTGACTGGGCCAGCCAGATACTGGGCAACGGCATCGGCCTGGATGACGTAGAAGAAACCCTGATGCGCCGTGCCATGGAAGAAGCAAACCAGAATGTATCGGGGGCAGCCCGTATACTGGGTCTGACTCGCCCCGCTCTCGCCTACAGGCTGAAAAAGTTCGGCATGCTAGCCGAGAGCTAATAGCTGTAAAGCCACCCAGGGACAAGGATGTCCGTTCCTCCCCACCCGCCTTTTACTAAATAAGAAAGTACGCCCCCCGCTTGATCATTTGATGAAAATCAAATAGCCATATTCCCCGCAAATTCCAGACTTCACAACCATGATTCAAATCTTTCTCTTTTCTTTTCATTTAGTTAAGAAAATTATTCTGCGTATGGCATACGCGTTGCTATTTCACCCTTAGTCGCTTTATCCACAAAAACAAAGACGGTGACATACAATGCGAAATGCCCCCCTGCGCTCATGGCGCACCGCCGGCAAAGCCGTATCACTGGCCGGACTGTTTTCGCTTCTGCTGACAGGCTGCGAAGCACCGCTAAATCTGGAAGCTGTTCGGGAACAGTCGCAAGAGGCTATCAAACGAACAGACTTCTACCAGGCCATGGCCCGCAACGATGAGGTTATTGTCCTTTCCGGCAACAACGGCGTTGTTCTGGTCAGTTCGGACAGCGGTGAGACCTGGCTCCGACAGACCCCGACATCCGACAGTTTTCTCGCCCTGGACGTTTGTCCGGACAACAGCTTTATCGCGTTGACCTTCAACAATGAAATCTGGCACAGCGACGCCAGCGCCAAAAACTGGACCGCGCACACACTGCCCAGCCAGGAACAGATGATGACGGCAGCCTGTGCCCCAGATGGAAGCTGGTGGGCAGCTGGTGCCTTTACCACCGTTCAGGGCAGCGCCGATCAGGGTGAGACCTGGACAAAAACGTCCCTCAATGAAGATGCCATCCTCAACAATCTGCAGTTTGTGGATTCCGATAAGGCTTTCGCAACTGGCGAATACGGCCTGGTCCTTACCACCGAAGATGGCGGCGCAAACTGGGATTACGCGGGTTATCTGCCTAATGAGTTTTACGCCCACACCAGCCATTTCCGTTCGCAAAATGAGGGGTGGGTCGGTGGCCTGAACGGGTTCATCTACCACACCACGGATGGCGGTGAGAGCTGGGATAAATCCCCTACCGGAATTAACGCCCCCATATTTGGCTTCGTTTACGGCCCTTCCGGACTCTATGCCCTGGCGGATAACGCCACTGTCCTGCAGCAGACCGATCAGTCCTGGCAAAAGATTTCCACCTCCGACCAGCCCCTGTACCTGCGCAGCGGACTGTTGCTGCCCAACCAGAAACTGCTCGTAGCAGGTGGTCGTGGCCTTTTGCTGAACCTTGAAATTCCCGTGGCCTTCTCGGCCAGTACTGACTGAGGAACACCACCATGCCCGGATTGCATCGCTTTACTCATCTACTGCACTTGCTGGAGCTGTGGATATTCCGCAACCCCCGCAAGGTGCTGGCCGTTATCGCCATCCTTACACTGGCATTTGCCTTGCGCATTCCCGGTCTGAAAGTCTATACCGACTTTGCGGATCTTCTACCGCAACAGCACCCCTACATTGAGTTGCACAACAGCATCAAGGACAGCTTTGGGGGTGCCAATGTTCTGGTAGTGGGTGTCGAGTTCGAAGAGGGCGACATCTTCACCAACGACAAGCTCGCGAAGATCGACCGGATAACCCAGGCGGTGGACAACCTGCCGGGGGTCAACCACAACCTTGTGTCCAGCGTGACTCACCGCAACTCCCGCAAGATCTGGCTGACGGAAGTTGGCAGTATCAATTCGGAGCCTTATTACGATTCCACCTCCGGACAATATTCCGAGGAAGCGCTGCAGGCCATGAGGGCTGATGTGTCGGCCAACCCCAGGGTTTACGGCCCATTGGTGTCGCCGGACATGAAAATGGCCCTGGTCAAGGCGCAGCTCATCGAGGGCCAACTGGACTATGAAAAAACCTTTGCCCAGCTGCAGCAACTGCGGGCCGAGGAAGAACAGGCGGGCGTCAAGATCTATGCCACGGGTCAACCGGTTCTGGTGGGCTGGGCCTACACCTACATGGAGCAGATTCTCCAGATTTTCATTTTCACCGTTGTGGCCATGCTGGCGCTATTGGTCCTCCATTTCCGCAAGGCCTACGGTGTGCTTATTCCCCTCGGCGGCGTGCTTGTCTCCACCATTTGGGGGCTCGGAATTATCAGCCTGCTTGGCTACAACCTCGACCCTCTCGGGCTAGTCATTCCCTTCCTGATTGCCGCCCGGGCCATGAGCCACGGCGTCCAACTGGTGGAACGGTATTACGCCGAAACCCAGGAGAGAGGCAGTGGGCCGGAGGCGGCCAAGGCCACCTTTGACAGCCTGTTCCGCCCCGGCTCCCTCGGCGTGGTTTCCGATGCCATTGGCCTGTCGCTGATTGCCATCGGCTCAATACCGCTGAATACCCACCTGGGCATCTACGCCTCGCTGTGGGCCATTACCGTGGTATTCACCGTGTTGATCGGCGTACCTCTGTTGTTGTCGATTCTGCCAACACCAAAAAACCTGGAAACTCGCGAGACCGTCCTGCGGCACATTGGTGCCAGTTGTTCCCGCACGGTCGCCCGGCCTGGCGCTGCCAAGATTGTCCTGAGCATAGCAGCCCTCGCCATGCTGGCCGGCGTGCTGGCGTCGTCCAATGTACAGATCGGCGATTCAGAACCCGGGTCCCCCATTCTGTATCCAGACCACGACTACAACGTCTCTTCACGCGTGGTGAACGAGCGCTTCCCGGGCTCGGAGGAGCTCTACATTATTGCGGAAACCGAAGAAAACGGTGGTCTCAAGCGGCCAGAAGTATTGGCAGCCCTGTCCGACCTGCAGTCTCACATGCTGCGGGACCCGGAAGTGGGTGGCAGCAAGGGGCTGCCCGACCTGGTGAAACAGGTTAACCGCCTGATGCACAACAATGACCCGCGCTGGTACCAGGTCCCTCACGATGCCGGCTATGTGGGCGGGCTGATGTTCACCTATATGGCGTCCAGCCCGATTCCCGGGGCGCTGGATGAGTTCAACGACACCGACGACCGCATCGCCAACCTGGTGTTCTATTACAAAGACCGCCAGGGCGAAACCATTCGCCGGGCCATCCACATGGCCAAGGAATGGATCGCGGAAAACGGTGACAGTGTGGAAGGCCTGACCATACGTCTGGCCGGAGGTACCCTCGGTGTCGCCGCAGCGATGAACGAGTCAGCGTTTGAAACCAACGTGATTGTTCTACCACTGGTGTTCCTGCTTATTTTTCTCTTCGTGATGCTGTTCTACACCTCCCTGCATGCCGGGCTGATGATGCTGCTGGCCATGCTGTTTGCCACCACACTCACCTACGCCTACATGGGCCTCAGCGGCCTGAGTATAGACATCAACACGGTGCCGGTGATTGCCGTCGGCATCGGTGTTGGCATCGACTATTCCATTTACATGATGGACCGGATCCGAGAAGAAATGACGCGGCGCGGAAATCTTCGCGATGCGGTTCGCCGCGCGATCTCCACCACCGGCATGGCCATCAGTTTCACGGCTCTGACCTTGATGGCCGGGATCATCATGTGGGTCATTTTCTCAGACCTGCGCTTCCAGTCAGATGCTGCACTGTTGCTGTGCGTGATGATCGTGATCAACGGCATCGCGGCCATGCTGCTGGTGCCTTCCTGGGTACTGGTATTCAGGCCCCGTTTTGTCACCGATGTCTACGCCGACGAAGACGGCATTCTCCATGCCGACCGTCATCCACCAACACCATCTCCGTCGTCCGGTTCCTTTCGGGAGCAGGATGATGGGTTCGTGCCGGGAGAACCGTACCGGGCCTGAACCCGGTACCAAACTCCACTAAACCTGTAAGAGGATCTGCCATGCAAACAACAATAAAAGGCCTGAGATTCTGGTGCTATACCCTTGCGGGTAGTGCCAGCCTGGCGCTGTTAACGATGACTGGAACCGTAGCGGCGAAGGACACCCGCGTTAACGGTTATGTCGAGAACGCTAGTTATGGGCGGGAAGGCGTAGGGCTTTCCAAGTTCCGCAACACACTGCAAATGGAAATGGAGAAAGGTGCGGGGGATGTTGGCATCCTCAGCAATGTAAAATTCAATGCGACCCTGCGCGCCAGTTACGACGGCGTTTACGACCTCAATGATGATGAATATGGCCGTAATGCCGGTGGTCCCATTCAGTTGCAGGGCACACAGGGTAACGTTCCTCATGGTGGCGGAATAGCGCCTACCCCTTTCTTCGGCTTTGACACCACTCAAAACCCGAATGAGGGCATGGTTGTTCTGGGCGAACACCTGCACGGGCAGGACAACGGCGTTGCCTTTGGTGTTCCGGTCCGCCCCTGTGACGAGGATAGTCGCGGTTGTATTGTCGGCTACCTGGACAAGGATACCAATGATCTCCGGTATCAGGAGTTCAATGATCGCGCCGACGTCATTCGCGAACTCTACGCTGATTTCAATATCAATTTCGCCAACGGCAACATCCTCAGCACCCGCCTGGGTAAGCAACAGGTGATCTGGGGCAGGACGGATCTGTTCCGGGTGCTGGATGTGATCAACCCGGTGGACTTCTCCCGCAACAATATCTACGACGAACTGGAAGATATCCGGATTCCCATGTGGATCCTGCGAACGGACTACCGCATGGGTCCCACCGAGGTGTTTGAAGGCTTTGCCTTCGACGACCTGAACTTCCAGGTCGTCTGGAACTTCGACAAGTTCCGCCCTCACGATATCGGCCAGTGCGGACAGCCAAACGTTATTCTTGATGCGGGATGTTTCTTACGCGGAATGAATAACCTATGGGAAAATGGTGGTACCGTCGCCAACTTCGCAGGCGCCACCCCGGACGGCGGCTTCGCTACGGATTTCGGACCCGGGCAGATTGGTATCCGTAAGGCACACATGCCCAGCTGGAGCCTCTCCAACACTCAACTGGGCCTGAAGACGGAAGGTGTTTACGGCGACCTGGGCTTCTCACTCAATGCGCTGACTTACCGTTCACAGTTGCCGTCTCTCAGAGGGGAAATCCCCGCGCAGAACGCGTTCAACGGTCAAACGGATGTGTATCCCAGCCTGATCGCTTTTGATATCCACTTCCCCCGCGTCAACCTGGTTGGTGGTTCTGTGGATTACTACGCTCAAGGCGTGGACACGGTGTTCCGCGTTGAAACCGCGTACACCTCGGGTGAGGAGTTCGCCAACACCCTTCGCAAAGAACTCTACTCCGAGTCTGATGTACTTCGGTATGTGGTTGGTGCAGACAAGAACATTTTTATCCCGGCTCTGAACGAAAGCCAGGCCTTCCTGTTCTCTGGTCAGATATTTGGCCAGCACATCCTCGATCACGAGCGTGAAGACAGGACCTACGGCGAAGCCGGCATCCCGGATTATGAGCACAACTGGACCGCTACTCTTCTGGTACAGGGCTTTTATATGAACGGACGCCTGACCCCCAAAATCATCACAGCTCACGACTTCCGCGCACAGGCAACGGCGATCGCGCCGTCGGTCGACTGGCTGGTCAACGACAATTTCAAGTTGACCCTGGGCGGCAATTTCAAAGTGGGTGATGGTGCCCGTGAGTTCGATGATTGCCGCTCCTGCAATCCCTGGGACCCGTTCACCCAAACACCGGGTGTGGTTAATCACCAGCCCGGCGAGTCTGCAGGTCTCTCAGGCTCTGAGCCCCTCGGTCGCTTCCAATCCGGCCCGATCGGCATGGCCCAGAAAGAAGATGAAATTCAGCTGACTGCCCGTTACAGCTTCTGATAAAGAGGAAATATCATGAAAACAAGAGTGCAAAAATCCGTGTTCAGCGGTCTGGTTGTGGGACTGACGGCGGGGCTACTCTCCACCGCTGCCTTCGCCAGCGACGAAGTGATCAATGAGTCTTTTCATCCCTACAACGATGAAACCCCAAACCATGAGGGCCTCAGCGCCGGCATGATCATCGACCAGTCCAACGTGGAACAGTTCAAGGACATCATTGACCCGGCTTTCCTCGGTTTCATAGAGAAAGGCTGGACCTCGATCTCGGTCGGCGAGACCACATCGTTCGACCTTCATCCCGCCTACGTGGACGCCACACGCCAATCTCTGGGGGATGTGTCGCTCGGCGAGCAGGTTGGTGAAATCAGTGGCTGGAAAGCGGGCCGGCCTTTCCCGCAGGAGCCGGATGCGGATGACCCACGCGCAGGCGAAAAGCTGGCATGGAACTACAAGTACGGCTACAACTGGGGCGACAGCGCCGCCATATACCCCTTTTACTGGAAGTACCGGGATATGGATTCCGGCAAAGTGGAGCGGACCATCAAGTTCAACTTCCACTTCCTGAACTACAAGGGCCGTGTTATTCAGGAGCCGACACCGGAAATCACGCCCAACCCGTCTGACCTTTTCCGCGCCATCTATGTTCAGGTACTGGACCCGGCGGACGTTCGTAATACCCAACTGCTGATCCATCGTGCGGCCGACGATCTCAAGCGGGACAACTCCTGGCTCTACCTGGGCTTCCAGCGCCGCGTGCGCCGCCTGGCCACCGGCCAGGTGACCGATGCCTTCCTGGGTTCGGACCTGATGATCGAGGACTTCGAGGGCTACAACGGCCGTATCTCGGACATGAACTGGACCTACAAAGGCACCCGTTACATGCTGATGCCATTCTACAACCATAATGAAATGAATCTGGACACGGAAACCCACCAGGATGATGACGGCTACCAGGTTATCGCCTTCAGCGGCCAGGGCGGATGCTTCCCGGATATTACCTGGCAACTGCGCAAGGTGTACGAGGTTGAATCGGTACCAGTAGACGAAAGCCATCCGCTCTCGAAGCGGGTTCACTACATGGATGCCCAGACCTTTACCATTCCACGAACCGTGTCTTACGACCGCAAGGGTAGCCTGTGGAAGACCTTCACCATCGGCCAGGCACACCCTGACCATCACCTGCCCAAGAACGAGGGCACCGGCGTGTCTATCGATGACAACTTCAGCATGATCGATGTGCAGGCAAGCCACTGCACCACCGGCCAGTTCAAGGGCCAGGTCGATCCGGAACTTTCCCGCCCCAGCATGTTTAACGTGCAGCACATGCGCGCAACCGGCAGCTAATCAATTAAGCGTTGTTGCTCTCCTTTGGGCCCGCTATGCGGGCCCCTTTTTCGTTTCGGAGGATGAAAAGATGTCCCGATATGAGCCATTGCCAACTACCGCCCGTGAGCCGGATCAGCTGCTGGTACTGACCGACAGTGACGGCAAAATCACCTACGCCAGCAGCGCGTTTTGCCGGCTGTGCGGCCACGATGAAGGTACTCTAAAAGCCGAGGGGTTCAGCAAACTTCGACACCCGAACATGCCCAAAGGCCCGCTGAATGATCTGTGGGAAACTCTGGGGCGAGATGAGTCCTGGATGGGCATGATCCGGAACCGAACTGCCAGCGTTCAGGACCTTTGGCTAGACACCTTTGTGACCCCGATCTCCGACGAACATGGCAAAATAATCGAGTTCCAGGCCATTTATCGTGCTCCCGACAACGCCACTGTCCGGCGCACCCAGCAGGTCTATCAGGCCCGCGCCAGAGGCAAACACCCCCTCGCCCTAAGAATACCCAGGCTAGCGCCAGCCACTTTGCAATGGCTGATCGCGAGCGTCGCGTTCAGCCCATTGCTGATTGCCGGGCTACTGACACAGCCACTGCTGTTTTCGACTCTATTCACGGTCGGCAGCGCGGTCAGCTTTGTGATTTTGCTTATCTTCAACCAGCCGTTACAGTCTCTCTTCCGACATTGCCAGGGCGTGGTAAATCACCCGATCAAGCAACTGGTCTATACCGGGCACCCGGGCGTTGTCGGCCAGATCGAGCTGGCCATGCGGCTGATTGAGGTACGCCTCGAAGTGATGATCGCCCGAATAAGAGACAGCGGCAGCCAGATCGAAGGCCACGTCAGCCAAGCCAGTAACCTGCTGCAGGCCAGCACCGAAGCCTCGGAACACCAACTGTCCGGATTGAGTACCATTGCCACCTCGGTTGAAGAGTTCAGCGCGACCATCCGCGAGGTCTCCGAGAGCACCCATCAGGCGGCCCACCTCAGCGGCCGAAACCGCGAATCCGGGGAGCAAGGTGCGCACTCAGCCGCAGCAGCCCAGGACAGCATCGGTACCCTGGCCAAGGAGCTGGAACAATCCAGCGAGATTGTCCAGGAGCTGGACCAGAACAGCCAGGCCATAGGACGTATACTGGATGTCATCAATGCCATTGCCGATCAAACCAATCTGCTTGCCCTGAACGCCGCCATTGAGGCTGCCAGAGCCGGAGAGAATGGACGGGGCTTTGCGGTGGTCGCAGACGAGGTACGCTCCCTTGCCAAAAGAACCCAGCAATCGACCGATGAAGTACGCGACATGATCACGGCGCTTCAGGAGGGATCAGCACGGGTGGTCGCATCGATCGAGAAAGGCAAACGCCAATCCGCCAACAGTGTGGATCAAGTCTCCGCCAGCGCCGAGGCCCTCAAAGCCATTGTTGCCGGCATTAACGAGACCGACGGACTCAATCAGCAAATAGCTGCAGCCACAGAACAGCAAAGCCAAACTGTCAGTCAACTCAGCCAGGAAATTCACGACATCCACCAGGTTGCCAACAGGACTTGTCAGCAACTGGGCGATACCGGCATAGCAGCTGAGTCAGTAGGCCACCACGTGTTTCGCCAGAAGTTTCTGATCAAGAATCTCATGCCAACCGGACCAAGCACGGCCCGGCAGTTACATCTCAGGGAGAACGCATCATGACAGAGAAATCTCATCCGGAGCCGAGCACCCCCTTAACCGTGGTCGTTTCACGTCGCGTGAAAAAGGGTCAGGAAAGCGAGTTCGAGAAGCTCAGCAGTCAGATGACAGAGCGGGCCGCCAGCTTTACCGGCTACCTGGGTGCCACCATGTTCCGACCCTCGTCACCGGCTGATCCGGAATACCGTATCGTGTTCAAGTTCCGGGACAGGGACACGCTGAATGCCTGGGAAGCCTCATCCGAACGGGCCGAATTGCTGGAACAGATCGAGAACCTGTTGATTCAGCCCAGTGAACGGGAAGTCACCTCCGGCCTCGTGACCTGGTTCAGCCTGCCCGGCCAGAACCCGGTGACGCCACCCCCCAAATGGAAGATGACTCTGGTCAGCTGGCTGGCCCTGTACCCGGCGGTCACCCTAGTGTTTGTGCTGTTCGGCGATATTCTCGCG
>NZ_JBBDSR010000008.1:0-12408 GCF_040904845.1 Marinobacter sp. | reverse complement strand
TCAGAAAATTCAGCGCGACAGCCCTGAAACCGCCGCTTGCCTGTTTATATGGGGCCACCACGCCGGAATTCAACGGCTCCCACTGTATTGATGTACCCGATGATAGCGCCGGTTTATAACAGTGTGACAGCTGGATCATTGCCAGAACGTCACTAGGTGGTTGCCGGGGCATTTGCTAGGTTGATTATGGACGCCGGGCCTACCGTCACGGCGATCTCACAGGATCAAACCTTTACAGGAGTTCCATCATGCGAACACGATTGATTAAGGCAATGGGCATATCCATGCTTGCTGGCGGCCTGACACTTGGTACATACGCACAGGCTTCTGAAGGGCTGTATTCCACAGACGAGTTGCTGGATGCCGACGTATTCGACAGTGCCGGCGAAGAAATTGGCGAGGTCGAAGACGTTCTGCTTGGCGATGACATGTCAGTACATTCCCTGGTGATCAAAACCGGCGACGTATTGGGCTTGGGTGGCCGCGACGTAGTCGCCGAGCGCGGCAGTTTCACCCTGCAGCTGAAAGACAGTGATGATGCCATGGACCGCTTCGACGACCTGAACTATCAGGTACACCTGGAAGCAGACAGTGAGGCCGTCTCATCACTGCCCGAATACGATGAAAGCTGGTGGAACCAGACCCGCAACAGCCTGAGCCAGGCTTGGGAAAATACCAAAGAAACGAGCGAAAGCGCGTGGGAAAACACCAAAGAGGCCACTTCCTCCACCTGGCAAAATTTCAAGAAAGGCGTTAGCGACATGGAAGATCGGGCGACCGACTAAACCTGTAACCGCCCTATGAAATCCGGCCCGGGTCTTCCGGGCCGGATTTCCACTCAACACTTTTGAAATGCCAGGGATGGTCTATTATTAAAGCTCTGCAGGGAGGACAGGGCTCATGCAACGGGGTTTTCTGCTATTCATCTGTTTAACGCTTACCGCCTGCGGCGGGGGCTCTGGAAACGGCTCCGGCGAAACCCTCGGCCTTTCCGAACGCCCCGGCAATACGCAGTGCCTGGCTTTTGAGGGCTCGGGCGAGGTTCAGCTGGCCCAGATAGCGCCCTCCCTCAGCTTCAACCGGCCCCTGTTGATGTTACCGCACCCCGACCTGGCACAGGTGTTCTACGTCGTCGAGCAAGGCGGCGTCATCCATCGCCTTGACCTGAACACCGACAGCCGAACCCAATTGGCGGATCTGTCCCAGGCCTACTCACTCAGCACCTGCGAAGAATGTGGGTTGCTGGGTATGGCGTTTGATCCGGATTTTACCAGCAACGATTCGATCTACCTGTCGTTCACCGTCGGTGCCAGCCCTAACATGACCTCTTTCGTCGCCCGCTTTCAATCCGCCGACAATGGCCTGACTCTGAACACCAACGGCTCAGGGGCACTGGATCGCACCGATCTGCTAGAACAGCCCCAGCCATTTGCCAACCACAACGGCGGCCACATTGTGTTCGGCCCTGACGGCCTGCTGTATATCGGGCTCGGCGATGGCGGCAGCGCCAACGACCCCGACAACGAGGCCCAGGATCTGTCCACCCGGCTGGGCAAGATCCTGCGTATCAATGCCGATGGCACTCCCGCCAGCAATGGCATTTCCGGCGCACTGCCGGAGATCTACGCCTACGGTCTGCGCAACCCCTGGCGATTCAGTTTCGACAGCCAGACCGGCGACCTCTGGGCCGGCGATGTGGGTCAGAACCAGTTTGAAGAGATCGATCGGATTACCCGCGGGGGCAACTATGGCTGGCGTTGCTACGAAGGGTTTGAGCGCACCGACAATGACTGCGGCACGTCTCCCTCCGGCCCGTTTATCGACCCGGTCGCCGCTTACGACCGCTCCGAGGGGGTGTCCGTCACCGGCGGTTATGTCTACCGGGGCAACAACATTCCCGCGCTGCAGGGTTCGTACCTGTTCGCCGATTTCGGTTCGGGTACCCTGTGGGCATTAGACCCGTTGGCCGATGGCAGTTTCCAACGCCGCACTCTGCTGGAAACCGGCCGCAACGTGGCGTCCTTCGCCGAAGACCCTAACGGCGAACTCTATCTGGTGACCTTCTCCGGCCTGTTCCGGATTGATCCGGTCAATGTGGATATCGAACTGCCACAGCAGTTGTCAGACACCGGCTGCGTGCAGGCCAGTGCACCCTGGGAGCCCGCCGACGGGGTCATTCCCTACACCGTTATCGAGCCCTTCTGGTCCGACGGTGCCGATAAAACCCGCTACCTGGCGGTGCCAGACAACACCAGTATCAACCTCGATGACAGCGGGGATTTCGCACTGCCCAGAGGCTCCGTGCTGGTGAAAAACTTCTTGCTGGGCCAGAGCCTGATCGAAACCCGGCTGTTCCTGCACAACGCCGATGGCAGCTGGTCTGGCTACAGCTATCAGTGGGATGAAGCCGGCACCAACGCCGAACTGGTCGACGGCGCTCTGGATGCGGATGTGGGTGGCCAGGTCTGGCATTACCCCTCGGCTGGCGAGTGCAGCCTGTGCCACACCGAAGCTGCGGGTTTCAGTCTCGGCCTGGAAACCGCGCAACTGAACACCGACTTCACCTACCCCCAGACCGGCGTTACCGCCAACCAGTTGGCGACCCTGGCGGGTATTGGCGTACTGAGTGAGCCGGCGACATCCGCTCAGCGCAACCAGAGCCTGAGCCGCAGCACCGACGACAGTGCATCGACCACCAGCCGTGCACGCAGCTACCTGCACAGCAACTGCAGCCATTGCCACCGACCCGGCGGCACCACCCAAAGCGCCATGGACCTGAGGTTCACAACGCCTTTGGCTGAAACCGGAGCCTGCGGAACACCGCCCGACAATACCGACCTGGGAAGGCCTGACGCACAGTTGGTAACACCCGGAGACGCCGACAACTCACTGCTGTACCTGAGAATGGTCGCCGAGCGCGAGTTCCGCATGCCACCGATCAGCACCCTCCAGGCGGACACCCAGGGGGCCCAGCTGATCGCGGACTGGATCAATCAGTTGGGCGGCTGCAACTAACGCCGATTATGTGGCCAGTTCGATCTTACGGAAATCGAGCACGTTCTCTTCCGGAGAGGCCTTGATCGACGCCACCTCGGCCCGCTTCTTCGCCAGTATGTATACAAAACAGGCGAAATACAGACCAATGACCAGGGCACCGACCCACTGAATTCTCAGGAAATCCAGCTGGAACAACATGGTCAGCCCGATCATCGCCAGAAAATTGAACACCACGTAGTTTGCTCTTCCCAGGCGTTGCGCCGTCATGTTGAGATTATCGGTGTACAGCCGGATCAGCGAATCCAGCGAGTTCACCACCATCAGCACACCCACCGTGATCATCGCCAGATTGGTAAACGCCGCAATGTTCAGGCCCTGTTCGTGATAGTGGTAGAGTACCGAGAACCACACACCAATGGCGATGGACGGCACCACCAGCATGGCGATGAACAACTGCCAGGTGCGAATGCCACTGACAAACCGCGCGGTGAACTGGCCAATCATGATGCTCCAGGAGAACCACCAGAACAGGTAGAACTCATGGTAATCGTTGATGGGCAACACAAAGTGGTGAAGGTTGGTGAAATACTCACCGAGCAACCCGGCGGTGCCAAAGAAGTCTCCCGGCGAGCCCTGGCCCAGGGCAAACGCCCGCACCCACATACCGGCAATCAGCGTGATGAACAGCACACTGGAACCAATACTCAGAATACGCACGTACTTGATCCTGGAGCTGGAATACACCGCCAACCCAATCGCGGCAAAGACGATAAAGTAAAACGCCGGCACTACCGATTCGCCGTCCCCGAGCTGGGGCAGATACCAGGGCAGGTTCACCAGCAACAGGTAAGCGGTGAAGGCACAGGTGCCGATGATCACCACGTTGTTGATGACCTTCACCACGGGAATCTCGAAAAACTTCACCCGCGGCTCAATGATCGCGAAATAGAAACAGGTCAGGAAATAGAAGCCCCAGATCAGAAAAGCCCAGAAGCCAAACTCAATCGCCAGAGGATTGGCAAAGCCGTACTCGGGGCTTGCCGACAGATCGCCGTAACCGCCAAATTCGGTCAGCGGGAACATGATCAGCCCCACATCCAGCCCGGACGTGAACAGAATGGCAATAAAGGTGAAGGTACGCACCGGCGTTACGCCAATACACTGAATGTTCCACCATTTATACAGAATCAGGGCGATGGCCGCGAAGGTAAAAATCAGCCCTGTGGATAACCAGAGTGTCATGCGTTGTGTCTCCTTTTTGCTGTTCCCGGACGCTGACGTGCCTGCCATTGCTCATCCATAATCACCGGCACGTCAGAAGGTTGCAGGGGCTCTAGGCCCCGGATCAGATCGGCGGCCCGTTCGGCCACCATGATGGTCGGCGCGTTCAGGTTGCCGTTGGGAATGGTCGGGAAGATGGACGAATCCACCACCCGCAAATTCTCAATGCCGCGAACCCGGGTGTGGGGGTCCACCACCGCCAGCTCGTCGGTGCCCATCTTGCAGGTGCAGGAGGGGTGATAGGCGCTCTCTACGGCCTGGCGCACAAAGGCATCCATTTGCTCATCGGTCTGCACCTCGGCACCGGGCTGAATTTCAGCGCCGCGGTACTCGTCCATCGCTGGCTGGTCGATGATTTCACGGGTCAGGCGCACACAGTCCCGGAAGCCTTCCCGGTCAGCCTCATGCTGCAGATAGTTGAAGCGTATGGTCGGAGCCTGTTTCGGGTCCGCCGACTGCAGATGCACGAACCCACGGCTTTTCGGCTTGTTGTGGCCGATATGCAGCTGGAAGCCATCACCAGCAAACGCTTCCTTGCCGTCATAGCGCATGGCCGCTGGCAGAAAGTGATATTGCAGGTCCGGCCACTCAACACCGGCCCTGGAGCGGATAAAGCCGCAGGATTCAAAGTGGTTGGTGGCACCCAGGCCGTCCTTGCGCAGAATCCAGCGCACGCCGATTTTGAGCTTGTTCCACCAGTCCAGCTTGCCGTTCAGGGAGACCGGCTGCTTGCAGCGGTACTGGAAGTAAAATTCGAGATGATCCTGAAGGTTCTCACCCACGCCGGGCAGCTCGTGCTGCACGTCAATACCTGCCTTTTCCAGCACCTCACGTTGGCCGATGCCGGAGAGCTGTAACAGATGGGGCGAGCCGATGGAGCCTGCGGACAGGATCACTTCTTCAGCGGCCTTCGCCTCGTGAACCTTGCCGCCCTGCTCGTAGCGCACACCGGTGGCAGTTTTGCCGTCCAGCAATACTTTGTGCACCAGGGCGTGGGTGACCACCGTCAGGTTGTCCCGTTCCATGGCCGGGCGCAGGTAGGCGTTGGCGGTGGACCAGCGACGGCCGTTCTTGACCGTCATGTGCATGGCACCGAAGCCTTCCTGCTGGGCACCGTTGTAGTCGCCGGTTTCAAAATAGCCGGCGTCCGCCCCAGCCTTGATGAAGGCTTCGTAGAGCGGGTTCTGCATGTTGTTGCCGTTATTGACGCCAAGCGGCCCCGTATCGCCGCGGTAGTCATCACCGCCGAACACCCAGGTTTCCGCTTTCCTGAAATAGGGCAGCACGTTCTGATAATGCCAGCCGGTGGCCCCTTCGGCCTGCCACTCGTCAAAATCCCGGGCGTGGCCGCGAACATAAACCATGCCGTTGATGGACGACGAGCCGCCCAGCACCTTGCCGCGGGGGCAGTGCATGCGGCGGTTATCCAGGAACGGCTCCGGTTCGGTCTCGAACTGCCAGGCGTACTTTTTGGTATTCATGGGAATGGACAGGGCGGTGGGCATCTGGATAAAGAGGCTCTTGTCGCTGCCACCGGTTTCCAGCAGCAGCACCCTGTGGCGGGCGTCTTCCGTCAGGCGATTGGCCAGTACGCAACCGGCCGAACCCGCGCCCACAATGATGTAGTCGTATCGGTTTTCTGTCATACGCGTTCTCCTGTGTGGCCCGAGGTCTAGAACGGGGCGTCGAGATCTTCCATGCCCACATACACCGATTTGATCTGGGTGTAGTGCGCAATGGTCTCGCGCCCGTTTTCGCGGCCGATGCCGGAGAGTTTGTAGCCACCGACCGGCATTTCCGCCGGCGAGGCTCCGAAGCTGTTAATCCAGCAGATACCCGCCTGGATCTGGTGAATCACCCGGTGGGCGCGGCGGATATCGTTGGTGAACACGCCGGCGGCCAGGCCGGTATCGGTGCTGTTGGCCCGGGCAATGACCTCGTCTTCATCGGCGAAGGTCAACACCGACATCACCGGCCCGAAGATCTCTTCCTTGACGATGGTCATGTCATCCGTGCAGTCGGTGAAAATGGTCGGCTCCACAAAGTAACCGCCTTTGGCATCGTCCGGCTCGAAGGCCCGGCCGCCGTGGCTCAGAGTGGCACCCTCTGACAGTCCTTTGGCAATGTAACCCAGCACCAGATCCCGGTGTTTTTCCGAGATCAGCGCGCCATAGTTGGTGTTCGGGTTCATCGGATCGCCCGGCTTGATGTTATTGCGGGTGCGTTCCAGCAGGCGCTCCATAAAGCGCGGGTAAAGGTCTTCTTGAACAAACACCCGGGTACCATTGGTGCAGATCTCGCCCTGGGTGTAGAAGTTGCCCACCATGGCGGCGGAAATGGCGTTCTCCAGGTCGGCGTCGTCAAAGATGATCAGCGGGGACTTGCCGCCCAACTCCATGGTGACGTCCTTCAGGGAGCCCGCAGCTGCCGCCATCACCTTCTTGCCGGTAGCCACCTCGCCGGTGAACGACACCTTGGCAATCTCCGGGTGGTGAGTCAGCCACTGGCCGACGTCCGTCGCCCCCTGCACCACGTTGAACACGCCTGCGGGCACACCCGCCTCAATGAAGATTTCCGCCAGCTTGACCGCTCCCATCGGGGTTTCCTCGGAAGGCTTGAAGATCATCGCGTTGCCACAGGCCAGCGCCGGGGCCGACTTCCAGCAGGCAATCTGAATGGGGTAGTTCCACGCACCAATACCGGCGCAGATGCCCAGCGGCTCGCGGCGGGTGTAGTAGAAATCACCGCCCAGATCCTGTTGGGTACCTTCAATGGAAGGAGCCAAGCCAGCAAAGAATTCGAGGGTGTCAGCCCCGGTCACTACATCCACCGCTTCCGCTTCCTGCCAGGGCTTGCCGGTGTCCCGAACTTCCACTGCGGCCAGCTCATCATTGCGCTCACGCAGCAAAGCCACCGCTTTCAGCAGAATCCGGCTACGGTCGATGGCCGTCATGCCTGACCACTCAGCAAAACCGGCACGGGCACTTTCGGTGGCCGCCTGCTGAATGGACTCATCGGCTATTTCCACTTCGTAGATCACCTGGCCGCTGGCCGGGTTCACCACCGGGAAGGATTTGCCCGCGCTGTTGGCCAGGAAACGACCATGCACAAAGTTTTGAACAATCGGTAGAGATGCAGGTGCAGACATAATCAGTAATAACCTCGGTTCAGTCTCGTCAGGCCTTGTGGGCCCTTTGAATCGGTTAAAGCTCAGGCGTTGGCCCGGGCCAGTGTCTCGTGGACGAATTGCTTGCAGAGCCGCTCGCCGGCTTCAAAACTTTCGACCGGGTCAACGCTCAGGGCGCTGCGCAGCCAGAAGCCATCAATCAGCGCTGCCATTTGCCGCGCCGCCGCCGTCGCCGCCTGGGGTTCCAGTACCTGCGTAAAGGAATAGCGCAGGTTGCTGTACAGCCGCGCATTGTTGATCTGCTGCAAGCGTTGAAGGCCCGGCTCATGCATGGAGCGAGCCCAGAAGCTCAGCCAGGTTTTGGCCGCCAGCGCCGAACGTTGGAACTCGGAAAAATTGGATTCAATAATGCAACTCAGCCGCTGCTCCGGGGAGCCGTCGGTTCTCGCCATGCGCTCCCGCAACTCTTTGCCCAACTGATCCAGCAAGTACCGCAGTGCCGCTTCAATCAGCCCCTGCTTGCCCCCGAAATAGTGGCTGATAATGCCCGACGACATCCCCGCCCGTTTGCTGATGCTCATAATGGTGGTGTTCTGCATGCCCAGCTCGGCGATGGAGGCCATGGTGGCGTCGATCAGCTGCTGGCGGCGAGTGTCTTTCATTCCAACTTTTGGCATGGCAACCCTGCTGAATTCCGGCTCGGAATTTATTAATTGAACGTTCAATTAAAATAAAGGCTACAGAAAAGCGGGCGAGGCTACAACGTAATGGGAAAAATTGGTCGAGAGTGTTGTGGGGTTAGGCGAAGCCGTAATCCGACACACCCAGTCACTTTTTCAGGCGATAATTCGGATCGGTCCAGCATGCTGGCAAGGCTTCACCGGAAGGAAAACCCAGTGCCGCTTTGTCGTACAACTCCGGGTCCTGGGCTTCCTCACCGTAGTGCATACTGCCCTTGACCCGACTTTTGTGGGGATCAAACAGTGCCTGGGTATCCAGCACTTCGATCATGTGCCCGGTGGATCTTTCTGCCACAAACATAACGGCCTCCTTGGTCTCCCAAAAGCTTAGACCCATCTTCGCAAACAGGACAGTCGTTACGCCAGGCGCGCGCTTGCCCGCGGTTTGCGGAACAGCACGTAGTTACCCAGGATCGCCAGGCAGGCCCCGGCCAGCGCGGTACCGCTCCAGACAAACCCTTCCAGCCAGGTCGATACACTCAGCGCCACAATGGGAAACAGCACGGTGGCATAGCCTGCCTTGTCGGCCCCCAGTTCACGGATCACCGTGAGGTAGCTGAAAAACGCCACGATGGACCCGGGAATCGCCAGGAACAAAGTTGCACCCCAGAATGTTGCTCCCTGTGGCACCATCCATTCAACGCCGTTCACCAGGCACCAGACACCCAGCGCAACGGCCCCGTAGAACATCGCCCAGGCATTGCCCGCCAGCAAGGGGATGTTTTCCTCGCGCACCTTGAGGCTGAGCAGATTGCCCAGAGAAAACCAGAAGGTACCTGCCGCCGCAAACATCAGGGATGGCAGCGTGGCGTTGCCGATCTGCAGGTCGTGCCAGAACAACAGGGCAACGCCGGAAATGCCCAGTGCCACCGCCGGATAGAGACGGGGGTTGGGGCGAATACCCATAAACAGCCGGCCGTTGAGAGCATTGAACAGGGCCGCCAGCGAGAACACCACCGCCAGCAGGCCGCTGGTCATGTTTTCCGCCGCGCGGTAGATCAGCAGAAAGTTGATGCTGTAGAGCGTTAACCCCTGCAACACCAGCCACCCATGCTGCCTCAACGTAAACCGTGGCAGCCGCCGCAACAACGCCAGGCCACCCAGGGCCACAACAGCCGCGAGCACGAAACGGTAGAATACTGAAATATCCACCGCCGCGGATTCCACCTGCAACCGAATCGCGGTCCAGGTCAGCCCCCAAATCAGGACGGTTAAGGCATAGTGGGCACTGATAGGCATGGCGGAGTTCTCCTTCTTCGCTCAGGAACTCCGAAGACTAGCACACCTTTCAGTCACCGCTCCCTGGCCAACTCACGCAGGTGAGCCAGTTCATCTTCCCCGATGGCCACTCCCAGCTCCATCGCCTCCGCCCGTTGCTGGTAACGTCGATCTCCCGGCTGACGGGTCTGCCCGACCCACTCCATTTCCTGCACCAGGGTTTCCGCGCGCTTGGCAAAGTTGCTGCCCGCGCCTTTGGAAGGATCAATCACGATCACCAGCTCGCCAGTCCAGGGTGTTTTCGCCCCCGGGTAGGCTGCCCAGTCAAACTCGAAAGAAAAGTTTCCCCCGGTCAGCGCCGCTGCCAGCAATTCCACCATCATCGACAGCGCCGACCCTTTGTGGCCGCCAAACGGCAGTAGCGCTCCACCATTGAGAATCTCCGCCGGATCGCATGTGGGGTTGCCTTCTGCATCGACGCCGCAGCCTTCGGGCAGGGTTTCCCCCTGCCGAGCGGCAATCTGCACATCTCCGTGCGCCATGGCACTGGTGGCCAGATCAAACACCAGGGGGTCCGGCCCGGTCCGCGGCGCGGCAAAGCTGATGGGGTTGGTGCCGAACAGAGGCTTATTACCGCCGAACGGCACCACGCAGGCCATGCTGTTAACGAACGCCAGCGCAACCAGACCCTCACGGGCGAAGGGTTCCACATCCGGCCACAACGCCGCGAAGTGGTGAGAGTTACGAATCGCGAGCATGGCGATGCCATTGTTCCTGGCTTTATCGACCAGCAGCTCGTGGGCCGCTGCAAGTGCTGGCTGGGCAAAGCCGTTGCCCGCGTCGGCGGACACAAACCCGGGGGCCACGTCCTCCACCACCGGCACGGCCTGGCCGTTCACCCAACCGCTTTTCAGCGTAGACAGATAACCCGGCACTCGAAACACACCATGGCTGAGCGCGCCATCTCGCTGGGCCGTGGCGCAGTTAAGGGCCAAGGTGCGGGCCACCGCCAAGGACGTGCCGTGGCGTTCGAACACCGTAGCCAGCAATGCCTGCAGTTCTGAAAAAGGAATCCGGGTCATTTGCGGTGAACCTCCCGTCATGAGGTATCGTCTTTAAAGGCACCCCGGTGGAACTCAATGGCCTGCTCAACTTCTTCCATGCCACACACCCTCGGTTCGGGTATTGGTCCGCCGGCCAAAACGCCCAGTACGGAGTGCACGCCCCGGGCCAGAGAGTCGGTGTTGTAACCACCTTCCAGCACAAACACCAGCCGGCCGCTGCAGTGCTTCCGCGCCAGGGCCTGTAATATTCCGGTCATCGCGGCGAAACCTTCGTAAGTGACGTTCATCGCCAGATCAAACCAGTGCGCGTCGAAGCCGGCCGACACCAGAATGATGTCCGGTTTGAAGTAGTCCGCCGCAGGCGCCACGATGTCGTTCAGGGCGCGCAGGTAGGCTGTATCACCCGCCCCACCGGGCAGGGGGATATTGACAGTGGTGCCATCTCCCAGGCCGGCACCAACATCCTGGAGCCCGCCGCTACCTGGGTAGAACGGCGCAGATCGGTGCAGATCAATGAACATGACGTCCGGATCGGCCCAGAATATGTCCTGGGTACCGTTACCATGGTGAGCATCCCAATCAACGATCATTACCCGCTCGCACCCCAGTTCGGCCTGAGCGTGGGCGGCGGCCACGGCGATGTTGTTGAACAGGCAGAACCCCCGCGCGCGAACCGGTTCCGCATGGTGGCCCGGCGGCCTGACAACGGCGAAAGCGCTGTCCGTGCGACCACTGACCACCGCCTCCACCGCAGCAATGGCGGTTCCCGCCGCCACCTCCGCGGCTTCAACGCTGCCAGGGGACACCGCCGTGGTATCCACATCCAGCCAGGCGGTCTGATTGCGCAGGGAGAAAATATCGTCCAGAAAGGACATGGTGTGCACCCGGGCCAATTGCTCCCGCGTGGCGGGCCGGCCGTCGGCAAACGCCACGCCCGTAACCGGCTCCCGCCGCAGTAAATCCATGATGGCATTGATGCGGCCAGGGTGTTCAGGGTACTTCCACTGCACATTCAGGCCAGACAGTATGTGGCGAATGCGTTTGTCCAGGCGGCCAGGAAGGAACGCCGCGTTGACGTCCGGGGAGTGGTTCAAAACCCGTTCGTCGTAAAACACGGTGACATGGTTGCGCTCTGACACAGTGCCCTCCGCGCTCTCAGTGAATGGCTGCCACCCCGGTGGTCCGGGCAGAGGCCCTAGTGCAAAGCATAGTTCCAAATCCGGAAAACACACACCAGGGCGAACGCGTTCAATGCTGGCGATTGGCCGCCTGACGCACGGCCGTCAAATCATCCGGCAAGGTCAGTGCCCGCTCCGACCGCGACAGCGCCATACGGGCGTGGTGATCCGCCGCTTCGGCAATGTCCCGAGCGCCCATTCTGCCCAGGCTGAACAGCCCCTGCTGCAGCATCACCGCAACCTCCACCATGCCAGCGCCATCCCGCCCAATACTGGTGAAGGCGTCATCAAACAGGCCCTGAATTGACAGTTCGGGCACTTCGATCCGGTCACACTCAATGGTGGCAGGGCTGGCGGGCGGCGTTCGGTGCCACAGGTCCAGCAGCCGGATCATGGTCTGGATGACCTTGTTTGCGGTACCCGGATCGTTGACCGCCGGCGACAGCGCGCGCACGGCGATTTCAGAGAGCACCACAAAGCCGAACCGGGGGTCCTGGTCAAACACCCGGTCGGGACCAATCGCAAAGCAGCTGGCAACCGACGCGCGCCAATCTTCTGTGTTCGGCGGATTGTCGAAGCGAACCCACGCCAGCGGATCACCGGGGGCCAGGAAGGTACCTGGCAACGCGGCCACCCTGACCCGCGCGCCAGCCTCTTCCGCCCATACCTGCAGATTCTGAACATGAATTTCCTGCACGTATCCCGGTGTGTCCACCGGCAAGGCTTGCCCCTCAAAGGCGGAGGCAGTCACCGGCGCTGCCAGCAACGTGGGAGCCTCACGTCTGGCTTTCAAAGCCACGGCC
>NZ_JBBDSR010000007.1:0-61512 GCF_040904845.1 Marinobacter sp. | reverse complement strand
AACTAGTCCCTTTCCGGGAGTATGTGAAGCCATGGATGGCTTCACCTAAGCGCACATGGATGTGCTCGTAGCGTCTCCCGGGAAGGGACTAGTTGCCCGCCCCCGCACCGAGGTTTAAGTTCAAGAGTTCAAAGGCCGCTGATGCTTCAAAAGATGATTTTCCAGCTTGCGGAACACAAACACCAGAACAAAGGTCAGCACCATGTACAGCAGCGCCACAAAAATAAACGCATCAAACGGCGCATAAAACCGCGAGTAAATATTCCGCGCCGCCCCCGTCAGATCCACAATGGTCACCACACTGGCAATCGCACTGGCGTGCAGCATGAAGATCACCTCATTGGAGTACGCCTGCACCGCCCGCCGTGCCGCACTCGGCAACACAATGCGCCGCATACGCAGAAGCCAATTCATGCCATACGCCTTGGCCGCCTCAATCTCGCCATTGGGCGTGGAGACAATCGCACCGCGGATAATCTCTGTGGTATAGGCCGCCGTATTCAGCGTAAAAGCCAGCAGCGCCGGGTAGAACGGTTCACGGAAAATCAACCACCAGAAGGTTTCCTGAATGCCCTCAATCTGCGCCAGCCCGTAATAGATAATGTACAGCTGAATCAGCAGCGGCGTACCGCGAAAAATGTACGTGTAAAACCACACCGGGGCGGACACGAACGGGTTTTTCACGGTACGCAGAATGGCGAGCGGCACCGCCACCACCAATCCGATTATCAGGGACAGAAACACCAGGTGCACCGTCGTTACCATGCCGTTCCAGTATTCCAGGATCGTCATGGTGGTAAATATGTCGTTCTGATTGAGCCATTCGGCGATGAAATCAGGCATCACTTAACCTCCCTGAACCACGCCGACATTGGCCCGTTTGTCGAGCCACTTGATAAACAGCTCCGAACCCGCAGTCAGGGCTAGGTACACCGCCGCCACAGGAATGAAAAAGTGAAACGGCATGCGCTCCGCCTTGGCGGCTTCCTCGGCCACGCGGACCATATCCGTCAGGCCGATAATCGACACCAGCGCCGTGGTTTTCAGCAGAACCTGCCAGTTGTTGCCAATGCCTGGCAGAGCATGGCGTAGCATTTGCGGAAAAATGATCCGGCGAAAGGTGTGCCAGCGGCTGAAGCCATAAGCCCGTGCTGCCTCAATCTGGCCGAATTCCACCGCGAGAAAGGCACCGCGAAAGGTCTCGGTCATGTAGGCACCGAAAATCAACCCGATGGTGATGACACCGGCAATAAAAGGATCGAACTGAAAGAAAAAGTCGATTTCGTAGGCTTTCCAGAGGTGGTCTGAGAGCATGTTTACGGCAAACTGGCCGCCGTAATAGAACAGCAACATCATCACCAGATCCGGTACGCCACGGATCAGCGTGGTGTAGGTGGTGGCCAGGCCCTTCGCAAAACGGTTGTCGGAAAGCTTGGCAGAAGCGCCAACCAGGCCAAGAGCGAGAGCGAAGGCGAGGGACAGGAAGGCCAGTTCAATGGTCACCACCGCCCCTTCCAGCAGGGCCGGGCCGTAGCCTTTCAAATCAAGCATGGGAATGTCCGGTATGCAGGGGCGGCCCTTGCAGCCGCCCCTGACGCAGTTTTACATCTTGATGTCGTATTCGAAGTATTTTTCCATGATGGTGTCATAGGTACCATCTTCCTTCAGGGTGCGAAGGGCGGAATTCACTTCCTCGGCCAGGTCAGCGTCACGCTTACGCATGGCGACACCCACACCTTCGCCCAGCTTGACCTGCTCGGCTACCTCTTTAAAACCATCCTTGCTCAGCACGGTCTGTTCGCCCACCGGATAGTCGACAAAGACCACGTCCAGGCGCTGACCTTCCAGGTCCAGGACCATGTCCTCAGCGGTGGTGTAGCGCTTGATGTTAACCACACCGCCCATTTCCTGGGTCACGTACGTGTCCATGGTGGTGCCGCGCTGTACGCCCACGGTTTTACCTTCCATGGCTTCCATGTCAGTAACGTCGGTGTCGAACCCTTCAGGCCCAAACCAACCACCTGGGGTGTTGTAGTATGGCTCGGAGAACAGAACGCGCTCGGCGCGCTCGGGTGTGATCGACATGGACGACATGATCAGATCAAACTTACGGGCCAACAGGCCAGGGATCATGCCGTCCCATGCCTGAATGACAAAGTCGCAGTTAGCGTTCATTTCTTCGCACATGGCATCCGCCAGTTCGACTTCGAAACCGGTGAGTTCGCCATTGTCATCTTTGTATTCGAATGGCTCATAGGGAACGTCGAATGCGATGCGCAGGTTTCGGTCCTGAGCCTGAGCTACACCAGCGGCCATAGTCATGGCCAGGGCACAGCTAGCTGCAACAATCAGTTTTTTCATGTGTCACTTCTCCAGTGGTTTGCCTTTTGGGCTTTATTTTTTATGAAAGCTGTATGTCCAGCTTTTCATATCTTCACCGGTTCAAGATAGCACCGAGTGTCAGAAGTTGGGAGCCAGGAACTGTTTCATGCGTTCCGAATCCGGGTTATCAAACACTTTATCCGGTGTGCCCTGTTCCTCAATCACGCCCTGATGCAAAAACAGGACCTGAGTGGACACATCCCTTGCAAATGCCATCTCGTGGGTCACCACGATCATGGTGCGGCCTTCCTCGGCCAGGCTCTGCATTACCTTCAGTACTTCGCCAACCAGTTCGGGGTCCAACGCGGAGGTTGGTTCATCAAACAGCATGACTTCCGGCTCCATCGCCAGGGCCCGGGCGATCGCCGCCCGTTGCTGCTGGCCACCGGACATCTGCGCCGGGTAGTAATCTTTCCGTTCGTAAATTCCGACTTTGTTCAGGTAAGCTTCCGCGCGCTCTATGGCTTCCTTTTTGGGCACCTTGAGAACGTTGACCGGCGCTTCGATGATGTTCTCCAGCACCGTCATATGGGACCAGAGATTGAAGCTCTGGAACACCATGGAAAGTTTGGCGCGGATCAGTTCAACCTGTTTGTTATCGGCGGGAATGCGGACGCCCCGGCGATTGGTCGTGAACCGTATTGGGTCGCCGTGCACGATAATGTCGCCAGAGGTGGGGGTCTCCAGCATGTTGATGCAGCGTAGAAACGTGCTTTTCCCGGAGCCGGAACTGCCAATCAGGGAAACAACATCCCCTTTACGGGTTTCCAGCGATATGCCTTTGAGAACTTCGAGCTGATCAAAGGTTTTGTGAATATCCCTGCAGATCAAAGGCGCTTGGTCCGCCATGGGTGACTCCTGGGGCTGTTATTCAAAGGCGCATGTTTTACGGAGTGTGGCATTGGAAATCAATACCCATTAGGACGGGTTTTGCCAAAAATCACAACAGATGTCGCCCGGTAAGTGTGTCGCAATGTGACGCTATTGCAAGTGGGGCAAGTTCTTTGCCACCTCAGGTATAGGTCGAAACGCCCGCCTCTGACGTGCCCGTCACCAGCGGCATCCGGATCATCTTGGTGCCCTGGCTCTCGAGGTTTCGCATGGAGTCTCCCACAAACCGCACATGGGCCATGGCCGCCTTGCGGGCGGTGTCTGGCTTGCCTGCCATAATCGCCTGATATATCTGCTTGTGCTGCTTCATGATGGAGTGGCGCATTTCCTCTCTGGGGTTCAGGTTGGCAACTGACGCCTGAACCGTCAAAAGCATCATGTTCTTTAAAGCGTTCAACACATGAACCAGGATGGGATTGTGGGAGGCCTCCACAATGGCCTGATGAAAACCATGGTCGGGTTTGGCATTGGTCAGGGGGTCGGTGTTTCCCAGCAGCCGAAACGCTTTGGTAATCCGGTGTCTGTCGATGCTGGTGGCGCGCTGTGCCGCCAGCAGGGCAGCCTGGCCCTCCAGTTGCTCCCGCACCTCAAGCAGATCATAAAGGGTGCGCGGGTGGCCGGCGAACAGGTGCATCAGGGGGCTGCGATCATCAAGGTCTTCGGTGGTCGGCACTATGCTGGCCACGAACGACCCTTTGCCATGGAGGGTCTCGACCACGCCACGGCCCTGCAGTTCGTGCAGGGCTTCACGAACGATCGCCCTGGACACACCGAGCCGGTTTGCCAGTTGCCGTTCCGAAGGAATTTTCTGCCCGGGGGCAAGGCCTCCGTCCAGAATCAGCCGCTCGAGCCGGTAGGATATTTCCTGTGAAATGCCCATCTTGAGTTCCGCGATCTCCGTTGCTGGTCTGACCAGTTCAGCCGTCTCGCCGCGAGGGGTAAATTCCTCGCGGCGATTGCTTTCCGGCCCCTGTACTATGGCTTACCGAGGCTATTTCGTCCATTTTACGCAGGTTAAAAACTGGTCTGACCAGTTGGCAATTTTCTGGACTAAACCCACTTCGCCTACGACTATCTATCTAATACTGGCTGGTGCCGGTGTTGACCTCACTCTGCATAACAACAACGTCAACGGAGATGTGTCGATGAACATAAGCAAGAACACCCAAAGTCACTGTGATGACGGTGAAACGCCGCCACGCAGGAGTTTTCTCAGATCCATGGCGGTGGGGGCGGCTTTGTGCGGCACGCTGCTGATGGGGGCCGGGCAGGCGCACGCTGCCACCACCTGGAAAATCCAGTCAGTGTGGGATGCGGGAACTGTCGGTTACGACCTGTTTGAAGAATGGTGCGACAGCATCGAAGAGAAGTCAGGCGGTGAGCTGATTTTCAAAGCGTATCCAGCCAAGTCGGTTGCCGCAGACAACAACGCGTTGTTCGAGGCGGTGCGCAACGGCGTACTGCAGGGTATGAACCCGTTCACCCTGTACTGGTCCGGCAAGATTCCGGCCTCGGTGTTCCTGTCGTCTTACCCAGCCGGCCCGGACCAGCCTCACCAGTGGGACACCATGTTCTACTCGCTGGGTATGCTGGAAAAAACCCGTGAAATCTACAAGAAGTATGGCCTGTTCTACGTGGGCCCGATTCAGCACGATGCCAACATCATTCACTCCAAGAAGCCGGTGAACAGCCTCGCCGACATGAAGGGCCTGAAGATGCGCGTGCCGGGTGGCATGGTCGCGGAAGTGTTCCAGGAGTTTGGCGTAGCGACGGTCAGCCTGCCAGGGTCAGACATTTTCCCGGCGCTGGAAAAAGGCACCATTGACGCAGCGGACTATGTCGGACCTGCCGTGAACTATGAGCTGGGCTTCTCCCAGGTCACCGACTACATCATGTTCGGCCCCCCGGGTGTGATGTCGATCTATCAGCCGGTGGACCTGATGGACCTGACGGTAAACCTGCGGGCCTGGAACAATCTTGATCCCAAGCTGCAGGCTCTGGTCGAGGAGCAGGTGCGCAGTTTCTCCCAGACCCACTACCTGACCATCCAGAAGCGCAATATCGAGGCCATGGAGAAGTTCAAGGCCGATGGTAATCAGGTGACCCGACTGAGCCAGAAAGACATGGAAGAGTTCCGTCGCACCGCCATTCCGATCTGGTACAACTGGGCCAATAAGGATGACGACGCCAAGGCGATCTTTGAAATGCAGCTGGATTACATGATGAACGACACCGTCGGCTACATCGACGAGGAAGACATCAAAGGCATGTAAGCCTTCACATACATAAAAACCATAAAGCGGGGAAGGGCAGGGAGTGCTGTGAAAACGCATTCGCTCCCTTCCCCGCGCTGTGATTGAGGTAGTAACAACATGTCTGATCTGAGCGCCTTTGGCTTTGTGCTGCCCCACTGGTTCTACTGGGGGTGGCTGGCGGTGATGCCGTTGATCATGATGGCCCTGGACCGGTGGTCGGCAAAACGCGGTCAACAGGCGATTGACCGGAACGCCGAAGCCAATGCAAAGCTTCAGCAGATTGAAGCTGAAATGAAGGGCACCATTGGTTACACCTACGAAGGTAACTGGTTCACCAAGTCCGTTGACTGGATCAGTGACAAATCCGGTGTGTTCATCGCATTCTGGACCGTGAACGCGGTGGTGTTCTACTTTTTCGAAGTGGTCATGCGCTACATCTTTAACCAGCCCACCATCTGGGTACATGAAGCCAGCTTCCTGCTGTTTGGCATGCAGTACCTGTTGGCCGGAGCCTTCGCGTTACTCCACGGTGCCCATGTGCGGGTGGATGTGGTCTATAACTTTCTGCCGCCCAGAGGGCGGGTGGGCATGGACATATTCACCTCCATGTTCTTCTTCATGTTTGCGTTTGCGCTGATCATCACCTCCTGGACCTTCTTCCAGAACTCCTACTCCATGAACGAGCGCACGGTGGAAACCTGGGGCATTCAGTATTGGCCGGTCAAGGCCATGATGTTGCTGGGCTCGGTTCTGTTATTGCTGGCGGGGCTGTCAAAACTGATTAAAGACATCGCCACGTTCGTTCACTTGGGCCGGGAGCAGCACGCATGAATTCGACGACGGTTAATCCGCAAGGCTCCGGCAATCTGACCGGAAAACTGGGTACCTGGCTGATGATCATTGCCACGGTGGTTCTGGGCTTTGTGATGTTGGTGGAAGTGATCAACATCGTATTTTACGATCCCTTCAGTGATGAGAAATTCCTGTTCAAATTTTCCGGTGTGTTGTCCGACGTCAAAATTGGCACGTTGACCTACCTGATGTTTGGCTCACTGCTGGTGGCACTGATGATGGGCCTGCCGCTGGCGTTCGTTACCGGTGGTCTGGGGGTTGCCTTTATCTACCTGGTGGGCGACTCGATGATGCTGAACATCGTGCCCAGCCGTATTTTCCCGATGATGACCAACTCGGATCTGGCGGCGATTCCTCTGTTCATCTTTATGGCCTCCATGCTTGAGCGAGCCGGGTTGATCGAGGAAATGTTCAACGTGGTCTACAAATGGATGGGCGGCCTCGGCGGCGGACTGGCCATTGCCACCATCGTTGCCTCCACCATTCTGGCGGCTATGGTGGGCGTGATCGGCGCGGCGGTGGTGACCATGGGCATTATTGCGTTGCCGGCCATGCTTAAACGCGGCTATGACCACAAGATAGCCCTCGGGTCGATCATGGCAGGTGGCACGCTGGGCATCCTTATTCCCCCGTCCATCCTGGCGATTCTCTATGCTGTAGTGGCTCAGCAGTCGGTGGGTGAGCTGTATCTGGGGTCGGTGATTCCGGGCCTGATACTGTCGAGCCTGTATGTGCTGTATATCGCCATCAGAGCCAAGATCAATCCGAAATTGGGCCCGCCCGTGCCCGAAGATGAGCGAATTTCACTGAAGCAGAAACTGCTCCTGCTCAAAGATCTGATCGCGCCTTTGGTGCTGGTGTTTCTGGTGCTGGGCTTGTTGTTCGGTGGCATCGCGACGCCGGTTGAAGCGGCGGGTATTGGCTCGTTCGGTGCCATTCTAGTGGCAATGAAGCACAAAGTGTTTTCCATCGCCTCACTGCGGGATGCGTCGGTGACCACGGCCAAAGCCACCGCGATGGTGCTGTGGATCATGTTTGGTGCCTCGGTGTTTGTGGGCTTCTACATACTGCAGGGCGGTCAGGATTTTATTACCGAATCGATCCTCGGTATCGGCTTGTCACCCTACGCCGTGTTGCTGCTGTTGATGGTGCTGCTGGTGGTTCTGGGCATGTTCCTGGACTGGGTGGGCATTCTGCTGCTCGCCGTGCCGATCTTTATCCCGATTGTGGAAGCGCTGGAATTCCCCGGGCTGCTCGGTTTCCCCGCCGTTGCCGGGGAAGACGTGGTGTTGTGGTTTGGTGTGCTGTATCTGGTGAACATGCAGATGTCGTTCCTCAGTCCACCTTTCGGGTACGCACTGTTCTACCTTCGCGGCGTGTGCCCGCCTGAAATCTCCATGGGTACCATCTTCAAGTCGTCACTGGTGTTCCTCGCGATTCAGGCGTTTGGCCTGTTCATTTGCGTGCTGATACCCGGTGTGGTGACCTGGCTGCCCAATCTTGTATACGGATAAACACAAGGAGTAACTGACTATGTTGACCATTAACCGGCTTGATCTCGCCGACGCCCGAGTGCTGATCGAAGGCGCTGCCGAAAAAGCCCGCGAGATTGGCGTGCCCATGTGCATTGCCATCGTGGATGAGTCCGGTAATCTGATCGCGTTCGAACGTATGGACGGCGGCAAGATCACCAGCGTGACCATCGCCCAGGACAAAGCGTTCACGGCGGCAGCGGCTAAGAAAGCCACCCACGATTACAACAAAGTGAACGTGCCCGGTAGCCTGGCGTTTGGTATTCACACCGAAGTGGGCGGCCGCATCAGTTCGGTTGGCGGTGGCTTGCCGGTAATCGTTAATGGTGACGTGGTGGGCGGCATTGGCCTGAGCTCCGGCACGCCGCAGCAGGATATGGATTGTGCCCAGGGCGGTATTGATCACTTTGAAACCAAACGCGGTTAACCGCTGTCACAGTTGACGAAACACACACCCAGAGACTGATATGGCCACCAGACCCAAAGCCAGTAAAGCCGAGCTGGCGGAGCAGTTCCGGGCGTTTATCGACCCGGAATACGTCATCACCGATGACGAAACCATGAAGCCCTACGAATGCGACGGCATGTCCATGTATTGCGAGATGCCGTTGCTGGTGGTGCTGCCGGAAACCGTCGCGCAGGTGCAGCGCGTGATGCGCATCTGCAACGAAAACGCGGTGCCGGTGGTGGCACGGGGCGCGGGGACCGGGCTCAGTGCCGGTGCCATGCCGAACAAAGAAGGCGTGGTGCTGTCGCTGGCGAAGTTCAACCGCATTCTCAACATTGACCCGCTGGCGCGCACCGCTCGCTTGCAGCCCGGTGTTCGCAACCTCGCCATCAGTGAAGAGGCCGCCCAGTATGGCCTGTATTATGGCCCGGACCCTTCCTCTCAGATCGCCTGCTCCATCGGCGGCAACGTCGCGGAAAACTCCGGCGGCGTGCACTGTCTGAAGTACGGGTTGACCGTTCACAACCTCCTCAGCGTGGAAATGGTCACCGCCGAGGGCGATGTGGTCACCATTGGCAGCGATGGTCTCGATGGCTGTGGCATGGACCTTCTTGCCCTGGTGACTGGTTCCGAAGGGCTGCTGGGGGTGGTCACGGAAGTGCAGGTCAAACTGCTGCCCAAGCCGGAAGTGGCAAGAGTGGTCATGGCGGGCTTCGACAGCGTGCAGAAAGGCGGTGACGCGGTTGGCGGCATCATCGCCCACGGCATCATCCCCGGCGGCCTGGAAATGATGGACGGCCACGCCATCATAGCGGCGGACGATTTTGCCCAGGCGGGCTACCCCCGGGAAGCCAAGGCCTTGCTGCTGTGCGAAGTGGATGGCACTGAAGAGGAAGTGCTGGAACACATCGCCGAGGCAGAAGAGGTGTTCCGCAAGCTGGGGGCCACCTCCGTGCGCACCTCGTGCAGCGAGGAAGAGCGCGCCTTACTGTGGAAGGGCCGTAAATCCGCCTTTCCCGCCGTGGGCCGCATCTCCCCGGATTACTACTGCATGGACGGCACCATACCCCGCCGGGAAATCGCCCACGTGCTGACCGAGATGGAGAAAATGTCGGAAGAATTCGGCCTGCGCGTGGCCAACGTATTCCACGCCGGCGATGGCAACCTGCACCCACTGATCCTGTTCGATGCCAATGTCCCCGGCGAGTTCGAGCGCACCGAAGCCTTCGGCAGCAGCATCCTGCGCCTGTGTGTGGAAGTGGGTGGCTGCATCACCGGTGAGCACGGCGTAGGCGTGGAGAAAGTCCGCCAGATGGCCGTGCAGTTTAACGACGAAGAGCTGCAACAGTTCCACGACGTCAAAGCCGCGTTTGACCCCGCCGGCATCCTTAACCCGGGCAAGGGCGTTCCGGCCCTGAAATTCTGCCAGGAATACCGCTCACTCGAGCACAAACAACACAAGCACGACCAAACGGAAGCGGCCCATGGCGGATAACCTCCAGACCCTACGGGAGCAAGTGCTCCAGGCCCGTAATGCCGGGCACAAACTCAACATCGTTGGCGGCGGCACCAAAACCTTCATGGGCCGAACCGCCGACCCGGACGCCACCACCCTCAACGTGGGAGAGCATACCGGTATCGTCGATTACCATCCGGTGGAACTGGTACTGACGGTACGCGCCGGCACCCCCCTGAGCGAAATCGAAACAACGCTGGCGGAAGAAGGACAAGTGCTGCATTTCGAGCCCCCCCATTTTGGTGAACACACCACCATCGGCGGAACCCTCGCCTGCAACCTCTCCGGCCCCGGCCGCCCCTGGGCAGGCTCCGTGCGCGACCAGGTTTTAGGCGTACGGCTGATCAACGGCAAAGGCGAACACCTGCGGTTCGGCGGTCAGGTCATGAAAAACGTCGCCGGCTACGACGTCTCCCGCCTGCAGGCCGGTGCCATGGGAACCCTGGGCGTCATGACCGAAATCAGCATGAAAGTCATGCCCAAACCCGCCGCCACCCTGACCCTGGTGCAGGATATGGCGATGGACGACGTCATCCACTACATGAACAGCCGCGCCGCCGAACCCAAACCCATCACCGCCGCCTGCTGGATCGACGGCAAAGTCTACCTGCGCCTCTCCGGTGCCCGCTCGGCAGTGGAAGCCACCGCGCAAAAATGGACCGGCGAAGTGATGGAAAACGGTGAAGCGTTCTGGCGGCAAATCCAGGACCTGCAGCACGACTTCTTCACCGGCGATGATCCCTTATGGCGCTTCTCCGTCGGCTCCACCGCCGCCAATCCGACACTCGACGGCCCATGGCTGATCGACTGGGCCGGTTCCCAGCGCTGGTACCGTGGCGAGGCCGACCAGAAGCAGCTCGAGGCGCTGGCGAAAGAAGCTGGCGGACAGGTCAGCCTGTTCCGTGGCGGCGACCGTGAAGGCGAAGTGATGCACCACCAGCCGGACGCCCTGAAAGGCATTCAACGCAGGGTGAAAAACTCGTTCGATCCCGACGGCATCTTCAACCCAGGTCGGCTCTATAGCTGGTTGTGAAGAGAGATGAAATCCCGGTAGTGGCCGAGATGGCCATCAGAGAAGTCCGGGAAGTGAGTGGCAGCCGCTTTTCTGAAACTGTGCGGAGCCATGGATGGCGGAGCCCAAGCACACAGGGATGTGCTTGAAGCGTGTTTCAGAAAAGCGGCTGCCACTCACTTGCGCACCGAACTTAGCACAAAGGTAAACCATGCAAACCAATCTAGTTCAACAATTTGCGAACACCAAAGAAGGGCAGGAGGCCGAATCCATCCTGAGGGCCTGCGTCCACTGCGGCTTCTGCACGGCAACCTGCCCCACCTACCAGGAACTCAATGACGAACGCGACGGCCCCCGAGGCCGCATCTACCTCATGAAAATGTTCCTCGAAGGCCAGGAAGCCACCGAAAAAACCCGCGAACACCTCGACCGCTGCCTCACCTGCCGCAGTTGCGAAACCACCTGCCCCTCCGGGGTACAGTACGGTCGCCTGGTCGACATCAGCCGTGGCCTGATGGAACAGGAAATGCCCCGGCCGCCAAAAGAAAAGTGGCTGCGCTGGTCGCTGGCCCGGGTCATCCCCAATCGCAGACTGTTCGGGTTACTGCTGCGCCTGGGCCAACTGTTCCGCCCGATCCTGCCGGAAAAACTGCGCACCAAAGTGCCGCCCAGAAAACAGGCCAGCCCCTGGCCCTCAGCCAGCCACAACCGCATCGTGCTGGCTCTGGCCGGATGCGTGCAGCCCTCCGCCACGCCCAACACCAACGCCGCTGCCGCCCGCGTACTCGACCGCCTCGGCATCACCATGGTGGAAGCGCCGGAAGCCGGTTGCTGTGGTGCGGTAAATCACCACTTGTCCGAACACGAAAAAGGCCTGGAGCGCATGCGCCAGAACATAGACGCCTGGTGGCCCGCCATCGACGCCGGCGCAGAGGCCATCGTCATGACCGCCTCCGGCTGTGGGGCCATGGTGCAGGACTACGGTCACCTGCTGAAAGACGACCCGGTCTACGCCGCGAAAGCCGAAAAAGTCAGCGAGCTGACCGTCGACCTGGGCGCGTTTCTGCTGAAACAGGATCTGGACAAACTCAAGGTAAACCGGGGCACCGGCAAAGTGGCGTTCCACTGCCCCTGCACCCTGCAACACGCCATGAAACAGAACGGCGTGGTGGAGCAGGTGCTGACCAAAGCGGGCGTGGACCTTGCAGTCACCAAAGACAAACACCTGTGTTGCGGATCGGCCGGTACGTATTCCGTGCTCCAGCCCGAGCTCAGCCAGAAATTACTGGGCAACAAACTCAAGGCGTTAACCGTCGATAACCCCGACCGCATTGTCACCGCCAACGTCGGATGCCAGATGCACCTGGAAACCAAAGCGACGGTGCCGGTTCAGCATTGGGTCGAATTACTGGATCAGTAAGATCTGCTATAGTCCCCGACCCAAAACACTGAAACCACAGGGAGTGGAATCACATGCCAGGGAAATTGGCGCTCTTCATGGTGGCCGTGTGGCTGTTATTGCCCGCGGCGGCCTCAGCCGAACTGTATAGATTCACCGACGACCAGGGCCTGGTGCATTACACCGACACCCGCCCGCCTGATCACCCCCATCAATCCATCACGTTGAAATCGCCGTCGGTTGTGACCATGTCCGACAACCTGGAGCAGGGCAGGCGGGTAACGGCGATACGTAAAAAGGTCAGCCGCGCCTTGGACCGGCCTTCAGGCAGGCAGCGAAAACGTTCTGGTGCAACACAAAAAGTGGCCAAAAACGAAAAACAGTGTGCCGCTTACCGTAAACGCCTGGCCCGCATCCAGCAGCAATTGCGGGCAGGCTACAGCAATGACCGGGGCAACAGCTTGCGACGCCAGCGGCGTACCCTGGGCCAAGCCCTCAGCCGCGAGTGCCTGCTGCGCTGATGCAGGCCACGTGCTACTGGCCGAAAGTTGTGATCACCAGATAGGCGGTGTAACCCACAAAGCACGCCAGCAGGAAGGTACCTTCAAAGCGATTGATGCGGCCCGGGCCACGGAAACCGTAGCCAATAACAAACAGTGAGAGCGTCAGTGCAGCCATCACCATCAGGTCCCGGCTCAACACTTCTGGCGCTACCGCCATGGGCGAAATCAGCCCGGCAATACCGACCACCGCCAGGGTGTTGAACAGGTTGGAGCCGAGAATGTTGCCCAGCGCCAGATCGTGCTCGCCTTTGCGAGCGGCAATGATTGACGATGCCAGCTCCGGCAGGGAGGTACCGACAGCAACAATGGTAAGCCCGATGATCAGGTCACTGACGCCGAATGCTGAGGCCAGATCCACTGCACCCCACACCAGAATGCGCGAACTCACAATGAGCAGCGCCAGCCCCACAACCAGCCACAGCACAGCGGATTTGACTGGCATGGCGCGGGTTTTCAGTTCCGCATCCACTTCTGACCCCATCGTGTCCGCCGTCTGAGTCATCCCCTGGCGAATCGACCAGGCCAGCAACGCGAAAAACACGCCAATCAGAACCACGGCATCCAGCGTGCTCAACACGCCGTCCCACAATTGCCAGATTGCCAGCAGCGTGATCGCCATCAGAATCGGCAGCTCCTTGCGCATCACCTGTGAGTGCACGGCAATCGGGCTAATCAGCGCGGTGATCCCCAGAATCAGTGCTATGTTGGTAATGTTCGAGCCATAGGCATTCCCCAGCGCCAGGCCTGGATTGCCCTGGGTTGCAGCCAGCGCAGAGACCACCATTTCCGGGGCGGAAGTGCCGAACCCAACCACCACCATACCAATCAGCAAGGGCGGCATGCCGAAGTGGCTGGCGGTTATGGCAGAACCCTCAACAAACCGGTCGGCACTCCAGACCAGTAGAACAAGACCAGCAGCAATGGCCAGCAGGGCAAGAAGCATGATTCATCCTCGTAAGGCAGACAGGGCCAGTTCCCGAGAGCAGTTTGCAATTACCAGGCAGTCATTTGCAATCTGTATTGATATATCAATAATCTTTAAAAGAGACGATAAAAGCAGAGGTGACAGATGGATTATGTCAGCGCAGTGAGCAGTGCCATCATGGCACTGGTATGGGTGGTGTATTTTCAGCTTTTCTTCATGCAATACCGTAGGGGTAATCGCGCCTACCTTGTGATTCACCATGCCCAGAACGAAAGCCCCGATGCTCCCTGCCTGCTGGTTAATATGGGGCAGGAACCGGTACACCTGCAATGTGTACAGGCGGTGACACGGTCAGCGGATGGTAAGGACAACGTCTTCACCGTCACCAAATACGACCGGGTGGCCGCAGACGATACCAACATTCAGGAAAACCTCCGCCAGGGCCCCATCCAACCTGGAGGATATCTCGTGCTTGGCAGTTTCCGGGATATTATCCTTGGGCGGCGCAGCGAAGAAGACTGCGCGGGGCAGCTCATTGAAAATGTCAGTGAGCTGGAACTGCGGGCCGCCGTCATACATGGCCCCAGTAAGTTTCCGATTGGCGCGCGCCGTCGTTTTTATCTGCAGCACAATGGCAAAAGCGAGATATTCCCGGAGAACATCCACACCGAACAACTTGTCGGCCGGCGAGACAAAAAAGAAGTCAGCGCCTGGATAGAAGACGAGCTGAACCCCAAGAAAGTCGGGCGGAGTGAATCGGAGGATGAAGAGCAGACCGACTAGCTGGGCTCTCGCTCCATCGACTGACGCACGCCATAACGCAGCCCATTGCTCATGGTGTTCACCGCGCCCGGCGAAATGCTGATCAGGACCGCGGCCACCGCAAAGGTCAGCCAGAGGGTGAGTGACATTACTTACCGCTCCCATGTCGAAGTGTGAATATAGGATGCTAAACTTGTGCCACCAACCCATGATAGCGTCAACAGGAGAAATCGCCATGGCTAGAAAACGGGCAAAGCCTACACAGGAAAGCGCGATCAAGCGCGAACTGAAAACCCCGAAGTACCAGATGCGGGTAGTTGAAGACAAGAGCAAGTATAAACGCCAGCGGGATAAGACAGTGAGAAGCGAGGATTTCCGCAAAGCCGCGTGAGCGTGGTTTTACGGAAATCTTTGATTCTCTCCTTCTACAAGCCCACACATTTTATGCCCCAGATTCAACTGGCACTATTATTGGGAATGACGGTTGCGCTGGGGCCGTTAGCCCTCGATGCCTACCTGCCAGCCTTTCCGGATATCGCTGATGGCCTGGGAGTCTCCCACGGACAGATCGGGTTAACCCTCAGTGCCTATGTCGCGGCATTGGGGCTGGCGCAGCTCGTCGGTGGGCCGCTCTCTGACCGTTACGGTCGCCAACAGGTTCTGCTAGGCGGGCTGGCCATATTTGCGGCAGCGGCCTTCATGGTTGCCCAAGCCGACACCCTCGGCCAGATGCTGTTCTGGCGTGTCATTCAGGGTATTGGCGGTGCGTTCTGTGCAGTCTCGGTTCCGGCGATTGTCCGGGACCAAAGCCAGGGCTCCGAAGCCGCCCGACTGTTCGGCCTTATCGGATTGATCATGTTTGTGGCACCAGCGCTTGCCCCTTCCATGGGGGCCATACTGCTGGTGCTCACCGATTGGCCGGCGATATTCCTGATGCTGGCTGCTTACGCCATAGTACTGGCTATCATCCTGCACTTTGCGCTGTTCCGTCGCCTCCCGAAGCGGGAGAGGGTGCCAACACCCGTTTCCACCCTGGTCACCAACTATCTCCTGGTGTTGCGGCACGCGGTTACCATGAGGTTTATCGGTCTGCAGGCGCTTTGCTTCAGCGCCATGCTGGTGTTCATTACTCACGCGTCTTTTATCTATCAGGAATGGTTTGGTCTGTCGACGGCCATGTTCTCCGGCCTGTTCGCCGCCAATATCGGGGCCATGGCTTGCCTTAACCTATTGAACCGCCGGCTTCTCAGCCGTTATGAATCCGTCGACATCCTCCGGGTGTTGGTTTTCCTGCAAACCGTCGCCATCATCGCACTGGTGTTCTGCGCCTTGGTCGCCGCCCCCTATTGGGCCGTTGCCGCGTGCATCGTTGTTGCCGTGGGCTTCATGGGGGCAATTGTGCCCAACAACATGGCCAATGCCCTGGAGTTCTTCCCGCATCTGGGTGGCACTGCAGCTGCTTTGCTGGGCGCGGCGCAATTCACCATTGCCGGTGCCATCAGTGCGATATCTGCCTCACTCAGCGGTGGCTCCTTGATACCCATTGTGGTGACCATGGCCGTTTGTGTTTCAGGCGCTGCGGTGCTGGCAGCCGGGGCACCGGGGGCGGTTCGGCGAATGCCTTGAGGATCGGCGCTTCTCCGTCCCGCTAAATTCAGTCAATGCGTTCGATGATCATGGCAATGCCCTGACCAACACCAATACACATGGTGCAAAGCCCATAGCGACCATTAGTATTTTCCAGCTGGTTGAGAGCGGTGGTGACGAGTCGTGCTCCACTCATGCCAAGCGGGTGCCCAACTGCGATAGCTCCGCCATTAGGATTAACTCGGGGATCATCGTCGGCTAGCCCCAGGTCTCGCATTACTGCAAGTCCTTGTGCCGCAAACGCTTCGTTCAGTTCGATTGTATCCATGTCTTCAAGCTTTAAACCGGTTAAGGCCAGAACTTTGCGAACGGCCGGAATGGGACCGACACCCATAATCCTCGGTGGAACACCGGCAACCGCTGTAGCTATTACTTTGGCGCGAGGTTTCAGGTTGTGTTCGATGACCCCCTTTTTAGAGGCCATCAGAAGCGCGCATGCTCCATCATTAACTCCCGAGGCATTTCCAGCGGTTACCGTGCAATCAGGACCATTGACAGGTTTTAGCTTCTGCAGAGCGGTAAGGTCTGTTTGGGGGCGAGGGTGTTCGTCTTGATCCGCTGTTTTTGTCTCCTTTCTACCGTAGGGCACGGTAACTGGGACGATTTCTTTTGCGAAGAAACCTCGGCGAAGAGCATCTGCCCATCGCTGCTGGCTTCTCAATGCGAAGCTATCTTGGTCCTCTCGGCTGATTTTGAATTCTCTCGCAACGTTATCAGCCGTTTCGGGCATGCTGTCGACGCCGTATTGCGCTCGCATCAGTGGGTTGATAAAGCGCCAGCCAATAGTAGTGTCTTCGAGCTGAGTCTGCCGGGAAAATGCCTTGTCAGCTTTGCCCATGACGAAGGGTGCTCTTGTCATGGATTCCACACCACCAGCGAGTGCGAGATCTAGCTCTCCTGTTTTCAGGCCCCGAGAAACATTGCTCACAGCATCCAATCCTGAACCACATAGTCGGTTAATTGTCGTGCCGGGAACTTGATTGGTCAACCCTGCAAGTAGTGCGGCCATCCGGGCTACATTCCGATTGTCCTCACCTGCCTGGTTGGCGCACCCGAATATCACATCGTCAATTTCAGACCAATCAAATTCACCATGACGCTCTATCAGCGCTTTGATAGGCATTGCTGCAAGATCGTCAGCTCGGGTTTGTGAGAAAAGGCCACCAAAGCGGCCGATGGGTGTTCGCACTGCATCTACAATATACGCGTCCATAGTTTCTCATCCGGAGTGACTGAAAGGTTAGTTGCCGGTGAATGCCGGTTGACGTTTTTCAAAAAATGCCTGAACACCTTCCTTGTAATCATCTGACAGTCCGCAGCTTTTCTGGAGCTCCGCCTCAAGTTCAAGCTGCTCGATAAAGGTATTCTGGTAAGCAGATTCAACCGCATGTTTAATTGCAGCTAATGCCCTGGTCGGTTTTTGCGCTAGCAGGTGAGCAAAACCAAGGGATTCTCTTGCGAATTCATCGTCGTTGTAGCAGTGCCAAACTAGCCCCCAAGTTTCGGCTTTTGGGGCACTGATTGCTTCTCCGGTCATCGCCCAAGCGATAGCCCTTGCCTGGCCTATCTTTCGCGCCAATGACCAGGTTCCGCCACAATCTGGAATGAGGCCTATGTTGGCGAAGCTCTGGATGAATCGAGCTGATGACTTCGCAATAACGATATCGCATGCAAATGCTAGATTTGCCCCGGCCCCGGCAGCAACGCCATTAACAGCACAAATAACGGGTATCTTTAACGACTTTATTCTGCTGACTAGTGGGTTATAGCCATCCATTAGAGATCGGCTTAAATCAGGAGGGCGCGCTTCGGGTGAGCGGCGACGCTCATTGAGATCTTGGCCAGCGCAGAATGCTTTTCCGGCCCCGGTAATAAGAAGAGCTCGTGTGGTGCTGTCGCACCCTATGGCATCCACAGCATCCATTAACTCTTTTCGCATGATGGCATTAACACTGTTAAGCCTGTCGGGACGATTAAGAGTTATGATTGCCAGAGGTTGTCCGGTTTCCAGTTTTATGGTTTCGAAAGTCACGACTTAGAGCCCACTCTGTTTGTCTGTAGAAACGGATCTATGCAATCGACCGATTCCGTCGGATACTGTCTAGAGTAAGCTAGGGCGCTTCTATAACAACTTCCCGCTAGTTATGCGGCCATGATGAAAGGTAATGCTGCATAAGGTTCAACGCTTGTGCGCTAGAATCGGCAGCAAATTTTTTGGGCTGTTTCTTTAAGCAGGTCCTTAAAGCTGGAGTTTTTTTCGGAACCGATTGATTCAACGCTACCCGAGAGAGTAACGGCTCCGAGCAAACAATCCTGGCTGTCGAAAATGGGTACAGCTATAGCTGCTACACCGGGGAGGCGCTCACCGAAAGAGGTCTGGATGCCGCTATTGTTATCGGCATTTTTTAATACTTTGGCTGCAGCACTGTTGTCGAGTCCGAGCCGAGACCCTTCTTCCACATAATGTCTAAGCTCACCACTTCCTATCTCTCTCAAGAGGCAAATTCGCTCATTTCCATCGCGGATATAAAACGAAGCGGTTTCACCGGTTTTATCTCGAAGCGTCTTGAGATGTGGGCGAATGACTGATTCGAGATCGTTGCTTACTGGAGGCGTAGTGGAGAATCTGAACAGTGCAGTGCCTGGACGATAAAGCCCATCTACTCCACGGGCCACATAGCCAAATCGTTCAAGCGAACCCAGAATCCGTAGGATTGTGCTTTTGTGAAATTTTGTTTTCTCTGCTAATTGGGCGAGAGTCCAAGCATCTTTATCGCTTCTGAAAGTGTTCAGCAGGCTCAAGGCCCGTTCTACTGATTCAACTCGGTTTTCAGCCATTATTCGTATCCTGTTGCATCGGTCGCAATATAAACGTCGTGACGAGGCGTTGCAAAATCTGCTTTGGTGAGAGTATTCTGGTAAGCAGAATGCATTCTGTCTAGGAGAATACTGATGCAACCACTTTCGGGGTACCGCGTCCTCGATTTGACGAACGTTCTGGCTGGTCCATTTTGCTGTCACCAACTTGCCCACCTTGGTGCTGAAGTAATTAAAGTGGAGAATCCGAAAGGCGGTGACCTGGCTAGACAGCTAGGAGCAGATCCGGCGTTGAATGATGCGTTCATGGGGGCGTCGTTTCTCGCACAAAATGCAGGCAAGAAATCAGTTGTGCTAAATCTGAAGGACTCTGGTGACCGGCAGCGTTTTCTGGAGTTAGCGAAGACGGCGGATGTCATCGTAGAAAATTTCAGGCCCGGAGTTATGGCACGGCTATCTCTGGATTTTGAGCTTATCAAATCGGTAAACCCAGAAATCGTGTACTGCGCAATATCCGGTTTTGGCCAAGACGGCCCTTTGGCGAGTTATCCTGCTTATGATCAGATCATTCAGGGGATGGCGGGAGTAATGAACATCACCGGAGATCCGGACACGGCACCATACCGAGTTGGTTATCCGTTGGCTGATACTGTCGGTGGTTTGACTGCGGCGATGGCAATCAATGCTGCTCTTGCGTCCAGCGAACGAAAGGCGACTTTCATTGACGTCGCTATGCTTGACTCTGTTCTCGCAACGATGGGCTGGGCAGTATCCAACCTTTTGGTTGCGGGAAAGCCCCCGGCACCTATCGGAAATAACAATGTCACTGCGAGCCCGTCAGGAACATTTCGTACCAAGGATGGATTGATCAATATTGCTGCCAATAAACAAGAGCAATTTGAGCAACTTTGCATATTGTTGCAGCGGCCCGAATGGCGTGACGACCCCAGGTTTATAAATAGACATTCACGGCTGTCGAACCGCGAGGAACTGAGTCGTTTGATTGAGTCTCTGCTAGTGGAACAAACCACCGAGTTTTGGTGGCATACCCTGACTGAAAAGGGGGTACCGGCTGGACCAGTCTTTAGCGTGAAAGAGATGTTGAATCATCCACAGGTTAAGTCGAGAGGGTTGATTGAGGAGTTTGATTCAGAATGTATAGGTCGACCACTGAAGATTGTTAGTGGCGGTTATAGATTTAATGGTTTGCCTCCGAGAGTTGGCTCACCTCCTCCAACGCTAGGTGCCGATAATGACTCTATTTTGCCAGTTGCGAGCCAGGAGGAAAGGACCGATGAATGACTCAGTACAGAATTTCGAAGCGCAAAACCAGGCCGCAGATTGGTGGCGTACTGAAATTATCGACATGGAGCCTAACAAGATAAATTTCCGGGGCTACCCAATCGAACAACTGATAGGTCAGATATCTTTCGTGGATATGATCTGGTTCATGTTGACTGGAGCTATGCCAAGTAAGGGGGAGGCTCGCCTCATTGAGGCAGCATTGGTTGCGGGAGTCGACCATGGTCCACAGGCCCCGAGTATTGCTATCGCGCGAATGGCAATGACCTGTGGGGGCTCTTTGAATAATGCGTTGGCTTCAGCTGTAAACGTACTTGATGATGTCCATGGTGGAGCTGGAGAGCAAGCCATGATGTTGTTTCAGGATATTCGGTGGAAAGTTGAACAGGGTTTACCGATGTCCGAGGCAACCCGAGAGGGGTTAGATAAGTGGCGTTGTGAAAAAGGAAAGATCGTCCCGGGATTTGGGCACCGTTTTCACACGACGGACCCTAGAGCTCCAAGGTTAATTGGATTGGTACGTGAAGCGGCAGGCAAAGGGGTCGTGTCTGGAAACATAGCTGACATTGGCGCAGAAATTGAGAAGCAGCTTGGTGAGTCTAAATCTCGCAATATCCCCTTGAATATAGATGGCGCTACAGCAGTAATTTTTTCTGAGCTAGGTTTACCTGCGCCACTTGGCAGAGGGTTATTCTGTTTATCACGAAGCGTCGGAATCCTAGCCCATGCTTGGGAGCAGCAACTTCAAGGAGGTCGAAACAAAGGACCTTTACCAAAAGGGTGGCTTTGGAAATATGACGGCGTGCCTCCCAGAGATTTTAAGTCCGCTTAACCTTAGATTGAGCTGAGAGAAAGAATGGCTAAGCCTGGACTAGCATCATCCAATGATCTGATGACCAATATGATTGCTATCTGCTTGGGGCTGGCCAGTGCATTTATGGTTCAGACCATGCTTTTGATAGCAGTGCCTCTTTATGCACTTGAGCTTGGAGCTACCCCGCTGCTCGTCGGGATTATTCTGTCTTTTCCATATTTGCTGCCCCTGATACTGGCAATTCCGCTGGGTGGAGTGATCACCCGATATGGAGGCAAGAGAATCGTCATCGCAGGTGCGGTGGGAATGGTTGCCGGACCATGGATAATAGCGTTTCTCCCAGGTTATGGGGGGCTCATAATTGCTCAGCTAATTATCGGCATTGCACATATGGTTATGGTGTTGGCCGGGCAATCCATTATTTCCGGGCTAGGACACGGCAAGGCGCTGGAAAAGTATTTTGGATGGTACGCCACATGCCTATCCGGTGGTCAGCTCGTTGGGCCACTGTTGGCTGGATGGTTGATTGACTTAAAAGGAACGGACCTGTCGTTAATGGTGATGGGCTGGATCGGCCTTGTGGGAGTGGTCTGCGGGATTTTTCTTACTGGTAGTGCTAAGGAAGGCCAGACTACGGAACGGTCGCTTCTTGGATATAGAGCACAAGCTCGCCTGTTGAAAACTAATCCAGGCGTCAAAATCTCAATCGCTTTGACCGTTGCAGTTATGTTTGCTTTAGGAGCACATGGGAGCTTCCTTCCGGTATACCTGGAGAGTCTGTCCGTTTCTGCGACAGTAATCGGTGCGTTGGTTAGCTTGCGAGCATTTTGCGCAATGGCCGTAAGGCCATTCATGTCGTCGGTCATTGAACTTCTGGGCGGGCGGTCCGCCGCAATGGTTTGGTCATCGGTATTTGTTGCTGTAGGGCTAATGTTTACTGGTATTACTGGGAATATCTATCTTCTTGGCGTGCTTGCTGTGCTTGTGGGGATTGGTTCAGGAATATCACAGCCATTGTCAATGGTAGTACTTGCAGAGCACGTGCCTGCTGCTCAGCGCTCTAGTGCATTAGGAATGCGTCTTATGGGGAATCGTGGTGTTCAGTTCCTTGCCCCTTTAACACTGGGGATTTTGGCAGAAGCTGCGTCCTTTAGTTTAACTTTTTTTGTTGGTGGCCTATTCGTTTTTGCATTCGTTGCACTGATCGTTTTTCTAATACCCGACTTCAAAAGAGAAGTACTAGCGACAGAAAAATATTGAGTTCTAAAGAACGTCTTCTTTAATTTCATTTAGAAGCCATTCTCGGAAGATGCGCATCTTAGGAGATATTATTCGACCCTCGGGATAAATAAGATAATACGCTAATTCCCGAGTTAATGGACTGTTGAAAGGTCTTACAAGTGTGCCTGATCTAAATTCGTCTTGAAGCATCCTGGTCTGCCCCATTGCGATACCCATGTTGTCGATGGCTCCTTGGTATGCGAGGAGTGAGCTTGGAAACTCAGTTGTTTCTAAATCTTCAGGCAAGCCTACTCCCATATAGTTAAGCCAGTCTTTAAAGTCGGTTTTTCTATAATGTGACTGTAATAATGGGTATTCTAATATATCGATAGGATTAGTGATTGGGATGTCTTCTTTTATAAGATCTGGGCTGCAAACAGGTTCTATTATATCATCAAATAAATGTTCGCCTTCTCCTTCATGACTCTTTTCTCCGCATAGTTGAATGGCGGCATCTGCGTCTGATTTTGAAAAATTTATTGGAGCTACACTAGTCGAAATACGAATTGGTATCTCAGGATGTATTTCCTTGAAGCGGTTGAGTCGCTTTATTAACCATTTTGCTGCAAACGTTGTATATACCTGTATTCGAAGTGGTGATGTGAGAGAGGATCGTTGCAGACGCTCTGTAGCTGATGCAATGGCCGTGAATGCTGGCCCAATCTCCTTCTGGTAGCTTTCTCCCGCTTCTGTGAGACATACCCCGCCTTGGTCTCTGATGAAAAGCTTAATTCCCAGATAGTCCTCCAGCGTTGCAATCTGGCGGCTGACTGCGGATTGACTGACAAACAGTTCGACTGCGGCTTTCGTGAAACTGCCTTGCCGAGCTACACACTCGAACACTCGCAACGGATTGAGGGGTGGGACTTTTCTGCTCATTTTAACATCATGCGTTTTGTGAATGGGGGGGTTACAAATGCGAAGTAGTAACACCGCTTGGAAACAGTTTAACTGACAATGCACGGTTTGGGAAATGAAGGGAATATTTGAACTAAGGTTCTTGTTCAAACGTTCGATTTCCTTTTTTAAAATCAGAAATTAATATGGGGTTTTTTGATGTTCAAACAAAAACAATTGTCCGTCTTTCTATCAATTATTGTCGCAAGTGCTGTTTCGGGACCGACTTGGGCTCAAGATTCATCTTCAAAGGTGGATATTGAAACCTACGGTCACCTTAATATTGGATATATGAATGGTGACACTGGTGATGGTTCCGAAAGTTATATTGTAGATAATGATAATAGCGCCAGTCGTGTAGGTGCTAAATTAAGTGGATATGTTGATGAGCTCGGAATGACCGTGGGTGTTCATGCTGAATTGGAATATCAACAGAATGCCTCTAACCTCGTTACGTCTGAAAACCGTAGCATAGACGGTGACTTTAACGAGCGCCAACTCAACGTCTTCGCTCAGGGTGGCTTTGGTAAGGTTTCATTGGGGCAAGGCGATGGCGCAGCCAATGGCAATATTGAAAGAGACCTCTCTGGGACAAATGTTGTTTCGTTTGCAAATCCCGCTCTAATCGGTGGTGCTCTTTCCTTCATTGATCGCGGTGCAGGCGACGAAGTTGCTCTGAAGTCGGCGATGAGTGATCAGGATTTTGAGAGTCGTTATGATCGCTTGCGTTATGATGCACCTTCGCTTGGCCCGGTTGATCTATCTGTGAGTCAAGGCGTGAAGGGTAACGATGATGTAACTGAAGTGGGCGGGCGAGTTAGCGTCCCATTTGCCGGAAAACTGGCTGCAGGGCTTGGTTACTCTGTTAAAGATGTCGGCGGAGCGACTGGTGATGTCACGACCGCAGGTGGCTCGGTATCCTGGTTGCATAGCACCGGTATCAGTTTGACGGGAGCTTTCTCACGAATTGAGGACGATGATTCAACCAATCCTGATTCTGATTTTTATTTGCTAAAACTGGGTTACAAAGTGGGTAAGCATGCATTTGATGTACATTATGCAGAAGCCGAAGACCGAGCGGCAGAGGGAGATAGCGCTGATACGAAAGGGGTAGGCTATGTGTACACTCCGGTGAAATGGCTGAACCTATACGCTGGATACAATAATCATTCACTTGAGCGTCGAAGTGGAGATTATGAAGATGTGAATACTGTCCTGGTAGGTTCTCGCCTGAAATTCTAAGTGGTACCGGGAAAAAAGAAGGGGCTCAAATGAGCCCCTTCTTTTTTCTATTTTCTAAGTAGTGTGGGGGTTTTTTTAGTCCAAGCAATGATTTCACCTGCTACCGGCATCATCGAGTTCGCATCAATATGTAGGTGATGGCCTCCCTCAAGTTTGATTTGTGTGAGGCCTTTGATGGCTTTTCGACACGCATGACTAGGGTCCCGTTCGTGAATAATGCCCCGGTCTCCTTCAATAAGTAAGCTTGGGCATTGAATATTATCTAGAATGGCAACGGCCTGATCGGTTGAAAACGCTACTGGTCTCGGAGCTGTAATCTGGCGGTCGATACGTAGTCGATACCCGTTCTGAGTGTCACCTGCCAAGCTGCGAATTACGATTGGCCGCACCGCGTCGGCCGTAATTGGCAAGAGACTCTTACGGACACGCGCTTCAATGGCTTCATCAATATCTTGGTATTGTTTCTCGTGGAGGTACTCTTTTCGCTGTGCTGAGACACCACTCCTAAGCTGATCGACCAGATGTTCCGGTTCGACAAGACGGCCCAGAAGGCCATCAATCAGTACTATCCCTCGTACGAACTCGGGATAGGTTGCTGCCATGAGGTTTGCTACGCCTGCACCTAGAGAATGACCCAGAAGTGTCACCTTAGGATTACCAAGCTCATCCAGTACATCGAGTACGTCATGACAGTAACTCCACATCGAGTATTCCGAACCTGGTGGCCGATGGCGAGAGTGCCCGTGGCCGGAAAAATCGATAGCAATAATTCTTACACCGAGTTCATTTGCGATAATTGGGGCGATCCTTGAGAAGGAGGCTGCGTTGTCCATCCAGCCGTGCATAGCGATCCACAGTGGATCGCTCCGAGAACCCCAAGTCATCCCCGACAGCTTACTTTGCTTACCAGTGAACGTCCGGTTATTAGTATCGTGCGACATTGTAGCCCCCTATAAAAAAAAGCCCTCACAGTAAATGCGAGGGCAAAATCACCATGTGGAATCGGTGAGGGTCACTCGTTAGATTTTGCGCTAAGCTGAAACCGTGACAAGCGCATCTACCGCCAGTGCGCCTTTGCCATCCTCCATGACCATCAACGGGTTGATTTCAGCCTCCATGATTCCGTGGCTTTCAGATACTGCTAATTGAGAAAGTTTAACTATCGCTTCTGCTATAGCCTTGATGTCTCCTCGAGTTCTGCCTCTGAATCCTTTAAGAGCTTCAAGGGCTTTTACTTCTCCGATCATCTCCATTGCAGTGTCAAAGTTTACTGGAGCGAGACGTAAACTCCGGTCCTGATAAAGTTCTGTATAGATCCCGCCAGCTGCAACCATAACGATAGGCCCTACATCTTTGTCTCGCTTAATACCAATCAATGCTTCGCCTACTGATTTCTCCATGCGTTGTACCAGCACTCGCTCAACTTTTTCACCGGGAAGGTTCTTCTCCACGTTATGACGAATCAGGTTGATGGCCTTTCCGAGTTCTTCTTCGTTATGAATTGGAAGAACCACACCACCGATGTCTGTCTTATGAGAAATCTCACTGCTTAGTATTTTGGCTACAACTGGGTAGTCGAAAGTAAGCTTTGGAATTGGCTCGTTTACATCTACCACGATGTAATCTGCATGGGGCAGTCCAATCTCAGCAAAAAGCTCGTAAGCTGCAGCCTCGTCGATGGGGCGCGGGTTTGAGGGCCAGTTGCCGGTCGCGGTTTTGAGTTCGGGGTTCGGTTCCCGTCTGTTTAACGCTGAGGCAATAACATCACCACAGGATTCAGGCGTTCTGAAGTTGGGTACCCCTTCTTCGGTGAGAAGGACTAAGGCTTCCGGTGCCTCTGGAACGATAAAGCAGGCTAAAGGTTTCTTTTGATTGACGCTGTCAATGACGGGTTTAACCGCGAGGTTTGGATGATTTCGCGCGGATGACCCAACCACTGCAAGAACAAGATCGAACTCTTCTGCCTGGCAATAGGTATCGAGCGCTGACTTCATCACATCATACTGAGTTCCGGCCAGCGTCAGATCGAGAATCCGTCCGGATCCTCCATCAATACCAGCTGCTTGAAGCTTTTTCTGCGTTACTTCCGAGGGTGGAACAATGTCGATGCCGCGGATGCCGAGTTGATCCACGGCCATTGCTGCGCCGCCTCCAGTAGTAGTGACTACGCCAACACGTGGACGTGGGTCACCTGATTTTCGGCGCGGGGTCTTGGCCAGCAAAGGCAGCGATTCCAGAAGCCCTTCAAACGTGTCGACGCGTGCGATTCCGCAGTCTCTTAGTAACGCATCAGTAACACTGTCTTCACCAGCCAATGCGCCTGTATGAGAGACTGCAAGTTCAGCGGCAGCCTCAGAGCGCCCGAGCTTATAAGCAACCACTGGCTTGCCACGAGCCGCCGCAGCAATAGCGAAACGCTTGAGCGCCTCAGCATTGCGAGACGTTTCCAAAAATAACAGATAACCAGTGATGGTGGGGTCATCGAGTGTGGATTCACAAATTTCACCGACTGACAAGTCGCACTCACTGCCGACGGAGACCAGCGTGTTGAATCCAATACCTCTGGATCTTCCACGCGAAGTCAGCGCGCCAATAAGACTGCCACTGTGGGAGGCACAGAAGATGCCTCCTTTTGGTAAACCAGGTTCGCCAAATGCAGCATTGGCCGTGAGGGTCAGGTTTTGATGAACATTAACCAGTCCAATGCTGGACGGCCCAAGCAGACGGACGCCAGATTTACTGGCGATGTCCTTGAGGCGTTTTTCGCGCTGGACCCCGGCTGAGCCTGTTTCTGAAAAGCCGCCTGCGAGAATTGTGGCAACAGGAATTCCCAGGGCTCCGCATTCCTCAACCGCGGCAATAGCCTGTTCTGTGTTGGTGAGGATGAATGCGTGATCAGGAACTTCAGGCAAGGCGCTGAGTGATGGGTAGGCCTGCTCTCCCTGCACCTGTTCGCGGGCAGGGTTTACGTTGTAGATCGTGCCTTCAAAGCCTGCGCGTCGCAGGAACTGAAGAGGGCGAGCCGCCGTCTTTTCGGTATTATTTGAAATTCCGACCAGTGCAACGCTAGCAGGATTTAGCAACGCTTTCGCCAGGGCTTGGCCAGTAACTGCATTAGACATGAGGTAACCTCTTGGAATCATTTGGCGCGTTGGTTAAAGCGGCGCTCGAATACCGACTCTGCAATTCTGTTCTTCAGGACCTCCAAGGAGCCGCCCGCAATCATCCAGCCACGAGTCCGCTTCACGCAGTATTCGACAAGTGATTCGGAAGAAAATCCATATGCACCCATAGCTTGCATGGAGTCGTTAGCAACGTTGAAACCAGCCTCATTGCAGGCCAGCTTCGCGATTGCTGTGTCAAACGCGGTAGGTAGGGAGTTTTCACCATTTACAGCCGCGCGATACAGCAACATTTGCGCTGACTCAAGTTGCAAAGCCATCTCAGAAAATTTCCACTGTAAACCCTGGAATTCACACAGCGGCTTTCCAAACTGGGTTCGCGTCTGACAATGTTCTTTAGCGATGTTGAAGGCATATCGACCAAGAGCAAGAGCTCGGGATGCGTTGCCGATTCGCTCAACGTTAAATCCTGAAATCTGTTTTTTGAATCCACCGGGTCCAAGAAGGACGTTCGATTTGTGAATCCTGCAATTATCGAAATACAGCTGGCACCATTCTTCGCCACTCATAAAGTGCGAGGGTTGGCCCACCTGTAGGCCTGGTGCGTCTCGATCAATAATGACCGAGCCAATGCCGTCAAGGCCCGGTCCAAACCGCACGTATACCAGGTATGCTGTTGCATCTACGCTATGTGTGGAGAAGACCTTTGTGCCGTTAATGATGTAGTGGTCACCATCTTCTTTGGCGCTGGTTTTTAGCTCCGTTACTGCTGAGCCAGCCTCTGGCTCACTCATTCCAAGACCTAGCAACGTTTTTCCTGCGAGTAGGTCGGGGAGGTAGCGCTCTTTGAGTTCAGGCGAGGCGTATTCGGCAAAAGTGCGAATTGCACCGAAATTTCCTGCTTGAACAATGTCAGCGCTCTTGGGGCAGGAGGCCGCCAGCTCCTGGATCGCTATGACAGCGTCCATGAGCGTGCCGCCGATGCCGCCATCTTCTTCTTTTACAAGAATCCCGATAAGACCTTGCTCGGCCAACATTCGTGCTACTTCCCACGGGTAGCTATTAGCGTGCGCTCTTTCAAGTGCGCCACTGGCCAAGTGGGCCTGACCGAAACGTCGAACGCTGTCAGAGAACGTTTGCTGTTCTGGTGTTAAATCAAAATTCATAGCTGTCGCCTAATGTGTTGGGTTGAAGGATGGGGCAAGCTGTAACTATAGAATCCCTCCGAACCCCAGGCTTAGGCAACTTCGCATAAGTTAAGGCGGCCATGAGTTATTTGAATGCTTGCTGATTCCACGCGAAATTAAACGACTAAATTGGCGTGTCAGCATCTTGTCCCTGCTTCTCTATCAACAAGTTAGAGGGAACACGATTGAGCGCGTTGAGCGCCGTCCCTTTTCACCGAATCTGAGGGCATGATGAATGGTTATGCCCGCATTCGAAATGGTCTGTACTCAGCGCTCGAGCAATTGGGATAGTCTGCCAGTCAACAGTTCATCGAAATTTGCTCTTTATAGGGGCATCGATGAACCGAGTCGGGCCCAGGCTTCTGGGGGACTCACTGAGAGGCAGAGCTTTAAATCTGTCGATTGAATGCCACAAAAATTACAGTAAATGTGAGGTTTGACATGAAAATAAAAAAGATAGTTAAAACAATTGGGTATGCCGGAATCTGTGCTTCGCTGTGCCTCGGTACAGTAGCAACTGCAACGGAATACCGAAAGGTTGCAACTGCATCGACGACGGGTGCTTTCTACCCGATTGGCGGCGTGCTCGCCTCAATCTTGTCTGATGAAATGGAAGGTTATAATTTTACTGCAGAGGCAACAGGTGGCTCTGTCGAAAATGCCCGCCTGATCGGGTCTGGTCAGAGTGATATTGGCTTCTTTGGTGGGGATACTCTCTGGAACGCTAATCGGGCACAAGGGCCATTTGAGGGGCGCCCTGCAATCGAGCTCGCACCAATTGCGAAGCTCTACAGCATGCCGCTGCATTTCGTTACTTTGGAAGGCACTGGTATAAAAACGATAGCGGATTTGAAAGGAAAAACCGTCGCTGTAGGAGCCCCGGGCTCGGGTACAGGAAGTAAGGCAAAGATCGTACTTGAAGGCGCAGGTTTCACCTATGGTGAGGATCTGGAACCACGCCTCCTTAACTTCAGAGAAGGGGCCGACGCCCTAGTTGACGGTAACGTCGATGTAGTCGTCATTTCTGTTGGTATGCCATCAGGTAACGTCCAGGAAATTGCAGCGACACACGATTTGGTGCTGGCAAGTATTGGCGAGAAAGAACTGAAGAAAATGATAGAGGCCGCGTCTTATCTTGAGCCTTTTGTTATTCCGGCCGGCACTTACACCAGTGTTGATGAGGACGTTCAAACGATCAGTACGTCCACGTATCTTGCAGTTCGCCAGGACATGGACGAACAGGAAGTCTACAACATCTGTATGGCAGTGTTTGATAAAAACATCGACAGGTTTAAAGCAGGGCATGCCGCGCTCAGGACCACTCCGGTTGAGGAATACCCTAAGGGAATTATGCCTCTGCACGCAGGGGCTGAACGTTGCTACAAGGATATTGGGTTAGTTGAATAAATAGACTTTCAAGACCATTCGGCTCCCGTTAATAAACGGGAGCATTCTTACTTGCCGAGGTGACATTATGGTGCGGCACTACACCATTTTTATATTTGCCATGCTGATTTCTGGCTTCAGCCTCTATACTGGTATCTTTGGTAGTTTGACGCCGGTTCTTCAACGCGGTTTTCATGTTACCTTGATTATTGCGTTAATCTTCCTTGTTCATCCTATGAAGAGGGGTGGAGTCTTTGGTCAAATTGTCGACCTTATTCTTTTTGCAGCAATAATTGCATCTGGTCTTTACTTGTACGAAGCCTATCAGACGATAAACCAGCGTATTGGTTATCTCACTATCTGGGATCGTCTGTTTGGATCTGCCTTTATTGTAATTCTACTCGAGGCATGTCGGCGCGTAGTTGGTTGGCCTCTGACAATTATCGCTCTGGTTTTCTTGGGATATGGTTTTTTTGGATACGTCGTTCCTGGAAGTTTCGGTCATGGTGGTTATGGTCTAGATCGTATTGTTACAACGATGTTCTTGACTACTGAAGGTATATTTGGTCCGGCGGCGGCTGCAGCAGCAACATTTGTTGCCATATTCATTATTTTCGGGACATTTTTGGAAAAGACTGGCGGAAGCCAGATATTTATTGACTTAGCTACGGCAATTGGTGGCAGGCGTCGCGGTGGTCCTGCAAAAGTTGCAGTATTCGCCAGCGCTTTGACAGGCTCTATCAATGGTAGTCCAGTAGCAAACGTCACTACGACTGGCATTTTTACCATCCCGCTAATGAAACGGGTTGGCTATAAGCCGCATGTCTCAGGCGCTATTGAATCAGTTGCATCTTGTGGTGGCTCTGTGCTCCCGCCCGTAATGGGGGTGGGTGCTTTCGTCATGTCTGAAATGGCAGGTATTGCTTATGCAGATATTGTCATTGCTGCAATCCTGCCGGCTATTCTTTATTTTGTGTCGATCTTCTTTGTAGTCGATTTTGAAGCGGCAAAACGTCAGTTGAAGGGGTTGAACAAAGAGGACCTTCCTGACCTTAAAAAAACTCTCAAAGCTAGTCTTCTTTTGCTGATTCCCTTGGTTGTACTTGTCTATTTCCTGGTGTTCGCGAAGGTGTCTGTGACGCGTTCTGCCTTGTTTGCTATCGGCGCAACCATTGTTGTTGGATATTTTAATCCGATTGAGCGCCTAAACTTCCGAAAAATCATCGAAATTCTTGAGGTGTCTGCGAAGCGAATGCTATTGGTTTCCGTAGCTTGTGCTGCGGCGGGCCTGGTTGTAGGAATTATTACCCTGTCAGGAGTTGGCTTAAAACTGTCTGGCGTTCTAATGACTCTGGGTGAAAATTCGCTGCTCTTGAGCTTGGGGCTTGTGATGCTCGGTACCCTTGTTATTGGGATGGGATTACCTCCAACGCCCGCTTATATCGTTTTCTCGGTTCTTTCTGTGCCGGCTTTGCTAGAGCTTGGGGTTAGTGCATTGGCAGCGCATTTATTTGTTTTCTATTTTGCATCCTTTGCACCAATTACACCGCCAGTTTCATTGGCTGCCTATACGGCTGCAGGAATAGCGGGCAGTAAACCGATGGGGACAGGTATGACCGCTTTCCTGTTCTCATTGCCAGCTTTCATGATTCCGTTTCTTTTCATATACGAGCCGGGATTATTACTGGACGGTGATATTCAGTCGATCGCAACTACCTTTATTACGTCTGCGTTGGGTATTGTCGCGTTTGCCACGGTCACAGTTGGCTGGTTCATCTCTAATCTAAACCTCTGGCAGAGGGGGGTGATTGCGATTGGAGCGTTCACGCTGATTATTCCCGATGGTACGACGGATTTGATTGGTGTGGCCGTCATTGCTGCGGTTCTGATTCAGATTCTCGTATTGCGCAGAAAAGTTTCTTCGGAGTCAGTAAATGGCCACGCTTGAACGTAGCCAGCACTCCTGCTCAACCCAATTTGAGGACAATCGAATGTCTTTACTAATGAGCGCGTCTGAAAAGGCTTGTGGCCTTGCAAGCAGGCCTATTTCGCCGACCACGTTGCATGAGACAAAGCGGGTCGTAATGGACTGGTTTGCGGCAACTTTGCCAGGAACCATCACTCCGCTTGTCGGCTCTCTGAAAGATGCGATGACAGACGATCTGTTTGATCAGAAGGGAAAAGGCTCGAGTATTCTTGGCGACGTTAGGCGGGGCTCACCGCGCACCGCTGCCTTTATTAATGGCACGGCTTCGCATGTTGTTGAGTTCGATGACATTTTCCGTGATGCGCTCTACCACCCCGGGAGTCCCGTGATAGCTGCGGCCTTCGCCTTGGGTGAAGCCAGGAATGTCACCGGTATGGAGTTTATTCGTGCAGTGATTTGTGGTTACGAAGTGTCAACTAGGATCGGTGCCGCTGTGCAGCCGGCACACTACAAGCATTGGCATACCACAGGAACAGTCGGGTGTTTTGGGGCGGCTGCTGCCGCTGCTGCAATACTCAAGCTGCCTCCCCGGAAGTTTGCTCATGCGCTATCGACAGTTGGGACCTTTGCAGCTGGCTTGCGTGAGGCGTTTCAGTCTGACGCTATGAGTAAGCCTCTTCATGCTGGCCGTGCTGCGGAAGCAGGTATTACGGCGGCTCTGCTTGCAGAAAAGGGATTTACCGGCGCTGAAGCGATTCTTGAAGGTGACGCAGGTTTTGGTGTTGCGATGGCGGATGGCGATGTGGATTGGTACGGTGTATTTGACGACATTGGTGAGACATTCAATATCGAATCGGTCACTTTAAAGAATCACGGCTGTTGTGGGCATACCTTCGCTGCTATTGATGCTGCTCTCGCTCTCGTTAAAACCCACAAATTTACCTGGAAGGAAGTCGAGCACGTTGAGATCGAAACATATCGAACCGCAGTACAAGTTGTAGGTCGTGATGACGTCAAGACGTCGTTCGATGCTCGATTTAGCGTTTTCTTCACTTTAGCAACTGCTTTGGTCTATGGAAGTGTACGGCTGAATGCGTTCGGTCCTGAGCGGCTTGCTGATCCTGCTATACGATCCGTAATGGATCGCATCAGCTTATCGGTTAACGAGGAGCTAGAGAGCAGCTACCCCAAAAGGCGAGGTGCCCTCGTCCGCATAACTTATCGTGGAGGCCACGTTGTTGAATATCTACAACGGTTCCGGCATGGCGATCCGGAGGAGCCACTTACTGATGAGGAACTCTCAGATAAATTTTACGAGTTGGCCACGCCCGTAATTGGTTGCGAATCAGCGGAATTGTTGAGTGATCAGATTGCGAACCTGGATACCCTTGATCTTGCGGATTTGCTCGGCACATTGAATAGAACCACTCGGTAAAGCCGGTTTTAGACAACACAAATTTAAGTTTATAGGGGAGAAGAAACTTTGGATAGCGAGGTTTTTTACGAGCGTAAGGGGTCTTTGGGTATTATCCGAATTAATAATCCACCAGTGAACGCATTAAGCCAGAGTGTCAGGCGAGGCATTCTTAAAGGGCTTGATCAAGCTTTAGCGGATGTAGAAGTGTCGTCGATTGGAATATGTTGCGAGGGAAAAACATTCATTGCTGGTGCGGATATAAAAGAGTTCGGAAAGCCCCCGGAGGCGCCGTTTCTGCCTGAAGTGACGGATGCCATCGAGGCGAGTAGAAAACCTGTGGTTGCAATGATTCATGGGACCGCCTTAGGTGGGGGGTTGGAAATCGCTTTGGCATCCCACTATCGGATAGCAAGTCGCGATTCGAAATTCGGCATGCCTGAAGTGAACCTGGGATTGATACCAGGAGCCGGAGGCACACAGCGTCTTCCACGATTGATCGGTGTTCCTCTTGCGACCAATATGATTGCTCGTAGTGAAAAAATTGACGCAGTTAAAGCGTTGGAGGTTGGTCTCGTTGACGAGGTTGTCGATAACGATTCTTTATTTGCGAAAGGCTACGACTTTGCCCGTGAGGTGGCAACAAAAGAGCATGCCCATCCTCTGGTTAGTAATCGCCCCATTCCTGACCGCGAGAGCGCGCATAGATGGCTTGCCAATGAGGAGGGCGATTTGGAGCGACGCTCGAAAGGACGAAAATCGCCCTTGCGATCCCTCCAGGCTATTCGGTCTTCGCTGGACCTGCCTTTTGATGAAGGCTGTGCAGAAGAGAGAAAAATTTTCCTTGAAATGAAGGACTCTAAAGAGCACCAGGGGCTTACGCACGCCTTTCTAGCCGAACGTGAGGCTTTCCGTGTGTCGGGACTTGATTATGGTAAAGCAAAGACCATTCGTTCTGTAGCAGTTATCGGTGCAGGAACAATGGGACGCGGGATTGCGATCAGCTTCCTGGATGCTGGTATCCCTGTGCGCCTTTTTGAAATTAAAAGCAGCGCGCTTGAAAACGGCGTTGAAGTTATATGCAGTCATTATGATCGAATGGTTTCGAAAGGTCGGCTCGACGTTACGGAGGCCAGTAAACGTAAACAGCAGCTATCTTCAACTCTTGAATACACTGATTTGTCTGATGTGGATTTGGTGATTGAAGCAGCAATTGAAAATATGGAAATTAAGTGCAGTATTTTTAAGGAGCTAGACCGGGTGTGTCGTCTTGGGACAATGCTGGCAACCAATACATCGACCTTGGATCTCGACCAGATTGCCGGAGCAACCAGCAGACCGGAAGATGTTGTAGGGCTACACTTTTTTAGTCCCGCCAACATTATGAGATTGCTGGAAGTGGTATCGGGAAAAGAGACCTCCGATGTTACTAAGGCGACAGCAATGACTCTTGCTAAACGATTGCGCAAAGTCGGCGTGTTAGTGGGGAATTGTTATGGGTTTGTTGGGAATCGAATCTTATACAGTCGATTGCCGGAGGCACTTTGCCTCGTAGCACAAGGAGCTACTCCGGCCCAAGTTGACCGTGTTCTGACAGATTTCGGTTTTCCGATGGGGCAGTTTGCGATGTCTGATTTAGCGGGCCTGGACATTGGCTATAATGCTCGAGAGGGGCGTAGAAAAACTGGTGAACACGTCCCACGAACATGGCTGGACGAATTAGTTGAGAAAGGCCGGCTGGGTCAAAAAAGTGGGGAGGGGGTTTATCGTTATGAGGAGGGGAGCCGAACACCCATTGAAGATAACCAAGTAGATCAGATAATCGACGATTATCGCTCTGCTCAAGGCATCACCCCTCGAGTGGTAACAGATTCAGAAATTCTAGAACGGTGCCTTTACGTAATGGTTAATGAAGCCTTCAAGATTCTGGATGAGGGTATTGCAGGCCGTGAAATCGATATTGATGTAGTTTGGAACAGTGGATATGGATTCCCCTCATATAGGGGAGGGTTAATGTTCTGGGCCCGTGAAATGGGTCTCGACAGGATTTTTGAGCGAGTGCAGGCATATTGTGAATTGGATGGTGGTGAGCAGTGGAAGCCAGCTCAGGGTCTGGAGCGCGAAGTTTTTGGTTCGTAAGGCTATTGAAAGTCTCGTGAGGAGGTAAGGCGGGTCCTTAACTGGTGGTATTTAATAATAAGCATTCAGATTCCATTGATCTTAAAAAGAGTTTTATAGGCTATGAGTGAGGTCTATTTTAATCGGGTTTCGAATTCGCAAATTGTTCTGAAAGAATTGATGGTCCCATCCTATGAAAATTTCAATGGAAAAGTTCATGGTGGGGTAGTCTTGTCGTTAATGGACAAGATTGCTTACGCATGTGCCGCATCACATTCCAAGCGATACTGTGTTACGGCGTCCGTGGATAAAGTGGATTTTCTGAATCCAGTCGAGGTTGGCGAATTGTTAACATTGTATTCGTCTGTGAACTACACAGGAAAAACCTCGATGGAAATAGGCATTAGAGTGGTTTCTGAAGATTTCAAGACGGGTATTTTTAAGCATACTAATACCTCATACTTCACAATGGTTGCTTTGGATAAAGAGACCAAAGTTCCGAAGAATGTTCCTGGATTAGTTTTAGAAACTGAAGATGAAATCCGGAGGTTTATAGAAGGCAAGCTCCGAAGAAAACTCAAACACTTACATAAGAACGATATGTTTGATGCGAGGAAAGAACTTGATATGAGGATAGAGCTTGATTCACTGACTAGTGAAAACTGTCGGGTGGTCAAATAAAATATACCCGGTTCTCGACGCCGGGAGCTGCAATTCCATGAGCACTTTACGCTTTGGCTGAAAAGCCCCTTCGATCTCGATGCCTGTCAGGCGTCACCCCCTGCTTACATAATGATCCGCATAAATCCTTTTAAAGGCGAAGCCAGGCCCAGATAACGGCAGGGGATGGCTTCCTGTCCGGGAGTTTTGCGATGGATCATTACGATGTTGTTGTGCTGGGTGGAGGCAATGCGGGACTTTGTGCGGCGCTGTCCGCCCGCGAGACCGGTGCCCGGGTGGCGTTGCTGGAGCGTGCGCCGGAAACCGAAAAGGGGGGTAACTCCGCCCACACCGGCGGCGCATTCCGGGTGGCCTACGATGGCGTGGATGACCTGAAACGGCTGGTGCCGGATCTGCTGGACAGTGAGATCGAAACCTCTGATTTCGGAACCTACAGCGCTGAGGACTTTTTTGACGAACTGGCGGTTCAGAGCCAGTACCGGGCAGACCCGGATGTTCTGGATACGGTGGTCACCGACAGCCTGGATACGCTGGAATGGATGACGGGCAAGGGCGTTCGGTTTATGCCCATTTATGGTCGGCAGGCGTTCAAGGTTGATGGCAAGTATAAGTTCTGGGGTGGCCTGACGATCGAAGTCTCAGGAGGCGGCCTTGGCCTCGTTGATGCGCTGACCCGGCGCGCTACCAAAGACGACGTTGATATTCTCTATGGATGCCGCGCCAGATCGCTTACCCGAAACGGAGAAGGGTGGCAGGTTCACTGCGCAAGTGGTCAGGACTATACGGCCGGCTCCGTGATTATTGCTACCGGTGGTTTTCACGCCAACCTGCGATGGCGCACCCAGTTTCTGGGGCCGGGCTGGGATCTGGCGAAGGTTCGGGGTTCCCGCTTCAACACCGGTGATGGCATTGAATTGGCGCTGGATGTAGGCGCTGCGGCCCATGGTAACTGGTCTGGCTGTCACGCGGTTTTCTATGATCTCAATGCGCCCGCCATGGGCGACATCAACCTTCTGAACATGCAGAAAAACTACTTCCACCTGGGGGTGGTTGTTAACGCCGATGGCGAACGTTTCTTTGATGAGGGCGTGGATTTTCGCAACTACACCTATTCCTCAATGGGGGCAAGGGTGCTCAAGCAGCCCGGTGGTGTGGCCTGGCAGATCTTCGATCAACACTCCGAACACCTGCTGCCGGATGAGTATCGCATTCGGCAGGCTACCCGTATTGAGGCAGGCTCCCTGGAGGAACTGGCGGGAAAGCTGGACGGGATAAATGCAAAAGGCCTGTTGAATACCCTGAATGCCTTCAATCACGCCGTCGATGAAAATACGTCATTTAACCCCGCCGTTCGTGATGGCCGCTCCACCCGGGGCCTGGGCATTCCCAAATCCAACTGGGCTAACCCTCTGACCAAACCTCCGTTTGTCGCCTACGCCGTTACTTGCGGCATTACCTTTACGTTCGGCGGGCTCAAGGTGGACAGCCAGGCGCGAGTGCTTGATGAGGACGATCAGCCAATCAAAGGGCTATACGCGGCCGGAGAGCTGGTAGGGAATCTGTACTTCGTGAAATACGCCGGTGGTGCGGGCCTCACATCCGGTTCCGTTCTTGGCCGGATTGCCGGCCAGGACGCAGCGACTCTCACAAACACCGACTCATGACGTTGTAAGGAACCTGTTCAATGACCATTCGAATCTGGCACCAAAGCTTCACCGTTCTAAGTGACCTCGGAGCCTACGACCGTGCCCTGAAGTCTCATTTCCGGAAGGTGGCGCGTCCTGATACGGAAATCCACATGCACGGTATGAAACCCGGGACATACCGCAGCAATTACCCGGGCGAGGATATCAAGCATGCGTCGCTGCAGTATCTCCATGGCCTGCAGTTCATGGCTAACGGGCTGAATGCCGAGGAACAGGGTTTTGACGCCTATGCCATCAGCACCCTGCCGGAACCGGCACTCAGAGAGATTCGCAGCCTGCTGACCATCCCGGTGGTGGGCTATGGTGAATCCGCAATGCTAACCGCCTGCATGCTCGGGCGTCGATTCGGCGTACTGGTGTTTATCGATGAGCTGGCCGAGTTGGTTACTGACAACGCTTATCGCCATGGGCTCCGCGACAGGCTGGCGGATGTGCGTCATGTGGGCTTCCGCTTTGCTGACGTTCTGGCGGCTTTTGATGACCCGACTGAACTTCTGGATCGGTTTCGGGTGTCTGCGCGGGAACTGATCAGGCAGGGAGCCGAGGTGATCATCCCGGGCGAGGCACCGTTGAATGTGCTGCTGGCGACCCATGGCGTCAGTGAAGTGGATGGTGTTCCGGTATTGGATTCACTGGGTGCGTGGATCAAACAGGCCGAAGCCATGGTGGACCTGCAGCGCGCCAACGGCACCCACACCTGCAATACCGGCTATTTCTCTGCCCGCCCGGATGGCGAGCGGGTCCGTGAGATTTTCAGTTTTTATGGCTTGAGTGAGCGCTTTCTGGATAAGGCGCAGGAGGTAGGTAATGAGTAATTCTGTTGAGGCGGATCTGGTTGTTGTTGGCGGTGGTCTGGCTGGCTTCTGTGCGGCGCTTGCCGGTGCCGAATCCGGGCTGAGTGTTCTGTTGCTGGAAAAGACGGATGCCATCGGTGGTTCGTCTGCAATGAGTGGTGGTTGCCTGGCATTTGCCGGTACAGACTTGCAACAGGAATACGGTATCGAGGACTCGCCCGAAACCCTCTACCAGGATCTCGTGAAGGTTGGCAAGGGTGAAGCGGATGAGTCGCTGGTCCGGGCCTATACCGATCTGCAGTTGGATACCTACGAGTGGCTGAGGAAACACGGGGTCGAATTCCAGCCGGTGATTGAAGCCGCTTCCGGGCAGTCAGTGCCCCGGGTACACAGTGTGGACCCGGCCGATATGGTGCGCCAGTTGGAAAAAGCGGCACGGGCCACTGGCAAAGTGGACGTAAGGTTCAATATCCGTGCCCGCCGTCTGATCCGCAACGCGGCAGGGCGGGTCACCGGGCTGACGGCCACCAGCAACGGCGAAGAGCTGACCATTACCGGCGATAAAGGCGTGGTGCTGGCTTCCGGCGGCTTCGTCAAGGATCAGGACATGATCCACCGCTTCGCGCCCCTGTATGACAACGCGGTGTTTATTGGCGGTGAAGGTAACGAAGGCGATGGCCTGAGAATGGCATGGGCACTGGGTGCAGATGTACGCGACATGGTCCACATCAAGGGTACCTTCGGCAAGCATCCGATGGATGAGATGAATCATCATGCCTGCCTGGCAGTCTACAAGGGTGCCGTCGCGGTGAACCAGGAAGGCAAACGATACGTCGATGAATCGCTATCCTACAAACTGCTGGGCGATGCCTGCATGCAGCAGTCCTACGGCGTGACCTACCAGATACTGGACCGGGGTATCATGGAAAGTGGTGACAACCGGGTCAGGATTCTTGATTTCGAACGCCGGCTGGAGGAAGGGCTTTTTGTGGAAGCCGAGTCGCTGCAGGAACTGGCGAAACTGCTGGAGCTGCCCGAGGACGTTTTCCTGGCCGAAGTCGAAGCCTACAACCAGGCAGTTGCGGATAACGAAGCGCCTGAATTCGAACGCAAGCATCTGGTTCACGAGCACGGTGAGCTACGCACCATCAGTGAGCCGCCCTTCTACGCCTACCCTTCTACTGCGGCGGTCTTTGGCACCTACTGCGGGGTAAAAGTTGACCCGACAATGCAAGTGTTCGATGTATTCGAGGAGCCCATTGAAGGACTGCTCGCGGCCGGTGAAATGGTGGGCGGCTTCCACGGCGCGGCCTATATGACCGGTTCTGCGCTGGGCAAGGCGGCAGTATTCGGGCGCATTGCTGCGATGACCGCGGCGGCCTGAGACCGCACAACCAACGAGGAGTGAACATGGATATTCTCGTACTGCTGGCGGGCGTGGCGGACAGCCGCTATCCGCTTCACGAAGTCAGTCTTGACGGTAACGGTGATCTGGCAGAAACCGGTCAGACCCGAAGGGTCCTCGGCCCCTTCGATGAAGGCGCGCTGGAACTGGCCCTGAAACTGCGGGACAAGAGCGAGACCACGCGAGTGCACGTGCTGGTTCTGGGTGGTCCCAACGAGGACGCCCTTGCCCGCACGGTGGCCGCGTTCAAGCCCGACAGCCTGCGGGTGCTGGAACTTCAGCCCTGCCGGCCCTGGGATTCGGCACTGACTGCATCCCAGTTAGGAGCGTTTATACGCTCCGATAACAGCGTTCCCGATCTGGTATTTGTGGGGCGTGAATTTGGCGATCTGGATGAGGGCAGTATCCCGGTATTGCTGGCCGGTGAGCTGGAAATGCCGATGTTTCCATTGACCCAGTTTGCTCAGTGGCGGGGTGGACAGGAGCAGGAGCAGGAGCAGGAACAGGTGCGCCTGATGCGTGAGCGTGGCACCTCCCGGGAATGGCTTGCGCTCGACAACACGTCGTACCTCGCAACCGTGACTAACGACAAGCGCAACAAGCTTCGTCATCCACTGATGAAAAACGTCATGATGGCCAAAAAGCAGCCGGTCGATAAGGTTTGCCAGGCAACAGATAAGGCTGCCGGCGTAACCGCGACCTCGATGACAGATCCGGAAACGACCGAACGCAATGTGCAGTGCCGGATGCTGGAGGGCAGTGTGCAGGATCAGGCGGCGGCGATTGCCGACTACATCAGGCAGGCAGCGGGCTAGGAGGAAGTATGGATCAGACAAATCAGATGTCCCGAATCGTGGGTGTGGTTCCGGGAGCTTGGGGCAATGAAGCTGTAGAGACGACGCTGGCGGCTCTGCAGTCCGTGTGTGGTGACATGGCGGATTGTGACCTGCTGGTGCCCGGAGACGCTGGTATTGAACAGGTCCGCGAGCTGGCCGGTCATGCCGGAATCAAGCGGGTCCATTGCATCACTGGTGATGGCGCGGCTGACAGAGCAGAGCCAGACGTAGCGGCCAGACTGGTCAGTGAAGCGCTGAGCCAGACTGGAGGAAGTGAACCAGCCACGCTGATTTTGACCCCTCCTGGTCCCGATGGCGAGGAGCTGGCGGCGCGGGTTGCCTTCCACATGAACGGGAACGCCCTGGGCCGTTGTGAGAATGTCCGTGTCGAGGATCACGGAGTTGTGGCTACCCGGTCGGCATGGGGAGGGCGCAAGCAGCTTGTGCTGAACGTATCTGGTGGCCTGTCCGTTGCGTCTATGCGCGCCGGCAAACCGGTGCTGGATTCATCCCGCAGTGAGGCGGAGCAATTCGCTATCGATGTAAATGTGGAACTGCCCCCAGAACCTTCGCTGGATCAGGAGCCCACCGGTGAGAGCCTGCCACCGGTTGAGAGTGCCAGGTTTGTGGTGTCGGGTGGTCGTGGCCTGAATGAGGAAGGGTTTGCCCAGTTGGAACAGATTGCCCGTAAGGCAAAAGGCACGCTTGGTGGCAGTCTGCCGGCGGTGGATGCCGGGCTGGTACCAGTGGTGAGACAGGTTGGTATATCCGGAAAATTTGTAACGCCCGAACTTTATTTTGCCGTGGGGATCTCCGGCACGCCGCAGCATATGGCGGGAGTCAGCCCGGACACCCGGATTGTAGCGATTAACAAGGATCCCGAGGCACCCATATTCAGCATGGCGGAAGCGGGCGTTGTTGGCGAGTGGCAACAGTTGCTGCCGGAGATTCTGAAAGCGCTGGACGATTAGGCCGTCAGGCCTGCTCGCTGTTCAGGTGTCACGGCCGGGCCGCAGCTTGACCTGGGCGGTGACGGCTGGCCGGCGCTGGGCGTCCAGTGTCGACATCATGAAGTCGATAAACGCACGGGTGCGTGGCGCAACAAAACGCGCCTGTGGCGTGACCGAGAAGAAGGTTCTGCCATTGGTCGACCACTCCGGGAAAAGGTCCACCAGCTGTCCTGACGAGATAAAACTGTTCACGAATACGTCCAGAACAAAGATGATGCCCTGATCTTCCAGCGCCGCCTGAATAAGCGCGTCGGAACTGTTGAAGTGCAGTTTGCCATCGGGCACTACCTCTACGGATTCCCCTTCCTTTTCGAATGACCACTTCCGGGGTGTGAATCGGGAGTGTCCGAAAATACCGAGGCACACTTTCGGGTCGAGCTCGGAGGGGTGGGCGGTGTGCCCGATCTTTTCCAGCAAGGCGGGCGTGCCACAGGCCACGTAGTGAGCCTGGTAAAGGGGCCTTGCAACCAGATCTGCGTCGCTTACCGAATCTATCCTGATAGCGACATCTGTGCCACTTTCAATCAACCCTTCCGGGTGATCCGTCAGCCTCAGCGCGATGGACAGATCAGGGTGTTCGGCAGAAAAAGCCGACAATCTGGGCGAAATGACGGCTTTTCCGAATCCCACTGGCGATTCAATCCGCAACTGCCCCTGAATCGCGGAATTCTGTTCCCGCACGGAACTTTCGGCTTCTTCCACCCTGCGAAGCAGATCGGTGCAATGGTCAAAAAATCTCGACCCTTCGTCGGTCAGCCGAAGGGTTCGGGTATTGCGAGACAGCAGGGTGACGCCGAGGTAGGTCTCCAGGTTACGCACGCTGGAGGTCACTGTCGCATTGGCGATGTCGAGCGATTCCGCTGCGCGGCTGAAACTGCCACATTCCACAACCCGGGCAAATACCTGCATTGCCCAGAGCTTGTCCATTCGGTTCTTCACCTTTTTCAAATACCCCATTAGCTCAGCATGCATCGAACCCCCGATGGGGCGGACTTATAGTAGCAACAATTCAGGGAGGCACAAACATGACAAATTTAAAGTTCGATCTGATCGTCGTCGGGTGTGGCGTAGCAGGCCTGTCTGCTGCGGTTTCCGCAGCGGAAAATTGTTTGAGTGTTGCGGTACTGGAAAGGGCAACCCGTGATGAGCGGGGTGGCCAGAGCCGATTTACCGAAGCCTATCTTCGCATGCAGAGCGAAACGGCCGTGACGGATGACTTCGAGGACTTCCTCGCGGAGAACTCCGGTTTTTATCAGGATCCGGACTATGTTGCCGAATCGCTGTCGGAGCGCCAGCACTGGTCAGCCCAGGCCAGGGCATTGCCGTCGGTGGATGCCAGCATCATCAGCGCCTTCTCCGAGGGTGTTCCGACCACTATCAAGTGGCTGCAGGAGAATGGCGTCAAGTTTGACTTTCTTCCGACCCAGTTCCTGACCAGTACCCAGCCCCGGCTATTACCTGTCGGCGGTGGCGAAGCGATTGTGGAAACACTGGCGGCCAAAGCCGAAAGCCTCGGTGCGACCTTCTTTTACGAAACCTCCGGTCGCGAGTTGCGGGTCAACCAGGCCAATCAAGTGATTGGCCTGAAGGCTCACTCGCGGGTGAAAGGCGGCATTGAGTTTGAAGGTGAAGTGGTGGTTGCCTCTGGCGGCTTTGAAGGCAACAGCGAGATGATGACCCGTTACCTGGGACACCGCGCGGCGTACCTGAGGCCAGTCTGCAAGGGTGGCTATTACAACCGGGGTGAAGGCATTCAGATGTCCCTGGATGTGGGTGCCGCAGCCGGAGGTGAGTATGGAAACTACCATGCCGAACCGGTGGACCCGCGCTCGGGTATCTCTGAGCCCTCCATCTTTATCTTCCCGTACGGGATTCTGGTGAACAAGGAAGGCAAACGCTTTACCGATGAAGCGCCCGGAACAGTCGATGCCTGGTATGAGCGAATTACCCGCAAGGTCTACGGCCAGACAGATGGCATTGCCTACTGCGTTCTCGATCAGAAGGTGAAGGACATTCCCAACTATCGTCTGGGCATCCGCACCGATCAGCCTGCCATCGAAGCATCGACGATTGAAGGGCTGGCCGAGAAACTGGAGTTGCCGGTCGATGACTTCGTTCAATCCGTGGAGCGTTACAACGCAGCGTGTAAGGGTGGCGAGTACAAACCCCTGGAAGTGGATGGCGTTTGCACTGAAAACCTCAGGCCTGCAAAGAGCAACTGGGCGCTACCAATCGATAAAGGTCCGTTCATGGCCTACCCGATGATTTCGGCAAACGTCTTCACATTTGGCGGGCTGAAAATTGATGAGGGTGCCCGCGTGATCAATATTGACGGTGACCCCATCAAGGGGCTCTACGCTGCCGGGGAAACCGTGGGCATGTACTACCGCAACTATTGCGGTGGTACATCGGTTCTTCGTGGTCTGACATTTGGACGCATAGCGGGCCGAACCGCCGCCGGGCTGGAGGTATAGGCATGGCTAAGATTTCAAGGCCAAAAGTTGCGCTGGTGACCGGAGCCGGCGGCTCTATCGGAACGGCAACCTGTCAGCAGTTGCTGGATGAAGGGTATCGGGTTTTTGGCGCGGATTTACGTGCGCAGGCACCGTCAACATTGCCGGGTGCGGTTTCCTACCATTGTTGCGACATGACCGATGAACATGCGGTGAACCTTCTGGTGGACCGCATAGAGGCCGATGCGGGGAACCCCGTTTCAGCCCTGGTCAATGTTGCCGGTGTGGTCTCCGCAGGCAGTGCGCTGGACTTGTCCGTGAAAGAAATGGAACGAGTGATGCGCATCAACGTGTTCGGCAGCTTCATACCCTGCCAGGTCGTGGGGCGTCGCATGGCGAAGAATCGCTATGGTGCCATAGTGAACCTCGGCTCGGTGGTCGGAAAGAATTCCGGCAACGCCAGGGCCTGGGTCGACACCAAAGAGCTCGACCGGGCAGGCAATGTAGCTTACGGCATGAGCAAGGCCGCCGTTCACACCATGACCGGGTTTCTGGCCAAGGAGTTGGCACCGAGGAACGTGAGAGTTAATGCGGTGGCACCCGGTCCGATCGCGACCGACATGACCACCAGCTTCCCGGAAACGCTTCGTAACCTGATTCCCCTGGGACGCATGGGACAGGCCGATGAGGTCGCCCATGCCATCAGTTTTCTGCTTTCTGACAAATCACGGTTTATCACTGGAGAGACCTTGGATATCAATGGCGCGCTTTGGTGTGACTGAACCCCGAAAAACCATCAAGAGGTGAAAATTATGAGAAGTATTTATCTGGTTATGGATATGCAAAACGACCTGGTTCATCCGGAAGGTGCCAGCGGGAAAACCCCCTTGCAGGATCAGATCCAGTCCCGCGACGTGATCAATCGCACGGCCAAGGCTATTGAAACGGCGCGCAGCAAGGGCATCCCCGTTGCCTATGTGCGTGTTGCTTTCTCCGATGATCATCGCGAGGCCAACACCAGCTCCCAGGTGTTCGGTCCTATCGCCAAGAACGGCATTCTGAAAATGAATGCCTGGGGTGGCCAGGTGCATGACGCGCTGGCACCGAAGGAAGACGAGTGGGATATCGTCAAGCCCCGGGTATCGCCTTTCTACGCAACTCAGCTTGAAGTATTGCTGAAAAAGGAAGGGGTCGAGCGTATCTATTGCAGCGGTGTCAGCACACAGGCCGTGGTTCAGGCCGCCGTGCGTGACGGCCATGATCGGGATTTCGATGTGGTTCTGCTGGAAGATTGCTGTGCCTGCCCGTCGGCACAGGAACACGAAAACTCCGTGGGCAGTATTGGGCGTTTTTGCACGGTCGCGAACTCAGAATCTGCGTTCGAGTGATCGTTCCGGACGCCCTATGCCCCCTTGGGGCGTCCGTTTTTTGATCTGTAATCTGATTGTGGTGATGGCCGGATGGAGCATGTGGAGGCTGATGTCAGTACACAGAAAACCATGACCAGCTGGCTGACCGCTGCGCTCACCTTGGGATGTTTCTCGGTGGTCATGTCAGCAACCACCATCAATGTTGCCATAACCCCGATGATGAAAGATCTGGACTTGGGCCCCCAGGTTGCGCAGTTGTTTTCATCGGTTTTTCTCGGCCTGACTGTTGTTGTTGCTCCCATTTCCGCTTGGGTTGCCGATCGATTCGGCCCCTGGCGGGTTTTTTTGGGTGTCCTCGTTGTTTATGTCATTGCCTCACTGCTAGGTCTTTTCCTCGAAGGTTTTACCCTTCTTTTGCTTGTGCGGGTATTCCAGGGTATGTGCGCCGGAATTGCCCAGCCGCTTTCCATGTTTTTGTTGCTGGAATGCACGCCAGCGGCCCGCCACGGCCGGGCGCTTTCCATGTTTGGGCTGGGTGTGGTGATGGCACCCGCCATGGGGCCTGCCATTGCGGGCTGGGTGGTCGATCATGCCGGTTGGCAGTTTGTTTTTGCCCTCGGTGTGGTGCCGGCATTGATCGCGGCCCTGATGGTTCAAGTTAGCGCCAAGCCAGCCCAGACACCTGCGGAATCCCGCAAAATTACAGATTTTGACTGGCGGGGGCTTAGGGCTCTCGCTGTGCTTGTTGTGGCGGTCTTTCTGTGGCCGTTTTCCTGGGCCGTTTCGCCTTGGGCGGGCATTGTCCATTCATTGGTCTGGGTGGTCGGTCTAACCTTATTCTGGTCAACCCAGAAGTCTCGCCCTGATGCACTGATTCCCACCGATCTTTTCTTGCAGCCGGCGTTCCGGCGTGCCGCTCTCATCACTATGGCCTATGGTACCGGCATGTATGGGTCTATATTTCTGATCCCCCTGTTGCTGCAGGACGGGCTTGGCGTCTCCGCGGCTATGACGGGCAATTTCCTGCTGATCGGCGGTATTTTTCTGGCTGCCAGTATTGTCATCTCAGGTCGTCTGGTGGATGTTTTTTCGCCCAGACATATTCTGGTTCTGGGCATGATGAGTTTTACCCTTTCCTGTGTGCTGTTTACGCTGTCGGAGAATCTGGTCGTGCTGGCGGTCGCTATTGCCTTGAGCCGAGTGGGTCTGGGTAGCATCATTCCCAGCCTGTACTCGGCCATGGCGCGCTCGGTAGGCCCCGAGGAATTGCGCCAGGCAACTTCAATGACTACTTTCCTGCGTCAGGGCGGTGGTGCACTGGGCATCGTCGTTCTTGGTCTTGGGGTTTCCTGGATATCCGTTGGTTTTGATGTTTCTCCGGATAATCATGAGGATATCTATGGTTGGCTGTTTGCCGTACTGGCAGTGCTTTTTGGCAGCGCTGCAGTGATGGCGCGAAAACTGGGGTAGTGACAATGAGGAGCCATCCGTGGCGTGTTCTGCGTAGGTTACTTGTCCGCTGAGAGCTTCTTCAGCCGGTAATCCAGTTGCGCTCTTGTCAGGCCCAGCAACGTGGCCGCTTTCGATATGTTCCCTCCCGTCATTTCCAGAGCTTTCTCAACGAAGATGACTTCGGCGCGGGCCAGGCTGAAACCGCCTTCCGCGAGAATCGGGCCGGCGACGTTCGAGAGCCGAGCTTCCATGGGTTGCTCCGGTTGCTCGCCCTCCGGCGACGGGCCTTCCTGATTCGTGGGCAACTTGATGCCAATGCCGGGGCCAATATCCCAGCTCACCGTTCCCTGTGGACGGTTGTCTTCAAGATCCCCCAGGCCGGAAAGGTGGCGTTCGTCCAGGGGTTCATTGTCGTCTGCCATGATCACGCCGCGCTCGATGACGTTCTCGAATTCACGGATGTTACCAGGCCAGTCGTGATCCAGGATTTTTTGCAGCGCTTTTGGAGTGGTGCCGCTCAGGCTGCGGCCATGGAGGTTGCACAGTTTGGTCAGGATGCTTTCCAGTAACACTGGCAGATCGTCCTTCCGGTCCCGCAAAGGGGCAATGGTGACCGGGAAAACGTTGATCCGGTAATAGAGGTCGCTGCGGAATCGGCCATCTTTGACGGCCTGCCTGAGATCCTCGTTGGTAGCCGCTACCAGGCGAACGTTAACCTTCACCGTTTTGTTGCTGCCCAGTCTTTCCAGCTCACCACTCTGCAACACCCTCAGCAATTTGCTTTGTGCCGTCATACTGAGTGTGGCAATTTCATCCAGGAACATCGTTCCGCCATCAGCAGCTTCAAATCGGCCAGGGCGTGACTCAGAGGCACCGGAATAGGCACCCCGGTGAACACCGAACAGCTCTGATTCGATCAGTTGGTCCGGAATTGCCGCACAGTTGACCTCGACAAAGGGGCCATTTACCTGGCGGCTGTTAGCGTGAATTTCGTGGGAAAACATGGTCTTGCCAACACCGCTCTCACCCAGCAGCAGCACCGTTGCATTGGTCGGTGCGACACGCAGGATTTTGTGCAGGGAAGAATGGTAAGCCGCTGAGCCCCCAATCGGTCTGTCCAGAGGCGTTTTGCTCTCGCTCTCAGCCTTGAGGCCAAATGGCGTGGGTTTCGGCGAAACGGCCTGCTTTGGCTTGGTGTAGACAGGCGTTACCTGGCGGTGATCTGCTGACTGGGGCTGGAAATGTTTGAGGTCGTCCTCAATGTCATCCCAGTCTTCAACAGGCCTGGCAACCGCCCTGCAGACGTTGTCGCCGGCTGCAACACATTCGACCTCGCGAACGATGATGCGCTTGCCCATCAGTCGGGTAAGAAATCCTGAGCTATAACCGATTTCCATCCAGCACACGGGCTCATTGGCACTACCGGAAGACGACATGTGCATATCGCCTTCTATCGAGTGCTTCCAGAGAAACTCACCGTAGAGGTAACCCCGTTCCTGGTCTGCTTCAATCCTGACAGGTTCGACCTGCACCATACCGGACAACGCGTGTAGCTGTGCGCCGGCTGCCAGCATGTCGAGTTGACTCTCATCGCGACGGGCCTTCATCGCCAGTTCGGCGTCCCTCATGCCGGACAGGTAGCCGGCACGGGTCAATAGCCCGCGGGTAAACTCGATACCCAGGGAGTCAATCAGCTCTTGGCGAAGGGCTCCCACGGCCTCAGCGTGCAGGAGCAGCATGCGTTTGTCGCCCAGCCAGATCTGGCCCTCCTCGGGACGAAAGTACAGCATGCTGGCCAGATCTTTCATGTCCGGGAATCGTAGGTCGGTAATAATATCCCTTAGGTTTTTGCTCCCTTGTGTCAGATCGCTGGCTTTTACAGCAGCCATAACATCACCCGCTTAACGTAATTTTGTGCTTGGTCGGTCATTCCAGGCTTCCATCCCATCATAAGGGGTCTGGTGGCAAGGCGTCATTATTCTTTCAGTCGAGTTACAGACAGGAAGTTCAGGATTATCTTCACTGAATTGATGAAATGTCTGAATTTGATGAACTTCCTGTCTGACCCGTTCACCAGCTAGTCCCCGCCCTGAATTCTTTTTATGCCCTTTAAAAACAGTTGCCTGCGCGTCTAGCTAGGCGTTTTTACGGATCTGGCATGCCAGCTGCACTGCCCTTCTACAAGCATACCTGTATTTATCAGGAGTTTATCCGGAGCTGGTCATGCCCATCGGCCCGGGAACAAAAACAACAGGAGGCACTGCAATGGCAGAAATATCTTCTTTGGGTTATATCGGGCTGGGAGTCAGCAGCCTGGACGAATGGCAAACCTTCGCAGCAGACATTCTCGGCATGCAGGTTGGCAGCCGAGACGGAGACGTCATGAAGCTGCGGATGGATGAGTATCTTCAGCGTTTCCTGCTTATTGAGAATGGCAGGGATGACATCATGTTTGCCGGTTGGGAGTTCAATTCAGCCAGTGAACTGGAAGACTATGTCGCGGAGATTCGTGGCAAGGACGTTGAAGTCCGGGAGCTGACTGATGATGAGCGTGCCTTGCGCCATGTCGAAAAAGCCTATGCCGTTCGTGATCCGAACGGCTATGACCACGAATTTTTCTTTGGTCACGGAGTTGCGCAGCTAGCGGATCGTTTTCGCTCCAAGGTTCTCAAGAGTGGGTTTGTAACCGGTGAGCTGGGTATCGGACATATCCTTCCTTTCTGTAAGAACCGAGAAGAAACACTCGGTTTCTACGAGAACATTCTGAAGTTTCGCCTCAGTGACTATATCCGCGAGGAAGTTGCTCCGGGAATGGTTGTTGATGCTTCCTTTTTCCACACCAAAACCGGGCGCCATCATTCCATTGCCACGGCGGAAGTTCCCGACTACCCGCGGACGCTAAACCACTTCATGCTGGAAGTGGCGGATATCGATGATGTGGGTCTTGCCTACGACCGTGTGGCCAAAGCCGGCATTCCGGTGGCCCTTGAGCTGGGCCACCACCCCAACGACAAGGTTTTCTCCTTCTACGCGCAAACACCCTCCGGTTTCAACTTTGAAATTGGCTGGGGTGCCATCGTGATTGATGACAACACCTGGGAAGTGAAGTCCTACAGCCAGATGAGCGATTGGGGCCACAAGCGTCACTAGGTTGCTTGTGACGCGCGCGGAATGATTCAGAAGGAGACCGTTATGAGCCTTTGGCTTGATTTCATGGGCGCAGAGATTCGCTATGTCGATCTGCCTACTTTTGGAAAAACACGGATTGCCGAAGCGGGTAAGGGCAATTCTGAAGCGCTGATCCTGATGCACGGGATTGGTGGTCACCTCGAAGCCTACGCAAAGAACGTTGTGGCTCTTGGCAAACATTACCACGTGATTGCTTTTGATTACGTTGGTCATGGTCTTTCCGAGAAGCGGATGGACATTTCGTACGAGATCGCCGATTACGTCGACCAGCTCCGCGAATTGATGGATGCGCTCGGTATCGATGCGGCCCACATTTCTGGTGAATCACTGGGCGGGGTGGTGACAGGCACGTTCGCCACCACCTATCCGGCCCGTATCAAGCGCGCGGTTCTGAATACCACCGGTGGCATTCCGATCGTGACGGAGAAAGGCCGCCAGGACCTGAAGAATCTGGGTGAGCTTTCAGCCAAGAGTTCCGGCAAACAGCCAACCTTTGATTCGGTAATGGACCGCATGAAATGGCTATTGCACGAGGGCAATTGGGATCTGCTGACCGACGAGTTGGTGAACAGCCGCCTTGCCATTTACGCCACCGAAGAGTTCCAGAAGAGCGCGCCACTGGTCTATTCCCGCCTGCGCCGGGTCAATCAGGAAGGGGCAAAACCCGACATGATCGATCTCGAAAAAGTCGAGTGTGATGCCCTCCTGTTCTGGACCACCAACAACCCGATTCACGATATTGAGGCCGCCGAGTCAGCATTGCCGCGTCTCAGCAAAGGGCAGCTCTACGTGATGAAAAAGCCGGCCGGGCACTGGCCGCAGTACGAAAGCCCGGAAGAGTTCAATGAAGTTGTGCTCGGCTTTCTGAAAGACGGGAGGGTTCCTCAATGATGTACCACTCAATGTCTGTAAGTAACGCAACACGGATTGTTCCCCCTGTCAGCAAAGCCGATTTCTGTGACGGCATGCGCAACCTGGCCGGTGCCTGTGTGGTGATTGCAGGAAGTGCAGACGGCCAGCGAGCCGGGCTAACGGCCACTGCGGTCTGTTCCATCTCAGCGGAACCACCCCGGTTGTTGGCCTGTGTCAACAAGGACGTTTATGCCCACGGCCTTATTACCCGCAGCGGCGCGATCAGCATCAATGTGCTGGGTCAGCAGCAGGAAATCATCGCCAAGCGCTTTGCCGGCATGGTTGAAGGCGTGGCCGGCGAAGCGCGATTTCAAGAGGAAGGCACCTGGGAGCGTGGGTTGTTGGGTGCGCCGGTCCTGACCGATGCCCTTGTCAGTTTCGAATGCCGGGTCGTCGAGGCCATCCCCGCGAACACCCACGACATGTTTGTCTGCGAAGTCGTCGGTATAGCCGGGCAGATGACCAATGAGGATCCCCTGATCTATTTCAACGGAAGTTTCTCGGCTCTTGGCTGAGACAAAAATTCAGCTTGTCCAGGACAAAAACAACGTGAGGAAATTGATATGAATACGGCAGTGAAAGCCAATACACAAGTGACCCAGTCCGCGCCGACAGAAGCGGAGTTGGTAGAGCGAGCGCGGGCATTGATTCCGATGCTCAAGGAAAAAGCCGCTGACGTTGAAAAGGCCCGCATGGTACCGGCGGAAACGATTGAAGCCTTCGTGAATTCCGGTTTTTTCAAAATCCTGCAGCCAGCTCAGTTCGGCGGCTGGCAAATGAGCCCGTCCGTTTTTTACAAGGTGCTGATGGAGCTGGGTCGGGGCTGCCCAAACAGCGCCTGGAACATGATGATCCTCGGTATTCACCAGTGGGAATTTGGTGGTTTGGATCCTCAGGCTGGTCAGGATGTCTGGGGGAAGGATGACTCAGTGCTCGTCGCTTCTTCCTATCCTCCGTTCGGAAAAGTGGAAGAAGTCGAGGGTGGCTATTTACTGAATGGCCGCTGGAGAACCTCTTCCGGTTGTGATCATGGCAGTTGGGCTTTTCTGGGCGGAATGCGCAAGGACAAAGATGGCAAGCCTGTTGATCGCTGCTCTTTCCTGGTTTCCAGAGAAAACTACGAAATCCTGGACGACTGGCACACCTTCGGCCTGGCCGGGACGGGCTCCAAGAGTCTCATTGTGACGGACGCCTTTGTTCCCTATCACCGAATGCACAGTCTGATCGACTACCAGCATTCCGATCGCCCGGCCAACTTCCTGTTCCCCTTCAATCAGGTGTTCTTTGCTGCTGTTTCCGCCGTCATTGTGGGTATGGCCCAGGGCGGTATCGATGAGTACATCGAGCAGATGAAGGTTCGCCAGAACACCACCGGAGATGGCGCTGCCGCGCTAAGCCCCTACGTCAAGGATCGCCTCGGTAATGCTGTCGTACGTGTGCGCACTGCCCGTGCCCGCCTGCTGCAGATGATTCAGGACAGCCACGAGTACGTGGATCGGGGAGAGCTGGTTCCCAATCACGAGCGCGTGCATCACATGCTGGATATTGCACGGGTAGGTCGCGAGTGCGAGGAAGCAGTTCTGCTTCTGTTCAAGGCTACCTCGGCCAGAGGCATCTTCCTCGAGAACCCGATGCAGAGAATTCTGCGGGATGTCATCGCGGCGTCCAATCACATTACCCAGAACGCAGACGACACCGCGGGAATGCTTGGTGGCTACCTGCTGGGGCAGGAAATTCCGCCGATGGTGTTTGGGCTCGACCCGGTATCGATTGAAGACCAGGCATAGGCACGGGCGGAGGTCCCGTCTAGCCAGAGATAACAGCCGGGTGGGTACGCGCCACGGCTGTCACCCAGAGTCCGGTGTTTCGGGCACCGGGCTTTACAACAACAATGGCGAAACCGAGCCAATGAGGTATTACGATGATCGACCACAAGTTCAATAATTGTCGGTTAAAGGCACAGTCTGCCAAGCGATTCAGGAAATCTGTATTGGTGATGGCAGTGTGTTCAGCGGCATCCATGTCAGCCCATGCGTTCCAGTTTGATACCGGCAACCGGGACCTAAGCGTGCGCTGGGACACCAACCTTAAGTACACCGCGGCTTTTCGTGTGAAGGATCAGGAAGACCAACTGATTGCGGACCCGAACCTGGATGATGGTGACAGGAATTTCGATCCAGGCCTGATCTCCAATCGTGTTGATGTGTTCACTGAGTTTGATGCCGATTACAAAGGGACAGGCGTGCGTGTTTCTGCTGCTGCCTGGTATGACGATATCTATAACCAGTCCAATGACAACGACTCTCCGGATACCAATAACAGCTTGAGCGTTCCTCACAACCGGTTCACCGAGGACACCCGTGAATTGCATGGTAAGGATGCGGAAATACGTGATGCCTTCGTATACGGCGATTTCAATATCACCGATACCATGTGGGGTGCCGTTCGACTTGGTCAGCATTCCGTGGTCTATGGTGAAAGCCTTTTCTATGGCAACAATGGTGTTGCCGCGGCTCAGCAGCCAATCGATGCTATTCGCGCACTAAGCGTACCCAACTCTCAGTTCAAAGAAGTCGCACTGCCGGTCAACCAGGTGTCCGCTGATTTTCAACTGGCACCGAACTTTTCGGTTGGTGGCTACTACCAGTTCGAATGGGAGCGCACACGCATTCCTTCCGCCGGAAGTTACTTCAGCCCGGCGGATCTGCTGGATGCCGGCGGCGAATCCATTATTCAGCCAACCCCGGCCGGCCCCCTTCCGCTTTTCACTCGTGGTGATGACTATGAGGCGAGCGATTCCGGACAGTTCGGCCTGAAAATGAACTACTGGTCACCCGAACTGCAGACCGACTTTGGTCTCTATGCGGCAAACTACCACGATAAGAACTTCCAGGTTCAGACTCGCCTTCTCAATAACCCTATGGACCCGGCCACGGTGCCTCCGCTGGGTGAACACATGCTGTTGTTCCCGGAAGACATCGAGGTGTATGGCTTCAGTGTGAACACCGGTGTCGGCGATGCAAACGTCGGCTTTGAGGCCTCCGTTCGACACAACGCGCCATTAGTCAGCGTTACGGTCACTGACCCTGCATTTGCGGGTGCTCCTGAGGGTAATAACGACTCCAACCCATTATATGCCGTCGGCAAGACAGCCCATGCCCAGGTTAACTTTATCCGGGTCATGCCGGGTAGCGCGCTGTGGGATAGCGCGACTTTCCTTGGCGAGCTGGCCTGGAACCGCGCCCTGAGCGTTGACAAGAATCCGGGGGCCGTGGATCCCAATAATACCCGCGATGCCACGGCTCTGAGGCTGGCATTCACGCCTAACGTTTTCCGCGTTATGGACAATGTTGATATGAGCGTTCCCATGGGGGCCAGCTACGGCATAGATGGCCGATCACGGGCCGTGGGCGGCTTCAGTCAGGAGAAAGGTGGTGATTACAACATCGGACTTGCCTTTGACTATCGCAAGCGCCTGAACGTGAAGCTCTCCTACAACGGATATTACGGCCAAGGCGCACCGGTCAATATCGGCGGCATTAAAACCTATCAGCAGACCAACGCTGATCGTGACTTCATTTCAATGAACGCTTCCTACACATTCTGAGGTGCTGACTATGTACAAAAATAAAATCAGACATCTGGCTATCTCGGTTGCACTGCTGTCATCAGCGGCAATCACAGCCAACGCCGCAGTTTCCGAAGAAGAAGCTGCAAAACTGGGCAACGAGCTGACGCCAATGGGCGCGACTCGTGCCGGCAATGCGGACGGTACTATCCCGGCTTGGGATGGCGGCTTTACTGATGTGCCTGCTGGCTTCAAGCAGGGTGATCGTAGCGTTGATCCGTTCGCCGATGACGAGCCGCTATACACTATTACTGCAGACAACCTCGATGAATATCGGGACAAGCTGGCGGATGGCGTGATCCAGCTTTTCAAGGATCATCCGGATACATTCAGGATCGACGTGTACCCCACCCGCCGGACAGCGGCGGCGCCGCAGTACATCTATGACAACACCCGTGAAAACGCGACTCGCGCCCGCCTGACGAATGATGGGCTGACAGTAGAGGGTGCCTACGGTGGTGTGCCGTTCCCGATTCCGAAAAATGGACTGGAGGTTCAGTGGAATCACCTGACTCTGTGGCGCGGCGTGGCGACGGAAACCAACTACAAAGTGTGGACAACAACAGCCAGTGGTTCACGAAACTTGGCGACATCAGCGGAAGATATTGGTCAGTATCCGTTCTACTACGAGAAGGATTCCTACGAGTCAGCACCTAACGCCAAGTATATGCTCGCGATCCAGCTGGCTTATCAACCGGCGTTCCGCGCGGGCGAAGCCTTGATGGTCCACAACGTATTGGACCACGATGCTGGGCGTACCCTCTGGCAATATCTGGCAGGACAGCGTCGGGTACGCCAGGCACCCAGCATCAACTTCGATACTCCTAACGTTGTGGCTTCCGGTGTGAACTTCGTGGATGAAACCTTCGGTGGCGTCGGCTCACCAGAACGTTTCAACTGGGAGCTGATTGGCAAGCGGGAAATGATTATCCCCTACAACAACAACGCACTGTTGGCGAACGGCGATGAAACTGTTCAGGGCGAGCATCACGTGAACCCGGATTACATGCGCTGGGAACTGCATCGGGTCTGGGAAGTGGAAGCCACGTTGAAAGACGGCAGCCGTCACGCTGTGCCCAAGCGTAAGTTCTACTACAACGAGGACAACTGGGGTACCGCCATTCTTGATGGCTGGGATGCCGATGGCAACCTCTGGCGCACGTCGCTGAGTACCCCGTTCGCTGCACCGGATATCCCCGCCACAGTGAATTACTGCACCGGGTTCTTCCATGATCACCGCACCGGAGACTGGGTCTATAACTGTGCTCTGGGTGATGTTGCCGGGGAGCAGTATCGAATCATTGAGCCTCGATCCGAGAGCTTCTTTTCTCCGCAGTCGTTGTTGCGCATGAGTGGCCGCTAAGACACCCCTTGCGGCTCCCGGCACGGATTCGTTCCGTGCCGGGTCTTTTCGATTGCTTAGGGTATTTCCTATGAACTATCTGACGTTGAAAACCAGGAACTGCCTGGCAGGCGTTGCGCTTCTGGTCAGTTTTCCGGCATTGGCCAACGATGCGCCAGACACGCTGAACCAGGGCGCAGTTGAATCTGAACTGGCCCGTTCGTCGATGTTGTCTGCCATAAACTTCGCGGGAGACCGGTTGGTGGCAGTGGGTGTTAAAGGACATGTAGTGCTGTCTGACGATGAAGGCGAAAGCTGGCGGCAGGCTGAGCATGTGCCTGTTTCCGTCACTCTGACAGGGGTCTGTTTCAACAACGCCCGTGACGGTTGGGCCGTTGGCCACCGAGGTGCCATTCTCAGAACAGGCGATGGAGGGGAAAACTGGGAGCTGCAATACGACGGCTTTAAAGCTGCCAACGACGTCCACGAGGCGCTGAAGAAGACAAAATCAGACGATGCATTCTACGGCGAGATGATGGTTGAGGATGGTGCCGACAAACCTTTTCTGGAAGTCCGCTGCCTGGGCGAAAAGCAGGCAGCTGTAGTCGGGGCGTTCGGCTTTGCTTTCACCACAACGGATGGTGGTGGCAACTGGGAGCCATCTGTTGATGTGTTTGAAGGCACGGGGCAGATGCATGTGTACGGCATTGTGCCCGCCGGCAAGGGGCTGGTCATGGCTGGCGAGCGGGGTGCGCTTTTTGAAACCAGCGCAAATATGAGTGGTTTTCAGCAACTGCCATCCCCCTATGACGGTACTTTTTTCGGGCTCATGGATGCCGGAAGTGGAGGGCTGGTCGCCTACGGCCTTCGTGGTCATGCCTATTGGTCAGGTGATGGTGGTGAGTCCTGGCGGGAAGCGGAGCTTGATACAAACCGGAGTCTCACTGCCGGTACCGGCTTGGCTAATGGCAACCTTCTGCTGGTGGACAACTCCGGAAGTGGGTGGGTGAGTCGCGACAATGGCCACTCCTTTAATCCGGTCTTTGGCGATCGTTCCTTTGCCGTGACTGACCTGTTGCAACTGAACAACGGGGATGTGCTGGCCACAGGCGCGCGGGGTTTTTTGCGCTTCAGTTCTTTCCAGCTCAACTGAACCGAACCAACTGTAGAAAAGGCTCTGGAATATGGGTATCAAAAGTAACGATGGCTTTGAATCGATTTCTTCGCTTGAAGATTTCAATACTCAGTCCGGTAACCGGGTAGAGCGCCTGCTCTTTAACTATCGAGCCTGGGTGGTGGGTGTCTGCCTGTTGCTGACCGCATTTTTTGGCGTGTCCGCGATGGATAGCAAGCTGAATGCCAGCTTCCTGAAAACCATTCCGGCCAGTCATCCTTTCATCATGAAGTATTTCGAGCATGAAAGTGATCTGACAGGGTCAGGAAACGCGATCCGCATCGCCGTCGTCACGGAAGATAACAGTCGGATTTTTTCAGCCGACTATATGGAAACCCTCCGCCAGATCAATGATGAAGTTTACCTCTTACCCGGGGTTGACCGTGCATTCATGAAGTCCCTGTGGACCCCGCTGACCCGGTGGCAGGGTGTCACTGAAGTAGGGTTCGACGGCGGAACGGTGATTCCGGACGGCTTTTCCGGCAGCGACTCCGATCTGCAGCAACTCCGGGACAACATCATGCGCTCCGGGGAGATCGGGCAGCTGGTCTCGCAGGACTTTCAATCCAGTATCGTCTATGTGCCGCTGCTTGATACCAACCCGAAAACCGGCGAGCCGCTGGACTACAAGGTATTGTCTGACGACCTGGAACGTATAAGGGACAAATACTCTGAGCAAGGGGTCAGCATTCACATTACCGGCTTTGCCAAGGTCATGGGGGATCTTATCTCTGGCCTGGAAGCGATGCTGGTTTTCTTCCTGCTGGCAGTTGCGATCACGACGGTCGTGCTCTTCTACTTTACCCGCTGCGTACGGAGCACTCTCGTTGTTCAGGGCTGCACGCTTATCGGGGTGGTCTGGTTGCTGGGCATACTGCCGTTACTGGGCTATGAGCTAAATCCCTACTCGATCCTCGTTCCGTTTCTCGTATACGCCATTGGTGTCAGCCACGGTGCCCAGAAGATGAACGGCATCATGCAGGATATCGGTCGCGGCACGCACAGGCTGATTGCCGCGCGTTACACCTTTCGGCGCCTGTTTGCTGCGGGAATGACCGCGTTGCTCGCTGACGTAGTGGGCTTTGCAGTACTGACAATTGTTGATATTCCCGTGATTCAAGAGCTTGCCATCATCTGCAGTATTGGTGTTGGCCTGTTGATCTTTACCAACCTGGCCTTGCTGCCGGTCATTCTGTCCTTTTTTGGCGTTTCTCCAAAGGCCGCTGAACGAAAACTGAACATGGAGCATGAGGCTCACGACCGCACCAACCGGCGCACTCTATTCCTGAAAATCATACGTGCACTGGATAAATTCACCACTCGCCGCTATGCCAGCGTTGCATTGATAGCAGCGGTGGCACTGGCCGGGTGGGCGTTTACGGTGAGTAAAGACCTGAAGGTGGGGGACCTGGATGCAGGAGCCCCCGAGCTTCGATCAGACTCCCGCTACAATCAGGACAATGCCTTCATTAACAGTGCCTACGATGCCAGCAGCGACATTTTCGTAGTGATGGTAGAAACGCCGCCCGGAGAATGTGTGAACTACCAGACTCTGCGCAAGGTGGAAGAGTTGGAATGGCGACTTACTCAGCTTGCCGGAGTCGATAGCACGCGCTCACTCGCCAGCCTGGCGCGGCGAATCAATGTGGGAATGAATGAGGGCAGCCTGCTCTGGAACGAGCTGCTTCCCAATCAGGCGATGATCAACGCAGCGGCCAATCGTTCGCCGCGGGAGTTGTTTAATTCTACCTGCGACTTGCTGAAGGTTTATGCCTACCTGAATGATCATAAAGCTGAAACGCTGACCTCTGTGGTTGAGGAAGCGCAGGACGTGGCCGCCCTGTACAACACCGATGAGGTTCGGTTTGAACTGGCAGCTGGGAACTCAGGTATCGAGGCTGCCACCAATATTGTGGTCAAGCGTGCCAACACTCAGATGCTGATCGGCGTGTATATCGCTGTGGCCCTGCTGTGCCTGATTGCTTTCCGCTCCTGGCGGGCAACCGTTTGTGCCATCCTGCCGCTGATGCTGACATCCATTCTGGCGGAAGCTCTGATGGTGAAGCTTGGGATGGGGTTAAAAGTGGCGACCCTACCTGTCGTTGCGCTGGGTGTCGGTATTGGTGTGGATTATGCGCTGTACATACTCAGCGTAACGCAAGCCTGGCTTAAACGCGGGGCCTCGCTTTCCGAGGCGTATTTCCAGGCCCTGAATTTTACCGGCCGCGTCGTCATCTTTACCGGTATCACGCTGTCGCTCGGGGTTGTTACCTGGGCGTTGTCTCCCATCAAATTCCAGGCTGACATGGGGCTGCTCCTGACGTTCATGTTCCTTTGCAACATGTTGGTGGCACTGATCCTTGTGCCGGCACTTGCCTACTTCCTGCTTGTCCTAAAGTTTGTCGTGCCACCTGAAGGTGAGGGCAGCGTAGCCGGAGCGGATGCGACCAGCCAGGCAAAGACACCAAAGAGTCTGGCCAACGATTGCGAAAACCAACACAAAGAATCCCATGAGGTCTCGGTATGACGAATGCACCATCAACACCAATCCCCCGAGTGACCGGAGCGGAAATGCAACTTGCGGTCGCAGAAGCGGGTGTATCCGCTGCGAAAGAGTGCGCTGGAAAGTGCGACCTGCAGGTCAGCATCTCAGTGGTGGATGCAGGCGGGCACCTGCTTTCGTTCTCCAGGATCGCCGGTACCCCGTGGAGCAGCATTGAGCTTTCACAGGGCAAGGCCCGCACGGCGGTGTCGTTCGGAATGCCCAGCAATACCCTCGGAAACATGATCGATAGTGCGACCGAGCGGGTAAGGCTTCACCTGTTGTTACGCCCGGACATCGTGGCGATGGGCGGTGCTTTCCCCATTCGGGTCAATGGCCGGATTGTTGGGGCTATCGGGGTGTCTGGTGCCAGTGAGGAACAAGACATCGGATGTGCCGAAGCTGGCCTTGCAGCCATCAACAAACTGCTTGAGAGCTCACTCTGAATTCAGGGGAGGGGAGAACCGAAATGACAAAACTGGATACCAATACACTGGGTAACGAGCTTTATGAAGCCCTCGTGCAAAGACAGATGGTGGAGCCCTTAACCGAACGTTACCCAGACATGACGATCAGTGATGGCTACAACGTTCAACAGCGACTGATTGAACGACGCCTGGAACAGGGTGAAAGGATTATCGGCAAGAAAATCGGAGTCACCAGCCAGGCGGTGATGGACATGCTGGGTGTTAGTCAGCCGGATTTTGGTCAGCTTACGGATCGAATGGTGGTCAATCAGGGCGAGAGCATCCCTATGTCACGCCTGATTCAGCCCAAGGCCGAGGGCGAGATTGCCTTTGTGCTGAAACGTGATCTTGCTGGCCCAGGCGTGACGGTTGCCGACGTGCTGAGAGCGACGGAAGGCGTGATGGCCTGTTTCGAGATCGTCGATTCCCGTGTCCGTGACTGGAAAATCAAGATACAGGACACCGTTGCTGACAACGCTTCTTGCGGTGTCTTTGTGCTCGGTGACCGTCTGGTGGATCACCGTGATTTAGACCTGTTTACCACCGGCATGGTGCTGGAGAAAAACGGACAGGTTGTCGGCACCGGTGCCGGCGCAGCGACTATGGGTTCACCTGCCATTGCCGTGGCTTGGCTGGCCAATACGTTGGGAGAGCTGGGCATGTCCCTGAAAGCGGGAGAAGTGATTCTTTCAGGAGCCTTGTCCGCCATGGTGCCAGTGAAAGCCGGGGATAACCTGCGCATGACCCTTGCCGGTATCGGCAGCTGCTCCGTGCGTTTTGACTGAATTTGCAAGAGAGGCAAGTAATCATGAGCAAGAAAATCAAAGCCGCGATCATCGGCTCGGGCAACATTGGCACCG
>NZ_JBBDSR010000006.1:0-2125 GCF_040904845.1 Marinobacter sp. | reverse complement strand
CGTCTTTAACGCCGTTGCCAACGGCACAAAACCCTACGGTGTTGTGGTCGACTTTTTGCCGATCCGTGAAGCCGCCAAGGGCTCGCCGGTCCAGTTCGTCTTCCCGGAAGAAGGCGTCAGTGCGGTCACTGAACCGGTGGCTATTATGAACGGGGCATCGAATGTGAGCGCGGCCCAGACGTTTGTCGACTTCCTGCTGTCCGAGCAGGGTCAGACACTGGTACAAAGCCAGGGCTACCTGCCGGCGAGCGACCGTGTGGCACCGCCCGAAGGTTTTCCGACGCGTGAGAACATCACATTAATGCCGTTGGATGCCAGCACCGCTCTGGACGAAGCGGAAGCCAACAAAGCCCGTTTCAGTGAACTCTACGGCAGTTAATGATGCGGATCATGCCTGTCAGAAGCAGCCAGCCCAGCTGGTTGCTTTCACTGTTACTGGTGGCGATCACCGTGTTGAGTGTGACCCCTAGCCTGCGCCTGTTGGTGTCGGCGGGGACACAACTTGGCCTCGGAGACCAATCGCCTTTTTGGCAAGTGATGAATGCCGCTTCAACTTGGCGTGCACTCGGGCACAGCCTTTACACCGCCACGCTGGGCGCCCTGGTGTCGCTATTTCTGGGCGCAATATTCGCCTACAGCATAACGCTCACCAACATTCGCGGTAAGCACTGGCTGGTATTCTGTTTTATGTTACCGATGATGATCCCGCCGCAGATCACCGCACTGAGTTGGTTGCAATTGACGGGTCCGGCGAGCCCGTTGCTGAACACACTGGGCATTGCGCCTGCGTTGGGAAGCCCGCAACCGCTGTACTCCGCAGAAGGCATTGTGCTGTTGCTGGGTATTCAGAGCGCGCCACTGGTGTTCCTGGCGATGCGCTCCAGTCTGATCAATCTACCGGCCGAACTGATTGAAGCCGCACGCATTAGCGGTGCTTCGAATCGACGGGTCTGGCGCGATATTGTCATGCCGTTGAGCCGCAGCGGTATGATTGCCGGGGTGTTCATGGCCTTTGTGTCCAATCTTGGTAACTTCGGCATCCCGGCGATGCTGGGTATTCCCACTTCGTATTACGTACTGCCTACGCTGATTTATCAGCGCATGGCGGGCTTTGGCAACTCGGTACTTCAGGAGGTTGCCAGTCTTTCCATCCTGATCGGGGTGCTGGCCCTGCTGGGTGTGGCGGTGCAACAGCGCATGCAAAAAGGCAGCCGCTATGCTCTGACCGGACACAGTGGCAAGGCGCACGACATCGACCTTCACCGCTGGCGTCCGGTGTTGGAAGCCACACTGGTGTTGGTGTTGTCCATTATTCTGGTGGCCCCCTTGCTTGCGCTGATCGTCAGCGCATTGGTGCCTGCGGTGGGTGTGCCATTAACACTCGACACCATAACGCTCGCTGCCTTCGACGAAATGATCAATCACCAGGGCAGCACACTGCGAGCCGGGCAAAACAGTCTTATGCTGGCCGGTGGTGCGGCGCTGGTTATCATGGCTTGCGCTCTGCCCCTGGCGTACCGGCTGAGACAGTTACCTGAGCGCGTTCAGACCTCTGTAGTGACGCTGATCGAGATTCCCTATGCGCTGCCCGGTGTCGTGCTGGCCATCGCCTGCATTCTGCTGTTTGCCCGGCCGTTGCCCATCGTCAATGTGGTTCTTTATGGCTCGTTGTGGATTATCTTTCTCGCCTACCTGGCGCGATTTCTGGTGCTTGGATTGCGCCCGGTGATGGCGAGCCTGGGGCAGGTCGATACCGCACTGGAAGAAGCCGCCCAGTTGGCCGGAGCCGGTACCTTGCGCCGTCTGGTCGATATTCTCTTGCCCATGTTGGCACCCGCGGTGTTTGCCGGCGGGTTGCTGGTGTTCCTGATTGCCCTGAATGAAATCACCGTCTCCGCACTTTTGTGGAGCGCCGGGAACGAAACGCTGGGTGTACTTATTTTTAATCTGGATGAGGGTGGTGAGAGCGTGCTGGCGTCGGCTATCTCGGTACTGGTCGTGTTGTTTGTGGCCCTGCTGATGGCGTTGTTGAACATGCTTGCACCGAAACTGCCAAAAGGGGTGATTCCATGGAGAACCTGATACTGGACCGTTTAGTGAAACGGTTTGGCAATGAAACCGCCGT
>NZ_JBBDSR010000005.1:0-13048 GCF_040904845.1 Marinobacter sp. | reverse complement strand
CCTGATCCTACCAAACCGAAGGGCGATTTCGGGGTTTTTCTACAGCCTCAACGCCAGCCAGCATGCGCGGCTACGGAATGGAGGCGAAGCCGCAATGCAGTAGGCGTCGCGTGCCTGGCCTTGTTATGAATAGATTTCTGAGCTCACCCAATCAAGCACTAAAGCCAAGCACGAGGAATCTTCATCAATGTACATAGTATCCTCTCCTGCAGGAGGGGCGACATCGAGTTCACCTTCGCCGTTAAACGTTACGCTGTGCAGACATTTCGAAGACTGCTCCTCTAGGCATCGATTGAACGTTACCTGCCCCCTGAGAGCGTCATCCACATAAATCATCGCAAACTCGATGGTGTAGTGCCGACCTAAGAAGCGTAGATTGCTACTTTCACCATCATCATGATCGAAATCTATTCCTTTGATCGGAAAACTGTCGCCTTGAAGAAGGGCAAAGTTCCGTTGAAATTGCAGAAAGAATTTCTTGAATTTTTCATATCTGCGCTGAGCTTTGGATAGTCTCTCGATAGAGCTCTCAGTTCTATTCACATGCACCTCTTTTTTTCATAACGCTGAAAGCACGCGCCCGATGCCGGAGCTTGGGTTTTGTGCGAGTATTTTCCGCACAAAATTCAAGCGGAGTGTATTGGGTCGCGTGCCTTGACTTGTTATGGCGACAATTTGCGGTGCTTGCTTACGTTGTTTGGTAGCAACGACACAGCAACCGCGCTGACGCCAGATGTAACACCCAGAAAGAAACTACCAGATATGTGCGCTATGTAAACGCTTTAGAATGGCGGCCTTTCCGTGGCAGTGATTTCCAAATTGCTACTGGCTTAAGTTGCCGAGAAGCATTGGCGCATAACGCCCGGCTCACCGAGCGAATTTTTGGTGGCGCCTTTTGTGCATGTTTTTGCACAAAAGGTGACAGCGGAAATTTGTCCGGTGCAGCCGTTTGTTATGCGATTTCATGCGCTTGACTGACCAACTCTTTGAAATCGCTCTCTTTAATTATTCGTATTTTGTGACCTTTTGCTACAAGCTCTTCGGCCTTCAAGTGTTTTGAGCTTTTTGATTTCCCTAGAATCTCAGTAATGTCTTGGTCGCCCACAACTAGCAAGGTGGTTTTTTTAGTAACTCCTGGCGCAACTGTGCAGCCAATTGACGATGCTAAATCAGCCGCCTCTCGGCGAGGGATTTCCAATGCGCCAGTAAAAACAACTATTTCCCCGTACAGCTCTCCTTCAGGGTTACCATCTCTTTTAATGGCCGCGCCGCTCGACGAACTTGAAGGATCTATAGGTTGAGAAACTCGCTTAAACCAAGTTTCCAAATCCATCCCTGTTTTTTTAATAGCAGCGATTAATACTTGGCCAGATGCCTTTGCATCTTCCAGTGCATCATGGTGCTTAAACTCATAGCCGATAATTTTACAAACATTAGATAATCCGTACCCGCTCCATGCGCACTCTTCCCAAGCACGGCGAGCCACCCTTGCTGAATCAAGCCACACAGTGTTAATTGTATTTAGGGAGTATTTATTAATCGCTCGGCCTACTGAAACTCGATCAAAGTGCGTGTGACTCACGCAAATACCACCAGATAAGAATTTGGATAAATTCTGAAATACATCCGGGAACTTCGGAGCGCCCGCTACGTCATCCTCGGTAATGCCGTGAATATCGACGTTTATAAAGTCAAAATAATCTTCTGGGTCGATCAGTGAAGACCATTCATCTACCAGTATTCCATCCTTATATTTCGCCAAGCCAATTTGACAGATTGAAGCCATATCTGCATTTGCAGTTTCAACGTCAATTGCAACAAATTCCATGACTACTCCTTTTTCGCATAACGCCAGCAATAAACGGCGCCCTGAACAGGGCGTCCGGTGGAGGCCGAAGGCCGGAACGAATTTGATTGCCTTGTTAAGTGGCTGGACATTCACCACCCCAAGTATCGGTTGGCACATTGGCAAATTCACTGGGGGCCGGGAAGGCTTTCTTGAAAGTGAAAGCCTCCGCAGATGGGCCACGCTCTCGCAGAATGTTCAGCTTTTGCGCTGCCTCTTCGATTGAGGGAATGTGACCAGCAGGCACCCACCAAAGCACCATGTATGCCTCACCCATTTTGTGAAACCACTCTTTCTTGCGGCGCATGATCTCAACGTGAGCAGACCGATAAACGTAATTGTGCAAAGACTCAACCGAATTCCAGAGGGAAAGATTCACGATTTTATCGGAGCCGAAATAATCAATGCCGGTGGCATCACCTTCTTCGGTTTGCAGCCGCCAAACGAACCCGGGAGACTCATCTGCCAACGCATTGGCCCTATCGAGGTTGGCAACAAAATCGGAAAGCTGCGGCGAATCGATGGGTGCCAACAGTGTGGCGATGTTGAGTTGAGCGATATGGTACTTACTCACAGGTTCCTCCCTGGAAACACTTAACGCCAATATTCAGCGGCGGCCTTTGCATAGCGAAGCGGAGAAAAGGCCGTCCGGTGGAGGCCCTTCAGGGCCGGAACGGACTGGAATGACTGGTTAGAGCAAGTAGAGCCCTGCATCCGCTGCCGCCTTCTCAACGACGGGCTTGCCGCTATCACCCTTGTAGTAAAGGTGATGAGTAAAGTCATGCCCCTCAAAATAGACCATCTCGAGCTGGGGGAAAGCCAAACAAAACCTACCCTTATCGCCGATGTTATAAGGTAAAGGCGTCAGCCAACGGTGACACGCTTCATCCGAGGTAAATATCCTGAACGTTGGGTGTTGATGATACCGACCTTTGAATTTTACCAAGTAACACTGGTGCCTAGAGGCAAGACTCCGTGCGAATGCAGCCAGCTTGGCATCCTTGTTCGTCTGAGACTCTAAATCGACTCCATTGAGTTCGCTCACAGCCTCACTCGGGGACAACCAGTGATCAAAGACCGACACAGCTAATTGGTGGCACCCTGCAGCCCCACCTTCCGCCAACTCCCTCAACTCAGGAAACTGAGCGCGCAACAGATTCTGCTGTTTTTCGGGTAACGAGATGAAGTGTCGATGGCTCACCGATGCATCCTTGAGCTCTAACGCCAATGTTAAGCGGCGACCTTGGAATGGTGCCAAAGGCGCCATGGAAAGGGCGTCCGGTGGAGGCCGAAGGCCGGAACGAACTTGAACGACTGGTTACAAAGCAAGTGCACCCGTTTACCCCCACTGCTCTGCCGAAAACTGATGCTCAATGACCTCATAGTGCTGCACCGAGAGATCAGGCTCAAGCTCATAAACTTCATCTTCCGGGTACAACCGTGCCTGCGATATATCGTTGCCAGCAAACGCCTTGATTGATTCCAGTTTGTCCCAGTATGTGAGGAGAGTGAGTTCAACTTTACCTGCCAAGGAACGGCGAAGAATCTGAGCGCCAAGAAAACCGGGCGTTGCGGACGAGTCCTTGATACCGGTTTTGTAAAGATAGGCCGTGAACCCCTCGGCGTGGACTTCAGGCACTCGGCATTTCCATTCCCTGGCGATCATTACTCGACACTCTCCCTTGCTTTGTAACATTTGTATATGAGTCACGATGATCATTTTTCCACCGCCTCATATCTCAATTCAACAATCTCCCAAAACTAGGCAGAAAACCCCGCCAGGTCAACAAGTTCTGTTTGTTTTCACGAGAGCCGTCCCAAACAAAAATGATCATAAAGCCTACTATCCCATTTTGGGAATAGGCTCACATACCACTGATTTAACTGAAAAAATACCAAAATTCTGAAAAGCCACCCAGTTCATGATCAAAACGATCATTTTCCCAGTTGTCAGTCCCGAAGGTTCAATATAAACTGTATAAATATACAGTATTAAAAGGACTTGTACTCATGGATGACATTCCAATTCCTCTACCTGCCATCCCTACCCGATTTATGGATCGCTTCCGCGCGTTTATTCGCGCCCGGCATCTGGCTTACCGCACGGAAAAAACTTACTGCAATTGGGTTCGTGGATTTATCCGCTTTAACAATAAGCGCCACCCCGAATCTATGGGGGCGGAAGAGGTGAATGCCTGGCTGAGCCACTTGGCGAATAACCGAAATGTCGCGGTGAACACCCAGAAAACAGCGCTGAATGCGGTGGTTTTCATGTACCACCAGTTTCTGGGGCGGCAGCTGGGGGATTTGCAGTTCATCAACACATCCCGGAGGCGCAAGCTGCCGACGGTGTTCAGTCATGATGAGGCGATGTCGGTGTTGTCGAATATGCAGGGCACCAACCGGCTGGTGGCCAGCCTGATGTATGGTTCAGGGTTGCGGGTGATGGAGGCGGCGCACGATTTTGCCATCCTCCATTTGCGAAAGCCTGAAAAACCGGGTGGAATTCGCGCTCACACTCTGTGAGCGAGGAATCAGCAGCCAACTGGATGCCTGAGCACATAGAGGCGGGTTGAAAACTACACGGAACATCCGGTCCTGTCCGTGGAGGCACACGTGCGCTGCGGTGGTACACTGGCAAATCCACAGAATGCGTCCATCAAATCAAGAGCCACAAGCTTACCAACCATGAAGCAGATCATCAGCAGAGAATGGCAGGCCTTCTGGCTGGCCATCGGGTTCCTGAGCCGTATCCCCATGCTCGTTCGCATCGATTACTCCGATCGCCTGATGAATCAGTGCGTCATTTACTTTCCGGTGGTTGGTCTATTGCTTGGGGGGATTTACGCGGGGCTTTACCTCGCGCTTGTTCATGTCTGGAGCCCATTGGTATGTCTTGGTCTGGTCACGGGTTTTCACCTGTGGATTACCGGGGCCTTTCACGAAGACGGGTTGGCCGACAGCGTGGATGCACTGGGTGGCGGCTACTCGCTTGAAGCCAAGCTGAGGATCATGAAGGACAGTCGCATTGGCACCTATGGCACGGTGGCTCTGATCGTGGCGTTGGCGCTCAAGGTGGGATTGCTGGCCGAGGCAAGTCCGGTCTGGCTTGCCCTGCTGCTGGCTCCCATGGTGGCGCGGATGGCCCCGTTGCTGATCATGGGCTTCCTGCCTTACGTAACCGATCCGGACAACAGCAAGAGCAAACCGGTGGCGGATAATTTTTCACGCACTCGTCTGATGCTTGCGGCGCTGTTCACGATTTTTGTATCCGCGTTGCTGATCCCGCCAGAGCCAGCCCTGTGGCTGTGGCTTGGTTTAGCTACCCTGGGGACGGCTCTGGTGTGGGGTGCCTACCTGCGGCGGCAATTGGGCGGCTACACAGGCGATACTCTGGGTGCCAGCGTGGTGTTTGGCGAACTGGTTCTGCTGCTGGGGCTGGCGATCTGAGGGGCAAGCCATCAGTTCCGAATTCGGCGAGTTTTCCCGCGCTGCGCTGATACACTGGCAGGCATGGACACATTAACCGATGACCTTTGCTACCAGGCACTGAAAACCCGGGACGCCCGTTTCGACGGTCGCTTTTATACCGCTGTGCTAACCACCGGAATTTTCTGCCGCCCGATCTGCCCCGCTGTTACACCCAAGCGCGGCAATGTGCGCTTTTACCCCTCGGCAGAAACCGCGATGGCTAACGGATTTCGCCCCTGCCTGCGGTGCCGGCCGGAAGCCGCACCGGGCAGCCCGGCAGCGGCCGGTGTGCACACTACTCTGGCGCGGGCCGTAAGGTTGGTGGAAGAGGGTGCCTTGGATAACGGTTCGGTGGCGGAACTGGCGGAGCGTTTGGGCATTACCGATCGCTACCTGCGCCAACTCTACAAACGCCACACCGGAGCAACGCCCCAGCAACATGCCCAGGCCCGGCGGTTATTGCGGGCACGGCAACTGATTGTGGACAGCAACCTGAGCATGACTGAGATTGCCAGTATCGCCGGTTTTGGTAGCCTGCGCCGCTTCAATCACAGCCTGAAAGCGGCCTATGGCAATGCACCCACGGCTTTCCGCCGGGGGATCAGGCAGTCTTCAGCCCCCTCTATGCCGCACCCGTTCGATGATCCTTTCCTGCCAGCTCGCGATGATCTGGTGCTGTTCCTGCAGGCACGACCACCGTTCGACGGCGACGCGTTGCTGGCATTCTTCCGCGCTCGCGCCATTCCCGGTCTGGAATCGGTGGGTGACCACTATTACGCCCGTGCCGTTCACCTGCAGGGCAAGCCAGGGCTGGTGATTTGCCGTCCACTCACAGATAAGCCGGGCATGCAGGTGATCCTGCGCGGGCCGGCAAGAAACGCCATTCTGGATATCAGTGCACGGGTGCGTCGCCTGTTTGATCTGGATGCCGACTTGCCCGGCATCACGGATCACCTGGCCTGCGACCCACTCCTGCAGCCCGTGATCAATCAGTTTCCCGGTCTGCGAGTGCCCGGCTGCTGGGACCGGTTCGAGTTCGCCGTGCGGGCCATTCTGGGCCAGCAGATATCCGTGGCCGCCGCCCGAACACTGGCCGGTCGCCTGGTTGGTCGTTACGGCGTTGCTCTTCCGGATGACCTGATTGCAGGCACCGGGATTACCCATCGGTTTCCGGCACCAGAAGAGCTTGCGGGACAAGCCGTTGGCCAGATCGGGCTGACCCGAAGCCGGGCCGATACCCTGGCCCGTGTTGTTGCCCGCTTTGCCGAACCCGGCTTCGCAGAACTCGATGGCAACACCTTGCTCCAGCAACTGGCCGCACTGCGCGGCGTCGGGCCCTGGACACTCAGCTATATGGCGCTGCGTGGCCTGGGCGATCCAGACGCCTTTCCGGCAACGGATCTGGGCATACTCAAGGCGGCGGCCCGAATTGGTGCACCGGATAATGCCAAAGCCCTCACCCACCATGCCGAGCGTTGGCGACCGTGGCGGGCCTACGCCGCCCAATACCTATGGGCGACGCTGGCAACTCAATCGACACGGCAGGAGACACGATGATGACCACCAAAATCCACGTCAGCCGTTTTCCCAGTCCTGTTGGCCCGCTGAGCCTGGCCACGATGGATAACCAACTGGTGCACCTGGATTTCGAGGACAACGAGGCGCGTATGCACACCCTGCAGGGTCGGCGTTTTCGCGATATTCACTGGCGGGAACAGCCAGGATCAGCACCGGCCGCAGTTATCGAGTGGTTGGAAGCCTACTTTGACGGCGTTCTACAGCCCCTGCCGCTGAGCCACATCCGGCTGACCGGAACCGAGTTCCAGCAGCAGGTCTGGCAGGGGCTTACCGGCATTCCGGCAGGCCAGCACCGCTCCTATGGGGCACTGGCTGAAACACTGGGCAATCCCAGAGCGGTGCGTGCCGTGGCGCGAGCCAATGCGCTGAACCCGGTCGCCATCCTGATTCCCTGCCATCGGGTGATCGGTGCCAACGGTACCCTTACCGGCTATGCCGGTGGCCTGGAGCGCAAGGCCTGGCTGCTGGACCATGAGGCGGCCAACCTCAGGGCGGGTTAACCCGGCGGGGCTGGGCATTTGCCGGTTTAACGGCCACAATCACCGCACGGATGCCCCTCACAAGGAACAGGAGTTCAGCCGCACATGCCATTGCAGATGCCTCTCGCCCACTCCGGGGCTGCGCACGAAGACAAACGCGCACTCTGGTCCTGGGCGCTGTATGACTGGGCCAACAGCGCCTTTTTTACCATCATTCTGACCTTTGTTTTTGCTCAGTATTTCAGCGTATCGGTGATGCGGGATGAAGTGGCCGGCACCGAGGCGTGGGGCAACATCGTGGGCATATCCGGGATCATCATTGCCATCCTGGCACCGATTCTGGGGGCCATTGCAGACCAGTCTGGCCGCCGTAAGCCCTGGTTTATTACCTTTACCCTGCTGTGTGTGGCGGCTTGCGCCATGTTATGGACGGTCACACCGGATCAGGACCAGTTCTGGAAAGCCGCACTCTGGGTCGGCATAGGCACACTCGGTGCCGAGTTCGCCTTTATCTTCTACAACTCCATGCTGCCGGACCTGGCCAGCCAGGAACGCACTGGTCGCTGGTCTGGCTGGGCCTGGGGGTTGGGTTACACCGGGGGTGTTCTGGCTCTGGTGGTCGCCCTTTACGGCTTTATCGAAACCGATGCCAACCTGTTCAACCTGAACCGCGATGAAGCCGAGCATGTTCGCGCCACCTTCGTTCTGGTTGCGATCTGGTATCTGGTATTTGCCCTGCCAGCGTTTTTCTTCATTCCGGACCGACCGTCCACAGGCCTGGGCCTGGCGGCCGCCACCCGTGCCGGGTTCGGGCAATTGAAGGAGTCCATTGCCCATGTCCGCCAGTACAAGGACATCGTACGCTTCCTGATTGCGCGCATGCTCTACACCGACGGCCTGGCCACCATTTTCACCTTCGGCGGTGTATACGCCGCTGGCACCTTCAATATGAGCACCACCGAAGTGCTGCAATTCGCCATCGCCCTGAATGTGACGGCCGGGGTGGGGGCTGTGGGCTTTGCCTGGATAGACGACGCCCTCGGTGGGCGCAACACCATTCTGCTTTCCCTGGTGGGGCTGGGCACCAGTGCGCTGGGCATCCTGCTGGTGGACGGTGCCACCGCTTTCTGGATCTGGGGCATGATCCTGGGCATTTTCGTGGGGCCGCTGCAGTCCGCCAGCCGTTCCCACCTGGCTCGCGTGGCCCCGCCCCACCTGCAAACCCAGATGTTTGGTCTGTTTGCCTTCTCCGGCAAGGCCACGGCCTTCGCCGGCCCGCTGCTGGTGGGCTGGGTGACCGCGGTAACAGACAGCCAACGCTGGGGGATGAGTACCATTCTGGTTTTTCTGGTGGTGGGGTTCCTGCTGATGCTGACCGTACCGGCCACTGAAAAGAAGGATTAACGCGGTTTGCGGGTTTTCAGTGCTGTGTTGAGGGGCTCGTTACCCAGCGGCTGTCCCCAGCGGTTGCCATGCACCAGTTCCTCGATCGGCAACCGTGACCGCCAGCCTTTGGCCTGCAGTTCCGGCTGGTCGAGGAATTCGCTGACGTAGCCGAGGCACAGGTAGGCCAGGGGGTAGACCTGTTCTGGCAGGTTGAGAGTATTGGCAAGCTTCTCCTGGTCCAGAATGCTGACCCAGCCCACGCCAATACCCTCGGCACGGGCGGCCAGCCACAGGTTCTGTACCGCCAGGCAGGTGCTGAACAGGTCGGTTTCCACAATGGAGTTTCGGCCCAGTACGTGGGTGCCGCCGCGGCTGCGGTCGCAGGTGATGCAGAGGTTGATGGGGCTTTCGAGAATGCCTTGGAGTTTCAGGCTCTTGTAACGGGTATTGTGCTCGCCGGTGTAGTTGTCGGCGGCCTTTCGGTTTTCCTCCTCGAAGATGTCGAGAACGGACTGGCGCACCTCGAGGCTGTCGATGACGATGAAATCCCAGGGCTGCATAAAGCCCACCGACGGGGCATGGTGCGCGGCGTTAAGCAGGCGGGCCAGGACATCCGCCGGGATCGGGGCAGGGAGGAACTGGGAACGGACATCGCGGCGTTCGTGGATGGCGCGGTAGAGGCCATCGCGTTCGTCATCGCTGAAAGGGCGGTTATGGTCGGTCATCGAATTTAGGTGTCCTGTTTGGGTGTCGGGTTACGCTGCGCTAACCCGACCTACGTTTTTATTGGTCGGCGGTGTTGTGGCTCAGGCCGAGCAGGTTGCGTAGCCAGTCTGTGTCGAGATGCTCTTCCACCAGATCGGCCAGCCGGTCCAGTTGTTGTTGGCGGTGTTGCTGGTAATTCACGGCCGCGCCGCCCAGCTTTGTGTCGGTACCCAGGCCGGCCCAATGCAGTATCGCGCGACAGGCTTCGGGTTGATCAAAGATGCCGTGAATGTAGGTACCCGCGATTTGACCATCGTCGCTGATGGCACCGTCCGGTTTGCCATCCAGTATGGCTATGGGTGATGCCAGAGCCGCTCCGGTGGTGACGCCGTTGTGCATTTCGTAGCCGGTGAAACCGGCTCGCTCCAGGCCGATGGTCAGCGTGCCGCTCACGTCCTTCAGCTGTTTTCCGGCCACCATGCGCGTGGTGATGTCCAGCAGGCCCAGGCCTTCGGTGCTGCCGGCCTCGCCTTCCAGCCCGTCCGGGTCTTCGATCTCAATGCCCAGCATCTGAAAGCCGCCGCAGATGCCGAAGACCTTACCGCCGTATCGCAGGTGTTTCTGTATCACCGCCGGCCAGCCCTGCGCCCGCAGCCACGCCATATCGTGGCGAGTGCTTTTACTGCCGGGCAACAGGATCAGGTCCGCCGGGGGAATCGGCTGATCGGGACCGATAAACTGAAGATTCACCCCCGGGTGCAGGCGCAGAGGGTCGAAATCGTTGTGGTTGCTGATGCGAGGCAGTACCGGAACAATCACGTTCAGCGCGCCGGCCTCGCTGCTGCCGCTGGTACCCACGCTGTCTTCGGCATCAATCACCAGGCCATGCAGGTAGGGCAGCACGCCAAGCACGGGCTTGCCGGTACGCTCGGTGAGCCAGTCCAGGCCCGGGTCCAGCAACGCTTTATCGCCCCGAAAGCGGTTGATGATATAGCCTTTGGTGCGCACCCGTTCGCTGTCGGAGACCAGCTCCAGGGTACCGACCAGCTGCGCAAACACACCACCCTTATCAATATCGCCCACCAATAGCACCGCGCAGTCTGCCGCTTCCGCAAAGCCCATGTTGGCGATGTCGTTGGTGCGCAGGTTGATCTCGGCCGGGCTGCCGGCACCTTCGGCGATGATCACGTCATAACGGGCGCTCAGGGCACGCCAGGCTTCCATCACAGAGGTCATCGCCTGCGCCTTGTAAGCGTGGTAATCCAGCGCGTCCATGTTGCCGTGAACCCTGCCGCGCAGGATTACCTGGGCACCACGGTCACTCTGGGGTTTGAGCAGCACCGGGTTCATGTCGCTGTGGGGCTCCAGGCCACAAGCCAGGGCCTGCAAGGCGGTTGACCGGCCAACTTCGCCACCGTCCACGGTGACCGCGCTGTTCAGGGCCATGTTTTGGGGTTTGAACGGTGCCACCGAGACCCCCTGGCGCGCGAGCCACCGACACAGGGCCGCGACCACCGTGGTCTTGCCGGCGTCAGAGGTGGTGCCCTGTATCATCAGTGTGGTCATGGGTTCCGGCCCGTTACAGCTCTACGCCTTTCTGGGCCTTCACGCCCAGGTCCTTGAAGGCGTGTTTCACCACGCCCATTTCCGTGACCGTATCGGCCAGATCCACCAACTCCTGGGGAGCCGAGCGACCGGTAACCACCACATGCTGCATCTCCGGCCGGCCCTGCAGGTCATCCAGTACGCGGTCCAGGTCAATATAATCGTACTTCAGGGCAATGTTGAGTTCGTCCAGCAGGATCAGGTCGTAACTGTTGTCTTTCAGCATGGCGGCGACCACATCCCAGGCGGCATTGGCGGCTTCCACATCCTGCTCCCGGTTCTTGGTGTCCCAGGTGTAACCCTGGCCCATCACGTGGTAATCCACATTGGGCAGGTCCCGGAAGAAGGCTTCCTCACCGGTACTGAACGCGCCCTTGATGAACTGGACGATGCCCACCTTCATGCCATGGCCCAGAGCCCGGGCCACCATGCCAAAGCCGGAGCTGCTCTTGCCCTTGCCGGGGCCGGTGAGCACCAGCAATACGCCCTGCTCTTTCTGGGCGTTGGCAATGCGCTCCTGCATGATCTTCTGTTTGGCTTCCATGCGTCGGGCATGGCGTTCGGGATCTTTCGCGCGTTCACGCATGTTGGTTCTCCTTCACTCGAATGGGTTCACCCCGGAAAATCGCCGCCACCAGTTCCGGTGCGGAGGGGAAGTAACCGTGGAAATAGCTGGCCACCAGGCCGTTGTGGCAGAACACCGGTTCGGCTTCGGTGCCGGCCAGTTTGCGGGTGCGAGCCACGGGAGACCAGCCGGTATCCAGGCGGGAATGATGATAAGTATGTCCCCTCAGTTCACCCTGAACCGTAGTCAGGCTTTGCAGCCCCAACGCCTGCAGCTTGCCGGCCATTTCCACACGACCGGGCATCAGGCCCAGCATGGTGTGGCTATCACCCTTCTTATCCACCAGGTTTTCCGTGCAGGCCATCAGCCCGCCGCACTCTGCCAGTAATGGCTTGCCGGCGGCGTGATGCTGACGAATCGCCGCACGCATCGCCGTGTTCGCCGCCAGTGCAGCGCCGTGCAGTTCGGGGTAGCCGCCGGGCAACCACAGGGCATCCGTCTCAGGTAAGCCGCTGTCGGTCAGTGGCGAAAAGAACGTCAGGTCGGCCCCCATGAGCGCCAGCAGGTCCAGATTGCCGCGGTAGAGAAAACTGAATGCAGCATCCCGGGCAATGGCGATGCGAACGCCTTCAAGCAGCCGGGGTGGTGGTTTCGGGGCTTCGGCGGTCAAAGTAACTTCCTGGGGCAAACCATCCAGCCCGGCCTCCGCCAGCACTTCTGCGGCGGCATCCAGACGCTGGTCCAGATCGCCCAGTTCACCGGCCTGAACCAGGCCAAGGTGCCGGTCCGGAATGCTCATGGCCTCATTGCGGGGAATCGCCCCCAATAAACTGATACCGTCCGGCAGGCTCTCACGCAGCATATCCCCATGGCGGGCGCTGCCAATGCGGTTGGCGATCACCTGATGAACCGGCAACTCCGGATCGAAACTGGCCAGCCCCAGAGCCACGGCCCCAAACGTCTGGGCCATGCCCCGGGCGTCGATCACCGGTAGTGCGGGAATCCCCATCAGCTTGGCCAAATCCGCGCTCGAGGGATCACCATCAAACAGCCCCATGGAACCTTCCACCAGGACCAGGTCGGCATCCTGGGCGGCTTCCGTCAGTCGCCAGCGGCACTCGTCCTCGCCGGTCATCCACGGATGTAGTTGATACACCGGTTGGCCTGAGGCCGCTTCCAGCACCATGGGGTCGAGATAATCCGGCCCGTGCTTGAACACCCGCACCTTGCGCCCGGCATTGCGGTGCAGTCTGGCCAGGGCTGCGGTCACCATGGATTTACCCTGGCCGGAGCCGGGAGCGGTAATCATTGCGGCTGGTACAGTTGCCTTCATATTAACCCTTGGTTCGCCTACCACTGAATTTGGGCGGCCGGGGGCGGGTACAGCCTTCCGGGACCGTCAAAAACATGGAT
>NZ_JBBDSR010000004.1:0-13234 GCF_040904845.1 Marinobacter sp. | reverse complement strand
GCCATCGACTACAACAAAACCACCCGGGATTGTCTGATTGCGCCTCGAGAGCGTATCCAGCACCCGCGCCGGAGATATACCGAGGCGGTACATGGCAGCGTCGTCCAGCGCCAGGGTGATCTGTTCGTCTGCGTCACCCTCCAGTTCAATGCGGGAGACGCCGGGGATGTCCGCCAGGTTTTTCTTCAGGCGCTCAGCCACCTTGCTGAGCTCGGTCACCGACGACGATCCGCCCACGGCCAGCACGATGGCAGGAATATCGATCATTCGATCATCCAGAGCCATCTGCCCCACATCATCCGGGAACGCCTGCCGGGCCCGGTCCATGGCCTGGCGTACCCGATCCCAGGCGGAATCGGTGTCATAAATCGTGTCGTTCAGGCGGACCTGAACGATCGCCACGCCGGTTCGAGCCGTGGCCTGGGTGAAGTCCACTTCTTCTACCTGACGCAGTTCATCCGCCAGCGGGTTGAGCACCAGCCGCTCCACCGCATCCGCCGTGGCACCCGAATAATTCACCGTGACCATACCGGCCCGGTATGGAAACGACGGATCTTCCTGCCGTGGCATGGTGCTGTACGCCGCAATGCCCAACAGGCACAGCATGGTGACCACCATGCCCAGCAAGCGCCGGTAGTTCAGCAGGCGGACACCCATCACTGCACCTCCACGGCATCACCCTCGGACAGGCGCGTCATGCCGGCATACACCACCTGATCGCCGGGTTTCAGATTGCCTGAGCCCACCACCACACGCTCACCTATAACGCGGTTAACCACGACGGGAACACGATTCGCGTAGCCATCCACCACTCGGAACACACTCGCACCACTGGACGACTTCATCACCGATAACAGCGGTACTGTGGTGGCCACGGTCTGCGTGGGTGTGATGCCCACTTCCACCGGCTCGCCGGGCTCCAGGGTATCGGCCGGCAGGCTGACCAGCACCGGGTGCAACTCGCCCCGGACACCGCCAGCCTGGGCGATTTCAACAATGGAGCCGGTTTCCGGCGGGCGACTGCGATCCTGCACCGACCACACCGGCAGTAATTGCCCCAGGGTGACGTGGCTCAGCATATAAGCCGGTACCCGCACTTCCACTTCCCGCCCGTTCGGCGACGACAGCCGCATCACCGGTTCCCCGGCCGCCACAAACTCATCCCGCTCCACCAGCAGGGCCTCAACGCGACCGGAAAACGGCGCTTTCAATACGCTTTCATCCAGCAGGCGGGAAGCTTCGGCCAAGGACGCGCGGGCAGTGGCAACGCTGGCTTTCAGACCATCCCGCCGGGCTGCAATCTGCTCCAGGTTCTGCTCCGACACCACGCCGCGCTCGTGCAGGCGGCTGGACCGGTCCCATTCCCGGCTGGCCTGATCGTACTGGGTGTTCAGTTCATCCAGCCGGGCCTGGGCGGAATCCCGTGCGGGCTCCAGTGCCGGGTTGTAGACCCGTGCCAGCACATCTCCGGCGGCCACTTTCTGGCCCAGCTCAATCGCTTGTTCGCGAAGTGTGCCGCTGACCTGAAACGTGAGCGTGGCCCGCTGGGTCGCGCGAATAATACCGGAAAACCGCAACGGGATACCCTCAGTCTGGCCACCCGTTACCGCCGCCATGCGCACGGAAACCGCGCCTTGTGTGTTTTGGCCAACAGTGCTTTCGACCGCTCTACTTTCGACAGCGTCCTGGGATTTGCAGCCGGCCATGGCCAGCACGGCAAGGGTCATCAGAAGTGGTGTAAAGAAGCTTCGGTTCGGTGTCATGGCCTGCCCTTCCCTCCATGTGTGTGGTATTTGTTGGGCTCCGATCCATCGGAACGCTGGCTGTTACGGACATAATGTCATTCTTTGACAAATTGTCAATAATCGGCTTTCATTCTCGATCAGGTATGATGACCAAGCAGTTTCCACCAGCCGGATGCGACCATGAGCGAGAAGTTGAAAACACGCAGGGAACGGGAAAAGCAGGCCCGTCACGACACCATTCTCGATGCCGCCGAACGGGTTTTCTCGGAAAAAGGGTATGAGCGCACATCGATGGACGACATCGCCCGCACCGCCAGTCTGAGCCGGGCGTTGCTGTACGTTTACTTCAAAGACAAGGCCGCCATTCAGCGAGGCATCATGCTGCGCGCGGGTCAGAGCCTGTGCCGCCGCTTTGAGCAGGCACGGGATACCGCCACCACCGGGCTCGCCCAGATCAGCGCCATGGGCACCGCCTATTATCGGTTTTATGTGGAAGAACCCGATTACTTCTCGGCGCTGACCAAGGCATCCACCGCCATGACCGAGGCCGATGAGCAACAGGCACAGGATATGCTGTGCTCAAAATCCGAGCTGATGGAGCTGATGGTGGGCGCGATTCGTCTGGGTGTGGAAGATGGCACCATGAATCGCAAGCGGATTCACGATCCGGAGCAGACCGCCTTATACCTGCGCGGTGCCCTGCATGGGGTTATCCTGCTGTGCCAGAGTGAAATTGCTGAGCCGGGCGATGATCCCGGGGCCGGTACACCAACGGATTTTTCCGCCGATGCGCTGATCCGACACACCATGGACATGCTCATGTCGTCTCTTCAGAGCTGAAAATCGTACACCGAACCCAGGCCCATAATGCCGGTCAGCTCGTCCAGCGCCTTGCGAACTTCGTCCAGCAGCATGGGGTCGGCAAGGTCTTCAACGGCCAGTTCCTCACGGTAGTGACCCTCAACCCAGGTGGTCAGGCGTTCGTACAGCGCGTCATTCAACAGTACGCCGTGGTGCATGGCCTTGAGCTCGTCGTCATTGAGGGCCACTCGCAACCGCAGGCAGGCGGGGCCACCGCCGTTTCTCATGGACTGCTTGACGTCAAACACCTCCACCGCCGTGATCGGGCTACCGCTGTTCACCAGATCGTCCAGGTAACGACTGACCGAGGCCACTTCGCGGCACTCACCCGGAACCGCCAGCAGCATGCCATCGGCAGTGTTCAGTAGCTGACTGTTGAACAGGTAGGAGGCGACTGCGTCTTCCATGGGCACCTCGGCACTGGTCACCCGCACGGCTTCCAGCTCGGTACCGGTGAGCCGATCACGAATATCTGCCAGCACCCGCTCCTCCTCCAGAAACGCCAGTTCGTGATAGAACAGGGTGTTGGCGTTGCCCACGGCAATCACGTCGTTATGAAACACCCCGGCGTCAATGGACGCCGGGTTCTGCTGGGCGAATACCGTGTGGCGGTCGCTCAACCCATGCAGGCGTGCCACGGCCTGAGAGGCCTCGAGGGTCTGCCTCGCCGGGAATGTTGCCGGTGCCGGAGCCTGCTCGTTGAACGCCACCTGGCCGTACACAAACAGCTCTACACCCGGCTCACCGTGACGGCCACACAGGCGGGTGTGGTTCGCCGCCCCTTCGTCGCCAAAATGACTGACCGACGGCAGCGCCGGGTGATGGGCAAACCAGGCGTCGTCGGAGAAAATCGATTTCAGAACCCGGCCGGTGACCTCATGCTCAATGGAACGGTGGAACTTGGCACTGAGGTTGGCCGGGGTGAAATGCACCCGGTGATCAGCGGTATCGGCACTGGGCGACACCGTGGCCGCGTTGGCAGTCCACATGGCCGAGGCGGACGAGACCGCCGCCAGTATCGCGGGATTCTGGCGGGAGGCAGCCGCCAGAATGGCCTTGTCCGAACCGCTGAAGCCCAACGCCCGTAACGTGGGAATATGGGGCCGCTCGTGAGGTGGCAAAACGCCCTGAACGTAGCCTCGGTCCGCCAGGCGTTTCATTTTCGCCAGCCCCTGAAGCGCGGCCTCTTTGGGATTGGACACGGCATTGACGTTAGACTTGGATGCCACATTCCCCCACGACAGCCCGGCGTAGTTGTGGGTGGGGCCGACCAGGCCATCGAAATTGGCTTCTACCGCGTGCTTGGGCATGTGTCCATCCGTTCGTTGTCAGTCATTATTTTTCAGTCAAAACGCAGACCCGGTGCCAGGCTCTCCGGCATCTCGCTCTTTTTGGCTTCCAGCGATGCCATCGGCCACGCGCAGTAGTCGGCGGCGTAATAGGCGCTGGCGCGGTGGTTACCACTGGCCCCCACCCCACCGAACGGCGCGGCGCTACTGGCACCGGTCAACGGACGGTTCCAGTTAACAATGCCAGCACGAACTTCATCCGCCAGGCGCTCGTACAGTTTGCGGTCATCGGTCAGGATGCCCGCGGACAAGCCGTAACGGGTATTATTGGCCAACTCCAGGGCCTCATCAAAGCTCTTGTAGCGATAGACAGTCAGCAAGGGGCCAAAGAATTCTTCATCGGCCATGTCCACATTGGTGGCATCCAGAATCCCTGGCGACAACAGGCCGGTGTCGGGTTTGACCTGCTTCATTTCCAGCAGCGATGTTGCCCCTTTTTCAATCATGCTCGTCTGGGCCGCCAGCAGCTTCTCCGCCGCCTCCGCGGAAATCACCGAGCCCATGAACGGCTGAGGCTCGGCGTCAAACTCGCCGACCTGAATGCGGGATGCCACTTCGGCCAGCCTCTCAAGAAAGCGATCACCCTTAGTGCCTTTGGGCACCAGAAGCCGACGCGCACAGGTGCAACGCTGACCGGCCGACAGAAACGCCGATTGCAGTGCATGGTGAACCGCACCGTCAATATCCGCGACATCCTGAACGATCAGCGGGTTGTTACCGCCCATCTCCAGCGCCAGAATTTTCTCCGGTTGGCCGCCAAACTGGTCATGCAGCAGATGCCCCACGGTGGAGCTGCCAGTGAAGAACAGACCGTCAATGCCCGGGTGGCGGGCCAGGGATTTACCCGTCGCGGCCGCACCCTGAACCAGGTTGATAACGCCATCCGGCAGGCCGGCGTGCTCCCAGAGTTTCACTGTCAGCTCTGCCACGCCTGGCGTCAGTTCGCTGGGTTTGAACACCACGGCATTCCCGGCCAGCAGCGCCGGCACAATGTGCCCATTAGGCAGATGGCCAGGAAAATTATAGGGGCCAAACACCGCCACCACGCCGTGGGGGCGATGGCGCAGCACCGCCTGACCGCCAGCAACGTCGGATTCGGAATGGCCAGTACGCTCGTTGTACGCCTTCACCGATATACCGACTTTACCAATCATCGCCGCCACTTCCGTGCGAGATTCCCACAGCGGCTTTCCGGTTTCCAGGCCAATCTGATGGGCCAACTCTTCTTTGTGGGCTTCCAGCAGTTCGGCAAAAGCCTCCGCCACGGCCCGGCGCTCGCTGAACGATTTCCTGCGCCATTTCACAAAGGCATTACGCGCCTCGCGTACCGCGGCGTCGACATCTTCAAGGCTCGCGCCGGTGCCTTCCCAGACTGTGTCACCGGTAACCGGCTGTATCGATTCAAACGGCGTACCATGGCCCTGCAACCACAGACCATCAATAAACAATTCACCTGTCAGACTCGCCATTACGTGCACCTCCCGGTACTGGAATTCGTGATCTCGAATGAGTCAGCCTGATCCTTCAGGAAACGGCTGGCGCGCCCCTGCTGGGGGGTTGCAGTGAGAGCTACGGGCCGGCACTGATCAACGGTGCCAGGCGAACCTGGTCCCCGGACTCCACCAGCAAAGCGTCCGCAATCTCTTTGGACACAGCAACAGTATCAGGCCCGATGCAGCTCGCTGGTATGGTGGTTACCCGAAAGTCCCGGAATGATCGGTTGGCAATCATCACCCGTTCGGCGGTGGCGGCGGCCAGGTCAATCGGTTTGCGGCTGATCAGCACGTGACGGTCTATGCTCTCCCGCACTGTGCGGATGTTATGCACGAACGCTTCCACCACCGGGCCCCCGTCAAAAATATCCACCAGACCGTTGAAGTTGAAACCCTCGGCCTGAAGCATTTTCAGCGCCGGCGCAGTGTTGTCGTGAACACGGCCAATCACCGCCCGGGCAACATCCGGCAACATGGGCACGTAAATAGGGTACTTCGGCATCAGTTCGGCAATGAAGGATTTATTGCCCAAGCCGGAGAGCATGTCCGCTTCAGTGAACTCCATATCGAAGAACTGGCTGCCCAGGGCATCCCATAACGGGCTGCGGCCGGTTTTGTCCGAAACCCCGCGCATTTCCGCAAATACTTTGTCTGAAAAGTGCTTGCGAAAACTGTCCAGGTACAGGAACCGACAACGGGACAACAATAACCCGCTGCCACCGCCGCGATGGCTGTCTGACAGCAACAACGAGCAGATTTCGGTGGTGTCGGTCATGTCATTGGACAGGTGCAGGGTAGGCGTTCGCACATGCACCCCGAGCTCCCGCGAGGCATTCACCGTCACGCTCAGGCGGTAGTTGTAGAACACCTCATCCAGGCCGACCCGGGCCTGGATTCCGCTGATGCCAACGCACTGCCCCAGCTCGGTATCTTCCAGCGCAAACAGGTACAACCCGGCCTCTGGCGCGCATCGCTGATTGAACGTCTCCCGGGCGTGGCTGATCTTACGCTCCAGCAGGTCCCGATCGGCCGGCAGCGTAGTCAGCCCCTTGCCGGCGTTCTGTGCCATGAGGTAGAGATCATCGAGGTCGGTTTCCAGCAGCGGGCGAATTACCAGCATGGGAGCCTCCCTGAGCCAGACATCATCGAACGGTTCATAGCGGCGCAATCCTTACGTCATCGCCTGCGCTTCGCGAGAGCGCTTGCCAGGTTTTGACGGGCACCTTGACCTCGTTTTTCAGGGTTTCACTGAGCGCGGTCAGGGTGCAGCGGAAGCCCCCACCTTGCCCTGCGGAGATCAGGCAGGTTTCACCGTTATCGCCGTAGGCGGCGTGCAGAACGGTGCGATGGCTGGTGACGATGGTTCGCAGGCTGTCGGTCCGGGCTTCGAGTACCGGCCCCGCATCGAAAATATCCAGGTAGCAGCCGGGCTGAAAACCTTCCCGCTGGAGCAGATCAAGCGTGAGCCGGGTCAATTCATGCGGGGTGCCGAGCGCTTCTTTTGCGGCATCCGATAACAGCGTGACGTAAATGGGGTTGGGCGGCATCAGCTCGGCAATGAAGGTTTTACTGAGAGCGCCTGAGTGCTGATCGGCGGTCTCAAAATCCATATTGAAGAAGTGCCGGCCCAGGCTGTCCCAGAACGGCACCTGGCCGTCGCTGGTCTGGACACCCTGAAGTTCCACCACCATACGGTTGGAGAACAGGTCGCGGTTTTCCGCCACGAACATCATGCGGGCGCGAGACAGCAGTTCAAACGCTTCGGTGCCTCGCAATTCAGGGCTAATGGCGAAGGCACATAGCAATGTCATATCGGTCAGTGCGTGGGAGGGATACAGCACCTCGACACGGCGAGAGACACCCAGCTCATGGGAGGCGTGAATCAACGCATCACGGCGGTAATTGTAGAACGGCTGGCCGTTGCCTGCCCTGGCATCTACCCCCGCCACGCCGTGAATTTTGGAGGTTTCGGTGTTTTGCAATACAAACAGAAAACGCGCGGGCTCACCATTTCTGAGCGTGCCCGAAAACGAACGGCGGGAGTGCTCAATCTTGGCGGCAAGAGCGTCTCTCTGTTTTGGCAGCGTCGACGACAGCGCGGCTCCCTGAGCGCCAGCGATGTCCCGCACCCCTTGCAGATCCCCCGCCTCAACCGGCCGAACCAGCCACATAACGCGTTCCTTATTGGTCAGCTGCCACCAGTTTTTTGACGGCGGTTTCAAAACGCTCCAGGGCGTCGTCGATATCCGACTCCGGAATGATCAGCGACGGTGCCAGGCGAACCACATTGGCACCGGCCATCAACACCATAACGCCCTCATCCAGACCCGCGTTCAGAAACTGCTTGGCCTTGCCCTGCCATTTTTCCGTGAGCACACAGCCCAGAAGCAACCCGGCTCCACGGACTTCGCTAAACACGCCATAACGTTCGCCAATATCCATCATGCCTTTACGCAAGTGCTCGGAGCGAGCCTTAACGCCTTTAAGGATGTCTGGCTGGCGGACGGTATCAACGACCTTCTGGGCCACCGCACACGCCAGTGCGTTACCGCCGTAGGTGCTGCCGTGGGTACCGACGCCCAGGCTGGCGGCTATTTTCGCCGTTGTCAGCATGGCCGCGACCGGGAACCCGCCGCCCAGGCCCTTGGCGCTGGTCAGGACATCAGGGGTTACGCCATACATTTCATAGGCATAAAGATGACCGGTGCGCCCAACGCCGCTCTGGACTTCGTCGAACACCAGCAGAGCATCGTTCTCATCACACAGCTGGCGCAGACCTTTCAGGAACTCCGGGTCGGCAGGCATCACGCCGCCTTCACCCTGAATCGGCTCCACCACAACGGCGCAGGTCTTCTGTTTTGAGATCAGCTTTCTCACCGATTCAAGATCATTGAACGTGGCGTGATGAATACCACCCGGCGCGGGCTCGAAGCCTTCCAGATACTTGGGCTGGCCGCCCACACTGACGGTGAACAGGGTACGTCCGTGGAACGAGCTGGTGAAGGAAATGATCTCGTTCTTGTCGGGGCCAACGTGTTCCCAGGCGTAGCGGCGAACCAGCTTAAACGCGGCTTCGTTGGCTTCGCCGCCAGAGTTGGCGAAAAACACTCGCTCGGCAAAGGTGAGATCACACAACGTTTTGGCCAGCCGCAGCGCCGGCTCGTTGGTCATCACGTTGGACAGATGCCAGATTTTCTCCGCCTGATCCGTCAGCGCACCCACCAGGCCAGGGTGCGAATGGCCCAGACAGGTCACGGCAATACCGCCCTGAAGATCGACGAATTCGCGCCCGTCCTGGTCCCAGATTCGTGAGCCCTCGCCTCGCACCGGAATAATGGAACCGGGGGCGTAATTGGGCACCATGACTTGATCAAAAAGTTCGCGACTGACGGGTTCTCTGTTCATCGGGTTCTCTCAACGGTTCTGGCAAAAAGCGGTTCAAAATATAAGGAAAGCTGGATTTATCATACGCCACTCAGGGCATCATCACATCCGGTTCCCCGACCGCCGGCAACTCCAGAACCTTGAGAGACCGCCCATCCCGCCCCATCAACGCCTTGATCAGCAATTTGTAGGAGTCCAGGTCAAAAGTGACTGACTGACCGCGCAGGCTGAGGTCGTCAAGTTCACCCTCACTGTGCAATGTGGCCACGTGCATCCAGTTGAAGACCACCAGTATGTCCGTCGCGCCGGTAAACCTATTGTGCTCCACCACGCCCACCGGTCCCTGCCACGGCCAGGTATTCAGGCGCAAGGCATGAAAGGCTATCTGCACCCGCAGATTGTAGCGCACCACATCTTCATGCCCTTCACATGCGCCTTTGCAGCGCCCCAGCGACCGCTGAAAACAGGGGCCCTCGTGATCCGGTTCCAGATCCAGCAGCTTATTGCACAGTTCGTTTTTGGCCGCGATACCACTGAGCGCCTTTTCCGCATCCCGCTTGCTGCGAAACAGGCCGTAGTAATCCCCCAGGCGGTGCGGCTCAATCTCCCGCACCAACCGCGCCCGGAGATAACCGGATTCACTCGCCGCAAGCTCAATACTGACCAGGTTTTTCGCCGCCCGGGACCGGCGGTTGAACAGAGGTTTCAGGGTTTTGATCTGTTTCAGTTCCAGCAGCAAGGCACCCAGCTCGCCGGCAGTTTCAGTCCAGTCTACCCGCCGCAGACTCTCCGACATCCGCACCCCGCGCGTAGAGTTGTGGTCACCGGAAAAATGCGAAGCCACCCGCTGGGCAATGTTGGTGCTTTTGCCGACGTACAGCAGCACCTCGTTCTCGCCGTAAAACCGGTAAACGCCGGGGCCCCTCGGCAGTTCGTCCAGCACATCCACCGGCAGATGGGAGGGAATACTCGGGCGCTGAAGCAGAACACGGACGGCTTCAGCCACTGGCTCCGCCCCTTTCTCCGCCAGCGCATGGGTAAAGAACGCCAACATGGCCGACACATCGCCCATCGCGCGGTGACGCTGCACCTGCGCCAGACCGTGCCGCTCAATCAACGCATCCATGTTATGCCGCCGAAACTCCGGGTACAGCTTGCGCGACAGTTTGACCGTACACAGCACCTTCGCCGAAAACAGCCGGCCCAGCCGCCGGAACTCCGCCTTTATGAAACCGTAATCAAAGCGCGCGTTGTGAGCGACAAAAATAGCGCCCTTCAGCTGCTCCGCCAACTCCTCGGCTATGTCCTCAAACACTGGCGCATCAGCCACCATCTCATTGGAAATACCGGTTAAACGCTCGATAAAGGGCGAAATTCTGGTTTGCGGATTCAGCAACGTTTGCCACTCCCCAACCACATCACCCCCACGCCAGAACCGGATGCCGATTTCCGTAATCCGGTCATGAGCCGAACTGCCGCCGGTGGTTTCAATATCAAGAAAAGCGAACGTTTCGCCGTTCAGATCCGTCATTTTGGAAGTCATAACTTGATCTTACCCTGAAATGAGAAACGCAGATGGCTGTAAAGCAACGAGTTAGCGTTATAGACATTCGTCTAATTAATGCACGAATTTATTTGAAATGTCACAAAATCGTAACTACTTTGAAGTGGGTCCAACAAAAATAATGTGTGGAGACAATAACGATGCAAAGCAACAAACTGAGAGTGGCAATTCGATCAACAGCCGTAGTAGCGGTTATGGGGGTCGCTGGGCAGGCTAGCGCCGTGAATTTCAGTGCAGGTGATTACGACATGAATCTGTACGGTTACGGTCGCTTCAACGCGTCTTACGACATTGATAGCAACCAAGCCCTGTCAACACGTTCGGGTTCCTATGCTGATCTCGCGGGTAATGATGAAGCTGCTGACGGCCATTTCGGCGCAGACGCATTTCAAAGCCGTATTGGCCTGACAACAATGACGCCAGAAGGCGTTAAGATAAACGTCGAAGGTGACTTCCGTGGCAGCGGTGGGGGCGTGCTTCGTCTGCGTCATGCCTACGGCGAATACGACGGCGTGCTGATGGGCCAGACCTGGTCTAACTTTGGCAGCTTCGTGGGCAATACTGCCACGGTGGACTTCGACTCACTTCCGGGTCTTGCCGGCTTCCAGGCACGCACCGCTCAGGCGAGGTACACCGCTGGTCCGCTTTCAGTTTCACTGGAAGACCCACAAGCGTCGTTCCTTGGCGACGATACCAACGTTGGCGTAGCCAACCAAAAAGATGCACTGCCCGCATTTACAGCGCGCCTCGAAGACGCAGCTGGTGGACTCAGCTATTCAGCTGCCGTCCTGGCGCATCAAGTTGGCTACGACGACGGGGTTAACGATTCGAGCACCTTCGGCTTTGCAACCTTCGTTGCTGCCAAAATGGCTCTGACCGATATGCTCACTCTTCAGGGGACGCTCAGCTACTCCGATGGTGCCAACAGCTATCTGTACCGCTCCGGTGAAAACTTCGGCGCAGCAAGCGCCTATGTTGACCCGGCCAATGGCGACGTAGAATCTGTCTCCGGGTACGGTGGGTCTGTAGGTGCTGGTATCAACCTAGGTGGAGGACGCAGCGTCAACATCGGCTACGGTTTGGTTGAGGTTGACTGGGACGATGCAGAAAACGACCTCGGTGCTCCCGCTGTCGCAGATCAAAGCGAAACCAACTCTGCAGTTATGGCTAACTACCAGTGGACTCCGGTTCAAAACGTCATGATGGGCGTTGAGTACCAGTTCCTGAGCCGCGAAAATGTAGACGGTACTGACGGCGATGCCAGCCGCATCCTGTTTGCCGCGCAATACAACTTCTAAGCACCTTTAGAAGTTAACTCAGAAGAAACCCCGGCCCAGCCGGGGTTTCTTTTTTGGTGTCCAGGAAAATGTCTTGCACCAAGCCAGAGCAACACGCCCCTCACCCTGCCACCCCGGATAAAAGCCTACTCCCCAGCCCGAAGCCGAGTCCGAACCCCACGAGACGCCATCACCCCAACCACCTCAAGCAACGACCACACCCCCCGATCATGCTTCCGAGGTACCTTGCCCTTACCCATGCGCCCAAGCTGCCGCGTATACCAGCTCACTTCCATCAGCGCCATATCATCTATCAACCGAATACCGGTTTTGATCGGTTTCACCGCACTGGTGAACGACTCACCGGCCATAATCCGCTTCGGGCAATCCGGCTCCACCGCCAGTGGCCGGGCAATGCCCACCAGGTCCGTCGCACCCGAGGCAATGGCATTCGCCATCCCCGTTTCCGTGCGAAACCCACCCGTGACCATCAAAGGCACATCCACCCGCTTGCGCACCTTCTCCGCAAATTCCAGAAAATACGCCTCGCGGTCCAGCGTGCTCTGTTTTACCTCACCGTTCTTTTTACCAACGCCCGCACCCTTGGCCATCGCCGGGTTTTCATAATTACCGCCGGAGATCTCCACCAGATCAATGCCCAGGCCCGCCAGCACCTCAATCACCCCAAGGGACTCTTCCTCGGTAAAGCCGCCGCGCTGAAAGTCCGCTGAGTTCAGCTTGATGCCGACACTGAAGTCTTTGCTGGTTGCCTCACGAATCGCCTTATACACCTCGAGCACAAACCGCATCCGTTTCTCAGCGGTCCCGCCCCATTCATCCGAACGCTGATTATGGTGCGGCGACAAAAACTGACTCACCAGATACCCATGGGCACCATGAATCTGCACCCCGCTGAACCCCGCCTTCTCGGCAATCGCCGCACTGGTCGCAAAGCGACGAACAATGTCCTCAATCTCCGGCCCGGTCAGCGCCCTGGGCGTTGCAAACATGCTCTGCAACTCCTTGCGAAAAGGCACCGCGCTGGGCGAAACCGGGTCTCTGTTCAACATCTTCGGGCTCTGTTTACCGGGGTGGTTCAACTGCATCCACAATTGACACCCATTCCGCGAGCCCTCTTGCGCCCACGCCTGCAGCAACGCCAGATCCCGCTCATCCTCCAACACCACATTCTGCGGCTCACCAATATGCCGGCGATCCACCATTACATTGCCGGTGATGGACAACCCGGCACCACCCTCGGCCCAGGTGCGATACAGCCTCACCAGATCCCTGGTGACACGGTTATCGATGGTGCCCAGGGTCTCGCTCATGGCGGACTTGGCAAAGCGATTGGGGATGACTGAGCCGCTCTTGAGGGTAAGCGGCTGGGATAGCGTTTCGGCGGGTTTCATTGCTGGCCTCTTGGGTTGTTATTAAGCACTTCACAGAGGCGAGTGTGGGGGCGCGCAACCGAACGAGCATTGGCCGCCTGGACGCCGCCACCACGACAAAATGCTGGAATGGGAATAACTCTGAGCTGAAACAAGAGAGGCGGGGGGGG
>NZ_JBBDSR010000003.1:55427-64368 GCF_040904845.1 Marinobacter sp. | reverse complement strand
GTAAGACATCCGCCTTCCATGGCTTCTGCATCACACTCTTATAAACCATCAACTATTGGGCGCAGATATGCTTTCAGTGGAACTGAACGAGCTTGAGAACCTTTGTGGTACAACGATTGGCCACAGCTCCTGGAAAACCATCACCCAAGAGATGATTCAGGCGTTTGCGGACGCCACCGGCGATCATCAATGGATTCATGTGGATGTGGAACGTGCCCAGCGGGAGTCACCCTGGAAAAGCCCGGTGGCTCATGGGTTCCTCACCGTATCGCTGATTCCATTGCTGAATCAGGAAGTGATTGACGTGCAGGGCACCAGCGCCAGTATTAACTATGGCATGAACAAGCTGCGCTTCCCGGCTGCGGTGAAATCCGGTTCGGCCATTCGAACCAAAATGGAGCTGGTGGATGTCTCAAAGGTCGACGATCAGCGCACGCTCGCCAGCTATCGCACCACGGTGGAAATCCAGGATGAGGATAAGCCGGCGTGTGTGGCGGAAAATCTGGTGATGTACGTGGCTTAGCCGACAAAACCGGTGACGTGAAAAAAGGGGCCCGCGGGCCCCTTTTTTGTGCGACACAGGGTGCCGCACTCTCAGTCAATCTCCACCTGAACAATTTTGCCATCTTTCACCACCGCCAGGGTAGTTTCAGTGACAAACCCGCCGTTTTCGGTCACTTCGGTGACTTCATACGGGTTCTTGTTTTCGTCCATATTCTTCAGCGCATCGCCGATGGCGGCGCGGACGGTTTTCGGGTCGGTGGAATCGGTTGCGTCCATGGCTTCGACCAGGGCGTGCAGCGCCAGGTAGTTGTAGGCCGCTTCGGAGCCAGGCATCTTGTCGTACTCGGCTTTGTAGCGCTCGATGAAGTCCTGTGCGGCGTCGGTTTCATAGACGCTCAGCGGAACCACGCCGATGGCACCTTCCATCATGTCGAGGCCGCCAGCCACTTCGGCCACTTCGTCAATCTTGGCCTGGTCCATGACCATGAAGCCGCCCTGGAATCCCATCTGTCGGGCTTGCTGCACCACCAGGCCGGTGGGCTCAGAAGCACCGCCGACGAACATCACATCCGGGCCCTCGGAGATGATACGGCTGACGCCGGTGTAGAAGTCGGCGGATTTGTTGTAGTCCATGGCGTTATCAGCCACCACTTCACCGCCTTGGTCGGCCCATTCCTGTTTGACCATGGCGGACCAGATCTTGGCGTATTCGTGGGTGGCTCCGCCCATGCCGAGCTTGCTGCCCTGGTGTTCAAGGGCATACTCGGTGAAGGCTTTGACGTAGCCATCGAAGGTCGGCGGGATGCGCAGGGTCAGGCTGTTGCCTTTCTCGGTGATGCTGGGCACGCTGGAGTAGGCCATGACCAGGAAGTCGTCTTTTTCGTTGAAATCCTGCAGAGCGAAGATGCCGCCGGAGTGGGGTACGAAGACCGCCGCTACTTCCGATTCCTGCTTCAGACGCTTGGCGTTGGTAGCGGCCTGGGACGGCGAGTAACGGTCGTCCAGGGATACCAGATTAACGGTGGTTTTCTCGCCATTGAGGTCAAAGCCGCCGGCGTCGTTAATTTCGTCAACGGCCATGCGCAGACCAGACAGGGTGTTTTCCCCGTATAGGGCTGCCCCGCCGCTCAGTGGACCGGTAAAGCCGATGTTGATTTCTTCCGCCAGGGCTCCGGCGGACAGGCTCATGCCAAGGGTTGCCGCTGCGACAGCCTGGCCCAGTGTTTTGGCTATTTTCATTGTTGTCTCCTGGTTGTTGTGCGTGTCACTGAGAGTGTTACTGAGAGTATTATTGGGGGCCTTCAGGCCCCGATATACGCTTTACGGACGTCTTCATTGCCCAGCATGGTTTCCCGGTCGCCTTCCATGACCAGGCGGCCGTTTTCCATGACGTAGGCGCGATGCGCTATTTTCAGCGCCGCAAAGGCATTCTGTTCAGCCAGCAGCACCGTGGTGCCCAGGCTATTGATCTGTTTGATGGTTTCGAACATCTGCCGGACCACTAATGGCGCCAGGCCCAATGAAGGTTCGTCCAGCATCAGCAGCCGGGGCCGGCTCATCAGCGCGCGGCCGATGGCGACCATCTGCTGCTGCCCGCCGGACAATGAACCGGCAGGCTCGCTGGCCTTGTCCGACAGGATCGGGAACAGTTCCAGCACGTCGTTCAGGCGCAGTTTGTTGCCTTGACGATCCCTGCGATGCACGTAAGCCCCCATCATCAGGTTCTGCATAACGCTCATTTGCGGGAACAGTTTGCGTCCTTCAGCACACTGCACCACGCCATTGGCGACGATGGCGCTGGCTTTCATGCCGTTGAGCTGTTTGTCCTCGAAGCGGATCGTACCGGCGGCGGGTTTCACCAGGCCGCTGATGGCGTTGAACAGGCTGGTTTTACCAGCCCCGTTGGCCCCGAGCAGCACCACCAGTTCCCCGGTGTCGACGGTCATGGCGATATCGGTCAATGCTTTGAAACTGCCATAGCAGACGTCTACATGTTCAAGCTGCAGCATCTTCGTCACCTCCCAGGTAGGCTTCGATCACCACGGGATTGTTGCGGACTTCTTCCGGGGTGCCTTCGGCGATTTTCTCGCCGTGGTCCAGCACCATGATTTTGTCCGCCAGACGCATGATCATGTCCATCTTGTGTTCAATCAGGCACACGGTCAGGCCTTTCTCGTCGACCATCTTGCGCATCAGCGCGGCAAAGCCGACGGTCTCCTCGGGGTTCACCCCGGCGGCTGGCTCGTCCAGCAGCACAATCTTCGGGTCCGTCGCCAATGCCAGCGCAAAGGCTACCCGTTTGCGTTCTTCCTGGGTGATATCGGCAATGATCTGGCCGGCCACATGACTGAGCCCCACAAACTCGAGCGCGTCCATGGCTTTGTCTCGCGCAGCTTTTTCCTCACGCTGGAGGCGTTTGCTGTTGATCAGCACGTCCCACAGACCGGATTTGGTGCGCAGGCGGTGACCCACAATCAGGTTGTCCAGCACGGTGGCCTGTTCGAACAGGTTGGTGGTCTGGAAGGTTCGCCCCACACCCAGCCGCGCGACCTGGTCGCTGGGTAGCGTGGTCACGTCCACGCCATCCAGCAGAATGCGGCCGGAGGTGGGCTGGTGCATCCCGGAAATCAGGTTGAAGAAGGTGCTTTTGCCGGCACCGTTGGGGCCGATGATGGCGTTGATCTTACCCGCCTCGAATTCCACCGAGACGTCGTTCACCGCCGCCAGGCCGCCAAACATTTTGGTCAGATGTTCTACCTTAAGCATTGTTTTCTGCCTCCCGGGTCTGAGCGCTGCTCTCATAGTCAGCCTTGCCAACCTTGCTTTCCTGGCGTTTTTTCGCGGGGGCCAGGGCCTGGGATTTACGGTGCATCCAGGTCAGGAAGGACCCGGTGATGCCGCGGGGGAAAAAGATCACCAGCAGTACCAGCATCGGGCCGAAAATAATCATTCGGTACTCTTCCAGGAACTGCAGAGACTGGGTAATCCAAATCAGGCCCAACGTGCCCAGCAGCGGCCCCATGATGGTGCCAATACCGCCTACCAGCAGATAGGTGATCATGTCGAAGGTGTGGTTGATGTTGGCTTCTTCCGGACCGATAAAGCGCACCATACCGGCGTACAAGGCACCCGCGAGGCCGGCGTAGGTGGTAGACAGCACAAAGGCCAGGATCTTGTTGCGCATCAGGTTGATACCCAGGGACTGGGCCAGTTCATCACCGTTGCGGATGGCGATAAAGGTTCGCCCCAGCAAGGACTTCGACAGCCGCCCCATGAACCAGATGGCGAGCACCAGGAAGGCCAGCACCAGATAGTAAAACGGTGTGGTATCAGTGAAGTCCACCACGCCAAATCCATAAGGTGCAGCGATATCACGCACACCAATGGCACCGTGGGTCAGCTCTTCCCACTTGTCGATCAGCAGGTAGATGATGAAACCCACACACAGCGTGAAAATGGCGAAGTAGTGCTCTTTCAAACGCAGCGAAACGATGCCCACCAGAAAGCCGAGTATGGCGCTCATCGCCAAGGCCGCCACGAACGCTGGCCAGAAACTCCAGCCAAAGTCGGCGGTGAGCAGGCCCAGGGTGTAAGCACCAATGGCGAAGAAGCCCCCATGGGCCAGGTTCAGTTGGCCACAAAAGCCGGTAATGATGTTAAGACCGTAAACGGCAATCGCCCACACAAAGGCGGTGGCCATCACATAGACCTGGTACTCGTTGGCCGCGACAAACGGGAACAGCAGGGCGAAGGCCAGCATCACGTACTTGGTTGCTGGCGTCATCAACAGGGATGCGTATTTGAACATGATCAGTGCGCCCCCTTCGCGAACAGGCCTTGTGGACGGACGGACAGAATCAGCACCAACAGACCGAAGGCAATGATGTCCTTGTAGGAGGTCGAGATGTAGAAGCCACCCAGTGCCTCGGCGAAGCCGATAATCATGCCACCCACGATGGCCCCGGGGATGCTGCCCATGCCACCAAGAATGATGATCACGAAGGCTTTCATGATGACGATGTGGCCCATGGCGGGGTACACCAGGTTAATGGGGGCGTAGAGCGTAGCCGCAAACGCCGCCAGCACACCAGAGATGGCAAACGTCATCATCGCCACGCGGTTGGAATCAATCCCCACCAGGAAGGCACCTTCGCGGCTCTGGGCCATGGCAATGATCGTTGCGCCGGTCATGGTCTTGCGCAGGAACAGTTGCAGTGCGATCACCAGCGCAAACGCGCCGACGATGATCAGCAGCCGCTGCTCGGGAATAATCAGGCCATCAAAGTTGAGGATGCCGGTAAACGGCGACGACATGCGGCGGAAGTCCGAGCCCCAGAACATCTGCACCACCGCTTCCAGAAACAGCAGAATGCCGATAGCCGCGATCTTGTCGTGGATCGGCGGCGAATGCCTCAGGGGGTGGAACACCAGGCGCTCACACAGAATGGCCAGGATGGCGACCACAACCGCCGAGCCGGCCATGGCAACCCAATAATGGGCACCCAGGTCCGACATGAAAAAGTAGGACATAAATGCCCCGACCATATAAAGCGCGCCGTGGGCGAAGTTCGGGATGTGCAATATCCCGTAGACCAGGGTCAGCCCCAGGGCTACGAGACCGTAGATACTCCCCAGGGTTAACCCGTTGATGATTTGCTGCAAGAAAAGGTTCAAGTGCCCCTCCGCTGATTGTTGTTGTTGCGACTTCCAGGCGGTTTTAGGGCAGAGCTTAGTGGCTCTGCGCCTCCGTATTGAAACAATTACACCGAACGTCTCGAGTGTCAATATTTAGAACGTGATTCCGCTCTGCGAAATACGACATTGCACCGTCAGGCTTCAGGCCTTGGCTTTCCACTCCTCTTCCTGCAGCGCACGCCACATCAGCTTGCCCGTGGGTGATTTCGGCAACTCGTCAACAAATTCAATGAGTTCCGGCACTTTGTAGGCCGCCATCTGTTCCTTGCACCAACTGGCGATGTCCGCTTCCGAGGTGGTGAGGTTCGCATCCGGCGTCAGTACGATGCAGGCTTTCACCGTTTCCCCGCGCTTGGGGTGCGGCGAGGAGATGATGCACACTTCATGAATCGCCGGGTGCCGGTACATCAGGCCTTCCACTTCCGAAGGCCAGACTTTGAAGCCCGAGGCGTTGATCATGCGCTTGACGCGATCGACCATGAAGAAGTAGCCCTCTTCGTCGTAGTAAGCCAGATCACCGGTGCGGAAGAAGCGTTTGCCATCAAGCTCCACAAACGACGCCTCGGTTTCAGCGGGACGGTTCCAGTAACCCTGGGTTACCTGAGGGCCATGAGAGACAATCTCCCCCACTTCACCCGGGCCTTTCTCCTCCAGGGTTTCGAAGTCAATGATGCGGCTGTCCACATCAAACACCGGTATGCCGAGGCACTGGGGCTTGGGGTGGTCAGACGGGTTGATGTGAGTGGCCGCCATGGTTTCCGACAGGCCATAACCCTCGATGTAGTCCAGCCCGGTCATGGTCTTGAGCTTGGCCGCAACCGACTCCGGCATGGCTGCGCCGCCACCGCCAATGGTGTTGAGACTGGTCAGGTCGTACTTGCCGATGTCGGGGTTGGACAGGAAATCCACCGCCATGGTGACGATGTTGGTCCAGCCGGTGACCTGATACCGTTCAATCAGCCGCGCGGCGGTGGTGCGGTCCCAGCGGGTCATGATGACAGTACTGGAGCCGCTGTAGATCGGGCTGTTCATTGAGCCGGTCATGCCGGTAACGTGGAAGAACGGCAGGGTGGCCAGTTGCACGGTGTTCGCCGTGCTCAGGTTCCAGAACGCACGATGCACCGCCGTGGCCATCACGCTGCGGTGGGTGTGCATGCAACCCTTGGGCGCGCCGGTGGTGCCGGAGCTGTAGGGAATAACCGCCAGGTCCTCCGGGCCGGCAGTGTGCGCCGACGGTGTTCGATTCTCCAGCAGCGCCTGTTCCCAGGTCACCACGCCCGGCACCTCTTTCGACCAGGCCGGAGCGGCAACTTCCGCGGGCAGGTCCAGGTCGGTGTCCTGACTGATGTAGGTGCTGTATGACGCCACCACCACTTGCTCAAGATCCGTGGTTGCCAGCAGCGGCGCAATAAACCCGGCCAGCTCCTGACCCGCCAGGCACAGGTTCGCGCCAGTATCGGCCACGTAATGCTCCAACTCGGCGGCACGGTTCATCGGATTCACCGGAATCACCACCGCATCGGCACGCAGAATGGCGTAGTAGGCAACCACGTACTGGGGCGAATTCTGCATGTACAACAGCACCCGATCGCCCTTCTTCACACCCTGGCTTTGAAGGTAGCCCGCCATGGCTTCGACTTCGGCCAGTAACTGCCGATACGTCATTGGGGCGTCGTAAAAAATGATCGCGGTCTGATCCGGATAACGCAGCGCGGAAATTTCCAGGTTGGCAAACACACTGGTGTGCGGCAGCGTCATGCTCTTTGGCAGCTCTTTCGGCCAGACGGCGTGGTGGCGAGTAAATGTCATTGTTGTGATCCCCCTATTCGGTTCAGTGAGCCGCAGCTGCGGCCAGATCAAAAACGTCCGTGCCGCCGGGCAGAGAGTCCCGGTGGCGCAATGGTGTAATAGCGATAGCCTTGTCCCGCAGCACGCTGACATCTTCATCCGGCGCGACAATATGGCGGGAACTGCGATCAAACCCCAGCCACCAGTAAGGCAGGCTGCGGGCGTCCTGCCCGGCCAGCAGCCGTGCACGCTGAATGGAGCCGCTGGACTGTTTGCACAGTCTTGCCTGTGCAATGGCGGCTGCCTCGCAGGCCGGGAAATTCACATTCCAGGCGCGGTTCTGCCCAGGCTGCCAGAGCTTGCGCACCACGGCCTCCCCGAAGGTCGACACCGGTGACCAGTCCACGCCTTCGCGGCTCATAAAGGCCTGGCTCAGGGCGATGGCCGGTATACCCATGTGCTCGGCACTGAGCACCGCCCCGACGGTGCCGGAATACTGCACCGAGTCGCTGATATTGGCTCCACAATTGACCCCCGACAGCACCAGATCCGGCGGCGTTTCGCCGAACCACTGGGCCAGCGAGTACAACACGCAGTCCGCCGGTGTGCCGGAAACCGCATAGCGCCGATCGCCCTGCTCATACACCCGCAACGGATCGTGAATCGAAATGCTCTGACCGGCACCGCTACGATCGTGCTCCGGTGCCACTACCCAGACTTCCTCTGCAAGGTTGCGGGCAATCTGCTCGAGCACTTTCAGACCCGGCGCGTTGATGCCATCGTCGTTGGTGATCAGAATGCGTTGAACAATCGGCTCGTTCATGACCGCTCCCCCTCACTCGCAATCCGCCAGCCGGCCTCCGCCAGCAAGCTGGCGCGTTTGCCCACCTGCAGCGCATCGGCGTTGGCCGCGTTGCCATCCAGAGCACGCTTGTAAACCCCTTGCACAATGGCGGCCAGCCGGAACAATGAAAACGCCAGAAACACATGCCAGTCGGCGATGCCGTCGCGACCGGTCTGTTTGCAGTAACGGGCGATGGTTTCCTGCTCATCGGGAATGCCCAAGGCTTCCAGATCCTCGCCCTGCAGCCCTCGCATCCCCTCCATATCCGACGGCAGATGATAAGGCAGGCAGTAATAGGCCAGATCCGCCAGCGGATGGCCCAGCGTCGACAGTTCCCAATCCAGAATGGCGATCACCTCGGGCTTGCCCGGTGCCAGCATCAGATTGCCAAGCCGATAGTCACCGTGAGCAATCGCGCACTCATCAGTAGACGGCAAGTTTTGCGGCAGCCATTCCATAAGCCTGTCCATGGCCGGCATGTCGTCAGTTTTCGACGCCAGGTACTGCTTGGTCCAACGGGACACCTGGCGCGCCACATAGCCCTCTGGGCGGCCGTAATCACTCAGGCCGATGGCGTTCACATCCACCGAGTGGAGTGCTGCCAGGGTGTCGATAGCTGAAAGATGAGCGGGCATCCGCTCAGAGCGATCCAGCGCCCGCAACGCCGGATGACTGACAATCCGACCTTCCAGATAGTCCATGACGTAGAACGGTGTGCCGATGACCCCGTTGTCTTCACACAGTGCCCGTGTTTTCGGCACGGGTACGTTAGTGTGTTCGGACAGCGCACGCATGACCTTGTATTCCCGCTCAACCATATGGGCAGAAGGCAACGTCTTTCCGGGTGGTTTTTTGCGCAGCACGTATTGCCCGCTATCGGTATCCAGCAGAAACGTCGGATTGGATTGACCGCCCTGGAATTGTTTCACGTTCATCCTGGCACCAAAGCCATCGATAGACTGCTGAAGCCAATCGAGAAGTTGCGCTTCATCGAATCGGTGGGCTGGCAGTACGTCTACCAACTCTGGAGTCATACTCATTGTTTATTCATGCCTTCTTTATTAAGTCACGGCCCGCAGAAAAGTTTGATAGCCGGCGGGTGGGGGTGCC
>NZ_JBBDSR010000003.1:0-55327 GCF_040904845.1 Marinobacter sp. | reverse complement strand
CCCACCACTGAGGGCAACCCTTAGCAGATAGTTTCACCACCGTCGGCCACAATCACCTGCCCGGTTACGTAGGCGCTGGCCTTTGTTGAGAGAAACACCGCAAGACCGGCGATATCAACCGGGTCGCCGATTCGACGCAGCGGGGTTTTGTCTTCCGCACGTTTGACGCGCACTGGGTCTTCCCAAAGCGCCTTGGCGAAGTCGGTTTTGATCAGGCCAGGGGCGATGCTGTTGACGCGGATGCCTCTCGGGCCCCATTCGACCGCCAGGTTGCGTGCCAATGCCGCTTCGGCAGCCTTGGAGACGCCATAAGTGCCGATGGTAGTGTTGCCGCGAATACCCGCGATGCTGGACAACAGAACAACCGCACCTTCACCTTTTTTCGCCATCTGCGGCAGAACCATGTTGGTCAGCCAGAAGGTGCCTTTGACGTTGGTGTCCATGATCTTGTCCCAGGCATCATCGGTCATCTCGGCGGTGGTGCCATAGACCGGGTTGGTGGCGGCGTTGCACACCAGCACGTCGATCGCGCCCCAGGCCTCATTGGTCTTGTCGACGAGGTTCTGCAGGTCATCTTTCTTGCCGACGTGGCAGGGAATAGCGATGGCTTCGTAGCCCTGTTCCTTCAGCTCGTTGGCGACCTGCTCACAGGCGTCGGCCTTGCGGCTGGAAATCACCACTTTGGCACCCAGGCGGGCCATTTCTTCGGCGATGGAGCGGCCGATGCCTTTGGTGGAACCGGTGATCAGGGCGACCTTTCCGGTCATATCAAACAGTGGGTTAGTCATAATTCGATCCTCATGCTCAATGCTTGGAGAACGAACGGGGAGGAACCTGCCGGGACTGTGCAAAACATGGATGTTTTGCTCAAGCCTACAAGGACGTATTCACGGCGTGTCCCGGCAGGTTCCTCCCCGTTCGTTCATGCACCCGACGAAGCGGGCCGAAAATAATCAGCGATAATGGCGAAGCTCAATCTTGGCCACAGAATCCAGATGCACCTCATCCGGACCATCCGCCAGCCGCAAAGTCCGCACCTTGGCCCAGGCTTCCGCCAGGAACGTATCCTGAGACACGCCGGCACCACCGTGCACCTGAATAGCACGATCAATAACCTGCAACGCCATGCTCGGCGCGATCACCTTGATCATCGCAATTTCCTGACGGGCCACCTTATTACCCACGGTGTCCATCATGTGCGCCGCCTTCAGCGTCAACAGCCGCGCCTGCTCAATCTCAATGCGGCTGCGGGCAATGTCCTTGCGGATGGAATCAAAATCCGACAGTTTCTTGCCGAACGCCTGACGCTCATTGGCGCGCTGACACATCAGCTCCAGCGCGCGCTCCGCAACACCAATCGTACGCATGCAATGGTGAATACGCCCCGGTCCGAGACGGCCCTGGGCGATCTCGAACCCGCGACCCTCGCCCAACAGAAGGTTGCTGACCGGCACCCGCACGTTCTCATAGTGAATCTCGGCGTGGCCATGAGGCGCATGATCGTAGCCAAATACCGTCAGCGGACGAATCATCTTCACGCCCGGGGTATCCAGCGGCACCAGAATCATCGACTGCTGCTTGTGCTTCTCGGCGTTCGGATCGGTTTTGCCCATCACAATGGCAATTTTGGCGCTGGTGGTCATGGCACCGGAGGACCACCACTTACGGCCATTGATCACATACTCATCGCCGTCGCGGCGAATTTCACAACCGATATTGGTGGCATCAGACGAGGCCACATCCGGCTCGGTCATGGAGAAACAGGAACGGATTTCCCCCGCCAGCAACGGCTTCAGCCACTGCTCCTGCTGCTGTTCATTGCCATAGCGGGCAATGGTTTCCATGTTGCCGGTGTCCGGCGCGGAGCAGTTGAACACTTCCGGAGCCATGGCGGAACGGCCCATAATTTCGCACAGGTGGGCGTACTCGAAGTTGGTCAGGCCGGCACCGAATTCGCTCTCAGGCAGAAACAGGTTCCATAGGCCTGCCGCCTTCGCCTTGACCTTCAGCTCCTCAAGGATCGGCACCGGAGCCCAGCGGTTTTCCGCCTGCTCGACCTGTTCATGGTGCTTGTGTTCGTTGGGATAGATGTAGGAATCCATGAATTCCTGAAGCTGCGCCTGCAGTTTTTTGGCTTTGTCAGACAGCTCAAACATGTCCTGTACCTCGTTGGTTGATTATCAGATCGGCACGCCTTCCGGCTTTTCACTGCCGGAACGGATGCGGAATGTGCCTTCGGCGATGGCCAGCAGGTTGCCCTGATCGTCATGGACTTCGCCGCTGCTGTTGAAGATGCGGGTGCCGCCCGCCCGTTTTCGACCAGTCACACGGATGGTCCCGCCGGAACACTGGCCGGTAAAGGTGGTGGTCAGCGATAGAGTGATGGCCTTGCGCATGCGGCCGGGGTAAGGGCAGTAAGTGCCCGCTTCGGCCAACGCGATATCCAGTAGAGAGGTGAGCACACCGCCGTGTATCACGCCGCCCAGGTTAAGGTGATGGGGCTGAAGCTCCAGCTCGATCACCGCTTCGTTCTCTTCCCAGAACACCTGGCGGTAACCCAGCAGGCTGTGAAATCCGGGCAGGTCTCCGCCACCACCGATATGCAGGCTATCGTCAGTCATTACACTTTCATCCCCGGCAGGTTCAGCGAGGCAGTGTTGCCGCCGTCGACAGGTAAGGCCTGGCCGGTGATGTAACTGGCGTCGTCACTGGCCAGAAACAAGATCGCGGCGGCGATTTCTTCCGGCGCGCCGTAGCGTCGCAATTCACACCGTGAGCCCAGCTTATGGGCCTTTTCATGGGTGCGGGCATAGTCGAACACCGCCTGGGTCATGCCGGTTTCCACCAGCCCCGGGCACACCGCGTTCACCCGCACGTTGTCGTCGCCGAGATCGCAGGCGGCGGTCTGGGTGAGGTTGATCACTCCGGCCTTGGACGCGCTGTAGGCGTTACCACCGGCACCGGAGCGAATGCCCGCCACAGACGCGGTATTCACAATCGCGCCCAGTTTGCGGGCCTGCATATGCGGTGCCACGTGTTTGATGAACAGCATGGTGCCGATCAGGTTCACCGACAGCACCTTTTCCCACTCTTCCCGGTCATTGCCGGTGATGCCCGGGTGGCCGTTGCCGGTGCTGGCAATGCCGGCGATATTACAGAGCACGTCGATCTTGCCGAACGCGCTGGCCGCTTCGCCCACCAAGGCTTTGACCTGACTTTCGTCAGCAACGTCGGCGATCCGCCGCAGGGTTTGCGCGCCCTCGGGCAACAGGCTTTCGGTGTCCAGCAAACCCGCCTCTGACCGATCCACCATCATCACCCGTGCGCCCTCGCGGGCCAAACGCACCGCAGTGGCTCTGCCGATGCCGCTGCCGGCTCCGGTAACGATGGCTGCCCGGTTGTCAAAACGCCCCATGCCGATGCTCCTTGTTGTGGTTTATTCGCGCCGTCACAAATTCAGTTCGATGGTAATTTGTCACGCCTTCCGGTTTTGAGTCAATATATTCGGAAGTTAATTTCACTAGATAAAACACAATAACACCAAGAGGTGAAAAAATGAAAAGTCCGATGCATATGCCGATCTACGCGCCTACCGATCCCGAAGAGACCATGGAGTCGATCGGTCAACGCATCCAGTACGTGGCCGCCGAGCGCCCCCATCACCCCGCCCTGATCGATGGCCAGGCCCAACTTAGCTGGCGTGAGCTGGTCAAAAAGGCAAACCGCATTGCCAACCGGTTGCGAGCCGACGGACTGCAGAAAGGCCAAACAGTGGCGGGTTTGTCAGAGAACAGCATGGATTATGTAGCGGTGTACCTGGGCACGCTGGTGGCCGGCGGCTGCATGGTGCCGTTATCCGGCATGGCCAGTGAGGACAGCCTGGCGCTGATGATGAAGGACTGCGGTGCGCAATGGGTGTTTGTCTCGGAAAAAAACGGCGATCTGAACCGCGGCATGGCCAGCCAACTGCAATCAGACGAAGTCGCGCCTGTTCACTATATCGGCCTGCACGGCTACTGCCCGGACGATGGCCAGAACCTTGCGTCCTGGCTGGGTAACATCAGCACCGGAAGTAACCCGGCGGCGGTGTCCCTGGACGATCCGTTCAACGTCATCTACAGCTCCGGCACCACCGGTACGCCCAAGGGCATTCTCCACGATTACCGGTTCCGCCAGCGCCAGATGGCACGAATGAGCCGCTTCGGGCTCGATGGCCACGCCATTAATCTGGTGTCCACGCCGATGTATTCTAACACCACGCTGGTATCGATGCTGCCTACGCTGTTCTATGGCGGCACTCTGGTGCTGATGGCGAAATTTTCCGCCCGGCAGTTCCTGGAGCTGGCTGAACAACACCGCGTGACCCACGCCATGCTGGTGCCGGTGCAATACCAGCGCATCCTCGCCGAGCCGGAGTTCGACCGGTTTGACCTGTCCGCCTTCGAACTCAAACTCTGTACCAGCGCACCCTTGCGGGCGGCGGTCATCAAAGAAGCCATGGAGCGCTGGCCCGGCAATATTCGTGAGGTCTACGGCCTCACCGAAGGCGGCATTTCCACCAGCCTGGACTGCGCCGCCCACCCGGACAAATGGGATACCGTCGGGCAACCCACCGAGGGCGCAGACGTCAGAGTGATTGATGACGACGGGAACGAACTGGCCAGGGGCGACACCGGGGAACTCGTCGGCCGCGCCATTTCCATGATGCGGGGATACATCAACCGCGAAGAACAGACCCGCGAGATGCTCTGGACCAGCCCGGAAGGCCTGGTGTTCTATCGCAGCGGCGATATGGGCAAGGTCGACGATGACGGGTTCGTTCATATCCTCGACCGTCGCAAGGACATGATCATTTCCGGGGGATTCAACATCTACGCCGTGGATCTGGAGAAGGTGCTGCTGGATCACCCCTCAGTCGCCGATGCCGCTGTCATCGGCATTCCCAGCGACCAGTGGGGCGAAACACCGCTGGGACTGGTGGTTCTCACACCCGGCGCAACCGCGAGCGAAGCGATCATTCAGGACTGGGCGAACGCACAGCTCGGCAAGGCACAGCGGCTGGCGTTGATTGAACAGCGATCAGAGCTGCCCCGCTCCACCATCGGCAAAGTTCTGAAGCGGGAACTGCGAGCGCCCTACTGGGCATGAATGACCGGGGTATGAATTAGCGTTTCTCCATGCGCGCCAACGCGGCGTGACAATCGTCGGAACGGAGCCGTTCGGCAAACACCGGGCGCTCCCGCTCCAGCGCATCCCGGACCGCCTCCCGCCAGGGTGCGCGAATCAACCGCTTGGTGGCTCGCAGTGCTTCCCGGGGCTTTCCAGCCAGTTTTTTGGCCTGCGCCAGCGCTTGCTCCAGTGCCTGGCCGTCCTCCACCACGCGGCTGACCAGACCACAGTCACCGGCCTCGTCGCCGTTCAGGGTTTCCCCCATCAACAGCAGATCACTGGTACGCCGGCTGCCCAGATGCAGCGGCATGGTCACGGTAGAGGCAGCTTCCGGTACCAGGCCCAGATCCACAAAGGCGGTTTTAAAGCGGGCAGACCGGCCGGTCAGCACCGAATCGCAGTGCAGCAGCATGGTGGTGCCGATGCCAATCGCCAGGCCTTCAACGGCGGCAATAACCGGGGTATCACAGTCCATCAGGGTTTCGATGAAGGCGAGCCCGGCAGAGGGTTTGGGGTCGGGATCGGTTGCGCGGGTGCGAAAATCGTCCAGATCGTTGCCCGCGGTGAACACGCCACCGTCGCCACTGAGGACGATGGCATGCACACTCTCATCCCGCGCTGCCTGGTGGATCTCCTCCGACAAGCGCTGGTACATGGCGCGGGTGAGCGCGTTCTTCTTATCCGCCCTGGCAATCACCAGGTGCACGTATCCGGCTTGATGATGAGCATTAATCACTATACTTACCCCCGCATCCTAAAATTTGGTAACAGAATATCGACGTCTATCCTATTGCAAAACACGAAGCTTGTGATAGATTCAGACACATGGATTCATTCTGCAGTCAGAAGTTTTGCAGAGCGAAACGCTAAAACAGGACGACCAACACAATAATGATCGAGGTCCAGCAATGAAGATGCTATCCACCGCCAGAAAATCCCTGACTATTTACGCCTCAGCCCTGACCCTGGGGCTGGGTGCAGCCTTTGCCAGTGCGCCGGCCGCCGCTGAGGAAAGCTTTACCTGGAAGGTCCAGTCCCACTGGCCGGGTTCCAGCAGCTCCTATAAAGACAGCCTGGTGCGCCTGCAGAAGGTTCTGGAAGAGCGTACCGACGGCCGCCTGGAATTGAAACTGTACGAAGCCGGCTCGTTGTTCAAGGCCAAGGACACCTTTAACGCCGTCAGCCGCGGCATCCTGGAGATGGGTACGATTTCCCCATCCTACGCACAGGACAAAATGTCTCTCGCGGGCATTGCCTCCGGCCTGCCGTTCGCGTTCCGCAACGTCTGGGAGGCGGCCTATTTCCACCAGGGCCTCGGCTTTGAGCAGATGCTCCGCGACGAAGCGGCCGAGCACGGTGTTTACTGGGCCACTGACAAGGTCTACCCGACCGAGATGGTCATCAAGGAGCCGGTCAACAGCTGGGAGGACTTCACCAAACTGAAGATTCGCTCCTCCGGTGCCTTGCAGACGTTCCTGACCGAAGCCGGCGCGGCGGCGTCCTACATTCCGGGCAGTGAACTCTACTCCGCCCTGGACTCCGGTATCGTCGACGGCGCGCACTGGGGTGCTTCCCAGGGTGCCTCCAGCATGGGCCTGTACGAAGTGGCGAAATACCACGTGCAGCCGGCGCTGAACATTGCCGGCACGGACGTGATCATCGTCAGCCAGAAGGCGCTGGACAAACTGCCTGAAGACATGGAGAAAATCGTCAAACAGGCACTGGATGAGCAGTTCTGGGTGCGCACCAACGAGTACCAATACAAAGAGCGCATTACCCTGGCCAAGGCCATCCAAGAGGAAGGTGTGGAAGTGAACACCTTGCCGGAAGACGTCCAGCAAAAGCTGACCGAAACCGCCCAGAAACTCTGGGACGAGGAAGCCAAGCGTAGCGAAAACGCCAAAAAGGCGTTGGGCATACTGAAGGGCTACCTGTCAGAACTCGGCTACCTCTGATCCGTACTTAAAATCAAAGCCGGGCCTGCGTACAGCGGCCCGGCTTTTCTGATTCACCAACCGTCTCCCGGAGAGTGCCATGGGTGTGCTGACTGCATTCATGAGAGGGGTTACCCGTCTCAATGATGTTATCGGGCGCGGGATAGCCCTGCTCGTTTTCGCCATGTTTGCCTTCCTGATTCTGGAAGTGGCGTTCCGCTATCTCTTCAACTCACCCACCGTGTGGACCAACGAACTGACCCAGATGCTGTTCGGCATCTACGCGGTCATGTCCGGCGGCTACATCATGGCGCACCGGGGACACGTCAACGTCGATCTTCTGCAATCGCACCTGCCGCCCCGGGGGCGGGCAGTACTCGACATTGTGACCTCCGTTATATTTTTCATTTTCACCCTGGCGCTGTTGTATTTCGGCGTCAGCATGGCCAGCGAATCCATCGCCAGCTGGGAAACCTCCTATTCCGCCTGGAACCCGCCGATCTGGCCGGTCAAGGCAGCCATTCCTCTGGGTACCGGACTGCTGGTATTGCAGGGCATCGTCAAATTACTGGAAGACATCGCAGTGGCCTTCAACCTCAGTTACTACACCCCTGAAGAGCAGAAAAAAGAAGGAGAAGCGCTGTGAGTATTGAAGCCCTGACCCTGCTGTTTTTCGGCTCACTGCTGTTTTTCCTGATTCTTGGCCTGCCGCTGGCCTTTGTGCTGGGCGGCGTATCGGTGATTTTCCTCTATTTCACCTGGGGCTTTGATTCCTTCTATATGGTGGCCTCCCAGATCTGGGGCACCATGGAAAGCTTTACCCTGGTCGCCATTCCCCTGTTCGTGTTCATGGCGATGATTCTGGAGCGAACCGGAGTCGCCAAGGACCTGTACCGCATGATGCACCTGTGGTGCGGCGGTCTGAAAGGCGGGCTGGCCATCGGTACCCTGGGCATCTGCGCGGTGTTCGCCGCGATGGTCGGTATCAGCGGTGCTGCCGTGGTGGCCATGGGCACCATTGCCTTGCCCTCCATGCTGGAGCGTGGCTATGACAAGAGCATGGCCCTGGGCGTGATCAACACCGGCGGTGGCTGGGGCATTCTGATTCCACCCAGCATTCTGATGATCCTGTACGCACTGATTACCGGTGTGTCGGTGGGCAAAATGTTCGCGGCCGGCATCATGCCGGGCATCCTGCTGATGGTGCTCACCGCCATTTACATTCTGGTGCGCAGCCATATGCAGCCACATCTGGCACCGGCGCTGCCGAAAGAAGAACGCGGCACCTGGCCGGAGAAACTCCGTGCTTTGCGGGCTGTACTACTGCCCATCGGAGTGGTGGTCATGGTGCTCGGTTCCATCATCGGTGGCATCACCACGCCCACCGAAGCCGCCGCCATGGGTGTTCTGGGTGCGCTGATTTCCGCGGCGGTGTACAAGCAGTTCAAGTGGAACATCCTGCAGGAAGCCGCCATCCGCACCTTCAAGCTGACCGGCATGATCATGTGGATTCTGTTCGCCGCTCACGCCTTCAGCGCGGCCTATCAGAGCATGGGCGCGCAGGAACTGATCGAAGGTCTGATGGCCCACATTCCAGGCGGCCCCTGGGGCATTATCATTTCGATGATGGTGATCACCTTTTTCCTCGCCATGGTTCTGGACCCGGTGGGCATCATGCTGATTACTCTGCCGGTGTTCATGCCCATTGTGGAATCCCTGGGCTTTGATCCGATCTGGTTCGGCATCTTGTTCGTGATCAACATGGAAATCGGCTACATGACACCGCCCTTCGGCTTCAACCTGTTCTACCTCAAAGGCGTGGTGCCACCGAGCATCACCATGAAGGACATCTACAAGTCGATCATTCCCTTTGTCATCGTAGAGATCGTTGGCCTCGCGCTGATCATGATCTTCCCGGAAATCGCCACCTACCTGCCGGATCTGTTCTTCTAAGCGGATCTGCCGAAAGGCCGGCCATCAACGATGCCGGCCCAATAACAACAACCACAATACGGAGCCTATATGCAGTTGCTCTCCCGGCTTCAGGCCAACCTGACCATTGGCCTGAAGCTCGCTTCTGGCTTTGCCACTCTCATCATCCTCTCAATCATCCTGGGCCTGATCGGTATTCTGGCCCTGGACAACTACGGTGACAGCGCAACCGGCGTTGCTCATACCAGCGCCATCGAGCGGGCCATTCTGGAGGCTCGTACCGAGGAGAAAAACTTCCTGCTGCGCAGTGACAGGGCGTTTGCCGAAGAGGCACAACTGAAACTGGAAACCGCAGAAAACCTTGCCGGTGACCTGCTGAAAACTGCCGGCCCGGAGGCCACTGAACGGCTGACCAACATTATCGACGGCACCCGCCGGTATTCCGCACTGCTGACCGACGTTGCAGAAGTGCTGGAGCAAACCGGTACCGCGCGCGAACAACTGGTGCTGGACGGTCGTATTCTCGAAGCCCAGATGAATGCGGAAGATCGCCTTTACCTTGCCAGCGCCATTTTCAAGCAGATGCGACGGGACGAGCGGGACTACCTGCAAACCGGTGATCCGGATTCGCTGAAGCAATTTGATGACCGGCTCGGACGCGTCCAGGCCTCGTTGCGATCCGCCCCTGTGGACGACAATCTCAAAGAGGAAGTCGGTGAGCTCTTTGACGCCTACGCGACAGCATTTCGCACACTGGCTGAACACACCGAGCGCACAACGACCCTTGAGGAAGACATGGTTTCCACCGCTCGCGGAAGCCTGGCGGCCAGCAATCAACTACAGGAAGCGCAGGTCCGCGATATGAGGGCGGAGCGCGACCAGTCCCGGACGCTCATGACCGCTTCCACCATCGTGATTCTCGCCCTTGGAGTACTGCTGGCGTGGCTGCTTACCCGCACAATCACCAGCCCGATCCGGCAGGCCGTGACGGTGGCCCGCCGGGTGGCCGAGGGCGATTTACGCAGCGATGTTCAGAGCAACCGTCACGACGAAACCGGGCAACTTCTCAATGCACTGGGCACGATGATCATCAACCTTCGGGAGCTGGTGAACCGGATCAATGGTCATGCGACCGAAATCGCGTCCTCGTCCACGCAGTTATCCGCTATCACCGAGCAGAACAGCGAGGGCGTTTCAGAACAGCTGGATCAGACCGATCAGGTGGCCACGGCGATGAACGAGATGGTCGCCACCGTTGGTGAGGTGGCACGCAATGCCGAGGAGGCTTCCTCCGCTGCATCCGACGCCAGTGCAAAGGCATCCGCCGGTGAAGAGGCGGTCGACGACACCCTCACCCTGGTTACAGACATGAACCAGCAAGTAGAGCAGGTGATGGCGCGCCTGGGCAACTTGCAGGAAGATACCCGCAACATCAGCACCGTTCTGGACGTTATCAAATCGGTTGCCGAACAGACCAACCTGCTGGCACTCAATGCCGCGATTGAAGCCGCACGTGCCGGTGAGCAAGGGCGTGGCTTCGCCGTGGTTGCGGATGAAGTGCGTTCCCTGGCCCAGCGAACTCAGAGTTCGGCCGCCGATATCGAAACGCTCATCTCCAACCTGGTCAACAGTGCCGATGAAACCGGCAAAGTGATGGCGGAAGGTGCGAGCCTGTCCGGGAAAACATTGGACAGTGCCCGCAATACCGGCGAAAGCATCCAACAGATAGCCCAGGCGGTGGACAACATCACCCGCCTGAATCAGCAGATTGCAACGGCAGCGGAACAACAAAGCTCGGTGGCGGAAGACATCAACCGCAATGTGACCGCCATTCGCGACGTCAGTGATCGTGCCGCCACCTCGACTCATCAAGTCGCCAGTGCCAGCACCGAACTGGCAAGCCTCGGTACCGGCTTGCGCCAGCAGGTTGCGCAATTCGACGTATAGCGTCTATTTTATAGGCAAGCCTCCGGTAAAAGGATTCGGGGGCAGAACGCTCACGGAGGGAACTCATGAAACGCGCACCGTCACACTGCCTTGCCCTTTTTTTAACCCCTGTTTTAACCCTGTTTTTCACCCTGGCCTTCGCTATGAGCGGGGCCGCCGCCGAAACCCTGACCGACGACAAGGTTCGGGCCTTCATCAGCACGCTGGAAGACGCCGAATCCCTTGAAGCCGATTTTGAAGAGCTGAATCAGGATATGCCGGGCTCCGAGAGCAGGTCTGAGATGCCGGACTTCTCCTCCATTTTCTCCGATTCGGTGGAACGGATGCGAGGCCACGAGGCGTACGACCGCATGTCCGGCATTGTTAAAGATCATGGTTTCAACTCCATGGAAGAATGGGGGACCACCGGTGATCAGGTATTCCAGGCCTGGATGGCCATCGAAATGGAAGAGCAGCACCCCGAAATGGCCCGGGAAATGGCCGGGGCCATGGATCAGATCAACAATAACCCCAACCTGTCAGAAGCACAGAAGGAGCAGATGCGCTCCATGATGGGGGGAGCCACGGCCGCCATGGAAAGCGCCAATCAGGCCCCGGAAGCCGACAAGCAGGCGGTTCGTCCGCACCGGGACGCATTGCGATCCGTCACTGAGTCCGGCGACGGCATGTAACAACGAGACCCGTCCTTACGGGCCACAAATCGTTACCGATTTGTTCTCGACTCCGCATTAATAAACGTCTTTCCTGTAAAGGTTTCAGACACCGGGCCGATACTGAGGGTACAAAGCTCAGCGCCGGCCCGGTGCTGCCCTTGAACGCCCACAAACGACGTCCGGATCGGGAAACACAGATGTCCATAGCAAACTCTCTCAATTCCATTTCAGTCGGCAAGAAACTCTCGGCCGGCTTTGCCTTCGTGGTGCTCCTCGCCATCGTGATTGCCGTCATCGGCATCAATACCCTCAGTGAGTACCGCGAGCGTTCACTGATCGTCGCCAGCGCCAGCAGCACCGAATCCAGCCTGCTGATGGCCCGGGCGGAGGAGAAAAACTTCCGGATTTACCAGCGAAAGGAGTTTGTCGACCAAGCCAAAGCCCTCGCCAAAGAGGCGGCGGATAAAGCCAAGCACCTCAAGGAATTGCTGGTAGTACCTGAAGACGACGCCCGGGCGCAGGGCATCATCGATGGCGTTGCCGACTACACCCGGCTGATCAACGATCTGGAATCCCGGATCAACGACCGTGCAGACGTGGTCAACGCCATTGACAACCGGCTGCGGGATAAAGCGCGGGACACCGTTGCCTTTGCGGTGGAACTGCAGGAAGTGCAGGTGGGGCGCATGCAGGCACAGTACAACCGCGCGTTTAACACACTGGTCACCATCGCGGTCATCATTGCCGCGCTGGCCAGCATCGTCGGTTGGGTGCTCACCCGCAGCATTACCGGGCCCATTCGCGAAACGGTGGACATTGCCAACAAGGTGGCCTCTGGTGACCTGACCGTGCAGGTCAACAACAACCGTAGCGATGAGTTCGGCCAGTTGCAGGCGGCCTTCTCCACCATGGTCACCAACCTGCGCGACCTGATTCAGCAGATTGACGCCGGGGCCAACAACATTGCGTCATCTTCTGAGGAATTGTCCACGGTCACCGAGCAGACCAGCGCCGGGGTATCCCAGCAGCGGGACCAGACCGACCAGGTCGCCACCGCGATGAACGAGATGGTTGCTACCGTCAACGATGTCGCCAAGAGCGCGGAAGCGGCCTTCAGTGCCGCCAATCACGCCAGTGAGAAGTCTGCCGATGGCGAAACCGCAGTGAACGAGACGCTGACCTACGTCACCGACCTCAACACCCAGATCAGCCACGCGATGACCCAGCTGCGCGGCCTGCAGTCTGAGACCCAGAACATCGGGACCGTACTCGACGTGATCAAGTCCGTCGCCGAGCAGACCAACCTGCTGGCCCTCAACGCGGCCATTGAAGCGGCCCGCGCCGGTGAACAGGGCCGTGGTTTTGCGGTGGTGGCCGATGAAGTCCGCTCCCTGGCACAGCGTACACAGAGCTCCGCCTCGGAAATTGAAACCCTCATCAATACCCTGGTCACCAGCGCCGAAGGGTCGGTGACTACTATGGAGAAGGGGGCCAACCTGGCAGGACAGACTCTGGAGCGGGCAGAGACCGCTGGTTCCACCATCCGTGAGATGGCCGCCGCTGTGGAGGAAATTCGCCAGTACAACAGTCAGATTGCCACCGCTGCCGAGCAGCAGACTTCCGTGGCCGAAGACATCAATCAGAACATCACACTGATCCGCGATGTGGGCGAGCAGTCAGCCGCATCCACCGAACAGGTGTCCTCGGCAAGCAACGAGCTGGCCAGCCTGGCCGAAGGCCTGAGCACACAAGTCGGTCGGTTCAGGGTGTAGCCGGGGGGCCGTTAGGGCAAAGGAATCCGGTAGGACGCGAAAGGAATGAAAAAAGGGGCAGGCCGCAAGGTCTGCCCCTTTTTTGTTCAGGCCATCAGGTTATAGATAAACACGATGGCAACGGCAATGGGCGTGACGAAGCGAATCAGGTTATACCAGAGAGCAAAACTGCCGCTCCCCAATGCCAGATCCAGTTTCAGGGATTCCCTGGCCACGAACCAGCCCACGAAGATCGCCGTTAGCAGACCGGACAACGGCAGCATGACGTTCGCGGTAAAGAAGTCCAGCAAGTCAAAAATGGTTTTGCCCTCGAAACGCTCGAACATGCCCAACGGCGCAAAGCCGGACCACTCATTCAGCGACAGGATCGAGGCAATGCCCAACAGCCAGCAGGCCGCGCCCACCAGCACCGCGCTACCAACGCGACCAATAGACAGCTTCTCTTCAACCCACTCCACTACCGGCTCCAGCAACGAAATACCGGACGTCCAAGCAGCAAACAGCAGCAGGATGAAGAACAGCGAACCGAACAGGCTACCCATCGGCATCTGACCGAACGCCAGTGGCAAGGTCTGGAAAATCAGCCCGGGGCCGGCACCGGCTTCCAGGCCGTTGGCAAACACCACCGGGAAAATGGCCAACCCGGCCAGCAGCGCGACCACGGTGTCCATAATCGATACAGTGACCGCCGTGCGGCCAATGGACACATCACCGCTGAGGTAAGAGCCGTAGGCCATCATGATCGCCATACCCAGGCTGAGGGTAAAGAAGGCATGACCCAGGGCAATCAACACACCATTCACCGTGAGTGCGCTGAAATCCGGGGTAAACAGGAAACTCACTGCCTGACCAAACCCGTCTGTGGTGGCAGCGTAGCCCACCGTGACCAGCAACAGCACAAACAGCGCCGGCATCAGGATGTTCACCGCCCGCTCAAGGCCGGATTTAAGACCGCGAGCCACCACCACAATAATCAACGCCATGAACAGAGTGTGCCAGGCCAGCAATACGCCGGGGCTGGCCAGCAGGTCTCCGAAAATGGCACCGATGGTGTCGGCATCCTGCCCGGTAAAGTCACCACTGGCAGCGTGGCCGATGTAGGAGGCTGCCCAGCCGCCGATCACGGAATAGAACGACAGAATGATAAAGGCCGCCAGCACCCCGATGAGTGCAGACACACGCCACAGGGGCGACGCAAGATTGCGCTCTGCCACCAGGCGCAGGCTGGCGATGGGATTCTGGCGGCCGTTACGGCCAATGAATACTTCGGCCATCATGATGGGAATACCAATGATGGCGATACACAGCAGATAAACCAGCACGAAGGCACCGCCGCCGTTCTCACCGGTCACGTAGGGAAATTTCCAGATATTCCCCAGGCCAACGGCGGAGCCAGTCGCCGCCAGAATAAAGGCCATCCGTGAGGACCACATGCCGCGCTGGGGCACGGCCTGGTTGTTGTCAGTCATGTTTTCATCCTGTGCTTATTGGCGATGAATCTTTTGAAAATAGCCTTGCCAGCGCGTCTGCGCCAGCATTTGGGCCGGATTCTGCCAGTAGTTGCACATGGATGCCAGTTAACCCGCCCCACGGCGGGATTTAGTCCAATCTCCCAGATCTTCTATCAGGCGGTAGAATAACGGCACGAAGAACAGCGCCAGCGTGCTGGCCGCCACCATACCACCGACAACCACGGTACCAATCTCCTGACGGCTGGCCGCACCGGCACCGGAACTGAAGGCCAGCGGCAGGGAGCCGACAATAAACGTCAGTGCGGTCATCATGATGGCGCGGAACCGCTGACGGGCTGCGGCACTGGCTGCCTCCGTGGCGGACATGCCGGTACGGCGGTTCTGGGCGGCAAATTCCACAATCAGTATGGCGTTCTTCGCCGCCAGGCCAATCAGCACCAACAGCCCCACCTGGAAGTAAATATCGTTGGGGAAGCCCCGCAGCAGCGCAGCACCGGCGGCCCCGAACACCCCGAACGGCACGGCGGTGGCGACGGCAATGGGCAGGCCCAGCCGCTCGTACTGAGCCGCCAGAATCAACAGCACCAGCAGCAGGCCCAGACCAAAGGCAATACCCGCGGCACCCCCTGCGCTGTTCAGCTGGTAGGCCTCGCCAATCCACCCCAGCAGGCTGTCACGATCCAGAGTTTCCGCACCGACTTCTTCAAGGGCCCGCAGCGCATCGCCGGTGGTGTAGCCCGGGCCCGGATCGGCCAGCAGCTTCGCCGCCGGATAGACATTGAAGCGATTGAGAATATCCGGGCCGCTGCTGCGCTCGAGTTTGACCAGCGACGACAACGGAATCATCTCGTTATACTCGGAACGCACAAAGACCTTGCGCAAATCATCCGGATGACTGCGGAACTCCCCCTCCGACTGAAGATTGACCTGCCAGTTCCGCCCCCCCAGGGTGAAATCATTCACATACAGGGCACCAAAGGTGCTCTGCATGGTCGAGAAAATCTGGTCAATCGGCACACCTGCGGCTTCGGCCTTCTGCCGATCCACCTCCGCATCGTAGCGTGGCACACCGGTGTTCAGGGTAACGCGCACATTTTTCAGCTCGGGCCGTTCGTTGGCCTTGGCGGTCAGTTTATCCGCCATCGCTTTGATATCAGCCGGTGTCATGCCACCCCGGGCCTGGATATACCCCTCGACGCCACCGGTGGTCGAAAGCCCCTGAATCGGCGGCGGCGTGAAGGCGACAACATTGGCTTCTTTAACGCCGGCACCCAGCGCGATGATTTTGCCTGCAACACTGGCGGCATCCTGCCCCGGCCCGGTACGTTCAGACCAGTCTTCCAGCGTGACAAAGCTCACCCCGCTGTTGGAGCGCAACGCGCTGGAGAGAATATCGAAACCGGCAAACGACACCACGTCGCTGACCTCTTCCATGTCCAGCAGATCCTCGGTCAGCTTGTCGCGCACGGTTTCCGTGCGGTCCAGCGACGACACCGGAGGCAGGGAGGTTGCAACCAGCGCAAACCCCTGATCTTCTTGAGGCACCAGCCCCGACGCCATGGTGTTCAGCATCAAGAGCGTGCCGCCGATCATCGCGGCGAACAGCAGCACGCCAATAATCGCGTGATGCAGCAGCCAATCCACAATACGCACGAAACCGTTGGTGAGCTTGTCGAAACCGGCGTCAAACCAGCGGAAGACCGCCGGCTGTTTTTCATACTGACCACTGAGCAACAAGGCGCACATAGTGGGGGTCAGCGTCAGCGCTACAATCCCGGAGATAACAACCGAGACGGCGATGGTCACCGCAAACTGGCGGTACAGCTCCCCTGTCAGGCCACCGAGGAACGCCACCGGGGCGAACACGGCCACCAGCACCAGGGTGGAGGAAATCACCGCGCCGGACACCTGTTGTACCGTGGAAACGGCTGCGTTGTAGGCTGACAAGCCTTCTTCTTTCATCAACCGTTCAGCGTTTTCCATGATGATGATGGCGTTGTCCACCACCACGCCGATCGCCAGAATCAACCCGAACAGTGTCAGCAGGTTGATGGAAAACCCGAACGCCAACATACCCGCGAAGGTACCCACCAGCGACACCGGAATGGCCACAAGGGGGATCAGGGTGGCCCGCAAGTGCTGCAGGAACAGGAAGGTGATCAGCACCACCAGCACCACGGCGATCATAAAGGTGGATATCACCTCCTGAATGGAGATATCGATAAAACGGCTGGTGTCGTAGGGAATCTTGTATTCCAGGCCGTCTGGAAAACGCGCGCTGATGTTTTCCATCGCGTTTTCAACTTGCTCCGCCGCTTCCAGGGCGTTTGCACCGGGCTGCAAATAGACCCCCATGGGCACGGCGGTCTGGCCATTGTAGTTGGCACTGAAATCGTAGCTTTGCGAACCCAGCTCCACCCGGGCCACGTCCCCCAGACGCAGGCTCGCGCCCTGCTCGTCGCTGCGCAGGATGACGTTTTCAAATTCTTCCGGTGTCGTCAGGCGGCCCGGCGTGGAGACAGTGTAGGTGAAGGCCTGGCCTTTCGGAGCCGGCTGGGCACCAATACGGCCTGCCGCGAACTGGGCGTTCTGCCCTTCCAGAGCGGCCTGCACGTCCGAGGGCGTGAGTTCATACTGGGCCATTTTGTCCGGGCGCAGCCACACCCGCATGGAGTAATCCTGGGCACCAAACAACGAGGCATCGCCAATACCCGGCAACCGCACCAGCTCGTCCAGTACGTTCAGCAGGGCGTAGTTGCTGATTTCCACTTCGTTCATGGAGCCGTCGGAAGAAGACAGCGTCACCACCTGCAATATAGAGGTAGACCGCGCCTCCACCGTCAGGCCCTGATTGCGGACCTGTTGCGGAAGTTGCGCCTGGGCCTGCTGGACCCGGTTATTAACGTTGATGGTAGCCTGATCGGCATCGGTGCCGATATCAAACGAGACAGTGACGCGGAAGGTGCCGGAGTCGGTACTGTTCGACTCCATGTAGATCATGTCGTCGACCCCGTTGATTTCCTGTTCCAGCGGAGCCAGTACCGAATCGGCTAGCACCTCCGCGCTGGCACCGGGATACACTCCCTGTATCTGAACCTGCGGCGGCACCACATCCGGATACTGCTCCACCGGCAAACCAAAAATGGCGATACCACCGGCCAACGTGATGATGACGGAAATCACCGACGCAAAGATCGGCCTGTCTATGAAAAAACGCAGCATCAGTTGGCCCCCTCTTCACCGGGACCCGATGCCTCTTCGTCTTCACTGACGTCAACCTCGACACCGTGCTGAAGCGAAACATGGCCGTTCACCACCAGTTTGTCACCCTCACTCAGGCCGTCCAGTATCACCTGGAGGCCATCCACCACAGGACCCAGTTCCACCGGGCGTACAACCGCTTTGTCATCCTCGACAACAAAGACTTGAGCGCCCTCGGCACCCTCACTGACCACATCTTCCGGCACGGTAACGACGTCTTCCAGATCCTGCAGAGTTACCCGTACCCGAACAAACTGACCGGGGATGATTTCACTTTCTGTGTTCGGAAACACCGCCCGGGCCGATACGCTTCCCGTACGTGAATCCAGAATACTGGCGGTAAAATCGACCTCACCTTCGTGATCGTAGGTGCGGCCATCAGCACGAATCAGAATGGCGCTGATGGACTGACTTTCTTCATCGCCAGTCATCGCGCGACGAGCGGTGCGCTGGATGCTGGCATCGTCTTCAGGCAGCGCAAAGCGGACGTGGATCGGGTCCTGCTGAACAATGGTGGTCAGCAGCGTGCCCACTTCCACCAGGCTGCCCTCCGGCAGATCTTCAAGGCTGGTGACACCGGAAACCGGCGCTTTCACATCGGTATAGCCCAGATCCAGCTCCGCCTGGGCAACCGCTGCCTGTGTAACCGAGAGGTTGGCCTCGGCCAGTTCCCGATCCGACTGCGCCGTATCACGATCCCGTTCGCTGACGGCATTGCGCTCGTACAGTGACGAAATCCGGTTCCATTCCCGCTCCGCCTGACGCAGTTCCGCCTCGGCCACCCGCTGTTGTGCGCGGGCACTTTCCACCATGGCCTCCGACGGTTTCTGGTCAATCCGGAACAGGGAGTCGCCTTCCTCGACAATCTGACCTTCATTATACAAACGCTCTTCGAGAATGCCCTGAACCCGGGCGCGAACTTCAACCTCCCGGGCACCCTGGGCACGCCCGGCGTAGTCCTGACGCACCTCCACATCCTGGGTTTTGACCGTCTCTACCGTGACCCCAGGCGCAGACTGGCCGCCAGTGCTCCCTCCACTGCCACCACCAGCCGCTTCGTTATCGTCACTGCTGCAAGCGGCCAGACTGACCACTATTAAAGAACAGAGTAAGGTTTTGCACAGCAGCTTCAGGGAATACAGCAGGGCAGCATGCGAAGGCATGGCGGAAGTCTCCTTGGATAATACGTCTCGGGCGATAAGCCTCGGGCAATACGGGCTGGAATTTTCGAAACAATACATTCATTCATGGATGTATGCAAAAAAATTTGGCATGATATCGCATCAAACAGGGCGGCGCTTGCCAGATGGCGGCGTCCATACCCGTAACGAACGATGGATATTCACCATGGTCAGAAGAACCAAGGCAGAAGCCGAAACCACGCGCCAGGCGATATTGGATGCAGCGGAACAGGTCTTCCTTTGCAAAGGCGTTGCCTGTGCCTCGCTGGAGGAAATTGCCCGCACCGCCCAGGTCACCCGTGGCGCGGTCTACTGGCACTTCCAGAACAAGTCAGACGTGTTCAACGCTATGCTGGAGCGCGTTCGCCTGCCCATGGCGGAGATGACCGAAAACGTCGCCGCCGAGCAAACCGGCGATCTGCTGGCCCTCAGAAATCTATGCATATACGCACTTCAGACCCTGGTGGAAGACCAACGCCATTTCCGCGTCTACAAGATTCTGTTTCACCACACCGAGTCGGAACACGGCCTGAGAATGCAAAATGAGATGGCGCAGGAATCCATTGAAAAAATAACCCGGTTCTTCAACAACCACCCGCCCCATCCCTCGCTGACGGCCGCCCAGGCCGCACGCTCCTTGCACACTCAGATGCTGGGCATCTATTACGACTGGCTGAGAAATCCCGACGCCTATGACCTGGCGGCAGAGGCGACGAGCCTGGTCGACACCCTGTTCCGGGGCATCTGCCCTGACAATGACTCATTACTGACTGCAAAGGAAACATCATGAACAAGCGCCTGTTGCCGGGCCTGATAGCGGCCTTTACGGCTCAACCCGTACTCGCCATGAACCTGGTCGAAACCTACGAGAAAGCCTTATCCTACGATTCCGGCATCGCCGAGGCCCGCGCCACCCTCCGGGCCGAGCAGGCCAACATCGACGTCAGTCGCGCCAATCTGCTGCCTCAGATCAATGCGTTCGGTAACGCCCAGCACACCGACTCCGAACCGGATAACACCACCGGTGACTCCTACAAGACCTTCAGCTACGGCGTTGAACTGACTCAACCGCTATTCCGGGCTGACGCCTGGCTTGACTTCGAGACCAGCGAGATCCGCAGTAAGGCGGCGCGGGCCCAGTACAACCTCGCCCAGCAGCAGCTGATCCTTAACGTCGCCGAAGGCTATTTCAGCGTGCTGCGCGCCGCCGATGCCCTGACCACCGCCCGCGCCACCGAAACGGCGATCGGCCGGCAATATGACCAGGCTCAGGAACGTTTTGATGTGGGGTTGATTGCCATTACCGAGGTGTACGAGGCCCGCGCCAGTTTCGACGACTCCAAAAGCCGGCGCATTGCCGCTGAAAGTGACCTGGACATCGCCCGGGAAGAACTTGCCCGGCTGACCGGTGAATACACCGAGCAACTGGACAACCTGCGTCAGCCATTCCCCCTGGCCCGGCCCGAGCCTATGGACCCCACCGAGTGGGAAAACATCGCGCTGGGTCAGAACTGGGAAATTCAGACCGCGCTGTTCGAGCTAGACGCCAGCAAGTCCACCCTGGAAAGCCGCAAAGCCCGACATTACCCGACCCTGGACCTGAACGCTTCCTACGGCGAGACCGACATCGAAGGCCTCGGTCCGGGTGCCACCGGTTCAACAGCTGGCAGCGGCGGTGCCAGTCGAACCGGCAATGGCACCACCACCGAAGGCGTGATCGGCGTGACTCTGAACCTGCCACTCTACCTCGGTGGCGGCACCCAGGCCGGCGTGCGCCAGCAGCGCTCGCTGGTCACCGTGGCGGATGAAGCCCTGAACACCGTGCGCCGGGATGTACGGGTCAACACCCGCAGCCTGTTCCGTCAGGTCAACACCAACATCGAATCCGCCTCAGCGCTGGAACAGACCATTATTTCCCGGCGCAGCGCTCTGGATGCCACCCGCGCCGGCTACGACGTCGGCACCCGCAACATCGTCGAGGTGCTGGATGCCGAGCGGGACTACTACGAAGCCCTGAGGAACTACGCCAACGCCCGCTACGATTACGTGCTCAACACCCTCAACCTGAAACAGTCCGCCGGCACCCTCAGCCCGCAGGATCTGATCGACCTGAACAACTGGCTCAGTGCCACGGCCCCGGGCATCGAAGCGCTGGCCGAGGACGACGAAACCATCGACGATCCGACTGAGAACTGAGAACTGAGAACTGAGAACTGAGAACGAAGGGAGGCTGGACAGGTCGCTCACCCGGCCGCAAGATGCGCACGAGGGTGGAAGCGGGCGTTCAGCCACAGTGACACGCCGATAACCGCGCCACCGACCGCCAGCCTCAGCAGGTCCGCATCGCGGTTCCAGATCAGCAGGTTGACCAGCAGGCCCGCAGGCACCAACGCGTTGTTCATGATCGCCAGGGTACCGGCGTCCACATTGCAGGCTCCGCGGTTCCACAGGAACAATCCGGCACCGGACGCGGCCAGCCCAAGCCAGGCCAGAACGCCCCACTGCAACCCCGTCTCGGGCAACCGGCTGCTGTCGCCGAAAATCAGGAAGGAGGGCAGCGCAATAATCAGGGCACCAAAGAAGAAGTAGCCAAAGGTCCGGAACGCGGGTACATCAGACGGGTAATGTTTCATCACATGCTTGTAGCCCACCTGGCCGGCGGCGAAGGTGAAATTGGCGACCTGCAGCAACAGGAACCCGGTGATGAAATCCTGGCTCAGTCCATCGTAGCGGATAATGCCTGCACCGAGAGTCGCCACGGCGGCCGCCACCAGGGCGACCGGCGAGAACCGGCGGTAAAGCGCATCGTCGATCAGGGTGACGTACAGTGGTGTGAAGATGGTGAACAACAGCACCTCGGGCACGGACAGGTAGCTGAACGAGCGATACAGGCACAAATAGGTGATACCGAACTGCAGCATGCCGGTTACCAGTATCCCCAGCTTCTGGCCCGAAGCCACCCCGCGCCAGCGGGTAAACGGTAAAAACACCAGGGCCGCCAGCAGCACCCGGGTCAGCACTGCAAAATCGCTGTCTACCTGACCGGCCAGAAACTCGCCAATCAGGCTGAAGGAAAATGCCCAGAGAACGGTCACAAAAGCCAGAAAACCCATAACATGCACACCGGTTGCAGATAAAGCCGGCACTTTACCGCTTCCGTCCACAGGCTGTACAGCCAGGCTATTGACCATACTGGAAAAGCACGATGCCAGCACCGGCCGCGATCAGGTACCATGCGCCCTTTCATCGGTTATCCAGACCGCTCTTTCTGACCAAGGCAAGCGCCCGCCCATGGACGACATTCATCAGCCGCTCCCGGCGACCCGACAACCGCTGATCCAGCGCACGTTGACCGAGTGGAAAACACTGGCCCTGCTCGGTGGCCCGATTCTGGTTGCCCAGGTGGCACAGATGTCCAATGGGGTTATTGATACCGTGATGGCCGGCCACGCCAGCGCCGAAGATCTGGCCGCCGTGGGCATCGGCAGCAGCCTGTGGATGCCCCTGTTCCTGTTTTTCATGGGCCTGCTGGGAGCGTTACAACCCATCATCTCCGGCTACAACGGGGCCCGCACCACGGACAAGATCATGCCCGCAACCTGGCAGGGGCTGTACATCGCCGCGATTGGCTCGGTAGTCATGATCCTGTTATTGACCCACGTGCACCCTGTGTTGGCCGTATTTAACCTGGAGCCCCGTACCGCCGGCATTACCCAGGGCTACCTGGACGCGTTTGCCTGGGGTGTGCCCGCGCTGCTGCTGATGACCGCGTTGCGGGGGCTGACCGATGGCCTGGGCCACACCCGTGTGATCATGGCGTTCTCAGTACTGAGCACGCTTATCAACTTGCCGCTGAACTACATCTTCATTTACGGCAAGCTCGGGCTGCCCGCCATGGGGGGCGTGGGTTGCGGCTGGGCCACCTCGTTGTCCAACGGTACGGCGGCGATTGCCCTGCTGGTGTACCTCAACCGCAGCGCGGTCTACCGGCGCTTTCATCTGTTAGCGGACTGGGCAAAACCCGACCTGGCCGGGATTCGCTACGTGCTGAAAATTGGTATTCCTATTGGTTTCACCATTTTCGTGGAGGCCAGTATGTTTTCGGTGATCGCCCTGTTCCTTGCACCGTTGGGGCCGGTGGTGGTGGCTGGTCACCAGATAGCCCTTAATGTGGTTTCCCTACTGTTCATGCTTCCGCTGAGCATCGGCATGGCGCTGACCCTGCGGGTGAGCTTTCTGATTGGCGCGGGCACCCCGGATACCGCCCGGCTGATCTCCCGCAGCTCGCTGATTCTGGCCTCGGCCGTGGCGCTGGTCTTTGCCATTCTGCTGTTCGTGTTCGCGGGTGGCATCGCCGCGCTCTATTCCAGCGATGCCGCGGTCCGTGAGGTAACCGTCAGCCTGCTGGTGTTTGCGGCGTTTTTCCAGATAGCGGATGTCATCCAGGTCACTTGCATCAGCGCGCTGCGGGGTTACAAAGACACCGGCATTCCCATGCTGATCATGCTGTTTTCGTTCTGGGGTGTGGGCTTGCCGTTGGGCTACGTGCTGACGTTTACGGACTGGATTCTGCCGGCGATGGGCGCGGCGGGATTCTGGGTGGGGCTGACCGGCGGGCTGGCCTCGGCCAGCGTTTTACTGGGCATCAGGCTGTTTCTCTATGCACCGGAGCCTGCCCGCCACCGCTGACCGTCGTCAGACCACCCCCTCAGCGGGCACTTTTTTTGCGGCAGGCTCGGAGAAAACCACCTTGTCACGGCCGGTTTCCTTGGCCTGATAGAGCGCTGCATCCGCCCGGCCCAGCCAGGCATCCACGGCTTCACCGGGCTGCAGTATGGCAATGCCAAAAGACACCGTGATGGGGCCGCCCGGCGCGTGCATGTACTTACGCAAAACCTGCTGCAGGTTGTGAATCACCGCCCGCAGACTCGTTTCATCCACCCCCGGCAAAAGCAGAACAAACTCCTCGCCGCCGTAGCGGAACAGCTGATCCGTCTTGCGGGTGTTCTGCTCGATCATCGCCACCAGTTCGGACAACACCTGGTCACCCACAACGTGCCCATAGGTGTCGTTGACCGCCTTGAAATGATCGATATCCAGCAACGCCAGGCCATAGGGTGCGCGATTCCGGTCCGCGCTATAGATGGCCAACTGCAGCTCCTCGTCCATGGAGCGCCGGTTTTTCACGCCCGTCAGTGGGTCAATGGTCGCCAGGTGCTCGAGGCGACGGCGCTGATCCGCGTTTCGGTAGGCGAACACGCAGGCGCAGGCGCTGACCACAAGGGCGGTCGCGGCGAATGACCACATCTGCAGATCCGAGCTGAACGCCACACCGTGAATCATCAACGTGACCACCGCTGCAACATTGATGAGCGTTGCAATTTTCGGGTTGGTCAGAAAGAAGGAGGTCACCAGGCAGGGATAAAGCCAGAACAAACCCGGCTCGCCGACAACCGCACCCACTGCAACCGCACCGCCACAGGCCACAATCGCCAGCAACAACCCACTGCGCCGGGTATCACCGGTTATCCAGGCGTATGCCAGGCCACTGATTATTGCCAGCAGGATAGAGGTATCCACAATGCCCGCCACCACATTACCCTGCAAAAATCGCATAACCGCGAACGGAGTGATCCCCAGAATTGCACTGGCACCCAGCAACGTCATGATGGACAGCCGGAAATCGGTTTTCAGGCGATAGAGCATGTGGCGTCCGTTTGGTGATTGTCTTTTCTGGCCAAAATCTTGCCTCGTCAATGTTTCATTAGACGATGGTATTAATAGCAACCTAGGATAGCCCAAGACACTTGAGCGTTCGCTATGCAGCAACGAAATTTTACAAAATACAGGTCGCAGATCCATTTTTGTGACGTCATTAACGGACATTCAGTATCATATGACGTCCGCCATCGCAGCTTATGGAGTTGAACCTCAGTTCAGAGTTAGACTCGTGCGTTGCAAAAACAACAAACAGGAAACCATCCGTGTCGAATCTTGTTCGTATCGCACCCGGGGCACTCGTTATAGGGCGACCGCTGCCCTGGACCGTCTTTGATGCTGACGGCACAGTGCTGTTGCGCCAGGGCTATGTGATTCATAGCAACATGCAACTTGAACAGCTTTTCGATCGTGGACTGTTTCACCCTCGCACCATTGAACGCGCCCACGAGGATGTGCCGGACGACACCCGCCAGTTAAACCCATTCGCGGAATACCCCACCCTTCTTCAGACGCTGGAATCCACACTGAAAGCCATTACGGCCAGTGACGAAAGTTCGTTAAAACGCCTGCTCGGTCTGACCCGGATGATCGAACGCACCTGTGAAGAAGCGCCAGAGGCCAGCCTTGCCCTGGTACACCTGTATGCCATTGAGCCCACCATCCATGAGCAGATTCTGTTCTACGGCATACTGTGCCACACCATCGGGCAGGCCTTTGGTCTGGACCGGGCCCGCACCAGTGTGCTAACCAGCGCTGCGCTGGTCGCCAACCTCGCACTGGTACCGGTGGCCAACCAGCTTAACGCCTCCCGAAAAATTTTAAGCGACGAGCAACGGGCGGTGATCCGTAAACATCCTCAGCGTAGCGTGCAGGCCCTTCACGACGCTGGCATCCGTCACAAAACGATGTTTGAAATCATCGCCCAGCACCACGAGCAGGCGGACGGATCAGGTTACCCGAAGGGGCTTAGCGGTCATGGCATTCGGGCAGAGGCAGAAATTCTGGCCATGGCGGAACGGTATGTGGCGATGATCACCAAACGCGCCTACCGCAACCGGATGAACATTACGGAGGCCCGCAAGCTGATTGCCAACCTGGCGGATGGCAAGTTCCGCCCGGCCATTCCCCGGGCCCTGCTCGGCATTCTCACGGACTACCCACCGGGCATACTGGTGCGCCTGGTCAACAATGAAGTGGGAGTGATTGCCGGCAGACCGGTTCGCCACCGCGGCCCTTTTGTGAAAGCGATCATCGGGCCCAGGGGTAACCGTTACAGCGGGACATTCGAGCGGGATTGCAGTGAACCGGAGTTTGGCATACTGGCACTCGAGCAACCTGAAATCATGCCTTCCATGGACTTCAGCCTGCTTTGGGGGTTTCGCTAGCGTCTCAATCCTTATCTGAGGCCCAGCGCCGCCGCGTGGTGATCCAGATGGTCGTCAATAAATGAGGCAATAAAGAAGTAGCTGTGGTCGTAGCCCCGATGCATTCTCAGGTTGATGGAGTGGTGCGCCTTTTCACAGGCATCCGCCAGGGCTTCCGGGTTCAGCTGAGTCTCGAGGAATTCATCACCAGTACCCTGATCGATCAGTAGCGGAAGTCGCTCCCGCGCTGTCGGGATCAGCAGTGCCGCATCCCACGCTTCCCACTGGCTTCGGTCATCGCCCAGATAACCAGTGAACGCCTTCTGCCCCCAGGGGCATGCCGTGGGATTGGCAATCGGCGCAAACGCGGACACGGAGGCGTAACGCCCCGGGTTTTTCAGCGCACAGATCAGAGCACCGTGCCCCCCCATGGAGTGACCACTGACCGACCGTTGGTCCGTCACTGGCAGTTCCGCCTCAACCAACTGTGGCAATTCCTTCACCACATAATCGTGCATCTGGTAATGAGGTGCCCAAGGCTGTTCGGTGGCGTTGATGTAGAAGCCGGCACCGGTGCCGAAATCATAGCTTTCATCTTCTCCGGGCAAACCAAGGCCGCGCGGGCTGGTATCCGGGCAGACAATGGCCATGCCGAGCTCGGCCGCGTGCTTCAGGGCACCTGCTTTTTGCATGAAGTTCTGGTCCGTGCAGGTCAGCCCTGACAACCAGTACAGCACAGGCACTGGCTGCGGGTTGTTTCCCACCGCAGCGGGCGGCAGGAATACGGCAAACTCCATGTCACAGGTCAGGGTTGCCGAGGTATGGCGATAACGGCGGTGTTCGCCCTCAAAGCAGACGTTGGTGGATAGCAGTTCCATGGTGTCCTCGGGTTGGTTCGTAACGCGGATCAGTCTTCCGCTCCAGCGAACTTGGGCAGTTCAATGCCACAACCTGATCTGGCCAGTTCCGCCAGGATGGCTGTGCGGGTCACTATACCAACCAGGCGGCCATGATCCACCACCGGGTAGACCTTGGGCTTGCCGGCCCCGAGGTTCTGCGCGAGATCCACCATGGCCATTTCCGGCGAGATGGTCACCGGATCACGGAACATGACGTCGTCAACGATGGGATCGCCTTCACAATGATAATTGCTGACCAGCAGGGCGTGTATGCAATCCTGCTCCGAAATGAACCCGATCACCCGCCGGTGATCATCCACCACCGGCAGGCCACTCACGTGATTCTGCAAAAGCACTTTCACCACACGGGTCAGCTGCGTACCGCAGCGGATGGGATCAATGTGATTCCACATAACATCAGACGCTTTCAAAGAACGCATGGCCAGTTCTCCCTGCCGATGGTCATCCAACGCAGCGTGACACAATCGCCACGCCTTTCTATTAACATAGGCAATGGCGGCGGAAATGAAAACAACAGCTGTGGTTAATTGCCTGACGACGAAGGCTGCATCACAGACAGGCTGGTTTCCGCAAAGCGTTCCAGCAGCGGCTCCGGCAGGTCATGACCCATGCCGTCAATCAATTCAAGGCGGGCATGGGGAATCAGGTGTTTCAGTTGCTCCGCCGCCACCGGTCGTACCAGGGGATCGGCTTTGCCATGAATGATCGCCGTCGGCACCCGGATCCGTCGGCTCAGGGCTGACAGGCTGCCGGTTGCCAGAATCGCACGGGTCTGGCGCAAAATACCCGCAGGGTGATAACCGCGCCGATAATCCCGGACCAGCCGGTCTCGCACGTCATTTTCCCGGGGCGGGAACGCCGGGCTCTGAATCAGTTTCCAGAAATCCAGCGAGCGGGCAACCACCGCCGCTTCGTCATGCCCTTTGGCACCAATGCCCGCCAACCGCCAGATCAGTTTGGTTTTTGGCATCGGCAGCCGCGGACTGTTGGTGGAGGTCATGATCAGGGTGGCGCTGCGCACCCGTTCGGGCCACAACGAAGCCACCACCTGACTGATCATGCCACCCATGGACACACCCACCAGATGAGCACTCGATAGCTCCAACGCGTCCATCACCCCCACCGCGTCCGCTGCCATGTCACGCAGGGTATAGGGAGCCGGGATCGGCAGCCCGACCCGGGACCGGGCCATCATGGCCACCGGGTGGCCCTCAAGCCGGTCTTTCAGGCGCGAGGACAGGCCAATATCGCGGTTGTCGAAGCGAATAACGTGGTACCCCTCGTCGGCATAACGGTCCAGCAAGGCTTCTGGCCACAACGTCATCTGCGCACCCAGACCCATGATAAACAGGACTGGCTCGCCCTGCGGATCGCCCCGGGTTTCCACACAGAACGACAGGCCGTTCGCGTCAACAAAACGGCTGTTAACAGGGCTTGAGCCTGACGTTGCGGTATCCGGCGTGACCGGGGTGGTGGCAGTCTGGGTCATCTGGCGTCCTCATGAACGGTAGTCGAAGAATGGGTTTACAGTACCGCAAACACCGGAAAATCCAATCACCGTACTGACGCAAAGGTCTACGGCACCGGCAAATTCCCCATACAAACGGTTTACAGATTCAAATAGCTGACTAAACTCAATCAGTTATACCCTCAATTGGGGTAGCCAACCATAACCACTGCCTTTGGCAGAATTCAGGGAGCGCCCATGGAAGCCATCGAAAGCTTTGTAGGTACGATAAACGGACTGGTCTGGGGCCCACCCATGCTGGTTATGATCCTCGGTGTGGGGCTTTTCCTCAGCCTCGGTCTGAAGCTGATGCCGATTCTCAAGCTCGGTGCCGGTTTCCGGCTGATGTGGAAAGGCCGCTCCGCCTCCGGCGCGGAAAGCGAGGGTGAAATACCGCCGTTCCAGGCGCTGATGACCGCCCTGTCCGCAACCGTCGGCACCGGCAATATTGCCGGCGTGGCCACCGCTGTCTTCCTCGGCGGCCCCGGTGCCCTGTTCTGGATGTGGCTGACGGCGCTGGTCGGCATGGCCACCAAATACTCCGAAGCGGTTCTCGCGGTTCGTTTCCGCGAAGTGGACGAACGTGGTGCCCATGTCGGTGGCCCGATGTACTACATCCGCAATGGCCTGGGCGGCAAGTGGGCCTGGCTCGGTGTACTGTTCGCGATCTTCGCCGCCGTTGCCGGCTTTGGCATCGGCAATACGGTACAGGCCAATTCGGTCGCTGACGTATTGAATGTCAACTTTGGCCTACCCCACTGGCTGACGGGCGTCATTCTCATGGTGCTGGTCGGCATGGTGCTGATTGGTGGCATCAAGCGTATCGGCCAGGTCGCCAGCTCGCTGGTACCGTTGATGGCCGTGTCTTACGTCTTTGTTGGTCTGATTGCCCTGGCGGTCAACGCCGATCAGATTCCGTCAGCCTTCGCCCTGGTTTTCGAGCATGCGTTCAGCCCGGTTGCTGCTGAAGGCGGCTTTGCCGGCGCGGCTGTCTGGGCGGCTATTCGTTTTGGTGTTGCCCGCGGCATCTTCTCTAACGAAGCCGGCCTCGGTTCCGCACCCATCGCCCACGCCGCCGCCCAGACCAAAAGCCCGGTGACTCAAGGCATGGTCGCCATGCTCGGTACGTTCATTGATACCATCATCGTGTGTAGCATCACCGGCTTGGTAATCATCACGTCCGGTGCCTGGACTTCAGGCGAAACCGGAGCCGCGCTGACGTCACTCGCGTTCGAGGATGGCCTGCCGGGCTTTGGTAACTATGTGGTGGCGATTTCCCTGGCGATTTTCGCCTTCACCACCATTCTGGGGTGGTCATTCTACGGTGAACGCTGCGTGGAATTTCTGTTCGGCGTGAAGGCCATCGTGCCCTATCGGGTATTCTGGATTCTGGCCATTCCGGTGGGTGCCACCATCAACCTCGGGTTCATCTGGCTGGTGGCCGATACGCTCAACGCCATGATGGCCTTGCCGAACCTGATTGCGTTGCTGTTGTTGAGCCCGGTGGTGTTCAAACTGACCCGCGAGCATTTCGACAAAGAGAAGGCGCTGGGCATCAATCACTGAAACAGCGGATGAGGTGAATCAAGGCCTTGCATTCACCTCATCCGTCACCACAGAGTATCGTAGAGACTTGCAAAATCACGTCAAAGGAGAGAACGCCATGAGTTTACGTCTTGGGGATACCGCACCGGATTTTGAACAGGATTCCAGCGAAGGCACCATTCGCTTCCACGAATGGCTCGGTGACGGCTGGGGTGTGCTGTTCTCTCACCCTGCGGACTTCACCCCAGTGTGCACCACCGAGCTGGGCCTGACCGCCAAACTGAAAGACGAGTTTGCCAAGCGCGGCGTCAAGGCCATTGCCCTCAGTGTTGACCCGGTCGACTCGCACAAAGAGTGGATCAAAGATATCAACGAGACACAGGGCTGCGCGGTAAACTTCCCGATCATCGCCGATCATGACCGGAAAGTGGCGGACCTGTACGACATGGTCCACCCCAACGCCAACGACACCCTGACCGTGCGTTCGCTGTTCGTGATTGACCCGAACAAGAAAGTCCGGCTGACGATCACCTACCCGGCCAGCACCGGTCGTAATTTCAACGAAGTGCTGCGGGTGATCGACTCACTTCAGCTTACCGACGAGCACAAGGTGGCAACCCCGGGCAACTGGGAACGCGGTGGCGACGTCGTGATTGTGCCGTCCCTGCAGGACGAGGACGAGATCAAGCAGCGCTTCCCAAAGGGCTACACAGCGGTAAAATCCTACCTGCGGATGACACCAGACCCGAAAGCCAACTGGAGCGGTGACTGAGCACCTGCTCGCGATTACCAGCATCCGCAAAGAAAAGGCCGGGCAAATGCCCGGCCTTTTTACTTACCAGTCCCTCGGCACCCGGCCCTCGCGAATGCGTTGGGGATGATCGCCAACGTCCACCCGGACAATCTCGGTGGCGGTTTCAATATCAATCACCGACATCTGATCCGTGCCGCTCCAGGAAATGTAACAGCGGTCGCCGGCTTCGTTGGACGTGACCCAGTAGGGCTTCTCGCCCAGGCCGGTGAGAATGTCGTGATTGAACGTCTCGCGATCCACAATGGCCACGTAGTCGCTCATGGTTCCGGCCACGCACAGGGTGTCACCGCTGCCATTCATGGCAATGCCGTGGTGGGCAGAATCGTTAATGTACGCCTCCCGCGGCACATCGGGAATCAGGTTGGGCAGCTCCGCCAGGCGGGTCACGCGGTCCTCCTCCATGTCGTACTCGATAAAGCCATGGAGAAAGGACAACTGGAAGTAAAAGAACCGCTCATCGGGGGTGTGAGCCATGGGCCGGATAGCCGGGCTCAGATCACTGTAACCGGCCGCCTCCAGCTTATCCTTGAGGTCAAACCGCTTGATGACTTCAAGGCTCTCCGCGTCCACCACCTGGAACAGCCGCTCGCCTTTGGTAAATTCCATCAGATCCTGATCCAGCGGCGTGAACACATAGCCGATACTGGCGTGGTAGATGCGCTTGCCATCCTCGGAATAGAGGTTTTCGTGAGGTGAATTTCCGGTCGGAAAGCCGCCGACTTCCTCGCCGGTTTCCACGTCCAGCACATGCACAACATTGCCGGTAGAGGCCGATACTGCCACCCGGGTGCCATCCGGCGACAAGGCCATATGGTCAGAGCGGTAGCCATCCACCTCAAAACGCCAGACAATGTCGCCGCTGGCAATCTCAATACCGACAACGTCGGCAAAACTGGGGCGGGACACCACCAGCAAGCGACCATCCGGGGTGCTGTACATGTCATCCACGAACTGGTCGTTACCCTCGCCGATAAACAGGCGAACGGCCTGGAAAAATACCAGTCGTACCGGATTGAAAAGAATCTCGGTCATCCGTTGGCTCTTGTCGGGAATGCCGTTGATGCGACCAACCTTGTCGTAGGTCTGCGCATCAATGACGTCGATGGTGCCGTCCCAATTATTGCCAACGAAGATGACCGGGCGGGTTTTGCCGGGGTTGGTGTCCCTGGCGTCCGGCCCCAGACCGAACAGGCCGGCCTGGGCCGGCGACGCCAGCGCAAACACAGCAAGCAGCAAAATAGGGGCGAACAGCCGGAGCCATGCCCGGACAGAGGCGGTCAGTGTCATCGTCATGTTCCTTGCGATTGTTGTTACATCCGAGAACACTTGTACACCTAAGGAACGGCAGGGCTCTATGACATCGTTGACACCTACAACGTCATTTCGGCCAAGCGGGAAATAAAAAAGGCCGGATCCCAACGGAACCCGGCCTTTTTTTCAGTCTCAGTAAAGATCAGAAGGCAGGAACGACCGCACCTTCGTACTTCTCCATAATGAACTCCTTCACCGCGTCGGACTGCAGCGCGGCCGCCAGCTTCTGCATGGCCTCGCTGTCCTTGTTGTCCGGACGGGCAACCAGAATGTTGACGTAAGGTGACTTGGAGCCTTCAATCACCAGCGCGTCTTCAGACGGGTTCAGGCCTGCTTCCAGCGCGTAGTTGGTGTTGATCAGCGCCACATCCACCTGCCCAAGGATGCGTGGCAGGGTAGCCGCTTCCAGTTCCTTGAAGTCGAGGTCTTTCGGGTTATCGGCAATGTCACGCGGCGTTGCGGTGATCTTGCTTTCGTCCTTCAGGGTAATCAGACCCGCATCCTGCAGCAGCAGCAACGCACGGCCGCCGTTGGTGGGGTCGTTGGGAATCGCGATCACCGCGCCTTCCTCCAGGTCATCCAGTGACCCAATGCGGTTGGAGTAGGCACCGAAAGGCTCAACGTGAATACCGGCAACCGTCACCAGTTCCGTGCCACGCTCGCTGTTGAATTCATCCAGATACGGCTGGTGCTGGAAGAAGTTGGCGTCCATCCCCTTCTGGTCCACCTGAACGTTTGGCTGGATGTAGTCGGTGAACACCTTCACTTCCAGCTCAACGCCTTGTTCCGCCAGTGCCGGCTTCACGAATTCCAGAATTTCGGCGTGAGGCACGGGCGTGGCTGCTACGGACAGTTTTTCCGCGGAAGCTGCGGAAGAGAAAGTTGCTACGGCGGCCACGGCCACCAGGGTTTTCTTGAAGTTCATCATACGTTCTCCTGTTGTTACTCGATTCAATCTGTTTTTGGACGCCTGCACATGGCCCGGGCCGCTGACGGGAAGGTTCTCCCGAAAACGTGGAGCGCCATGGATGGCGCGACCGAGCCCTACAGGGATGTATTCACGGGCGTTTTTCGGGAGAACCTTCCCGTCAGCGGTTAAAATCAAAGCTATTTGCGGCTGAAATACAGTACCAGGCGGTCGCCAGCCATTTGTAATATTTGAACAAAAATTACCAGCAGCGCGACAGTGATAACCATGACATCGGTCTGGAATCGCTGATAACCAAAGCGGATCGCCAGGTCACCCAGGCCACCGCCACCAATAACGCCGGACATGGCAGCGTAGGACACCAGCGTAATCGCCGTCACCGTAATGCCGGCGATGATGCCCGGCAGCGCTTCGGGCAGCAAGGCACCGACGATGATCTGCCTCACGTTGGCACCCATCGCCTGCGTCGCTTCTATGATGCCGCGATCCACTTCCCGCAGCGACGTTTCCACCAGCCGCGCAAAGAAAGGTGCGCCGCCGGCGACCAGTGGCGGAATGGCCCCTGCAACGCCCAGCGAGGTGCCGATCAGCATCACGGTAAACGGAATCATCACGATCAACAGGATGATAAACGGCACCGAGCGCAGTACGTTGACCACGAATGACAACACCGCATAAGCCACCGGCTGTTCCAGCAGTTGACGCTTACCAAACAGAAACAGCAAAACGCCCGTCGGCAGGCCGATCAATACGCTGAACAGCAGCGAGAGGCCCACCATTACCAGGGTGTCCCAACTGGCGATACCGATTTCGCCCCAATCCACGTTTGTCAGTAAAGCTTCCATCAGCGTACCACCTCCACGTGAACGTCCGCCGCTTCCAGCGCCTTCATTGCTATGTCCAGATCACCGCCCACCAGAGACAGGGTCAGTTGGCCGTAGGGCGTGTCCTTGATGTGATCAATGCGCCCGGAAAGGATGCTGAAATCCACACCGGACTCCCTCGCCACACTGCCCAGCAATGGCTTGTAGGTGGATTCGCCACGGAAGGTCAGGCGCAGTATGCGGCCGTTGGCTTTCTGCAGGTCTTCCTGCATTTCGTCGCGATCAATATTTTCACTCTCAAACACGAAATCCCGGGTGGTGGGGTGTTGGGGGTGCAGGAACACATCGCTGACCGCGCCCATTTCGACCACTTCTCCGGCGTCCATCACCGCGACCCGGTCGCAGACGCGGCGCACCACATCCATTTCGTGAGTAATCAGCACAATGGTCAGTCCCAGCTCCCGGTTGATGTCCGCCAGCAGGCGCAGCACCGATTGCGTGGTTTGCGGATCGAGGGCACTGGTGGCTTCGTCACACAGCAGAATGGTCGGTCGGCAGGCCAGGGCTCGGGCAATGCCCACCCGTTGCTTCTGGCCACCGGACAACTGCGAGGGATATTTGCTGGCCTGATCCATCAGGCTGACCCGCGCCAGCAACTCATCCACCCGCTCGCGAATCTCGGTGCGGGAATAAATACCCGCCAGCTTCATCGGAAAGGCGATGTTGTCCGCGACGGTTTTGGAGCTCAGCAGATTGAAATGCTGGAAGATCATGCCAACCTTGCGGCGAAAGGCCCGCAGTTCGGCGGCGGTGTAGCGGGTGATATTCTCGTCGTCGACAAGAATGCGACCACCGGTGGGCGGCTCCAGCAGGTTAATCAGGCGAACCAGGGTCGATTTCCCCGCACCGGAATGCCCAACGATGCCGAATACTTCGCCGGTTTCAATGGTCATACTGGTGGGATGCAACGCAGGGATCGCCCGCCCACCTACCCGGTACGACTTCTGGACCTGGTCAAATACAATCACGGATCAGCCTTGTCAGCGCAGCGTTAAAACCGGCCATTATAGACCAATCCCCGGGCAAACCCGAACTTGCAACGCTTGGTAGATCCCCGTACACGTTTTGTTACCGACACCCCGACCATCCTTGCGTTAAACTCCCGTAATAAAAGCATCTTTAACCTGAGGCGTGCACCCTGTTAGCAACGACAGCACCACCAACAGAGACAACAACAGTGACAACAAAAGAGACACCGCCCTCAAGGATGAATTCCACCCAGGCATGGGTCACGTACCTGAGCAAGGTCGAATTGCCGGTCTTGGCCAATACACTCAAACGCATCAACGAGTTAACCGACAGCATAAACAGCACGGTGAATGAACTGGCCAACGTGATACTGAACGATGCCCAGCTCACCTCTCAGGTGTTGCGGCTGTCCAATACCGTGTTCTACAACCAGACCCGGACCCAGGTCAGTACCGTCAGCCGTGCCATTACACTGATCGGGTTCGATTCGGTGAAATCCATGGCGATCTCATCCTTGCTGGTGGACTCCCTGCTGCAGCGAAATGACCGCCCACATTTACTGAAGTGCCTGGCCAGGGCCATCCATTCCGCCGTTCAGGCTCGCTGCCTGATGCCCAAACGCAGCGACCACGCGCTAGAAGAAGTGTTCATCGGCGCTCTGCTGATGAACATTGGCGAACTCGCCTTCTGGTCCTGTGATACAGAGCAGGCCCATGAGCTGGAGCAGCGCCTGCGTCTGGAAGAACCGGCCGTAGAAGCGCAAAAAGCCGTGCTCCACACCACCTTTACCGAGATTACCCGGGGGCTGGTAGACGCCTGGACACTCGGCCCGTTTATCAAGGACGTCGTCGCCCCGGGGCAGGCCAATTCCGCAGCCGCGAGCCTGGTCCGCCATTCCGTGGAAATGGCCATCCACTCCGAGCAGGGCTGGCGTGGTGCGGAGATGGACAAGCTCCTGGTGCAACTGGGCAAAGACATTGACGAGACGCCGGCGGCGGTTCGCGATCAGCTTAAGGTCAATGCCGGGGAGGCCGCAAAGGTGGCCGTGTCACTCGGCATTCCACAGGTAACCGCACTGATGCCGGGCAGCCATGACCGCTCCGGCGGGCAGTCCGGCCAGGCACCGGACATGGACCCGGCCCTGCAGTTACAGATTCTGCGGGACCTCACGGTCAGCCTCACCGAGAAACCGGATCTGAACGAAGTGTGCCAACTGGTGATGGAGGGTATCCACCGCGCCATCGGTATGCAGCGGGTGGCGTTGCTGATGGGTGACAAAACCGGCCACAACCTGATCCCCCGCAAAGTGGGCGGCCGTGGTTCAGAGGCCTGGCGGGAAGACTTCGTCATCGCCAAAGACGGTGCCGGCCCCCTGGGGAGCCTGTTACCGCCGGCAGCCTGCTGCGTGTACAAGCCCCAGGCCAGTCAGGAAGGCGTGCCCTACGACCGTTGGCTCGGCAAAGTCCCGGCGCTGATCGGTCCATTGACCGCAAAAGGCCGCTTGGTCGGCCTGTTTTACGCAGACAATGCCGCAGGCGACTACGTGCCCTCAGACGAGCAACTGACCGCCTTCGGGCATTTCGTGCAGAACGCCCAGCTGTGCATTACGTTGCTGGCATCAAACTAGCCGCTGGCGATACTAACAGCGAAAAAATCAAAGCTCATAGAGCTTGGTCACGTGCAGGATGGGCCCCGTAGGCACGCCGGTTGTTGATCCGCCCCGCGGCTCTAGGCTGATGGCCAGCGTGCGACTTTCGCTGAGAATAGCCCGCAGGCGGTCTGTCAGCTCAACCTGATGGACGCCCCCCACAGGCACCACGCCCAGCGACATCGGATCACCGTTATCCGGCACTACCCAAAGCTCATAATCCTTACCCGCCTGCGCAGACGAGGCGGCAACGGACCGCAGCCTGAGCCGGTTATCGACGCTTGACTCGCTGACCAGCCAGAGCGGGTCACTGATGTCAGCCTGGACTATGGCACCGGAGAGCCGGGATTCTGGCCCGGGAGCTGGCTGCTGCATCAACACCACGGCCAACAGCAGCGCAGCGGCGGTGGCCAATACGCTCCAGGCAGACCAGAAACCCCGGGTGATCGGCGAAGGCACCGGCGCAACGGACACTTTATCCTTATGCCATATTTTCTCTTTTATACCCGCCCAGACCGCCGCTGGCGGTTCCCGGGCAGGCACCTGGCTGCCCAACTGCCCCAGCTTTTCTTCCCAGTACCAGACTTCCTGGCGGACCCGCCCCGACTCCATCATCCACCGCTCAAAACGGCGGCGTGCAGCACCATTCAGGGAACCCAACACATACTCTGCAGCCAGGCTTTCAATGCGTTCCGGTGTCTTTTTCATTGTTCCAGACACCTCTTGAGTGCCATCAGCCCGCGACGAATCCAGCTCTTGACGGTACCTATAGGGGAGCTCAACGCCTGCGCCAATTCATCGTGGGTAAAGCCCCGATAGTAAGACAACAGAATGCTGTCGCGCTGAACATCGCTCAACTCCTCAATACAACCCGTCAGTTGTGCGGCACCCGCGTTGCGTAGCGAAGCATCAAGTGGGCCACCGCGATGATCTTCGATGTGTTCGATATACTCATCCCCGGCGGTTCGACGCACAGCCCTGGAGCGCATCAGATCGAGTGTCCGGTAACGGGCAATGGTCAGCATCCAGCTTGATGGCGCTCCCCGGTCACTGTGATATTCCCCGGCGTGGTGCCAGATCTGGACAAAGGCATCCTGTAGCGCTTCTTCAGCCAACTCCTGCTGGCCGGCCAGCTTGAAACACAGACCAAACATTTTAGCCGATATCGCCCGATACAAGGCCTGAAACGCCTGCCGATCACCCCTGGCGACCAACACAAGCAGACTCATCAGTTCTTCCTGGCTTAATTCACGGGTTGTCATTGTTTTCTCCATGGCTACTCCGCAACTTATCTGTGAACTATACGTTCATCAGCTGGATCGGGATGCATCGACGGCTGAAATCCCGGCACCGTTTTTTATTCACATTTTTATGTCATTTTTTTTGCTTCACGCCTGCATCTTTATTCGCAACCGCCCCGTTTCCTGTAGGTAATCCTACAAAAACGAGGAAAACATCATGAACGCAGTGATAAAACGCTCCGGCCTCGCCCTTGCGATTGCCGGAGTCTGTCTGACAGCCGGCACAACCTATGCCTCCAGCCACCGGGAGGCACCCTTCATCACCGAAATTCCCAAGGTTGATGGTACTGACTTTTACATGTTCCGGAGCTATGAAGCCAACCGGGAGAATTTCGTCACCCTGATTGCCAACTACCTGCCACTGCAGGATGCCTATGGCGGACCGAACTATTTCGATCTGGACGAAGACGCCATTTATGAAATTCATATCGACAATTCCGGGAATGCCCGCGAAGACATCACCTTCCAGTTCCAGATGCAGGATGTGATGAACGACATCCAGCTGGATATCGGCGGGGAAATGGTCTCCGTGCCCCTGAAAAATATCGGTGATGCCACCGACAACGCCAATGTCCAGATGCGCCAGGAATATACGGTGACGGTCATTCGCGGTGATCGCCGCACAGGAACACGCCAGACCGCGACCAACGCCACCACCGGCCAGGGCACCTTTGCCAAGCCGCTGGACAATATTGGTGGCAAGTCCTTTGCTGATTACGGTGCCTACGCCGACCAGCACATCTTCGACATTGCCGTACCGGGCTGCAGCACCGAGGGCAAAGTGTTCGTCGGCCAGCGCAAAGAAGCCTTTGCCGTCAACCTGGGTGAAATCTTTGACCTGGTCAATACCAATCCGCTCGGGCTACGCGACGGCGAAGGTGCGGGGGACCTGGCGGACAAGAACACCACTTCCTTCGCTCTGGAACTGCCCAGTGCCTGTCTGACCGGCAGCGCCCAGACCGCATCCGGTGATCCTGTCATTGGTGGCTGGACCACCGCCAGCGTGCGGCAAGCCCGGGTGATCAACCCAGCGCCGACCGCCGATGGTAAAGGGGCCACCGTGGAAGGCGGAGCCTACACCCAGGTATCGCGGCTGGGCATGCCGCTGGTCAACGAGGTGGTGATCGGCCTGAAAGACAAGGACCGATTCAACGCCAGTGAACCGAAGGACGACGGCCAGTTCGCCACTTACGTGACCAACCCCACGCTGCCGGCTTTGCTTGAAATCCTGTTCGCGGGAACCGCGGTTGCACCGGCCACACCACGCAACGATCTGGTTACAGCCTTCCTGACCGGTGTGCCGGATGTGAACAGCCCGGAGGGTGTCACCACCTCGGAAATGCTGAGGCTTAACCCCAGCATCCCGGCAACCATGGCGGGTGCCCAGAATGATCTGGGTGTGCTCGGGGGCGATAACGCCGGCTTCCCCAACGGCCGCCGTCCGGTGGATGACACCGTCGATATCGCACTCAGGGTCGTTATGGGTGCGCTGACCGACGATGCCCCCAACAAGGACGCTGAGTTCACTGACGGCGTTCAACTGGACCCGACGGAGCTTCAGGAGGTGTTTCCTTACCTCGCGACGCCCATCGCCGGTTCACCCAACGACGCATAAAGGGGGTCGATCATGATGCTTCGAATAGCGCTTACTGTGCTTACCGCCCTGGTGCTGGCTGGCTGTTCCGACAGCTCAAGCCGGGCACCGGTCCTGGCGGTTGATTTCACCACCTTTGTTAAAGGCGAAATCGAAAACACCGAGGACGACCGCGAAGCGGTCAACATCAACCAACTGGAGTTCAGCTTCAATGACCAGGACAACGAACAAGCCTTTGACGACTTGTTTTAAATCCTGTGGGCTCCGCCGTCGGCCTGTTTGTGATCCGGGGCTGACGGCCCTTCACCCCGCGCTTCGGCGCGGGGTCTTTTCCTTACTGGCGCTGACTTCCGCGCTGTCCATGGGAACGGCACTGGCAGCACCCACAGCGATTGAAACCGATTTTGACGATCAGGAAATACTGATCACCCTGCCAACTGGGGCAGTGGCAACGGACACCCCACCCGCTGACGCCAACAAAGCAGCAGACCAGATACAGACCTACCTGATTCAGGCTCGCACCCAGGGCGACCCCCGTTACCTTGGCTATGCCCGCGCATTGCTGGACCGCTGGCCCGAACAACGGATGACGGATCGGCTGGTTATTCTCAACGCGTCCCTCAACCAGAGCCTCCACCAATTTGAACCCGCCCGCGAACAACTGACCGACGTCATCAACCAATCGACTGATCGCGAGCAGGTCATCCAGGCACACCTGACCCTGGCCAACCTCGAGCTGGTACAAGGGCGTTATGCCCCGGCCCGGGAGCACTGTGAGCAATTATTCAGTGCGCTTCCCGGTCTGATCGCCACCAGCTGTCAGGCCCAGGTAGACGCGCGAACCGGCAGCGCGCAAACCGCCTATAAATCACTGCTGGCCCGAACCCAACGCTCATCCACCAGTGACACGGTCAGCCTGAGCTGGGCAGAGGGCACCCTGGCCGATATCGCCGCCCAGCTCGGCCGCCCCGAAGCCGAACAACACTGGCGCCGGGTGCTCACGCTGACACCCGACGACCTCTACGCCAGAGCCCAACTGTCTGACTGGCTACTGGAGCAAGGCGACGCCAGGGCGGTGATCAACCTGACCGATGGCTATGAGCAGGTGGACAGCCTCGCTGTTATCCGCGCAATCGCGCTGAAACGGCTCGAGCACGTCGATGCCGCCCCCCTTGCCGATCGGTTAGAGGAGCGATTCAACGAGGCCCGGTGGCGTGGCAACCTGTTACACCAGCGCGATCTCGCACGCTACGCCCTGGACATCGAAGGCAATACTGACACCGCCCTGACCTACGCCCGGGCCAACTGGCAGGACCAGCGAGAACCCCTCGACACCCGCTTGCTGCTGCGCGCCGCAAAAGCCGCCAGTGAGGACTCGATCATCGCAGACGTCCGCGCCTGGTTGAACGGGCACAATCAACAGGATGCCCGTTATCCGGAGGGGGAGTCATGACGCCGATCATTCAAAGGCTGACCACAAGCCTTGGCCTGTTGTTGCTGATGACACTGCCATTGACATCCTGGGCCCACAAAGCCAGTGACAGCTTTATCTACGTCGACCAGAGCGAGCCTCAGCTGCGCATCGACCTGGCGCTCCGGGACCTGGCGCTGATCTTGCCGTTGGACCGCAACAACGATGGTCAACTCAACGGGGCCGAAGTACGCCAGAGCCGTGACGCCATAACGCGCCTGGTCGATGGCGGTTTGACGCTGAGCAACGCCAGCGGTCGCTGCCAGTTAGTGGGTCAGCAATGGGGGCTGTCCCGTCACAGCGATGGGCCTTATGCCGCCGGGCAGTACCAGGTGGCGTGCCCGGACAGTCAACCACCGGCCTCGATGGAGTACTCGCTGCTGTTTGATCAGGACCCGCTGCACCGTGGGCTCGTCAGTATCAGTGACGGTCAGGGCGAGCGTTTGGCCGTGCTCGCTCCCGATGAGCAGAAGCTGGCACTGGACGTGAACACCGGCACCCTGGGAAGCAGCTTTCAGCTGTTTGGCACCTTCCTCTACGAGGGCGTCATCCACCTGCTGATCGGGCTCGACCATATCTTGTTTTTGCTGGTGCTGATGCTACCGGCCACCTTGCCGTTAAAACCCCGCCAACCGGCCGAGATGACCCGTCATCGCGACAACCTGCGAGTGCGGCTGCTGGAGCTTGTAGGCATTGTCACTGCGTTCACGGTGGCTCATTCCATCACCCTGGCGCTGGCGGCTCTGAATATTGTGACGCTGCCCATTGCCTGGGTGGAAACCGTCATTGCGTTGTCCATTGCGGTTGCGGCATTGAACGTATTCTGGCCGTTCCTGGGGCACAAAACGTGGAAGCTGGCCTTCGGGTTCGGGCTGATCCACGGCTTCGGTTTCGCCAGCGTGTTGGGGGACCTGACCTCCGGCGTGTCACAAACGGTGGTCGCTCTTGCGGGCTTCAACCTCGGTGTGGAGCTGGGGCAACTGGGGTTGCTGGTGGTTCTGTTTCCGGTGCTGTACCTGTGCGGCCGTTTCCGGCTTTATGAACGCGCCGCTGTACCCGCCATGTTGCTGATGGTGGGTGCCCTGAGCCTGTACTGGGTGGCGGAGCGGGCGACCGCCATCTGATCGCCCATACAAAAAGGTCAGTGCAGAGCGCGCATCTGCCTTGGGTAGAGGGCGGCGCTCACTTCCGGCTCCTCGAGCAGGTCCGCCAGCTCTCGGTCCACATCGGTTTCTTCGCCTTCGTCGGGTAATGGCTCGAACAGCGTGCTCAGCCATGCCGTCACCGACGGGGCTTCATCCCGCTTGTAGTCGGTGGACAGCGCCTTGATACGGCGGAACCCGATGATGCGCTGGTGCTTGGGATCACGGATCTGCTCAAAGCCCCGCCAGTAAACGTGTTCACGGGTATGCAACTGCACGAACAGGGTGTCGATCGGGCCTGACGGCTCCGGCTCCTCGCTGATGTCTTCCGTCATTTCCACAGCCGATTCCTCGGCTTCATTTTCCGGTTTTTTGTGACGAATGGTGGTCCAGGCGGGATAGAGCACCGCCACGGCATCCGCTTCCACATGCTCTCGGGCAGCGCGGAGGATTAACCCCCAGCGGGCCTTGTCGGCATCGGTTTCAAGGGAATTGATGGGCAAGTCGTAGCTTTGTTCACTGGACAGTACGATGGCCATCATTGGGGCATCAAGCTCCCCCATGGCCTCGGCCTGTGCTACGGACACCAGTTCGTCGATTGCCATCGGTTGGTTCATAATGCGCTCGCCTCCTCGATGCCATCAGGGTCTGTCAGGAAAACTTACGCCCTCCTGAGTGACAGCATAGCCTGTTACGGCCATAAAGATAAACGTGGCATTGTCCATTTACGCAACGCCATCATCAAGGCGTTCGTAACGGGAAAACCAGGGGTTTGCCTCTTCCAGCTGCGCGGCCAGTTGCAGCAGGGTGTCTTCACTGCCGTGTGGCCCGCCGAACTGCACGCCGACCGGCAGCCCCCCATCCGTCCAGTGCAGGGGCATCGACATGGCGGGTGTGCCCGTCAGATTTGCCAACTGGGTAAACGGCGTTCGCGCCAGGCTTTCCAATGCCATCTGATCGACCTGGCCGCTTCTGTGCACCAGTTTGCCGGCTTTCAGCGTCAGCATCAGTCGGGCTGCAAACTGCAGGTGCGCGGGGGTGTCGAGTTCACCGATTCGTGCGGGCAGCTGCCCGGTGGTGGGGCTCAGGTATAGGTCATACTGGCTGAAATACGCACCCAGGGCGCGGGCGAAATCGTTCCACTGCTGGCGCCGGCTGACGTACTCCGGCAACGGCATGGTTTGCCCCAGCATAGCAATCAGCCGTGTATCCAGTTCGAAATCGTCGTCTTTGGCCCCCAGTTGGGTCCGGGCTTTTTCCATCAGCACCGAGACTTCCCCGAAGTACAGCCCCAGATAGCAGCGCGCCAGTGCCATGCCATCGAATTCCGGGCGAGCGTATTCGACGTGATGGCCCAGGCTTTCCAGCAGTCGCGCGGTCTCCTCCACGGCCGCCACACATTCCGGGGCCACGTCCGTCTGGTAAGGTGACGATGTGAACACACCGATTCGCAGTGGCCTCGGCGTTTGCTGCATGAGGTCAGCGTAGGGCTGACGGGGTGGCGAAATCACAAATGGGTCCCCGGATGCCGGCCCGGAGAGCACATCAAGCATCGTGGCACTGTCGCGAACCGTGCGGCTGACGACATGATCGGTGGACGCGCCGGTCCAGGCTTCTCCCACTGATGGACCGGATGAAATGCGGCCACGGGAAGGCTTGAGACCGAACAGCCCGTTGTAGGCCGCCGGAATGCGAATGGAACCACCGCCATCGTTGGCACCGGCCATGGGCACGATGCCCGGAGCCGCCGCTGGAACCCCCTGGCGTGAGGCGGGAATCCCATGGGTTGCGCGAAGGCCCCCAGAGCCGGGACTCGGTCACGCCTTTCAGGCCGAATTCTGGCGTTGCCGTACGCCCGAGTATAACCAGGCCGCCTTCCAGAGCCCGGCGAACATACTCCGAATTTTTGGCGGCAATGTTGTCTTTCAGACTCCGGCTGCCATAGGTACAGGGTTGACCTTCCTGTTCCTGGGCAAGATCTTTCAGCAACAGCGGCACGCCGGAAAACACCGCATCTTTCGGGTAGGGTTGCTCAAGCGCGCTGGAAAACTGTGGGTAGCAAATGGCGTTGAGGCGTCCATTAACCCGGCTCGCACGCTCGATCGCGGCGTCACAGACTTCCCGGGCTGACACCTCTCCTCGGCGAATCAGATCAGCCAGGGCAACGGCGTCGTATCGGAGATAATCAGTTTGCTTCATGGTCGCGTCCATTTGTTATTCTGATCGTTGGAGAATCACGGGTATAACGCTTATGAACACAAGACTCAATAGCTGGCGGCGGTTTGTCCCACTCGTACCGATCATGCTACTGATGGCCCTAGCCCGCGTGGCCGGGGCCGCCGAGCCGGTAGAGGACTGGAAGTCCGTCGTCCGCAGCTCACCCTACTGGGTCAGCCAGGGAGTCTACGACAACATTGTGACCATACGTCGCTGGGTGCTGAAGGAGACGGGCTATTGTTCCGACAGCGAACGGCACATTCTCTACAACATGCGCGGGCAGTTTCTCGGTTACATGGAAGACGGTGCCAGCCGTGAGGAGACCCAGCAGCGGCTGAACGATACCCGGGCGCGGCTGGCAGCCAGCAACCGGGTGGATGCCTGGGCGAAAGGCGGGCCCGACACCACCGGATACCCGTTCGCGCTGGCCTGCGACCAACCTCACGTAGACCTTAGCGACGCCATGGCGCGCTATCTGGGCACCGGGCCGGCGGACCGTGTGTGGGGTGCCTGGGATGACCTCAGTTTTGCCTCCGCCGAGGAGCCCGGCTCGCTCCACGACGCGCTGCGCTATGTGTACGCCGCACGGTCCGGGGGGCAACGGCTGACGCTTCCACCGGAGCTGCCACTCTATCTGGGCTCCCAGATTTTGATTGAAAGCGGCGGCCGGCAGCGCGCGCACTCCACCGCCAACGCTCGCGGCATTCTGCAATTGTCGCCCGCCGCGCTGAGCGATTGTCGGATCCAGCCGGCAAACTACTGGCACCGGTTGGCCCAGATAGACTGCGCCCTGCGGCTGATGAACCAGAATGCCCGCAATCTCCGGGCGGATTTCGAGGATCGTTTCGGACATCTGCCGCAGAAGAAGCAGGATCGACTGTTCACGCTGCTGCTGGTGCAGGCCTACCACGGCGGTGCCGGACGCGTCAGGGCGCTGATGGCGGATGAGACTCTGTCGAAACCGGCTGCCTACTTCGCCAAACACCATGAGGCCTACACCGCGGGTGACATTGCGTTCGGCATGATCTTCCATAACCTTGGCAGGGACCGGCTCGGGCTGGCCTCATTGTATTACGTGGCGGATGTGCAACTGGCCACCGAAGCCCTGTGCAAAAACTCTGAGCTCAAGGATACCGGCTTCTGCCAGCCATAAAGAAGGAACCGCTTTGGAACTGACTCTGATTCCGGAGAGCCTGGGAGCCTCCGTAGCCCTATGTTTGTTGCTGGCATCGGCGGTCACATCGATGATCACCGCCAGCCTGGGTGCCGGTGGCGGGGTCCTGCTGCTGTTGCTGATGGCGATGTGGGTGCCACCGGCAGCGATCATTCCTGTCCATGGCATGATCCAGCTCGGCTCCAACAGCGGTCGGGCGGTGCTGACCCGGCACCACACCGACTGGAAAACCATAGCGGCATTTGCCCCGGGTGTGCTCGCCGGAGCCGGCCTGGGTGCCTGGTTACTGGTGGAATTACCAGCGCACCTGTGGCAGCTGTCTATCGCGCTGTTTGTGTTGTACCTGTGCTGGGGGCCGGCACTTCCAAAGGCCGCATTCGGGCCATTCGGCGTGTTTGTCGCATCCACCATCACCAGTTTTGTCAGCCTGTTTGTGGGGGCCACCGGCCCTCTGGTCGCAGCGTTTATCAAGCAGATGCACGCCGACCGGTTTACCACGGTGGCCACCTTCGCCACTGCGATGTGCCTGCAACACGCACCCAAGGCACTGGTGTTCGGACTCGCCGGTTTTGTGTTCCGGGAATGGCTGGCATTTATCCTTGGCATGATCGCCTTCGGCTTTGCCGGCACCTGGATCGGGCTTCATCTGCTCAGAACTATAACCAATCGGCGTTTCAGCCAGATTTTTAACCTGTTGCTGACAGTGCTCGCGCTGCGGCTGCTCTGGCAGGCTGTCAGTGCTTTGCTGTGAAAACCGGCCTGTCAGGCGGCCGGTACAGGCACTACGACTACCTTGTTACGGCCCTGATCCTTCGCGCTATAGCAGCCTTCATCGGCTCGGGCCATAGCCGCCCTCGGCCCCGAATCACCCGCCGACAGGACGGTGAGCCCGATACTGGTGGTGACGCCGTAGGACTTGCCATTATGTTCTATACGCAGGTTCTGCACGGATGATCGAATGGTTTCCGCCAGAACCTCGGCCCGCTCCAGCCCACAGGCGGGGAGGATAATGCCAAACTCGTCACCACCAAGACGGGCCACGGTATCTGACTGGCGCACGGAGTCCTTGAACAGGTCCGCTAACCGCCGGAGCATGTCATCCCCCAGCAAGTGGCCACCCTTGTCGTTGACCGGCTTGAAGTAGTCCAGGTCAATCAGCACCAGCACACTTTCCGCCCCCGGCATACCAGCCTGGCTCAGAGTTTTTACCAGCGCGGCATTGAATGCCCGTCGATTCATCAGTTGGGTCAGGCTGTCATGCGTGGCCTCCCAGGACAGACGTTCTTCCTGCCGCCGGCGCTCACTGTCATCCCGAAGCACGAACACCAGCCGTTCGTTTTCACGGCCTTTGCGCAGGTGCAGTATAGTGAAGTCAATATCGAACAGCTGGCCACGACTGTTGCGCAGAGTTACGTACCGGTTATCGAAGTCCTCCCCAGCGAGAAAATCTTCCGTGCCCCATTGCCGGGTTTCATCCTCAATGGTGACCCGGTCAAAAAAGTTGTAGTCCTCGCAGTTTTCACCCCTACCGATAAATGCGCAGGCGGCCCGGTTGGCGTAACGGATCGTTCCGCTGACATCCACCATCAGGACGCCATCCTGCAACACCCCCAGAATGCTGTCAGCCCGCTGCTGCTCCTCCCGCAGCGCCTCCTCGACTTTCAGTTCGTGGGTGATATCCCGCACTACGGTAATGGTCCCCAGGGATTTTTCGGGGGTTTCAATCGCCGAAGTCATCACGTCCGCCCAAATGACTTCCCCGGCACCCCGGCCCTGTAACCGCAGTTGCCCCCGGAATACGCGATGCGCTTTAATCGCCGCATACCACTGTTCGATAATACCCGGCCGATCTTCTTCATAAACACCAGCGATCAGATAATGGTGGAGCAATGAGGAAGCGTCCCGACCACTGATGACCTCAAACGCAGGATTCACGAACTCGATCCGGCCCAGCACGTCGGTCTGCACGATGCCGATGGGCGCACTCTGAGTGAGTGAACGGAAAAAGGCTTCCCGCTCCACCATCGAGGCCAGCACCTCGTCCCGCTCATCCATGACCGTATTGAAGGTTTCCGCCACCTGAAGAATCTCATGGACACCGGAGACATTCACGGGTTCAGTCCGCACCCCCAGGTGCCGCTCCGTTATCTGGCGGCCGAGTGACCGCATCGGTGCCATCAGCCGCTGGAACACGAAATAGGCGAGTGGAACCAGCACCGCCAACACCGCCAGCAACACCCACAACAGGCTGTCGACCAAACGCCCCACCGGCGCAAAGGCCTCTTTTGAGGGCCAAACAGCGACCACAAACCAGGGCACCTGAGTCAGTTGACGAACCGCATTGATGGTCGGTTTATCGTCGGCGTTTCTGGCGTGCAGCACACCCTCGAACCCCACCATGGCCTTTTGCATGGGCACGCCCTGATGGAGCACAGGTTCCATGACCTGTCCGCCGCCGCCATGCGCCAGTGTGGTTCCTTCACGGGTCACCACACTGAGGTAACCAGACCGGCCTATCCGTAAGCTGTTCACTTCGCCCATGAAGTTGTTTTCACCCAGTAAAGTGGCTCCGCCGATCATGCCAATCAAGCGACCCCGATGGTCAAAAATCGGGGCGGTGATCATGATGGCAGGCTGGCCCTGGTGAAACGAATGGAACGGCTGACTGATAAGGGGGGTCAACTGCCGGGTGGTCTCACGAAAGTACTGCCGCTGGCTGGCATCGGCTCCCGTTTGGGCATAAGCCTCCGGGTACTCCGCAAGCACTTCGCCCTCGGCATCAATCAGATAGAACGCATTAAACAGATGACGAAGCGCTACCTCGCGACGGATCAGTGTTTTCGCCCGCACGTTGAACACATCGCCGCTCATGGTCATGCCTGAGGCGATGTGACTGAGGATCTCGAGGCGCTGGGCCAGTTTTTCGTCCAGATCTTCCGCGACCAGCCGGGCAATGTTCGCGACCTCGGCTTCGGCCTGGGACTGCAGCTCACCCCGACTCATCAAGGTACCAGCAACGGTAACCACCACGGCCGACAGCACCACGGCCAGAACGATAAAAGCGACGGCCCGGTTTACCAGACTGCCAAACCAGCGCTTGATCAGCACAACAGCGTTACTCCGGACAGACAGGCCATGGGTGGCCTGCGGTAATTCGGTTTCCTGAACATAGATTCGTATAAAGACGTTTATTGAACTGGCATTGTTTCAACATTTTAACAGACCCGGGGCGGTACCGACGTTACGGGCTTGAAATTTTAGTGATAATCGTTATTATTTACTTCTACTTTTGAGATCGGGGCACCGCCATGTCTGATATGCCACTCACTAACGCGCCGGAATCGTTCGCGACGCCGCTCGGGCAGCTGATCGACATGGGTGGCCCGGTCATGCTGGTGCTGCTTGCACTGGCGGTTGCTGGCGTCATCACGTTCATTTACATGATTCTGTTTGGCACGTTTTTCACGCCGCGGTTGACGGCCAAACTAAAAAAAACGATTACCTTTTGGCAACAGAATCCCTCGGAACAGGCACCTGAGCAACTTCGGCAGCAGCAGACATTCTGGTGCCGCCTGAATCCTCTCCATCATCTGACGATTGATACCATGGAGAACCAGCTGGCCCGACGCAGCCCTCAGCAAGTACGGGAAACGGCAGCAAGGGATGCCCAGAAAGCGCTGGAGCCGTTTGAAGCCCCGCTGAAAATCATTGAAGTGATCGCCGCACTGGCACCGCTGCTCGGGCTTCTGGGCACGGTTCTGGGCATGATGGAAGCCTTCAGCGCCATGGCCGCCACCGAAGGCCGCGCCAACGCCACTCAACTCAGCGGTGGTATCTACGAAGCACTGACCACAACCGCCGCCGGGCTGGTAGTGGCCATACCCTTTGCCGCGCTGGCAGCCTGGATTGAGTTCCGTTTACGCCGCATCCACAAAACCATCAACGGGGCACTGGTCAGTGTTCTCAGCGTGGAGCTTACGGACCACACCGTCAGCCAGGACGTTGATGTGGTCGAGCCAGCCCAACCGGTTGCCCGCAAACCGGCCGGTGCCAGGCCAGAGTACGACACCACCGAACCCAATAGCCGCCTTGCCCATGCAGCTGGTTGAGCCCAGACCAAACCGCCCGATGCCGATCCGCATTACCCCGCTGATCGACGTGGTGTTTATCCTGCTGGTATTTTTCATGCTGACCAGCCGGTTGTTACCGGTGGATCACCTCGAGTTGGCCAATCAGACGGCCAATACCAGCCCAAGCACCGGCGACCCCATTCCGGAAATTCGTGTGCTCAGCGATGGGGCAGTCGAATGGGACGGCAACACCCTGTCGCTGAGCGACCTGGGAGGCAGCCTTCGTTCGCAGAACATCACGGAGGTGAATGTCAGCACCGCAAGCGAGACGGCACTGAGCGATTTCACCCAAACCCTGAGCACGCTCAGGAGTAAGGACATCACCGCACACTGGAAGCGTGAGAACGCCCCGGGAAGTCAGCCATGAGCGATCTGGTACCGCCGCCCGCGACGTCTGGAAAATCACTGATGGAGCGGGTAGAAGACGCGCTGCTGCCGCTGATTAACCTGGTGTTTCTGTTGTTGATGTTTTTCATCGTGGCCGGCCAGTTAGCCGACACGCCCCTACCGGATTTGCCCGCCGCCTCCCAGGCCGAACAGCGACAGGCCCCGGATGCGGACCTGATGGTGTTGGCCGACGGAAAATGGCAGGTTGACGGTGAAAGCGTGTCCCGGGAAACGCTAACCACACAGTTGCCAGCTCCCGATGAAAGCGCTCCACTCAAAATTGCGGCTGGCGAAGACGTCGCCATGTCTGACCTGGAAGAGCTGCTGTCCATACTGGAAGACAACGGCTATTCCGAAGTCATCCTGCTCACGGAGCCCTCGGAACAATGACGGCTGGCTACAAAACACGTCTCGCACTGTTACTGCTGTCGGTACTCATCACCATTGTGGCCGTGGTGATCGCAGCGCCGGCCCGGATACCCACGCTGCAACCACTGGGCGAAGCCGCCGTCAACTCCGCACCGGCCATGAAAATTTCCCTGGCCGGCGCACCCCGCAACGAGACGGCGGAAGACCCGGCCGAGGCACCGGAACCTGAGCCAGTGCCGGAGCCGGAGCCAGAACCACAACCAGAACCAGAACCAGAACCAGAACCAGAACCAGAACCAGAACCCGAGCCTGAACCAAAGCCTGAACCTGAACCAGAGCCCGCCAAGGAACCGGTGCCGGAGCCTGTTGAGGAAGTTGACCTCCCAGAAGCAGAAGACAGTACCGAGGAGCCGACGGAAGACAGCGCGCAAGACACCAGCGAAAATCAGCAGGTGGAACTCAGCGCTGGCGACTCCTCAAATATTGATGAATACCTGACCAAACTCAGCCGGCACCTTAGCCAGTTCTACGAATACCCCAGGCGGGCACGCCGGTTGGGGCAGGAAGGGGCACCCGTCATCGTGTTCGAGTTCAGCCGCGATGGCACGCTGATCCGCCATTCTCTTCGAGAGGGGTCCGGACACGACCTGTTGGACGATGCCGCCATGGAGATGCTCCAACAGGCCGCGCCACTGCCCGAAGTGCCTGACGCCATGAAAGGGTCAACCTTCCAGTACGCCTTGCCCGTGCGCTTCAGCCTACGCTGACTTCTGCCTTGGGCGTGGTCGGCCCAGGTTAAACCCCGACGTTCGGGCAACTTTTCGCCCAGCCAGCAAACTCTCGCCCAGCCCCAAGCAAGGTATTGCCCTTAACGCTTTCGGACATGTCAAAAAAAATGTTTTCTTATTGTTTTTTATCGCTTTTTTATAATTGGCACAGGTCTTGTAGTTAGTCTGTTCGTCCAGGGAAGAGCCCGAGGACAACAACTCATTTACACGTCATGGAGCAGACTATGCCAACTCCTTGTTATATCAGCATCGAAGGCCAGACCCAGGGAAACATCACCGCGGGCGCATTCACTTCCGATTCCGTCGGTAACATCTACGTGGAAGGCCACGAAGACGAAGTGCTGGTCCAGGAATTCAGCCACGTTGTAACCGTTCCGACCGACCCGCAGTCTGGTCAGCCGTCCGGTCAGCGCGTTCACAAGCCGTTCAAGTTCACCTCGGCGCTGAACAAAGCCACCCCGCTTATGTACAACGCTCTGGCTTCCGGTGAAATGCTGCCGAAAGTTGAAATGAAATGGTACCGCACCTCCGTGGAAGGCAAGCAGGAGCACTTCTTCTCCACCATCCTCGAAGACGCCACCATTATCGACATCAACTGCAACATGCCTCACTGCCAGGACGCCGGCAATGCTGACTTCACTCAGTTGGTCACCGTGTCCGTTTCCTACCGCAAAGTCACCTGGGAACACGCTGTTGCCGGTACTTCCGGTGCAGACGACTGGCGTTCGCCGTTCGAGGCGTAAATTCAGCCTCGACGACAAAGAGGGAGCGGCAACTGCCCTCCCTTTCCCTACTATCAAAAGGAGCTTGATAGTGAGCGACGTTAATCTCACTGAGGAAGAAGTTGCAGCAGTTCAAGCGATCGTCACCGCATTTTACGGTGAACGGGTCGCAAACCGTTACCACGCCGGCAGCATAACGGCGCAAACACTGGAACTTGCTGCACAACTCATCACCGGAACTGAAGTATGCAGCAAATGGATTGATGCTGTTCCAAATCCCAAAGACCTTCTGACTCCAACAAATAGCATTCGTAAGTGGGCAATCCGGGTAATCAGGGCTGCCGGCGAGCCGTTTGCACGTGGTACCATAAAAATTAACTACACCTGCAAACTTACTCGCGGATTACAGTTCAGAAGCCTGCTGGAAGCTTCGTTGCGTTAAACAGGGACTCTTAAAAAAATGAAAGTCATCGCATCAATCGTTTTAGCCCTGATCTTGGCCGGGTGCGCCTCGACACAGTCAATCCAGTTCTCACCAAGCCAGGATTACGCAGTATCGGTCCGAGCAGAATTATTTGATGCCGTCCGTATCGACAACAATGACATAACATTATTCAACGAGGGAAAGGCCTTGGGATTCATTCGGGTGGAGCCAGTCCCCGCCGACGCCCCTCCCACATCAGAATTTCTGTCTACCCTGAAATCGGCCTCAGAGTCTGACACCGTCCAAACCAAGACGCTTGAAGTTTCCCCTGGGTTTAATGGGTTCTCTGCAAAGGTTGGTGATTATCAGACGGGGTATCTGATAAATGAACAAGATCCAGATGTCATCCTTATACTCAGCTTTCCAGAGGGTACGTTCGAGGAAGTGACTGACACGATTTCTTCCGGTATCTAAAGGGTTCCCGGAGCATCCGGATTACGCTACCCACTTCCGGCCACAGGCTGCAAACTCCACCACGAGCTCAAACACGTTGTCGCACTTTTCCTTGAGAGCCACCCGGTCGTAGCTGTCCGGAAAATCCTTATACAAGACTTCTTCAATGGCAGCCTTTACAGAGTGGTTCCCTTCACAGCTTGGCTTCCACGTAGGGTGCCATCACATTGGCGACCCGGCAGATTCCGGCGTACTCCATCAGCTTGCCGGGCAGGAAGGCTTTCCGGGTGCGATAGAGCTCTAGCGCCTCCAGCACCACATCCATGCCAATGCGGTTGCGGAACTTGAAGCAGTCCGCCAGGGTTTTCTCGGGGCTGTAAACCTGCAGCGTGATGCCATCCGCATCCACCCGCTCGATACCCTCACTGAACGAACGCCCGGAAAACCGGTAACCTGCCACTGGCGGATAATCCAGAACCGGCAGGCGGGCATCCCGCTCTACTGCCAGATGCACCTGATGGGGAATCTGCGTGGTGATGCCGTGCCAGTCCAGGGCGGAAATCAGGCACAGCACCGCATGAGGAAAACGGCAGGCGGCGGCCACCAGATCCGGGTTTTCAATGGGTGGCAGATCCGCCAGCCGGTAGAGACCCCGGCTGACCGGCTCGACTAAGCCCTCATCCCGGAGCTGATAGAACTGATACCGACTAAAGCCCCGGACCAGCGCCTCGCTCAGACGAAGCTGGCCGCCGTGCTGGCGGAACAGGGTTTGAAGTTGTACCCGGGAAGATCGGGCAGAGCCGAAATCAGACAAAATGTCACCACTTATTGATATCTGGTGACATTTTGTCTGATTACCGTTGAGGGTTCAAGCGGCAACTTCGGTGTAGGCATCGCTGGCCTGCTGCAGGGCTTTCAGGCCCTGCCACTGACTGACCAGTTCGCCCAAGGCCTGTTTGCCCTGTGTGTCATCCAACACGTCCAGTAACTGCAACATGCCTCGCTGCCAGGACGCCGGGTTGAGGGGAGGGGTACTCCTCACTTTATACTGTACAAATGCACAGCTTTCATACATGTGCTAAGCTCGCAGAAAATCCGCGCCGCGTACAGGGTTACCGATAAAAAGAACCCGCCATTTTCGTCAGGGAGAGCATGGGCAATGCGTACATTTTACGAGTTTTTTGCCGGTGGAGGCATGGCTCGCGCTGGCTTGGGGCAAGATTGGCAGTGTTTGTTCGCTAACGATTTCGATGCCAAAAAGGCCGCCTCTTACGCTGAAAACTGGGGCGATGAGGACATGATTCATCAGGATGTGGCCAATCTGACATCAGACAATTTGCCGGGGCACGCTGATCTCGCCTGGGCATCGTTCCCCTGTCAGGACCTGTCATTGGCCGGAGCTGGCGCAGGGCTGCAAGGAAAGAGGTCCGGAACCTTCTGGTCATTCTGGAAGCTTATGCTGCAGCTGAAAGAGGAAAGCCGCGCTCCCCGCATGATCGTTCTGGAGAATGTAAGCGGGGCACTCACCTCCCATGAGGGAAAGGATTTTTCCGCAATCTGCAGCGCGCTGGGGTCAGCTGGGTATCAGTTTGGCGCTGTAGTCGCCAATGCTGTGGATTTCGTCCCTCAATCGCGCCCGCGTCTTTTCATTATCGCAGTGGATTCTTCAATCGCCATCAATAGCATCGTGACAAGCAACGGCCCCCTGATGCCCTGGCACCCAAGGACGTTAAAAGAAGCGTGTCTGAAAGTGCCGCAACCTCACCAGTCAAAGTGGGTGTGGTGGAATTTACCCGCCCCACCGCACCGTCAGACGGCATTCTCTGACCTTGTTGAGGAAACCCCAACGGGAACCAGGTGGCACACAGAGGAAGAAACAAAAAAGCTTCTGGGTATGATGAGTGACCTTCACCTGGAGAAAGTAAAAGCAGCGCAACACGCCGGCACTAAAAAAGTCGGCACCATCTACAAGCGCACAAGGCCAGACGGCAAGGGTGGTCGCATCCAACGCGCGGAAGTCCGGTTTGACGACGTTGCAGGGTGTTTGCGGACGCCAGCCGGTGGCTCGAGCCGGCAGGTCATTATGGTGGTGGAGCGCGACTCAATCAGATCGCGGCTTTTATCGACCCGCGAAGCGGCAAGACTGATGGGACTTCCCGACACCTACAAGCTGCCTGAGAAATACAACGATGCCTATCGCCTGGCGGGCGATGGCGTTGCCGT
>NZ_JBBDSR010000002.1:0-65676 GCF_040904845.1 Marinobacter sp. | reverse complement strand
CCCCCGCACCCGCCACCCAAGCTAACGGACCTGCACCAAAACAAGCAGGCACGAACTCGATTATCAGTAGGAGAACAAAAACATGAAATTCACCCCCGAACACGATGCCCTGAGAAAAACCGTCCGCGACTTCGTGGAGAAAGAGATCAACCCCCATTGCGACGAGTGGGAAGAAGCCGGGGAGTTTCCGATCCACGACGTCTTCAAAAAACTCGGCAACCTCGGGCTGCTGGGCGTTCAGAAGCCGGAAGAATACGGCGGCATGGGACTGGATTACAGCTACAACCTGGTCGTGGCGGAAGAGCTGGGCATGGCTCATTGTGGCGGTGTGCCGCTGGCCGTGGGTGTTCAGACTGATATGTGCACGCCCGCGATTGCCCGTTTCGGCTCCGACGAGCTCAAGCGCGACTTCCTGGCACCGGCCATCGCCGGCGACATGGTCGGCTGTATCGGTGTGAGTGAAGTCGGCGCGGGTTCCGACGTCGCGGGGATGAAAACCACCGCGAAACAGGACGGCGATGACTACGTCATCAACGGCTCCAAGATGTGGATCACCAACAGTCCCAAGGCCGATTTCATCTGCCTGCTGGCCAACACCTCGGACGACAAGCCCCATAAGAACAAATCGCTGATTATCGTGCCCATGAATTCACCGGGCATTTCTTTCAGCCAGAACCTGAACAAGCTGGGTATGCGCTCCTCGGAAACCGCGCAGATTTTCTTTGACGACGTCCGTGTACCCCTACGCAATCGCATCGGGGCCGAAGGCACGGGGTTCATGATGCAGATGCTGCAGTTCCAGGAAGAGCGCATGTGGGGTGCTGCCAACGTCATCAAGGCATTGGAAAACTGCATCAACATGACCATCGACTACTGCCGCGAGCGCAAGACCTTCGGCCAGCCGTTGATCAACAATCAGGTAATCCACTTCCGCCTGGCGGAGCTGCAAACCGAAGTCGAGGCTCTGCGTGCCCTGACCTATCAGGCCTGTGAGCTGCACATCGAAGGCAAGGACGTCACCCGCCTGGCGTCCATGGCCAAACTGAAAGCCGGCCGCCTGGGCCGTGAGGTCACGGATAGCTGCCTGCAATACTGGGGCGGCATGGGTTACATGTGGGACAACCCGCTGTCCCGCGCATTCCGGGATGTGCGGCTGGTGTCCATCGGCGGCGGTGCCGATGAAATCATGCTGGGGATCATCTGCAAGATGATGGGAACCCTACCGGGCAAGCGTAAAGACTGACATTTGGTGCAAGACCGGCTGCCCGGTGTCGCTGTCCAGGACACGCCCACAAGTACGTCCCTGTAGGGCTCGATTCGGGCCATCCATGGCCCTCAACGTTCCTGGACAGCGACACCGGGCAACCGGCCCCAGACAACATACGTGGAGTCTCAATATGAGCCAGCTACCACACTGCGAAACGTTACTCCTGGAAAAACAGGGCCCCACCCTGCACGTCACCATTAACCGGCCAGACGCGCGCAACGCCATGAGCCTGCAAATGGTGGCCGAGCTATCCACTGTGTTCGCACAAATTGACGCCGACGCTGAAATCCGCGCCGTGGTCATTCGAGGTGCCGGTGGCCATTTCTGCGCCGGCGGTGACATTAAAGACATGGCTGGAGCAAGGGGGCAAAAGGCTGACGAGGGCGAAGCCGACCCCTTTTACCGGCTTAACCGCGCCTTCGGCCAGATGATCCAGCAGGTCAACGAATCCTCCAAGGTCGTCATCGCCCTCACCGAAGGGGCCGTCATGGGCGGCGGCTTCGGCTTGGCCTGCGTATCAGACGTCACCATCGCGGGACCGACCGCCCAATTCGGCATGCCGGAAACCTCCCTCGGGGTTATCCCCGCACAGATCGCACCCTTTGTTGTTGAACGCATTGGTCTGACCCAAGCGCGCCGGCTGGCGTTACTCGGTTTGAGAATTGGTGCGGATGAAGCCTGCACACTCGGGATTGTTCACCAGGTCGCCACTTCCGAAGAACAGGTCAACGAACTACTGGGCCTAGCCCTGGAGCGGGTTCGTCACTGTGCCCCAAACGCAACAGCGGAAACCAAGGCGTTACTACACCGAGTGGGACACGAATCCATGAGCGGTTTGCTGGATAGCGCAGCAGAGAAGTTTGCCTCCGCTATTCGCGGCGATGAGGGCGCGGAGGGAACCATGGCATTCATGCAAAAACGCCCCCCGAAGTGGGCAGGCGACGCCGAGTGATTCAGTAAACCGAACAGATGTGCTCAACAAGCAGACACGAGAAAAATTAGCGGGAGCGCCTATGTCGGGGGAGTGCCTCCAGAAAATGTCGGAGGCCATGGATGGCCGGAGAGAAGCGCACATGGATGTGCTCGTAGCGGTTTTCTGGAGGCACTCCCCCGGCATAGGTGCGGACAGGCACCACAATACGAGACCAGCACCATGTTAAAAAAGCTCCTGATCGCAAACCGAGGCGAGATAGCCGTAAGAGTCATCCGTACCGCCAAGGCTCTCGGATACCGGACCGTCGCTATCTACTCCGAAGCTGATGCCCGCGCACTCCACGTCCATGAGGCCGACGAAGCCGTCTGCATTGGACCGGCTCAGGTTAGCGCGTCTTACTTGAACGGAGACGCCATCCTCGATGCTGCAAAGAAAACCGGTGCCGACTGCATCCACCCCGGTTACGGCTTCCTCTCCGAGAACGCCGCCTTCGCCAACGCCTGCAAAGACGCCGGCCTGGTCTTCGTGGGGCCTCCAGCAGACGCCATCGACCTCATGGCCAGCAAGCGCCGCTCCAAAATCGCCATGCAGCAAGCCGGCGTACCCGTTGTTCCCGGCTTCGAGGGCCCTGTCAAAGGTAACAACGCCAGCGATGACGAACTCATCGCCGCGGCGGTCGACATCGGCTACCCGCTGATGGTCAAAGCCTCCGCCGGCGGCGGTGGGCGCGGCATGCGCCTGGTACAGCAACAATCCGAACTGGCAGACAACATCAAACGCGCCCGCTCCGAGGCCAAACAGGCCTTCGGCGACGATGAACTGATCCTCGAAAAAGCCGTCATCGAGCCTCGTCACGTGGAAATCCAGGTTTTTGCTGACCGCCACGGCAACGCCGTCTACCTGGGCGAACGGGACTGCTCCGTGCAGCGCCGCCACCAGAAAGTGGTGGAAGAAGCGCCCTCCCCGTTTGTCACTCCGGACCTGCGACAGGCCATGGGTGAAGCGGCGGTCAAAGCCGCGCTCGCCTGTGGCTACGAAGGTGCTGGCACCGTGGAATTCCTGGTGGACAAGGATCGCAATTTCTACTTCCTTGAAATGAACACCCGCCTGCAAGTAGAACACCCAGTGACCGAACTGATCACTGGCCAGGATCTGGTAGCCTGGCAACTGGCTGTGGCCGAAGGGCAGCCGCTGCCACTCAAGCAGCACGAAATCCAGCTCAGCGGCCACGCCATAGAAGTGCGACTTTACGCGGAAGACCCCGCCCGGGAATTCACACCACAAACCGGCCCGCTCCATGTCTTTGAGCCCGCCCGGGGCGAAGGCCTGCGGTTCGACACCGGCGTGCGCTCCGGCGACACCATCACGCCCCACTACGACCCCATGCTCGCCAAAGTCATTGCCTGGGGCCAGAACCGGGATGAAGCACGCCGCCGGCTGATTCGCGCGCTGGAAGACACCACCGTGTTCGGGGTGACCACCAACCGTTACTTCCTCAGCCGCATCATCAACAACGACACCTTCGGCGCGGGCGAAGCCACCACTGCCTTCCTGCAACAGGCATTTCGAGATGATCCGTCACTGACACCCTTCTCCCCGGACATCCGCGAACTCGCTCTGGACGCCTGCATTCTCGACCATGGCATTTCAGGCCAGAGCGCCTGGAGCAACGCCCCCGCCACTATGACGCCGATGAAACTCGATACCGGCGACGAAACCGTTGACCTGCTGGTGCGGAAAACCGGCAGTACCGTGTCTGTCAGCCATGGCGACAGACATTATCAGCTCGCCGTGGAGACCTTCGGAGATGGACTGTTATGCATCATCGACAACGGCGTACGTCAGCGTTGCCAATATCACCGTGAAGGGGATTCCCTATATTTACAGGCGTTCGGGCAATCCTGGTCGGTTCGCGACGTCACCCATCAGCCAGCGGCGGGTGCCAATGGGGCGGGTAGCGGCAAGGTTCAGGCCTCCATGGACGGTGCCATCATCGATGTGCTGGTCTCACCGGGCCAGCGCGTCCAGCAGGGCGAGACACTGGTTATACTGGAAGCCATGAAGATGGAACATCCGGTCAGAGCAGATCGGGACGGCGTCGTCGGCGAAGTGCTTGTCAGCGCTGGCGAGCAGGTTAAGCGCAGCCAGTTGCTGGTGGACATTACCGCTGGCGAAACGACAGAACAGGAGGCCAGCTCATGAACAGCCTGAACAACAGAACCGTCTTTATTACCGGCGGCAGCCGGGGCATCGGCCGGGCCATTGCCCTGGCCTGCGCCAGACAGGGTGCCAACGTAGTGATTGCGGCCAAGTCCGACACGCCGCACCCAAAATTGCCAGGCACTATTCACAGCGTAGCGAAGGAAATTCGGGAGGCCGGTGGCCAGGCACTGCCGCTGGTGCTGGATGTGCGAAACGAGAAGCAGGTGCAGCAGCGAGTAGATGAAGCCGGTGACCATTTTGGCGGCATCGACGCACTGATAAACAACGCCGGTGCCATCCGCCTGACCGGAGTGGAGCACCTCAAGGCCAGCCGTTACGACCTGATGCATCAGGTCAACGCCCGAGCGGTGTTTCTGTGCAGCCAGGCCGCGCTGCCCTGGCTGAAGGCGTCAGACAACGCTCATATTCTGAGCCTGTCGCCGCCGCTGAATCTGAACACCAAATGGTTCGCCCAGTACGGGCCTTACACCACAACCAAGTACGCCATGACCATGCTCAGCATGGGGATGACGGAGGAGTTCAAACGCTACGACATCGCCGTCAACTGTCTATGGCCCAAAACGCTGATTGCCACGGCCGCCATTGAGTTTGAAGTCGGTGGCCCGCAGATGATGGCCCAGGGCCGCAAGCCCGAGATCATGGCCGATGCCGCGACCAGCATTCTGAATCAACCGGGCGTCAGCCTGACCGGCCAGACACTGATTGACGAGGATGTACTCCGGGGCGATGGCGTAACCGATTTCGAACAGTACCGATACGCCGCAGGCGACAAACCGCTGCTATCGGACCTGTTCCTGGATTAGCCTCGGGGCGGATGGTGTCCCGGGGTCACAACAAGACCACAACTCAAAACCCTTACGGATAGCACCATGAGTCAAGACAACGTTTCAGCCCGTGACATAGTCCGCAGCATTCCCGGCATCCTCCGCCGGTTTCCGTCCATTGCCAAAGGTTACTATTACTACTCGGTCAAAAATGAAAACAGGGAGCTGACCCTTGGCACGCTAGTGGAGCGAAACGCGGAAAAATACCCGTCCCGCCCTGCCATCACCTACGAAGACCGTAGTATCAGCTGGTCCGAATTCAACGACTGGTCGAACCAGATTGCCAACTTCCTGCTGGCACGGGGCATGGTGAAGGGTGATGCCATCGCCGTGTTCCTCGAAAACCGCCCGGAACTGTTGGCGGTGGTGGCCGGTGCCGCAAAAATAGGCGTGGCCTGCGCCATGCTCAATACCTCCCAGAAAGGCAAGGTACTGACCCACAGCGTGAACCTGATCAAGCCCCGCATGATAGTGGTGGGCGAAGAACTGGTGGAGTCGTTCGATGCAGTAAAAACGGAGCTAGAGACCCGCCATGGCACCCCCTTCCTGTACCTGGCAGATACCAACACCCGAAGCATCTACGGTGATGCACCAGAAGGCTACTTGAACCTGGCGGAGAAGGTCAGCACCTATCGGGGCACCAACCCGGTATTGAGCATGCCGCCAACCATGGGCGACACGGCCATTTATCTGTTCACCTCCGGTACCACGGGTCTGCCCAAAGCAGCACCCGGCAGCCATCGCAAATTTGTGAAAGCCTATGGTGGCTTTGGCCTGATGTCCCTGGCCATGCAGCCTGAGGACGTCCTGTACTGTACGCTGCCGCTCTATCACGGCACAGCATTACTGGTATGCTGGGGCTCAGTGCTTGCCGGCGGCTCATCCATTGCCTTGCGCCGCAAGTTCTCTGCCAGCGCCTTCTGGGACGACGTCCGCCATTACAACGCCACCACCTTTGGTTACGTGGGCGAACTCTGCCGCTATCTGCTCAACCAGCCCGCCAGCGAGCAGGACCGGAACCACAACCTGACCAAAATGATCGGCAACGGCCTGCGCCCATCCATCTGGAAAGAATTCAAACAGCGCTTTGCCATCGAAACCGTGGCGGAACTGTATGCGTCCAGCGAGGGCAACATCGGTTTCTCCAACTTCTTCAACATGGACAACACCGTGGGGTTCTCCACCGCCCCGTACAAACTGGTGAAATTCCACGAGGGCACCCGAGACCCGGTCCGTAATGAGAAGGGCTATATGAAGGAGGTTCGCAAAGGCGAGCCGGGCCTGCTGATTGGCGAGATCACCAAAAAGTGGTCTTTCGAGGGCTACACTCAAAAAGACGCCACGGAAAAATCCATCCTTCGAAGTGCCTTCAAAAAGAGTGACGCCTGGTTCAACACCGGCGACGTGCTCCGGGCAATCGGCTGCGGCCACCTGCAGTTCGTTGACCGCATGGGCGACACGTTCCGCTGGAAGGGCGAAAACGTCTCGACCACCGAAGTGGAAAACATCCTTGATGGCTCAGGCATGGTGGAAGAAGCCATCGTCTACGGCGTGGAAATTCCCAAAACCAACGGCAAAGCCGGCATGGTGACGCTGGTGCCACACAGCAACGGCAGCGAGTTTGACGTTAACAAACTGTCCGCCTACCTGAAGGAAAACCTGCCCGCCTACGCCATTCCGGTGTTCGTACGCGTGACCCACACCATCGAGAAGACCGGCACCTTCAAGTACCGCAAGGTGGATATCCAGAAAGCCGGCTATTCTCTCGGTAAGAATGGCGAGGCGGTTTATGGGTGGCTGCCCCGGACTGATGGGTATACCAAGCTTGATGAGAAGCTGGTGTCTGAGATTGATGCTGGGCAGGTTAGTTTCTGACGTTTGGAGTTATTTGTGGGCTTGGGCCCTAGCCTTCTGGGTTCGGCGTTATGCCATATCGGATGGGGCCTCTCAAAAACCGCTACAAGCACATCCATGTGTGCTTCTCTCCGGCCATCCGTGGCCTCCGAAATTTTTGGGAGGCCCCACCCGATATGGCAGCCAGACATTGGCCGTCAACTTTGAACATCAAAACCGTAGGTCGGATTAGCCAACGGCGTAATCCGGCAATTCTGTGCGGATTCTTAAACTGGTTGTCGGATTACGGCTTCGCCTAATCCGACCTACGATCTTAACCGATCTTAAGCACCACCTTCCCGGTAGCCCGCCGCTCGGTCAAGGCACCCAAAGCCTGAGCGTAGTCCCCGAACTCGAACACTTCGCTGATCTTGGGGTCGATCTTGCCCTCGGCGTAGAGCTTCATCAGCTCCATCATGTTCTGGGCGCTGGTCTGTGGTTCGCGCTGGGTGAAGCTGCCCCAAAACACACCGACTACCGAACAGCCCTTGAGGAGTGTCAGGTTCGCCGGAATCTTGGGAATTTCGCCGGCGGCGAAGCCGATGATCAAGTGGCGACCGTTCCAGGCCATGGCGCGCAGGGCCTGCTCGGTATACTCACCGCCGACCGGGTCGTAGATCACATCCACGCCCTTGCTCTTGGTGAGCTTCTTGATGGTGTCTTTCAGGGGCTCTTCAGTGTAGTTGATCAACTCATCCGCACCCGCCGCTTTGGCAACGGCCAGTTTCTCCGCAGAACTGGCGGCAGCAATCACATGCGCGCCCATGGCTTTGCCAAGTTCCACCGTGGCCAGGCCCACGCCGCCGCTGGCACCCAAAACAAGCAGGGTCTCACCCGGCTGAATGTTGGCCCGTTGCTTCAATGCATAATAGGAGGTGCCATACACCATGGAGAAGGCCGCCGCCTTTTCGTCCGGCATGGCATCGGGCACCGGCAGCAGGTTCTGTTCCGGTGCCACGATTTCTTCGGCGAAGGCACCGTAACCGGTCAGGCCTGCCACCCTATCGCCCGGTTTAAAGCGGGTCACCTTCTCGCCCACTTCAATCACTTCACCCGCCATTTCACCGCCGGGTGAAAATGGCAGCGACGGTTTAAGCTGGTACTTGTTTTCGATGATCAGTGTATCGGGAAAATTCAGGCCAGCCGCCTTGACGCGAATTTTGACGCCGTGGCCTTTCACTTCGGGGCTGGCTATGTCTTCTATCACCAGCTTTTCGGCCGGGCCGTATTCTTTGCAAAGAATGGCTTTCATTGGATCACTCCATTGTTATTGGCTAACGGAAATGCTGTATCGGATGTCCATCAAGCTAAACAGAGTCGCTGCATGAAGCAAATAAAGATGTCTTATTCAGCCGCATTAGGTTTGTTTATAGCTGGACTCTGGCGGGGATGAATCCCGAGTCGATATAGGCTATCCTGCGCGCTTTCAAACCCGACCGGTTCGCCACCACTCACCACCACTTGCTGCGTTTCAGGGTCTGTCATGTTCGATATCATCTATTTTCTTGAAATGATTGGCGTTATTGCATTCGCCATTTCAGGAATGATTGTGGCCCGCTCCAAGAATATGGACCCGGTGGGCGTGTTCACCATTGGCTTCATCACGGCCTTGGGCGGCGGCACCCTGCGGGATCTGATGATGGACAACCACCCGCTGTACTGGATCACGCATCAGGAACAGCCCATCCTCATTCTGGCGATAGCCATTGTGTTCAGTTACTGGCACCGGGCAGAAAAAATCCGTGAGTCGCGGATTGTGTTTCCGGACGCCATCGGTCTCGGCATCTTCTCCATCCTGGGCGCTCAACTGGCGCTGGATCTTGGGCATTCGTGGTTCGTCGCGTCTCTACTCGGCGTGATGACCGGCACTTTTGGTGGTGCCCTGCGGGATACTCTGTGTAACGAAGTGCCATATATTTTCCGCAAGGACCAGGTCTACGCATCGATTTCTTTCGCGGGCTGCTGGCTTTATTTTGTGTGCCAGTGGTTCCTGGCGAGCGAAGCCATTGCGCTGACCGTAGGCCTGTCATTCATCGTGATTGCTCGCATGCTTGCCGTGCGCTTTGATATCCGGTTGCAACGGGACCCTCATCACCATGGCTGAGCGCACACTCTGAGGCTCGATCCAACACAAACCGTAATGATGAACCGTGAATCACCCCTTGGCCTGGGCGGCTTCAGCCGGTAATATTGCCGTTTTTTCACCCAATTCAAATTCGTTCGATCCTGTTCAAACTCGCAACCCTACCCGGTATTCAATGAGGCAGACCCCCGTCATGCTTGAGCGACTATTTCAGTTAAAAGCCCATGGCACCAACGTTCGCAGAGAAGTGGTAGCCGGCATTACCACGTTTCTGACCATGGCCTACATCATCGTGGTCAACCCCAGCATGCTGGAATCTGCGGGCATGGATTACGGCGCGGTGTTCGTCGCCACCTGTCTGGCCGCTGTGATCGGTACCCTGATCATGGGCTTGTGGGCCAATTACCCGATTGCCCTGGCTCCGGGTATGGGCCTGAACGCGTTTTTCTCGTTCACTGTGGTCGGCAGCATGGGCTACAGCTGGCAGGTCGCCCTGGGCGCCGTGTTCATTTCCGGCTTCCTGTTCTTCCTGCTCAGCATTTTCAAAGTCCGGGAATGGATTATCAACAGCATTCCGTTGTCGCTGCGCTTCGGCATTACCGCCGGCATCGGTTTCTTCCTTGCGCTGATTGCACTCAAGAACGCCGGCATCGTGGTGGACAACCCTGCCACGCTGGTGGGGCTGGGTGAGGTCAAAAGCCCTGAAGCTCTGCTGTTCTTTGGTGGCTTCGCTTTGATTTGTGCCCTCGCCTACCGCCAGATCACCGGTGCTGTCATGATCGGCATCATCGCCGTCACAGTGATTGCCATGATGCTCGGCCTGGTGGAATACAACGGCTTTGTTTCCGCGCCGCCGAGCCTCGCCCCGACGTTTATGGAGCTGGACCTGGCAGGAGCCTTAAACATTGGCATGATCAGCGTGATCTTTGCCTTCCTGTTCGTGGATCTGTTCGATACCTCTGGCACCCTGATCGGGGCGGCCCAGCGGGGCGGTCTTCTGAACAAGGAAGGCAAGCTGCCCCGCCTTGGTCGCGCGCTGATGTCTGATTCTGTTGCTACCATGTCCGGTGCGGCCCTGGGCACCTCCACCACCACCAGCTACATTGAATCCACCGCGGGCATCTCCGCCGGCGGCCGTACCGGGCTCACGGCGGTGGTCGTCGCCGTTCTGTTCCTGGCGTGCCTGTTTCTGTCACCGATTGCCAGCGTCATTCCGCCCTACGCCACTGCGCCAGCCCTCCTGTTTGTGGCGGTGCTGATGACCTCTGGCCTGAAGCTGATTGACTGGGACGACGTCACCGATGCGGCACCCGCGGTGGTCACCGCGCTGATGATGCCGCTGACCTTTTCCATCGCCAACGGCATTGCACTGGGCTTTATCACCTACGCGATTCTCAAAGCACTGAGCGGCCGCTGGTCCCAGTTGAATGTCAGCGTGGTGATCATTGCCGTTGTGTTCGTACTGAAATTCATGTTCCTGGACGTGGCGTAAGCCGCCTCCAGCGTTTCCCGGACGAGTTATGGATTACTTCGCAGAGAGCATCAAGAAAGCCATCCGCACCGTGCCCGACTGGCCCAAACCGGGCGTCGCGTTTCGTGATATCACCACCGTGCTTCAGGACAAAACCGCCTTCCGCAAGCTGATTGACGCCTTCGTGCACCGCTATCACGGACAGCAGATCGATGCCGTTGCGGCTGTCGACGCCCGTGGATTTATTATCGGCTCCGCCCTGGCCTACGAGTTGAACGCATCGCTGGTGCTGATCCGCAAGAAAGGCAAGCTGCCCTTCGACACGCTGGTGGAAGATTACGAACTGGAATACGGCACAGCATCCGTTGAACTCCACAAAGATGCGTTCAAGCCCGACGACAAGGTCGTATTGGTGGATGACCTGATCGCCACCGGCGGCACCATGCTGGCCGCCACCCGCCTGATTCGCCGAATCGGCGCAGAAATCGTGGAAGTGGCCGCCATGATCGACCTGCCGGACCTGGGCGGATCACGCAAACTGCAGGACGAAAACCTGGCGGTTTATACGGTGTGCTCTTTCGAGGGGGAGTAACATCGCTAGCGCCAATACCCACCGATAAGATATGGTCGGCTCTCCCACGAGGGCCGACCGTGCAGCCTGAAACCCTACCAGCCTTCTTTTGGGATACCGTGTTCTTCTAAATGATCGCCGCTGCGTTCGAGGTAACCTTCCGTTGTTTGTTTGAACTCTGAGGGATCGCCTTCGATTTCGTTGGCTTGGAGTCTTGCAAGTTCGATCTCATTTCCAATCTGATTCATAACCCACACAACTATTTCCCCGCCAGGTGCAAGACCAAAAATTAGCGAATCTCGGGGACCTTCAAACGCGCCTAAGGACGTGGTGTACGGGGCTGGTTCCTTCATTTTTTCGAGCCAGGCCTCTGGTATCGACATTAACCGCTGGTAGAACTTCTGCTCCGCATAGGAGAACCATTGGATCGCTATATAGTTTGGAAATGGGTCCAACCGACCACCGGGCCCTCTCGGTCCGTGGTCACCCCTCCAGCAACAGGAGACAAACCCAGGTGCCTGATGCCACGCATACTCACCAGACAGTTCGAACTCCATGTATTGAACCCATACGTCATAGTGCTTCGGAACGGCCACTCGAAAATACCACGCTGACTCCTTCTCCACCGGAGTTAAGCCACTACAACCAGCTCCCATTAACATCAAGCAGAGGAGTGTATATGTGAGTAAATTCCGCATTATCTTCCTGTCATTTTATGGTTTGGATGGACAACTCGGTTCCGTCGCGTTGCCGGTCGAAAGGGATGAATCTCGTCAAATGGAAACTCGTAACGTAGTAGGTCGTCTCCAACGGCACTTTCCATCAAGTTGTAGTGATCTGAGTGATGAATGTATCTTTGCAAGATTCGTTTGTTTTCTGGCTCTTCTAGAGTTAAAGCCTGCGCGCCAGAAGCCAATTGTTTGGTGAATTTTTCATAAAGGATGCGCAACTCATCTGGCACGCTTTCAGATTCGTTATTGCTTCCCAATGCTGCTAACGGAACTTCTTCCGCGGAGGCCAAGTCATGCATGATTCTTAGCGCAATTCTCGAGTAATGGCCCTTTATGTGCCTTGTCATGCGCAAACTCAGTAATACCTGACCATCAGGTGCCGGATGATCAATTCGTCGTTGCTTGATTTTCAGACTTGGATGTTCTCCATCAGGTAACATAAAACTGTGCTCTCCAATCCACCCTTCACCCGCCAGATACGACCGAAAATCCTCTAAATTGTCCCACTCTATGGTACTCACAGGCCATTGGACACTGCTGCCGCGGATGCTCAAAACAGGGTAAACAAGGACTTCTTCTATTTGCTCATCCGGGTAACCTCCCCCGATGTCGGAGTGAGCACCTGGCATGATAATCTCCCGAAAATTTTCCGGAATTTGATTCTGAGCATCCCTGAGACTGTTTAAAGCAAAGTTTTCCCGTTTTTCATGGCCAGCAACCAGCTGCACGGCTTTCGCCACGTCTTTTCGATTCAAATGCAAATTAACGGGAGAATTACGGTCATTTCCTGGTGAAAAATCGAGATCGGACAAATTAACTATGCCAGCAACCGTGTCAAATAATCCGACAAACCTAATTTCGACAGCTTCAGGCAATTCCAAATTATGGCGGCGCATCGCTTGAGACAACATGCCAGTCTTGCCCTTTACAATTTCATTAACAGCATGTCGGGCGGCAGCACCACCTCTGCTAAACCCGAACAAATCAAAAACAATTCTGTACCCCCTGTCTCCAGTGTTTAGATTTCTGATTTGTGAAGCAAGTTCCATAAAGAGCCGATTCACCTGCTCGAAAACCCCTGTCTCCCCCAACCCAGTAGCCATGCCAATCAGTGAATCATTCTCTCCGGTCTTAGTGCCAGCTCCGGGAGAATATACCTTAATCACGACAGGCCCCTTACCGGGTGCCTGCTGGCTTGAATCATCATAAAGCTGCCAGAGCTTCGCCACATTCGTAGCCGCCCCCGCATAGCTCTCCCCCATCAACAACCGCAGCCGCTCTTCGCACTCGGCCTGTTTTGACGGGTCTTTGCGCATGGGCTCCAGGCATTCCTGCTCAACCCGTCGTTCAAAGGTCTCGATGTTGTCCACGTTATTCAACGTGCCATCGGTAAACAGGCCGGCCACAATTTCCAGCGGGGGTTCTTCCGCTTTTTGCTGCTGTTCAGGGTTCGCTTCCACGGGCGCAACGGCGGCGAGGGGTAACGCAGCGGCTAAAGCTGCCGTGGGGTTTGTGGATGCATGCGCACCGGCCTCGCGCTCACGTTGTTGACGGCGCTGCGCGCGGAGTTCCATCTCAACGTCACCGGCCGACATGCCGCCAATACCCATGGTCGCTTCCAGATCGTCAGGCGATATACGTTCACGGTTGAGTGCGGCAACGGCTTCAGGGATATGACGGCTGAGGTGGCGGCTTTCCTCATAACACCATTGTCCAGGGCCGCCATCGTCTGAACGCCAGGTGACCACCGGGGAAACCAGTTCGTTTCGTCTGATGTCGCTGTACACCAGCAGAAGTTCCCCCGCCGCAACGCGGGCGCAGAGCTCATCGGCCTGGGCCTGATGCGAGCGGTAGCGGCCAGCTTGCTCCCGGGGCAACTCAAGCCGGTTGCGTTCGTGAGCATAAAACGAGGTGAGAATGGACCGGACTTTGCTGGTCGCGAAAAATGGGGATTCAATCAGCGGCAGGTCCTGTGCCCTGAGGTCCCGGGGGTATTTGAGTATCATCACTGTCCCTGTTGGTTTTGTTCCAGCCGGCCCTCTCCGTTGGTGCCAAGCGTCACGGAAACCTAAAGAATTTCTCCCGGTAGTGCAAGGGAAACAGGTTCCGGTTTAGACTCATGCCATTGTTTGAGGAGAAAGTTTCCATGCAGAACTACCAACACCATTGGAAGGACGGCACGCCGGTTCACCTGCCGCTTGGCAAGATTGTCTGTATCGGTCGCAATTACGCCGAACATGCCAGGGAACTGAATAACCCGGTACCCGATGAACCCTTGCTGTTTATCAAGCCCTCTACCGCGGCGGTGTACGCCACCCGCCCGCTGGATTTCCCCCGTGACTGCGGTTCGGTTCATTTCGAAACGGAGCTGGCGGTGCTTATCGGCCGCCCGCTCACCAACGCCTCGGCAACGGAAGCGGAAAGCGCGATACTGGGTTACGGCCTGGCACTGGATCTTACCCTGCGGGATGTTCAGGGCAGGCTCAAAGAGAAGGGCCAGCCCTGGGAGCGGGCGAAAGCGTTTGACGGCTCCTGCCCACTGTCGCCGTTTGTCCCCGTCGACCACGTCAGGAAAGACCACCTGACGTTCACCCTCGATATCGACGGTCAGCGCCAGCAAACCGGTGATACCCGGGAAATGCTCAACCCCATCGTGCCGTTGATCGCCCATATGAGCAGTCAGTTCAGCCTGCTCCCTGGCGATGTGGTGCTCACCGGCACGCCCAAGGGCGTTGGTCCACTGGTGGCCGGCCAGGTGTTGTCACTGGAACTGGAAGATGTGCTGTTTGTCGAGACCAAAGTGCTTTAACGTAGGCAACACAGTAAACCTTTCCAAAGGTCGGAACCCAATCACGGCATGGCAAAAAAACCGGTTACCTCACGTAGTGGGCGCTTCTTCAAGCTGGCGGGCATGACCGCCTCGGTGGCTGGCGAATACGCCGGGCAGCGGGCGCGACGCCTGTTCCGCACCGAAAACGACGAAGGTGCCCAGAGCGAAAGCTATACCCGCATGGCAGACCAGATCGCCGATACGCTGGGCGAACTGAAAGGCGCGGTAATGAAAGTGGGCCAGATCGCGTCGCAGACCCAGGATTTCCTGCCCAAAGAATTTTCCGACGCACTGGAACGGTTGCAGAAAGAAGCGCCCCCCATGCCTTTTGAGGTTATCGTGGCGCAGGTGGAATCCGAGCTCGGCCGGCCGATAGCTGAATTATTCGAATATTTGCAGGAGACACCCTACGCGGCGGCTTCCATTGGCCAAGTCCACCGGGCGCGCCTGCATGATGGCAGCGATGTCATTGTGAAGGTGCAGTATCCGGGTGTGGACGAATCCTGCGACAGCGACCTGAAGCAACTTCGCCTGACCCTCAAGCTTGGCGGCCTGCTGAAAATGCCGAAAGAACACGTGGACCAACTGTTTGGTGAAATCCGCGTGCGCCTGAAAGAAGAGCTGGATTACGAGAACGAAGCCCGCAATCTGGAGGAGTTCCGCCACTTCCACGCCAAGGACGACTGGATTGTTATCCCCAGGGTATTTGAAAGTCACTCCTCAAGGAGGGTGTTGACGATGGAGCTGGTGGAGGGTGACCACATCAGCGCCATCACCCCCGGCAGATACAGCCAGGAAACCATTAACCTCATCGGCCATCGCATTTTCACCATGATGGCGGATCAGCTGTTTCGGTTTCAGTGCATCCACGGCGACCCCCATGCGGGCAATTTTGCCTATCGACCCGATGGCTCCATCATCCTGTATGATTTTGGCTGCGTGAAAAAACTGAAACCGGAAATTGTCGAAGCCTACCGCAAGGCGCTGATTTCCGCACTGGAGGAGGATTACGCCGCCCTCGACCGCCACCTGATCGACCTGGGCGCACGGGTGGAATCACAGCCAGCGGTGGACGAAGCCTATTACGCCATGTGGCGCGATATCCTCATTGTGCCGTTCAATCAGGTGGAACCCTACAACTTCGCCGAATCTGACATCCATAAGCAGGTGGCCGCCAAAACCACCACGGTGTTCAAATACCTGGATTACTTCAAGCCTCCGGTGGAGAGCATCTTCATCGACCGTATGATTGCGGGGCATTACTGGATGCTGAAGCGATTGGGGGTTCAGGTGGCGTTCAGAAGTGAGCTGGAGAAGTACCTGCAGACGGGCTTTCAAGCCGGCGGGTCAGCCTAGCTCAGACTGGATAGCCATTCAGCCGCTTTCGGCGCTGATGCCAGCGCCTGTCAGTACAACGATGTGATCACGCATCAATCGAAAATCTTGCCTGGGTTTATGATGCCGTTGGGGTCAAACACCTGCTTGATACCCTTGAGGTAGGCAATTTCCGCCTCACTGCGGGTGTAGTGCAGGTAGTGCTTTTTGGTCATGCCCACACCATGCTCGGCGGAAACACTGCCCTGGTAGCGTTCGACAATCTCGAACACCCATTTGTTGACCTGCTGGCACTTCTCGAAAAACACCTCTTTGGCCATGTCTTCCGGCTTCAGGATATTCAGGTGCAGGTTGCCGTCGCCGATGTGACCGAACCAGATGATCTCGAAATCCGGATAATGCTCGTTCACTACCGCGTCGATTTCCTCGAGGAAGCCCGGTACTTTGGAGACAACGACCGAAATGTCGTTTTTGTAGGGCGTGCGCGGCGCGATGGACTCGGATATCCGCTCCCGCAGCTGCCACAGATTTCGCGCCTGAGTTTCGCTCTGGCTGATCACACCATCGAGCACCCAGCCGTTTTCCACGCATTGTTCGAACAAGTTCATGGCGTCGTCCATCACCTGATCGGACACCGCTTCAAATTCCAGCAGCGCATAGTATGGCGCTTCGGTCTCGAACGGGGCCTGTACCTGGCCGTGAGCCAGCACATGCCCCATCGCCTGATGAGAGAAGAACTCATACGCGGTCAGATCGATCTGCTTCTGGAAGGCCTGCAACACATCCATGGTGTTGGTCAGATTGTTCAGCCCCAGCACCAGCACCGTCAGGTTGTCCGGTTTGCGGGAGAGCTTCATGGTGGCTTCGGTAATGAACCCCAGAGTGCCTTCTGCGCCGATAAACAGGTGGCGCAGATCGTAACCGGTGTTGTTCTTTTCCAGATCCTTGTTCAGATCCAGCACGTCTCCCTTACCGGTTACCACTTTCAGGCCGGCAACCCAGTCCCGGCTCATGCCGTACCGGATCACCTTGATGCCACCGGCGTTGGTCGACAGGTTGCCGCCAAGCTGGCTGGAGCCGGCAGACGCAAAATCTACCGGGTAGTAAAGACCATTCTCTTCTGCAAACGTTTGCAGCTGTTCGGTCACCACGCCGGCCTGGCATTTGACGGTGCGGTCGCTGGCGCTGAAATCCAGGATCTGGTTCATGTTATCGAACGCGATCACCACCTCGCCGTTGGCCGCAACGGCTCCGGCGCTCAAGCCCGTACGGCCGCCGGAGGGCACCAGGGCAACCCGGTTCTCGTTGGCAAACGTCACCAGTGCCTGCACCTGTTCCGTGGTTTTCGGCAACACAATCGCCAGCGGCTTGGGCGGATAGATTTTAGTCCAGTCCTTACCGTAGGTTTCCAGGTCGGCCGGATCGGTCAACACTTTCCCGGGGACGTCGCCGGTGGCAACCAGCGCTCTGAGCGAAGCGATAATCTGTTCGGAATTCATGAAGTTAAGCATCTCATAAAGGTTCGGAGGCCGGTCGCTGCACACCTGATATCCAGGCTATCGCCAAGTTGTTGATTCAGGCGATCCGACGCACTGTGAAAATCTGCGTTTATGGTATCATACCGCCCCTGTTCTGTGAGCCAGCCTGACGATCCCCTGGCTCCAGGTCATTTCACGTGACGAAAGGTTCGGAAACAAGCCCATGTCCAATACGTCTCTCGAAAAGAGCAAAATCCGGATTCTGCTGCTGGAAGGCGTGCATCAATCTGCCATTGATACCCTGAATGCCGCAGGCTATACCAACATTGAATACCTGACTCACTCGCTGGCCGAGGAAGAGCTGGCCGAGAAAATTGCCGATGCGCACTTCGTCGGCATCCGCTCGCGCACCCAGCTGACCGAGAAGGTATTTGAAGCCGCCAAGAAGTTGGTGGCCGTGGGCTGTTTCTGCATTGGCACCAACCAGGTGGACCTTCAAGCCGCCACCCGTCGTGGCATTGCAGTGTTCAACGCGCCCTTTTCGAACACCCGCAGTGTGGCCGAGCTGGTTCTGGCTCAGGCCATTCTGTTGCTGCGCGGCGTGCCTGAGAAGAGCGCCAAAGCCCACCGCGGTGAATGGCTGAAATCGGCCAAGGACAGCTACGAGATTCGTGGTAAAAAACTGGGCATCATCGGCTACGGCAACATTGGCACTCAGTTCAGCGTGCTGGCCGAAGGCCTGGGCATGGATGTGTACTTCTACGATGTGGTCTCCAAGCTGTCCATCGGCAACGCCACCCAGGTGGGCACCCTGCAGGAGCTGCTCAACATCTCCGATGTAGTCAGCCTGCATGTGCCTGAGACCCCGGCTACCAAGTACATGTTCAAGGCGGAGCAATTGGCCCAGATGAAGCCCGGTGCCATCCTGATGAACGCGTCCCGAGGCACGGTTGTCGACATAGACGCGCTGGCCGACTCGCTGAAGAGCGGCAAGCTTCTGGGTGCCGCCATCGACGTGTTCCCGGTCGAGCCCAAGTCCAACAACGAGGAATTTGTGTCCCCGTTGCGCGAGTTCGACAACGTGATTCTGACGCCGCATGTGGGCGGATCCACCATTGAGGCCCAGGAAAACATCGGGCGCGAAGTGGCGGAAAAGCTGGCCATGTACAGCGACAACGGCACCTCGGTGTCTTCGGTGAACTTCCCGGAAGTGGCCCTGCCTTCACACCCAAACCAGCACCGTTTGCTGCACATTCACGAGAACGTGCCGGGCGTGCTGTCGGAAATAAACCAGGTGTTCTCCGAAAATGGCATCAACATCTGTGGCCAGTATCTGCAGACCAAGGAAGATATTGGTTATGTGGTGGTAGACGTGGACAAGGCCTACGGCGAGCTGGCACTTGAGAAACTGCTTCAGGTCAAAGGCACCATTCGCTGCCGCGTACTGTTCTGATCTGACCAGATCGGATGAGTGAACCTAAAAAAGCGGGAGCCTAGGCTCCCGCTTTTTTGTTCTGCCAGCACCCGTTCCGTGGCAATTACTGAGGCGCACGCAGCAACAGGTTGGGTGAACCGGCCTTGATGCCACCCAGAACATTCCCCGTTGCTATCTCCAGTATGGCGGAACCCACCTGAGCCGGGCTCAAACCGCCCTGATCGCCCAGCACCAGGGCTCCAACGCCTGCCACATGGGGTGAAGCCATTGATGTGCCACTGATGGTGTTGGTTTCGGTGTCACTCTGATACCAGGCCGCCGTGATGTCCGATCCGGGCGCAAACAGGTCCAGGCATTCACCATGATTGGAAAAAGACGAACGCTCGTCCTCTCGCGTTGTGCTTCCCACCGTAATGGCAGCCTCCACCCGGTTCGGAGAACCAGAGCAGGCATCGCCATCGCTGTTACCGGCGGCCACTACAAAGGTCACGCCCTGTGCAATCGCACCTTTCACCGCAAAATCCAGAGCGTCTGAATTTCCACCTCCCAGCGACATATTGGCAACCGCCGGTGCCTGATGGTTCTCAGCAACCCAATCCACGCCCGCAATCACGTCGGCATTCGAACCGGCACCGGAGCAATCCAGTACCCGCACAGCAGCCACGGAGGCTGCCTTGGCAACACCATACTCTGAACCCACCGCAGTGCTGGCCACATGAGTCCCATGACCATGGCAGTCTGTCGTATCGGCAGGATCAGTTTCCCCACCAATATTCAGCAGGGGGCCAACTAACGGCAGACCGCCTGCTCCCAGAAGACCCGTGTCGTTTGCTGCAAAATTGCGCCCCTCGATCACACGACCTGTAAACTCGACATGGCTGTCCCGCAGGCCGGTGTCGATAATGTACACATTGGCTCCTGCTCCGGCGGACGCAGGGTAGCGATAGTGCTCGTCCAGCGGCAGTACCTGCTGGTCAATCCGGTCCAGCCCCCAGGTTGCACCCTGCTGTACGTCCGTGGTGGCAGCTACGACACGATCCGGCTCCACGGCCAGCACACCCGGCAGGGACGATAACAGGCCAGCCTGATCGTCGCTCAGTGATACCGCGGCACCAGTCAGAGCAGCGTTATACAGGTGCAGGATGTCCCCACCACCAACGGCCAGCAACAGGGACTCAACCCCCGCCCGCAGGTCCGCCAATCCGAGAAGGCCGGGCAGCTCAGGATCGAGGGTAATAATGTACCGTCCCGGCAGGACATCTCCGGGCTGGAGCGCTTCCTGGCTGGTTTCATCCTGGGATCCGCCAGTCAGGCCACCGAGAAGGCTACCGTGACTTGCAGATGTGGAAGCGGCGAGAGCCAAACCAAGACAGGCAGCAGGCAATATTCGGCTGGTCATAGGGTATGTTCCTTCATTTGTCGTTATTAATGTTATTGATCGTGATCAATTTGTCACAACCAGCACCCTCTCCAACATGGCTACGGAGGCCAAAGTGTGCCGAAGTTAACGTTATCTAACCGCCTATTGTTCGGTTTTCGCTTGAGAAACACCCAATGCTGGAAGGCCGCATTGATAAGTAGCTGCCCAGCACTACCAGTTAGGCGTAAAAAAACCCCGGAGCGGTGAAGCTTCGGGGTTTTCCTGGACTTGCGACAAACTTATTGCATCGGCACCAGTGTCAGCTCGACACGACGGTTCTGCTCCCGCCCGGAAGCGCTGTCATTGGAAGCGATCGGATAGCGAGGACCATAACCCACGGCCCGTGTACGCTTGGGCTCAATTCCCTGGTTCAGCAGAAAGTCCCGCACGGATCCGGCGCGGCGCTCACTCAGCAACTGGTTGTAGTTCTGCGAGCCAGTGCTGTCGGTATGACCGTCGATCTGGATGATGGTCTTGTCGAATTCCTTCAACACCAGGCCAACGGACTCCAGCGTGTTGCTGAACGACGGCTTGATGGTGGATTCGTTGGTATCGAAAGTGATGTTGCCAGGCATAACCAGCTCAATTTCATCACCATTACGTACCACCCGAACGCCTGAACCTTCCAGCTTGCGGCGCAGCTCGGCTTCCTGCTTGTCCATGTAGTAACCAATGCCACCACCCACGGCAGCGCCGCTTGCGGCACCAATCAGCGCGCCTTTGCCACGATCACTTTTGCTGGAGGTTGCAGCACCCACCGCAGCACCGCCGATGGCACCAATAATGCTGCCTTTAGTAGCACTCGATGTTTTCTCTTCCCCGGTGTAAGGGTCGTAAGTCATACAGCCACCGAGACCAACCGTGGCAATCGCGAAAGCGAGAATAGTTTTCTTCACAGCATTCTCCTGACATTGTTGTTACTAACAGGCCTCGGAGAAGTCCTCGGCCTGATCATTAGAAAATGTATCGATGATGGCATTGAACACCGTCGCTTGCAGATCCTGTGCTTCATTCACCAGATGATGACGCCCATCCGGTATTCTCAGTTCCTCAACCGAGGAAAATTTATTCCTGATAATCCGTAGGTTGTGTCGCCAGTCAACCGTCAGGTCTTTCTCCCCCTGAACCACCGTCACCGGAAAATTGACCGGGCGAGCGGACTCGATGTGCGGCACCCACCGCTTTAGCGCGCTGACCCAATCCACGTGAACCGCCCTGGCCTGCAGCGGATCGTGCTCTCTGAGAAATCGCAGAAAGCGGGTATTGCCACTGTTCGGCGCGAAGGCCCTGCGCCAGCGTGACAGAAACGGCCTTGCCAGACTGTGCAACACCTTGGCTCCCAGCCATCCCACTGGCCTGACCAATGGAGCCAGCAACACAACCTGTCGAAAATCCGATGTCTTCTGGTCGTGATGGTTCGACAACAGGTAGTCGATCAGTATCGCACCGCCCGTGCTTTGCCCGACGGCGTACCAGGGGGCGCGCACTTTGCCTTTCACCTCGGCTATTACCTCAGAAAGCACCGCCTGGTACTCCAGAAAGCTGCCGATCGCTGCCGGTGTTCCGCTGGACAGGCCATGCCCCGGTTGGTCGTAAGCCAGCACATCAAAGCCCGCATCCAGGCAGCGGTCGATCAGTTGGCTGTACAATCCCACGTGGTCAAAGTAGCCATGCAGAATAAATACGGTGCCCTTGCTGACAACGCCTTCGGGATGACGGAAATAATGCACCATTACCTGATGCCGCCCCGCGCTTACATAGCCCTGATGGTAGTGCACCTCCGGGTGTTCCACCCATAAATCAAGGCCGTAGAAACGGCAGTAAGCCATCATCTCGCCACTCAGATCGCGGCTGGCAGCGGGATCAAACGGTTCCAGCCATTCCAGCAGAGAGCTTCGGTTCCAGCCCGGGATTTCTATGGTATCTGTTTTCCAGTACACGTAGAGTTACACGCCTGTCATTAAAAGGTCGTATGAATGGCCCTGAAGCCCCTTGCTCACCTGAGCGTTCGTCACTAGGTTAGCACACCACTGTATAATCTCAGGCAGAACCTGCTCATTATCACGGAGAAATTCATGCTTCAGACCGTGCTCGAAACCGGCCTTCGCCAGACCATGAGTCGGCTTATCCGCCCATGGCTTCATCCCGCCATTCCCGTGCCCCTGCAACGCTCGATTGTGGCGCAGGCTTACCGCAGCTCGGTACCGCCCAGAGGCTGCCGTTTCAGCAAGATGACCGTTGGCGGCATTCGGGCGACCCGCACGGACTTTGGTGATGCCGGGCCGGGAGTGGTGCTCTATCTGCACGGCGGGGGTTATATCATCGGGTCACCCTCTACCCATCGTGGCATTACCGGGCACCTCGCCAAAGCGTGTGGGTGGCCGATCATCGCGCCAGATTACCGCCTGGCTCCGGAACATCCCTTTCCAGCGGCGCTGGACGATGCTGAAGCCGCCTACGATGGGTTGCTGCGCGACGGTTACAACCCGGAAAACATCGCTGTGGCCGGAGACTCAGCCGGCGGTGGCCTGACGGTAGCCCTGGCCATGAAACTGCGGGACGGGGGGAAACCGGTGCCTGGTTCGTTGGCGGTCATGTCACCCTGGGTCGATCTGAGCCACCAACGGTTGTACTCACCAGAACGGGAACCCGTGCTGCAAGCTCGCTGGATCGACAAAGCAGCACGGCTTTACTGCGGCTCCGAAGCACCAATCCACCCGTTGATCTCGCCGGTGTTTGGTGACCTCAGCGGCCTGCCGCCGCTGCTGATTCAGGTCGGCAGTGAGGAAATCCTGCTTAACGATGCCCAGCGGCTTGCCGAGGCCGCCACGCGCCAGGGCAATGAAACCACTCTGGAGATATTCAACAGCCTGTGGCACGTGTTTCAGGTTCACGCGGGGCAACTGGACCGGGCAACCGACGCACTCAATGACGTTGCCGCTCACATCAGTCAACATCGGGCAGGGTAATGTCCCCTCTGACCAACGCCTCCTTTTGAGTCCGGGGCCATTGTTTCAGCTGCCATTCCAGACGAGAAGCGATGCTGCGATCGCTGACGGCCGCTGAGAACACCAGCTCCAGGGGGCCTTTGCCCCGCAAACTGCGGGCTCCTTTTGGGGCACCGGCCTGGTGTTCAGAGAAGCGTCTCGAAACGTCGGTGGTGATACCCGTGTAGAGCGCGCCCCGGGCAGTTCGGACCATGTACAAGTGCCAATGGCTCATCGCTTTTCCACCGCTGCCAGGCGCGCCCGGGTTTTGAGTTGCTGAACCCAGAGCCCGGCAACAATCAGCAACAGCCCCACGTAAGTTGACGGCAGAATCACTTCGCCCAGGATCAGGTAGATAAAGACCAGTGACAGGAACGGAGAAATAAAGATCAGGTTGCTCACCCTCGACGTGTTTTCCGCTTTTTTCATGGCGTAGGACCAGAACACAAAGGCAATACCCATCTCAAAGACACCCACGTACACCGCTGCGCCAACAGCCGTGCCGAGCGTCATATCAAAACCATCGGTGAACGCGCAGGCCACGAGAATGAAGGGCAAACCGCAGAGAAAATTCAGAAACAGCCCAACCACCGGGTCGCGTTTATCCCGAGTCGCGATGATCCAGTACGATGCCCACACCAGCGTGCTCGCAATCGCCAGCCCTACGCCAAGCGGGTCGGAAAACGTCAGCGACAACACATCCCCCCGGGTAGCGATAACAACCACCCCGGCGTAGCAGATCAGGCCGGCGACGATGTCCAATCGGCGCAATCGCTGGCCAAGAAACGGCACCGAGAGATAGGCCAGCACCAGCGCCCAGGTGTAATTCAGCGGTTGGGCCTCCTGGGCCGGCAAGCGGTCGAAGGCTCCGAACAACACCAGATAGTACAGGCACGGGTTGATCAGACCCATACCGATGGACTGCAGGTACTGCTGGCGGCTTAGCGAAAACACCAGGTGCCAGCGCTTCTGGACTATCAGAATAAGCGCCATGACCACCACCGAGGCCGAGCAGGCCACCGCCATCATCTGGAGTGGAGACAACTCGCGAAGCGACAGCTTGAAAGCCGTGGCAACCGTGGACCACAACAGCACCGTTGCCAGGCCATACATCATCGCGTGTTTCTGGTTAGTCATTCACCTCTCCCGCCCCGGCACCCAGCCAGCGATAGAGCGTTCGGCGGTTGATTCCCAGAATTTGGGCGGCCCGGCGCTTGTTCCCTTCCACCGCTTTGATCACCCGGCTAACGTAATCCTGCTGCAGCGCCTCCAGCGTTGGCCAATCGGCCAGGCTGCCGGGGCTCGCTTCGGCCGAAGCCGCCGGCGACTCCGCACGGCGCCGGCGTATTCTCGCTGGCAAATGTTCCGGCTGAATGACCTCGCCATCGCAAAAGGTCACTGCCCGCTCAATGGCGCTCGCCAACTCCCTGACGTTGCCGGGAAACGGGTAATCCAGCAGCGTTTGTGATGTGACATTACTCAACCTCATAAACCCCCGGTTATGGCGTTGGGCCGCCTCCCGGAGAAAGTGCATCGACAGGATGTCGACATCATCACCCCGTTCTCTCAAGGGCGGCACCAGCAGGGCAAGGGTTTCCAGTCGGTAATACAGATCTTCCCGAAACGCGCCTTCTGCAACGGCCTTAAGAAGGTCGACGTGGGTGGCCGCAAGAATGCGCACGTCAACGCTTTCTTCCTGGTCCGCACCTACTGGTTTGATGGTTCCCTCCTGCAGCACACGTAGCAATTTTGCCTGAAGCGCCAGCGGCATTTCACCGATTTCATCAAGTAGCAGCGTTCCGCCGTCAGCTTCCGCGAACAGACCCTTGCGAGCTTGCCTGGCTCCGGTGAACGCACCCGCTTCATGCCCGAAGAACTCGCTTTCCATTAACTCCTGCGGAATCCCTGCACAGTTCACCGGCAGGAAAGGCCGCGCTTTGCGCTCACTTTCAGTATGAATAGCCCGTGCCACCAGCTCCTTGCCGGTGCCACTTTCGCCATTAATCAGAACCACTGCGTGGCTGCGCGCTACCTGTCGAATCTCCGTTCGCAATCGGCGCATGGCTGCGCTGTCACCAACCAGACCGAGCGACGTATCGTCTTTGCCTCTGGATTTATAGCGGGCAAGCTCGTGGGTAATCGCCGCCTGAGATAACAGGCGGCGGATTTTCAGCCGCAGGTGGTCGGTCGACAGGGGTTTGGTGAGGAAGTCGTCAGCGCCGGCTTTGAGGGCGTCTACCGCCTGGTCCACCGTGCCAAAGGCGGTAATTATAATAAACGGCACCGAATGCCCAGCCGCCTGAAGTTCACGCAAAACGGAAAGACCGTCTGCGTCCGGCAGCCGCAAATCGGACACGATCAGGTCAGGAATCTCCGCCAACGCCTTTTCCTGCCCTTCGTAGGCGGATGCAGCTGACACAACCCGATAGCTCTCCAGCTCCAGCTCTTCTGCAAGCAGAGATCGCAGACTGGCATCGTCCTCGATCAGCAGGATCAATGGCTGATGATTATTCATTGCCTTGTACCCCCGCCCAAAACAGACTCATCCGACACCCTCCAAGCTGACTCTCCCCAATATCGACATAACCGCCATGTTCTTTCAACACGCTGCCCACCACAGCCAGGCCGAGCCCCGTCCCTTCACCGGCGGGTCGGGTACTGTAAAACGGTTCGAAAACACGCTCCCTGGCTTGCGGATCGATGCCGGGGCCATCATCTTCCACGCGTACTTCCCACTGAGCTCCCTCGCGCCTGAGCGACACTTCTACCCTGCCCTTGCTGGCCTGGCAGGCATTACGGATAACATTCAGGCAGGCCAACTCCAGGCGGGTGGGTTCTGCCGTGATTTCCGCCAGCTGATCCAGCCCATGAGCCTTCACGCTGGCTGTACCGCACTTGGGGTCATCGCCAATCCGGTCGGTGACATCCCTGAGCACCGCCGCCAGATCCGTGGTGCGGCGGGAGTCCGGCACATGGCGAAAACAATCCAGCAATTGCTGGATGATCAGCGTCATCCGTTCTACCTGATGTTCGATGTCGTCCAGATGTCGATCCTGCCCTTCTTTGAGCCCGGCCCGGCGCAGAATATTGGCGCGCCCCTGAACCACACTCAGCGGCGCGCCCAGCTCGTGGGCGACACCGCCGGCAACCCGACCGATCATGGCCACTTTTTCCTGGTACTCCAGGCGCTCGGCCAGCTCCCGCTCCCGAATGACGCGCTCACCAATCTCGGTCTCAGCCGCCCGCATACGCTCACCCATGTCCCGAAGCCCCTCATGAATTTGGCGCAATTCACGGGGGCCGCCGGGCACCGCGGTGACACGCCAGCTTCCCGGAGCCATGCGGCCCATAATTTCCAGCAGCCGGCTGACATGACGGCCCACCGCACCGTAATGCCCCAGCACCACCACCAGAATGACAATCAGAGAAAGCGACGACCAGATAGCGATGGCCCAGAGCCAGCTGGAAGCCACCAGCTCGTGAAAATCACTGCGCTTGCGGGTGATCTGCAGCAGCCCCTGAATACGGCCGTTCTCAGCGACCAGAGGGGTGAACTGGGAAAACACCGACTCGCCGTCCACCCGCCGAAACGCACCGCCAAGCTCACCGCTGGCGATAACCCGCTCGGCACTCTCGCTGCTGCGAACGTTGCTGTCTGCTACACCCAGGCTGGCAATCTGGTTGCCCTCCTCGTCAAAAACAGAAGCCCCATAGACCCGGCCGATCCGGAATATGGACTCAAGAGACTCCCCCATGACAATCTCATCACCCTCGGACATGGCCCGCGACAGCGGCCCACTGACCGCCCTGGCCACCAGCTCAAGATCCTCCCGCAAGCGATCGTTCAGGTTCTCTCCGACGGCGCTCACGCCAACGTAAATGGCGACGCCACTGAAAAGCATTAGTGGGATAACCAGGGTCAGAACCAGGGTGAGCCGCAAAGAGTGAAACATGCTCCCTGCGCTCAGTACGGGCCGCGGCATAACGTGCGCTCCGACAAAATGTCACACCTTTTTGCCACATGTGGCATTTCGCCACAACCGCTCTTACATGAAATTAATTAGAATGAATTCATTATCTCATTGTTTTTTAAGATATTTTAACTTTATCGGGAAGGTGGCACGCCAATTGATAGGTCTCTGGTACGAACACGACATTGTCGGTGCTAAAAAGCTTCACACCGGCAACCAATGTAGTTAAGCGGTTGTCACCGGATATCTCCGAACTGACACACCCCAACCAAAAGGAAAGGAGTATCGTTATGAATAAACTACTCACGTCACTGACTGTTTCCATGGCACTGCTCGCGGCAGGCCCCGCTCTGGCCCAGCAAAGCCAGCAGAACCCGGAACAGACTGGTCAGGATGGCTACAGCGATCCGGCTTCCGCGGGTTCTCAAAACACTAATTACAACGACGCTGAGCTGAAGCAGTTTGTCGAAGCTCAGAACGGTATCAACGATATTCGTGACGAATACATGGCGAAAATCGAAGACGCCGACTCGCAAGAGAAAGCGCAAGAGCTTCAGATGGAGGCCAACGATGAGATGGTCACCGTGATTGAAGACTCTGGCCTTGATATCCCGACCTACAACGCGATTGCCACCGCTTACAACAGCGAGCCAAAGGTACGCAACCGTGTTGACGCACTGATGTAAACGCTGCCCTGCGATCAGTGTCATTACAAGCCCCGCCCCTGCGGGGCTTTTTTTCGTTCCGCTGTCCCGTCCTGAAATACGTTGTGGTCAGCCACCCCTCCGACTATCTTGTGGTACCTTATTGCAGAAGATGTGACCAGAAAAACGTCATTGGAGACATAGAGATGCCAATTTTTTGCCCGCGGCTGATTCCGCTGCTCGTCCTGACCCTGATCTCATTGGCTGGGTGCTCGGACAATCAGGCAGAGAAACAGCCCAAGGCCGTATCGGTAGAAAATGAGTCTCCGAAATACCCGGTCACCTGGCGCTTTGCCCTTGAGGAAATCGAGGGAAGCGTCCAGCACTCCTACGCCGTCGCCTTTAAAGAGCGCATCGAAAGCCGCTCAGACGGCAATATCGAACTGGACATTTTCCCCTATGGCTCCCTCGGCACCTCTGCGCAACTGACGGAACTGACCCGGGACGGATCTGTTCACCTGGCCTTCGCCTCGCCGGGGCACCTGGCCAATACCGTGCCGGAAGTCGGGGTGTTTACGCTGCACTTTGTGCTGTCTGACGACAACGACGTCAATCGGCGGCTGCTAGTCAGCAATGAACTGTTAGACCTGTTTAGCGGGAGTTATGCCGAACACGACATGAAACTGCTCGGTTTTGTGCCGGAAGGCTGGATGGTATGGACCGCCAACAAACCGCTGCGCACTCCGAAAGACTTTGACGGCTTCCGAATCCGCACCATGACCGCCGACATTTCCGCCGAGGCCTATCGTGCCTACGGTGCCGACCCTCACCCCACGCCCTACTCCCAGGTCTACAGCGATCTGCAGCTCCAGCGCATCGACGGTCAGGCGAACCCGGTATTCGCCATCGAAGAAATGGGGTTTTATGAAGTCCAGAGCACGCTAACCTTCGCACGCCCGGCTCAGTTTGTTGCGTCGGTTGTCTCTAACCACCAGTGGTACCAAGACCTGCCCGATGACCAGAAGCAGTGGCTTGATGAGGCGCTTGCTGATGTGGCCGCCCAAACCTACACCCGGCAGGCGGAGCTTAACGAATCCAGGCTGGCCAAAATTCGCGAAGACAGCAACGTGTCGGTCGTGGAACTGACCCCGGAGCAACGGAAGCGCTTTCGCGAGGCCAGCCTTCCGGTCAGAGAACTCTATGCTGAAGCCGCCGGCAAGCGGGGCCAGCACATACTCGACACCCTTCTAGGCATGATTGAGCGTCTGGAAGATCACGCCGAAACAGAGGGTGAAAACGGCGAAACGTGACTACTCCGGCACCAACCATGAGAGCGAGGCCTTCACGCTCAGGCCATCGCCGCTGGTCCCGGAGACACTCTCCAGCATCTGCGTCAGCCGCTCTCCAAACCCCCAGGGTGGGTTAACAACGAGCATGCCGGAGCCCGTCATTCCCCGTTGTGGTGGCCGCTCAAGGTGGATTTCGCTGCAAAGCACGCCTTTAAGCGGGCCCTGAACGATGGCCTGTTTGAGCGCCTGCTCAAGCGCGGATGTCAGTATCGGATACCAGACCAGAAAAACACCATGGCGGCATTTTTTCCAGGCTCGCGCCAGCGTCTCCGCCACCTGCTCGTACTCTGTTTTCACTTCGTAGGACGGGTCCATCAGCACCATCAGCCTGGGCTGGCGCGGCGGTAACTGACGCAATAACCCACTCAGCCCATCCTCCCGAAACACCTGCACGCTCTTTTTCCCCCTCTTTTGCACATTCCCCTGCCCCGCCCATGACTGCAAATGCTCGCTTTCGGTCGGGTGGAGCTCAAACAACGTCAGTGCATCCTGGTCCCGCTGGAAACGCCGGAACCATTCCGGTGATCCGGGATAGCGGCTCAGGCTGTCGTGGTGACGGTTGAGGCTGGCAAGAACATCCAGCAATGGCTGCCAATCGTCACCGGCGAGGCCAGGGCGCGCCTGCCAGAGCCTGCGGATGCCATCGTCGGCTTCACCGGTTTTCTGTGCCCGATCACTGTCCAGATCATAAAGCGCGCTGCCAGCGTGGGTATCAAAACACGCAATGCCGCTGGGCTTGGCCTGCATCATCCGCAACGCGAGGACCTGGGCTGCGTGTTTCTGGACATCGGCAAAGTTGCCAGCGTGAAATCCGTGAAGATAGCTGAGCATGAATCATCCTGTCGCGGCTCGTCGTGTCCGCGCATTAGGCCCGAAGATCAAACAGGGAGCAAGCTGATGGCTGGGGCCGCGGCAACCACCCTGCTATGATGCGATACGGCCCTGATTACCTGAAGGAGAGACCGTTGTCAGACATGCTCGGTAAGCCTACAGACCAACTCTATGCCCTGATCGCCAACGAAGAGGACGCCCGGGTCTGCAAGGACATCCCCGAAGAAGCCTGTCGCGAAGTGCCTCGCAACTTTTTCCTCATCCTCGCCAGCAACGTACTGACCAAGCTGGGCGATTTGCTGATCAGCCCCAAAACCGTACTTGCCTGGCTGCTCAGTGCAGTGGGTGCGCCGGCGTTGGTTGCCTGGCTGGTGCCGATCCGGGAGTCCGGGTCGATGGTGCCGCAGATGGTGATTGCTGCCTGGGTGCGGCGCAAGCCGGTTCGCAAAGGGTTCTGGATACTCGGCAGCTTCGGCCAGGCCGTCAGCGTGGTCGCCATGGCCGGCAGCATCTGGTTCTACGAAGGCTACGTTGCAGGCGGCGGCCTGATCGCTGCGTTGGTTGCCTTTTCCCTCTCGCGGGGTTTCTGTTCGGTTGCGATGAAAGATGTCCAGGGTAAGTGTATCCCCAAGACCCGCCGCGGCCGGCTCTCGGGGTTGGCCACCACCATCGGAGGAACCGCAACCGTGGTACTGACCGCCTTGCTGTTCTGGGATCGGGGTGACCCTGGAATCGGGTTTTACACCGTGTTGTTGCTTTTGGCTGCCTGTCTCTGGCTGATCGCCGGTGTGCTGTTTGCCTTTATTCAGGAGCACGAGGGCGAAACCGGTGGTGGCGACAGCGCGATGCGACAGGCGTTCTGCAGCCTCTCTCTGCTGCAGAACGATCCCCCTTTCCGACATTTTGTCATCACCCGGGCCTTGTTGCTGTGCTCCGCGCTCGCCTCCCCTTACTTCGTCGTAATGGCGCAGAAAGAGGCAGACAGCGATTGGCTGTTGGGCGCTTTCCTGCTGGCCAGCAGCCTGGCAAGTTCGGTCAGTGCCAGCTTTTGGGGCTGGATGGCAGACGCCTCCAGCCGTCGCGTCATGATTCGCGGAGCGGGAATCGCTAGCTCGGTGTGCCTCGCGGTGGGTTTCATTGCGCTGATGGCTGGAGAGATAACCGGCGGCGTCTGGTTCTATCCCGGTGCTTTTTTTGTGCTGAGCATCGCCCATGCGGGCGTGCGCCTGGGACGTAAAACCTATCTGGTGGATATGGCCGGCGGCAACAAACGCACGGACTACACCGCTGTGAGTAACACCGTCATCGGCGTTCTGCTGCTGGTTACCGGGGGGATTACTGCACTCATTTCCCTGGTGTCAGACATCGCTGTAATCCTGACACTTGGCTTTATGGGACTGGCGGGAACGCTCAGCGCACTGCGTTTGCGTGAAGTGACCACGGATTGACCACAAAAACATTGAACCACGTCACATTAATCATTGCATTAGCCTGGTATATCCGGCACCTTGACGTCATCGTGGCTAGTTGACCGGCTGCGTCGCAAATAAGCAGGTGCCATCCTAAGCATTTGTTCAGATGTCGATTTCTTAAGGATTGAACATGCGAGCAGCTAAGACTTCAAGTTGCCACGCCGAACGGCTCCTCCACACCGCGTTTGGCTGGTATGCACTGACACGGGAGCCGTCCGACCTGGGCCCGTTCCCAAGTTCTGAAGAAGCCACGGTAGCGCTTGAGCGCCATATTCGGGCGTTCCGAGGAGTCACCCGACAGCGCCAGAACAGCGTCCAGGGCATGTCACTTCACGATTCCGCGAGCTGCTCCCGGAACAACTGCGGCCTCTGCGCCGAAGCCCATATTGCCCGCGAATCGCGGATCGCTTCATGAGCGGCGGCGTCACAACCGGCGAACAGAACGAGGCGGAATCTCTGGTCCCTCCCCATCGACGGCTCAGAGTCACCTTCGCGTTGATCGTGTTTATCGGCGGACTGGCCGCACTGCACTGGGTGAGCTTACTCTGAGCAACGCCCCGGCGGCCGAACCACTAGTTTACGGCTGCTTGCCATCATTGAGAGCAAGTGCCCCCTTGACGATTCGGTAGATCAGCCAGATTGAGATACCCAGAAGCACAAACCAGCCGATGATCAGAGGCGTGGTGACGATGCCAATAACGGTCCACAGCAGGCCAATCCAGAAGGTACGGATTTGCCACCGGAAATGCGGCTCGATCCAGGTACCTGCCACGTCATCCATCTTGACGTAATTGATGATCACGCCCACCAGGCCGGTGATCCCGCCCAAAAAGAACGACAGCCCCTGAAGCACGTAAACCACCACCGCCAGGTTGCGGGCAGGGTCCGCCCGGCGCGCTACCGGATCGGCATCGGCGGGAATAAATTCGTGGTCGGCCACAGCATGCTCCTGTCAGAATAATGACCGAAGTCTATCACCGGGACGATGGCCGCGAAATGGCCCGCGAGCTCAGTGGTTATCCGGACGATAGCCAAGCCGGAAACCACCCCAGTGCCTGCCGTTAACATACACCGGCACCGAAAGGTCATGCATGATTTCCCCGGTATCGCGCCGGTACGTCTGCAACAGCATATCGTCGGTGTGGTTTCCGCAGCGGGCACCGGTGCGGTCATTGAATAAACGTTTGCTCCGACTTTTAAACAGGTCTACATCTGGATCGCCGGTGGGCGAATGGGCAAAGTCCCGGTTGTGAGTGGGCACATAGCCGTCAGGGGCAGTGGCGATGGCAAAGACCACCGCATCGTGGTAATCCTTCACGGGCTCCTGAACCGTCGGCAGGTATTGATCCGTAAACCGATCAAACGAACTGGCGTATTTCTGGGGCTGCGTATTGGCAATGGGCACCCGGCCTTTGTCGAACAGTGCACTCTCAGTAACTTTGCCATCACGGATAGCGTCTTCAAACAGCTGCCCCAAGCGGTCGGAACCTTCTTTGGCCTGCAGATAGAAGTGTCGGTGGTAACTGGCGCTGCTGTTCAGGGCAAAGGCGGCGTTTGCGTTCTCTGCCAGCTCCATCAGCGTGCCCGCCTGTTCCGCCAGCGACACCACGCTGCGGTCACTTTCAGAGATCTGATCACGGACAACTTCAAGCGCTGCAAACACCCGCTCAAGACTCTGTTCGTTGCTCTGGTCACTTTCGGCAATCTGGGCGACCTGCTGCTGCAAACGGTCGGACTGGTCACGAATCTGATCCAGCTGCCCTCCAACACTCTCGACGGAAGTCAGACCTTCTTCAACGCTGCGGGCGAGGCCCTCAATCCGCGAGACAATCAACGTCGTGTCAGAGCGGATTTCCTGCAGGGTTTCCGCCACTTCGCCCGTGGCCTGAGCGGTGCGCCCTGCCAGTTGTCGGACTTCGTCCGCCACCACCGCAAACCCGCGCCCCTGCTCTCCAGCCCGCGCGGCTTCAATAGCCGCATTCAGCGCCAGCAAGTTGGTCTGTTCGGCAATGCCCTGGATGGTTGAGGTTACACCCTGAATGCGGTTGGATTTCTCGTTCAGTTCCTGGATCAGCCGCAGGTTCTCACCGGATTGCTGATGAACCACACGCACACTTTCGATGGCACCCATTAGTGCCTGCCGGCCCTCTGCGCTGATTTGGCTGGCCTGCTGAGCCATGGTGGCGGCATCGGTGGCCTGTCGTGAGGACTCGCGAACCGTTTCAGTGATTTGCCCGGTGTATTCGGCCATGTGGGTGGTTTCTTTCACCTGGCGATCGAGGCGCAGCTTGAGCTGGTCCGCCGCGAACGACACCTGGGCGGCCGATATGGCATTTTTATCCGCACTGCCCGAGAGAGTTCCCACCAGAGCCCGCCCGGCGCGCGCATCGGCGATAAGGCGTTCACAGCGCCCGTGCAAAGGGCCGGTCTCTGGCAACTGGCCGTCGTCAAGTGCCTTCAGCCCTCGTTCCACCGGCTCCAGAACACGAAGCACCAGGTACCCCGATGCCGTCACCAAACCGAGGACCACACCGATCAGTACCGATGCGATTTCCAGCCCTATCATCGGTGCCGCCACGGCTGCGCCAACGGCAACACCCAGAGCAACCACTCCCCCCACAACAAGCACAGGACGTTCGACCAAGCCCATGGAAACCTCATTTTTATCGTTATTAATGAATACAGCATGCCATTGAAGGCCTTGAGCAAGAGTAAAGAATTGATACAAATTTATAACTGAGACTTTAGTGGGTTCTACCACGCACTATTCATAGTCATCGGCCAGCGGAGTGAAACCTTTTATGAATTTCGTGAGCACGGGTAGCAAAGAGGGAGTCAGGGCACAGGGCAGGCATAAAAAAAGCCGGCCACCCCAAAAGGGTGGCCGGCTTTTTCTGTGAAGATAACGGCTTACTTGTCGTCTTCAGTCGCTTCTTCGTAGCCTTCTTCCATGGAATCACCGGCTTCGTCAGCCGCGTCGCCCATTTCATCGCCGGCCTCTTCAGCGCCTTCTTCGATGGAATCGCCTGCATCATCCGCCATTTCCGCGGCGTTGTCAGCGGCTTCCTCAAAGTCGGCACCTTCGTCTTCCTGACTGCAGGCCGCAAGGCCCAGTGTCATCAGCAGAGCCAATGCACTCAACGTTAGCTTGTTCATACCATGTCCTTTCGTTGGCAAATGTATACAACGGAGACAAGTGTAGGGCGGTCATCCGGTGCACGCAATTACTGAGGCATTACCCTTTTGTTAGCTATGACAGCAGGTTAGCTATATTTGATCGGCAATCAACCAATGCCACCCGACACTTCCACGCCGTCGAGCGTCACGATGTGATCCAGTCTTAGCAAATGGCCGCGCCCAATCAGAACAAATTCACGCCCTGCCCGGTTAAACAGGTCACGGATAACGTCATGAACGATTCGCACCTGGCCCGCATCGTCCCGATAAACGATTTCAAGCAATTGCGCAGAGAACAGGTATTCCCGGAGCAGCTGCTGCACCGACCAGTGAATAGGATCCGCCGCAGCGGAAGGGTTCTCGGTGGCCATGGCTGATTCGTCCTCGTGGGTCGCGACCTATGAACTGGAGTCTGGTTCAGAATGCTCTAACCCGCCAGTTTCGAATGTAACCGATCCATGCCGGCCCAAAGTGACCAACATCTAAATCAACTGTTGAATTGTAATATTGTCCGACATAAAGTGTGATTACATCCTGAGAACTGGAGCCCAACAATGAACACAACAACCCGCGACAGACTGGACAGCCAAACCCTGACAGCGGCCCTGAATGACGACGACCAGAGCAAAAAGCCAAGTGCGTCCAAAGCCGGAAAAGACTGGAAAGACCCAAAGCGCTACCTCTGGCTGATGGGGCCGGCACTGCCCGGCATTGGCCTTGCAGCCCTCGCCGGCTACGCGATTGCCCCCAAAAAACTGCGCTCGCTGGCCTGGACCGGCCCGGCTCTGGTCCACGGGATCATTCCCGCCCTGGACCGCGCCATCGGCGAAGATCAGAGCAACCCTCCCGAATCCGCGGTTAAAACGTTGGAGCAGGACAAGTATTACGACCGAATCGTGAAGGCCTTTATCCCCTCCCAGTACGCCATGACCTTTATGGGTGCCTGGTTGGCCAGCCGCAAAAGCACGCCGCTGTCGGACAAGATCGGCATCACCCTGACGGTTGGCGCTATCAACGGTGTCGGCATCAATACCGCCCATGAGCTGGGTCACAAGTCCAACAAGTCGAACAAACTGATGGCGATGGCTGCCCTCGCGCCCACGGGCTACACCCACTTCGTGGTGGAACACAATTTCGGTCATCACAAGCGAGTGGCGACGCCAGAAGATCCGGCCAGCAGCCGTATGGGCGAAAGTTTCTGGAAATTCCTGCCGCGCACGGTAATGGGCGGTATCAAGTCTTCCATAGAAATTGAAAAGGCCAGGTTGGCTCGCAAAGGTAAGGGCTTCTGGACACTGGATAATGAGTTACTCCAGGGCTGGGCCATGAGCGCCGGCTTCTTTGGTGCCACTACTCTGGTTTGCGGCCCAAGGGCGGTCCCTTTCCTGGCAGCCCAGGCAGTCTATGGAGCCAGTCTGTTGGAGACGGTGAACTACGTCGAGCACTACGGCCTGCTGCGTCAGAAGGACAGCAAGGGCAGGTATGTGCGCACCCAACCTGAACACAGCTGGAACAGCAATCACATTGTGACCAACCTGTTCCTGTATCAGTTGCAGCGCCATTCAGACCACCACGCGCACCCGCAGCGCAGCTTCCAGGCGCTGAGACATTTTGAGCATGCGCCGCAGTTGCCGGGCGGCTATGCCTCGATGCTGTTGCCTGCGTATTTACCGTCCTGGTGGTACGAGATGATGGACAAGCGGGTTATCGATCATTACGAGGGCGATATGAGCAAAATCAACTGGGACCCGGACCGTAGGGAAGAGCTGATGGCCAGGTACGCGGATTATGCGACGGCAGTGGCGACTGAGGCCAAAGCGCGGAGGGAATCTTCTTCTGAAGAGGCCGCCTAAGCGATTTCCAACTTGGGAGTCTGCGGTCAACTGGTCCCTTCTCCCGGGACACGCCGTGAATACGTCCCTGTAGGCTTGGCTGCAGCATCCCTGCTGCAGACAGTCCCGGGAGAAGGGACCAGTAGCCCGCCGTCCAGCCTGGGTGGTACTCGTACATACTCAGACACAAGGTGGCAGCGGATCATCATGACTTCGGGCGCGCTCGGCCGGGAAGACCTTCAGGGACCGTCTGTGGCCAGGGATGGCCACAGCCGAGCCTACAGGGACGTACTCGTGGCGTGTCCCTGAAGGTCTTCCCGGTCGAGTGTGCTTACACCAGATTTAGAACCACTCGGACTTCATGTTCAGGCAGGTATCGTCCTGGTTCCGCAACAGCACCAGGTCCTGGGCCACCGTCGGCAACTCCCAGTGGAAGAAATACTGCGCCGCCTGAAGCTTGCCCTGATAGAAATTGCGCTCATCATCCGTATTCGCTGAAGCCAGCGCATTCGCTGCGGCGTTGGCCTGGCGGAGCCACATCCAGGCGACGATGATGTGCCCGAACAGATGCAGATAGCAGCTGGCATTGGCCAGGGTCTTGTCCACTTCGCCATCCACCAGGGATTTACCCAGGCTCTGGGTGACTTTCACCGCCTGCTGCAGAGTTTCACTGAGCGACAGCGCCCACTGCTGACAGCGGTCGGTGGTGGCCGCCTGTAGATCCACCTGCATTTCCTGCATCAGCAATTGCAGACCGTGGCTCTGGTCCTGCCAGATTTTGCGGCCCAGAAGATCCAGAGCCTGGATACCGTTGGTGCCTTCGTGAATCGGGTTGAGGCGGTTATCGCGCCAGCACTGCTCTACCGGATACTCACGGGTATAGCCGGCACCGCCGTAGACCTGAATCGCCAGATCGTTGGCCTTGGGGCCGTACTCCGAAGGCCAGGCTTTAATCACCGGGGTGAGCAGGTCCAGTAATTTGCCCGCCTCTACACGCTTCTGTTCGTCCGGATGAGTGTGCTGATCGTCCATCAAGCGCGCGCCGTACAGGCACAGCGCCAGGCCGCCCTCGCTGTAGGTTTTCTGGGCCAGCAGCATACGGCGCACATCGGCGTGGTCAATGATTGGCACCTGGGGAGATTCGGGGTTTTTCTCGCTGGCTTTGCGGCCCTGCAGGCGGTCTTTGGCGTATTCCAGGCTGTGCATATAGCCACGGTAGCCAATCACCGCGGCACCGAAGCCAACGCCTACCCGCGCTTCGTTCATCATCTGGAACATGTACTTCAGGCCCTGGTGGGGTTCGCCAACCAGGTAGCCGTGGCAGGGGGCGTCGTCACCAAAGCTCAGAGCGGTGGAGGTGGTGCCTCTGTAGCCCAGTTTGTGGATCAGTCCCGCCAGGTTAACGCCATTGCGTTCCGCAGGGTTGCCGTCCTCGTCCACCAGAAATTTTGGCACGATGAACAGGGAGATGCCTTTGACGCCAGCCGGCGCGCCTTTGATCTTGGCCAGCACCATGTGAACGATGTTGTCGGTGATGGACTGTTCGCCACCTGAAATATAGATCTTCGCGCCTTTGATCAGGTAATGGTCGTCATCGGTGGGCGATGCTGAGGTGCGGATGTCCGCCAGGGACGAGCCGGCGTGGGGCTCGGTGAGCGCCATGGTTCCGGTATATCGACCACTGAGCATGTGCGGCAGGAAGGTGGTTTGCTGCTGTTCGCTGCCGAACACGCGGATGAGGTTGGCGGCGGCGGTGGTCAGGAACGGGTAGCCTGCGGTGCCGGGGTTGGCGGCGGTGAAAAACCCGTTGCAGGCGGCCATGACCGATTCCGGCAGTTGCATGCCGCCGAGATCGTAGTCATATCGGCCAGCGATGAACCCTGCTTCGGCGTAGGCATCAAACGCTTCTTTGACCTGGGGCAACATCTCGACCTGGCCGTTGACGAATTTGGGTTCGTCTTTGTCGGCGGCGCTGTTGTGGGTGGCGAACTTTTCCCGGGCGATTTTATCGGCGGTTTCGATGACGGCATCGAAGGTGTCACGGTTGTGTTCGCTGAAGCGCTCGCGGGTGGTGAGGCTGTCGGTGTCGAGGACTTCGTAGAGCTGGAACGCCAGGTCGCGGCGGTCGATCAGGGTGTCGGTCATTCTGGGTCTCCTGTTTGTTGTCGATAGCCTCTCACACCTTGTTTTTTCGGGGAACCGGCATTTATGACATAATCTTGGTTAATCTCGCCTCTTTGATATCAAGCGCTTACTTTTCTGGTGCTCGGCTCCCGGGCACCAGCGGACTGTTTCTGTTATTGGATTTGATAGAACGATACGCCGGGGCGCAGGTGGCGCGGGTTATGCATCGCTTACCTTTGAAGGCCATCAGATGGCCGGCAACGTAAAGAATACCGACACCGGTGTAAAAGTGGGGAGGGTCGCCATGAACGCACCAATCAGGCAAAGCCAGGCAGACATCCTGAGCAAGCTGTACGACATGAAACAGAAGCAGATAGCGCTTGCCTCACAGCAGGGAAATCCGTTTCGCTGTCAGGTACTTGAGGCAGAAGCGGAGGCTATTTTCAATGCTCTGAAATCCGTCCGCTGACAGACTGACTCCGTATTCAGGAGCGGCTGTATTTTTTCAGGCGACGGCTCCAGCGCTGCTTCGCGTAACGGCGAAGGTTGGAGACATTATCGGTTTCGTCCATGCTTTCGGTGCCCAAAAGTGTCTCCAGTATGCCCTCCAGCGTCACTATTCCCAGCCAGCGACTGACTTCGCAAAAACCCTTGTATCAGAGCCCGGCCGCAACTTCGGTACCCTGGCGGATTGCCCGCTTGGCATCCAGCTCTTCCGCCACATCCGCGCCACCGATCAGGTGAGCCCGGATACCGGACTCCGCCAACTGGTCGTACAACGCCCGCAACGGTTCCTGGCCGGCACAGACAACCACGTTATCAACCTGCAGCACTCTGCTCTCCTTGAGCTTGCCGTCTTTGTCACGGACGGATATGTGCAGGCCTTCATCATCAATACGCTCGTAACTGCAGCCACGCACCATGTCGACGTCGCGGTGTTTGAGGCTGTTGCGATGCACCCAGCCGGTTGTTTTACCCAGGCCACCGCCGACTTTGCCGGTTTTACGCTGCATCAGGTAAATTTTACGCGGGGACGAGGTCGCTTTACGCTCCGCCAGCCCACCAGGGCCCTCAAACCCGGGGTGAACGCCCCACTCTGCCTGCCAGTCGGCGACACTCACCTGCTCGCCTTCTGGCTGATGGCTGACATCGTGAGTCAAAAACTCACTGACGTCGAAGCCGATACCGCCCGCGCCAATGACCGCCACGCGTTGACCCACCGCTTTGTTATGGCGGAGCACATCAAGGTAACCCAGCACCTTGGGATGGTCGATCCCATCAATCTGTGGCGTGCGTGGTTTAACGCCGGTGGCGATAATGACATCGTCAAACCCCAGCTCGGCCAAATTCGCCGCCTCGATGCGCGTGTTGAGTTTCAGGTCAACCTCCAACAACTCGATCTGGCGCTGGAAATAACGCAGGGTTTCGAAGAACTCTTCCTTGCCGGGAATACGCTTGGCGTAGTTGAACTGGCCGCCGATTTTATCGTCGGCTTCGAACAGGGTCACTTTGTGGCCGCGTTTTGCCGCCGTGGTGGCAGCGGCCAGCCCTGCAGGCCCGGCACCCACAACCGCGACCCGCCGCACCACAGGCGCAACGGTTAACACCAGTTCGGTTTCATGGCAGGCTCTGGGGTTCACCAGACAGGATGCCCGTTTGGCCTTGAATACGTGATCCAGGCAGGCCTGATTGCAGGCGATGCAGGTATTGATTTCATCGGCCCGGCCCTGTTCAGCCTTGCGTACAAACTCACTGTCCGCCAGCAACGGCCGGGCCATGGAGACCATATCGGCCTTACCACTGGCGAGGATCTCTTCCCCTTTTTCCGGGGTGTTGATCCGGTTGGTGGTGCACACTGGAATATCCACTTCGCCATAAAACTTGGCGGTGACGTCGGCAAAGCCACCACGAGGCACAGACGTCACAATGGTGGGCACTCGGGCTTCGTGCCAGCCAATACCGGTATTGATAATGGTGGCTCCGGCCTTCTCGATGGCCTTGCCGAGGGTGACGACCTGATCCCAGGTCTGACCACCTTCCACCAGATCCAGCATCGACAGGCGGTAAATAATGATGAATTCAGGCCCTACCGCTTCCCGCATTCGACGCACGATTTCGACCGGCAAGCGCATGCGGTTTTCGAACGGACCACCCCACTTGTCAGTACGCTTGTTGGTGCGTTCGCACAGGAACTGATTGATGAAATACCCTTCGGAGCCCATCACCTCAACACCGTCATAACCGGCGAATTTCGCCAGTTTTGCGGCATCGACAAAATCGTTGATCTGCCGTTCCACTCCTTTCGTAGATAAAGCCCGAGCCTTGAAGGGGCTAATGGGAGCTTTGGTCGCGGAAGCAGAGACTATAAGCGGCTGATAGCCGTAACGGCCGGCGTGCAGCAGCTGCATACAGATTTTGCCACCGGCCTCGTGCACGGCCCCGGTGACATGGCGGTGCAACAGCGCCGTCGCGCGGTTGTTCATGGTAGACGAAAGCGGTGCTAGCTGGCCGACCAGGTTGGGTGAGTAGCCACCAGTCACCATAAGCCCGACGCCGCCCTCTGCCCTTTCGGCAAAATAGCGGGCGAATTTGTGCAGGTTCCAGAACCGGTCCTCAAGGCCGGTATGCATGGAGCCCATCAACACCCTGTTTTTGAGCTCTGTGTAGCCGAGATCAAGGGGTTTCAACAGGTTAGGATAAGTCGCTGTCATGATTTGGCACACCTGGGCTGGGGTTGAAAGGCTCATTAATCGCAACGCTGATGTTAGCACAGCCGCCTGCGACTAAGGTATGAGCCGGGAATCGGCGTAGTCTGCAGTGAATGGCCTTGCGGCACCCGTGAGTAGTCGGTTTACCTTGCCTTTAGGTTATGTGTCAGATAGTCTCTCAGGCACAAAACGAGGGCTCAATAATAGATTATAACTATTAACCAGCATCCCGCACCCTCGCGGTTCTAAATCGCCCCGGTGCCCGAACGGAGTTATTTCGCGCCATGCTACTGGCTGTTTTGTCAGGCTTTCTCCTCGCCATCGCTGCTCCCTTGCTGCACAAAGTTGCTGGCCGATTTATCGGATGGCTGCTGGCCGCGCTGCCCGCCAGCCTGTTCGTATTCTTCTGCAGCTTTCTTCCCGATGTTCAGGATGGCCCCCTGCTGCTGGAATACCAGTGGATGCCAGGGCTGGATATTTCGCTGAATTTCCTGGTGGATGGCCTGTCTCTGGTCTTCGCGCTGCTTATCAGTGGCATCGGTACCTTTATACTGATATACGCGGGTGCCTACATGTCGGGGCACAAGTCCCTCGCCCGCTTCTACGTCATCATGCTGTCCTTCATGGCTTCCATGTTGGGGCTGGTGCTTTCCGACAACCTGATTACTCTGTTCGTGTTCTGGGAGCTGACCAGCATCACCTCGTACATGCTGATTGGCTTCAATCACGAAGACATGGAAGCCCGAAAGTGCGCCCTGCAAGGCCTGTTCGTGACCGCAGCGGGTGGCCTGGCACTGATGGCTGGCCTGATCCTTCTGGCTATCATGGGCGGCACCTACTCACTGACTGAGTTGCTGGCCTCCGATCAGCCCATGCATCAGCATGCATTCTATGTCGGTGCCGTGCTTTGCGTGCTGGCCGGCACGTTCACCAAATCGGCGCAGGTTCCGTTCCATTTCTGGCTTCCCAACGCGATGGCTGCACCCACACCGGTTTCGGCGTTCCTCCATTCGGCGACGATGGTCAAAGCCGGGGTTTACCTGATGGCGCGTTTGAACCCATCACTCGGTGAAGGTGAACTCTGGAGCCAGATGCTGATGGGTTTTGGCGCTGCCACTATGCTGACCGGTGCCTACTTGGCGTTCAGCAGTACCGGCATTAAAAAGGTACTGGCCTACTCCACCGTTATGGCCCTCGGCACACTGACCATGCTCATTGGCGTCGGAACCGAGTTGGCGATGACGGCATTCATTTGCTTCCTGGTCGCCCACTCACTGTATAAAGGCGCACTGTTCATGTTGGCAGGTGCGCTCGACCATGAAACCGGCACTAAAGATATCACCAGGATGAGTGGGCTGCGCCGTTCCATGCCAGTGGCGGCAGTTATCGCTGCTGGCGCTGCGCTGTCGCTGGCCGGCCTGCCGCCGCTATTCGGTTTCATCGCCAAGGAGTTGATGCTCGAATCGCTGCTCGACGCACCGTTGTGGAGCATGGCTCTGATCATTCTGACCGTCGTTTCCGCGATGCTGATCGTCGGCGTTGCCGGGCTGGTTGCCATCAAACCCTTTTTCGGCAAGTCAGGTAATACTCCGAAAGTCCCTCATGAGGCACCGTTCGGCATGCTGATAGGGCCGGCGGTGCTTACTCTGTTTGCCCTGGTTTTCGGCCTTGCTCCGTTTCTACCAGAAGCGTTCCTGCTTAAAGCAGCGGTGGCGTCAGCATACGGTGCGCCTGTGGAATTTCATCTCGCCCTCTGGCATGGCATTAACCAGCCCCTGGTACTCTCCATGGTCAGCCTCGTGGCAGGACTCCTGCTATTCAAAGCATGGACACGACTTCAACCGACGCTGCACGCCGTCAACAGTGCGGGCAGCCGATTCGGCCCCGAAGCAGGCTATTTCAAGATCATGGAGTGGATTACCGTTGTTTCTGGCTGGCAAACGCGGCTTCTTCAGAACGGAGTACTTGGCATTTACATGCTGGTGTTAGTAGCCATCACCTTTGGTCTGGCAGGCTACACCATGATTAATCACTACGGTGTTCAGTTCACCCTGAACCTGGCTGACAGCCATTTTTATGAGTGGGGCATTGCCTTGTTGCTGGTCGCGTCAGCCGCATTCGCCAGCGCGACACATTCCCGATTGGGCTCAGTCGCCTCAATGGGCGTACTCGGTTATGCCGTTGCCCTGACCTTCATCCTGTTCAGCGCGCCAGATCTGGGCATCACCCAGCTTTTAGTGGAAACCCTGACCGTTATCCTGCTGGTGCTCGTGCTTTTCAAGCTGCCGGAATTCGTAAACCTATCCACCCCGTTCCAACGTTTTCGGGACCTGGCTGTGGCGGTGCTTGCCGGCGTGACCATTACCGTCATGATGTTGGCCGTGCTGGACATTCAGTACTTCGATACCATTTCGAGCTATTACGTTGAAAACAGCGCGCCTCTGGGCTTTGGCCGCAATATCGTTAACGTGATACTGGTCGATTTCAGGGCCCTCGACACACTGGGCGAAATCTTCGTGCTCTCGCTCGCTGCCATAGGGGTGTTCTCCATGTTGAAACTCAAAGCGGAGGATCAGCACAAGCCATGAAATCCAACACCCTGATCCTGCACACAGCCGCGCTGCTGATCATGCCACTTCAGCTCATGTTCTCGGTTTTTCTACTCTTTCGCGGACATGACGAGCCCGGGGGTGGGTTTATCGGGGGCCTGGTCGCCTCTGGCGCATTCGTGCTCTACGCCTTTGCGTTTGGTGCTGAAGCCACCCGGCACCTGCTGAGAGTTGGCCCCAGAGATCTGCTTGCTGCTGGCCTGCTCCTGGGGCTGGCCTCCACCTTACCAGCCCTGCTTTCCGGGCAACCCATGTTGACCGCGCACTGGTGGGAACTTCCATTGCCTGGTGACAGCTACATCAAGCTGTCGACGCCACTGGTATTCGATATCGGCGTCTACTTTGCCGTGCTTGGCACCATCATGACCTTTGTTATCGGCCTGATGGAATCAGAAGAATCATGATTCGGAGCAAGCTAACCCCTGGAGAGCTTTTATGGAAAGCCTGATGGCTTACGTGGTGGGGATCATGTTCACCGCCGCGATCTATATGATGCTCAGACGTTCCATCGTCAAGCTGGTTATCGGCCTGATGATTCTGAGCAATGCCGCCAACCTCCTGATTTTCGTGGTGTCCGGCATGACCCGCGGAGCGCCCCCGCTGATACCGGATGGCGCAAGCGGTCCCGCAGGCGCGGTGGCAGACCCATTGCCCCAGGCACTGATTCTGACTGCCATTGTCATCGCCTTTGGCGTTTTGGCCTTTGCCGTGGTTCTTATCCGCCGGGCCTACGAGGTGGTGGGAACCGATGACCTGGACCAAATGAAGGATACGGATACTTGAGCCCGGAACTGATTCTTCCCGTACTGATACCGCTCACCGCCGGTGCCCTGTCCCTGGCCCTGTGGCGATCGGTCCGCTACCAGCGGATTCTGGCGGTACTGGCCACCGGCCTGCTGCTGTGGTCCGGCATCTGGCTGCTGATGTCCACTGTGGACCAAGGCTTCTTGATTATGCAGATGGGCAGCTGGCCTGCCCCCTTCAGCATCGTCTTTGTCGCCGATATGCTAAGTGCCATCATGATCGTTCTCACCGGCATTATCGGTCTGGCTATCTCGATCTACTCGTTGGCTTCCACGCCTCGCGGCCATGAGAAATTCAGCTATTACCCGTTGATGCATCTGCTGCTGGCGGGCGTCGCAGGCTCTTTCCTGACCGGCGACATTTTCAATCTTTACGTTTGGTTCGAGGTCATGTTGCTGGCCTCGTTTGCGCTGCTGACCCTGGGCGGAGAACGCGCCCAGATGGAAGGTGCGATCAAGTACGTTACCCTGAACCTGTTCTCCTCTGCGGTTTTCCTGTCAGCGGTCGGCCTTCTGTACGGCATGGTAGGCACCCTGAACATGGCTGATATCGCACAGAAGATCAGCCAGATTGACGACCCCGGCATGATCACTGTCGTCTCCATGATGTTCATGGTCTCTTTTGGTATCAAAGCGGCTGCTTTCCCACTGTTCTTCTGGCTGCCAGCTTCTTATCACACCCCGCAGGTGGCGGTGTCCGCGCTGTTTGCCGGGCTTCTGACAAAAGTGGGCGTTTACGCCCTGTTCCGCGTCTTTACCCTGATGTTCACTCAGGATGTGGGCTACACCCACAACATCCTGCTTTGGGCGGCGACACTGACCATGCTTACCGGTGTACTCGGGGCAGCCGCGCAGTTCGAGTTCCGCCGCATCCTGTCGTTTCATATTGTCAGCCAGATCGGCTACATGATGTTGGGGCTTGCTCTGTATACCCCTCTGGCCCTTGTTGGCGGGGTGTTCTACATCATGCATCACATCATCGTTAAGACGAACCTGTTCCTGGTAAGCGGGTACACCTATCGCCTGCTGGGCAGCTATGAGCTGAAGAATCTCGGCGGGGTTTACCGTTACCGGCCTTTCCTCGCCATCCTGTTTCTGATTCCGGCGCTGTCACTGGCTGGCATACCTCCGCTATCCGGGTTCTTCGCGAAATTCGTGGTTATCCGCGCAGCGCTGGAGGCAGAAGCGTACCTGGTTACCTTTGTTGCACTGTTGGTCGGGCTGCTGACGCTTTATTCCATGATCAAGATATGGGCGGAGGTGTTCTGGAAGAAGGTGCCCGACCATGTTGAGGATATCAGCCGTCTGGAAGGCAAAACCAAAGACAAGCACACCTGGGCCTACTATCTGCCGATGATCGGGCTGGCCGTCTGTACCCTGATAATCGGCCTTTATGGTCAGCCCATTTACGAGTTGGCAGAAATGTCTGCAGAACAACTGATGAACCCGCAACGTTATATTGATGCGGTTCTGGGAGGTGAGCAGCCATGATCGGGTTCTTCTGGAACGTGGCACTGGCCCTGGCGTGGGTTGCCCTGAGCGGATCGTTCACCGCCTGGAACCTGGTGGCCGGCCTGTTTTTTGGTTACCTCGCACTGATGGTCATGCAAAAGCACGTACCGGCCCTGAAGGGGTACTCCCGACGCCTGCCCCGGCTGACTTCATTTGTCGTGTTTTTCATGAAAGAACTGGTCAAGGCCAACGTCCGGGTCGCTTACGACGTCGCCACGCCTGTGTGGTACATGAAACCCGGCGTAATCGCGTTCGAAATGGAAGCGCACACCGATGCCGAGATCATGTTCCTGAGCAGCTTTATCTCGTTGACACCCGGCACTCTGAGCCTGGACGTCTCCGATGACCGCCGTGTGCTCTACATCCACGCAATGTTCCTGCAGGACGAGGAGCAATTGCGCCAGGATCTCAAAGAGCTTGAGTTCCGCATCCTGAAGATCATGCGCTAAGGAGCCGAGCTGTGCTAAATATTGTTATCAACATTGTTTACTTCATGTTTTCACTGGCCCTGCTGTTCGCCTTCATCCGGCTGATCAAGGGCCCGTCACTGCCCGACCGGGTGGTTTCTCTGGAACTGATCGCTTCCATCGTTGTCGGTTATGTGGGCGTGCACGCGATTGATACAGGCGTTCCCAGCCTGCTGGACGTTGCGATCGTTATCGCCCTGACCGCCTTCCTGACGGCCATTGGCTTTGCCCGGTTCCTGGAGCGAGGAGGCCCCAAACATGACTGAACTGATTGTATCCATTTTTCTTCTCACCGGCGCGGCGTTCATGATTCTGGCTGCGGTCGGCATTCTTCGCCTGCCGGATCTACCCACCCGGATGCACGCGTCCACCAAGGCCGGGGCCATGGGTGCAATGATGACCATGGCCGGCGTGGCCTTTTATTTTGCCGATAGCATCATTTTCGCCAGGGCCCTGGCCATCGTGATCTTTATTCTGATCACCGCCCCGATCGCGGCTCATGTCATTGGTCGGGCGGGCTATTTTCTAGGCACTCCCCTATGGGAAGGCACAGTGAAGGATGAACTGCGGGATAATTACGATGATAAAACCCACAAACTGTTCAGTGGCTTCGAATCTGCCCCGGAGAGCGTTATACCGCCTAATCACGATGGGCAGCGCGATGAGCCGGACAACTGATTGCCTGAAACCGGACTGGGTTACGAAATTTTCTATGGGACCGCACCTCTAATCACGTATAGTGCGCGCCCGAGCACAGGAGACCAAAATCATGCTGAACGTAAACGAATACTTTGACGGCAAGGCAAAATCCATCTCGTTCCAGACTTCGACCCTGCCGGCCACTGTCGGTGTTATCAGCCCGGGCGAATACGAGTTCGGCACCAGCAAAAAAGAAACCATGACGGTAGTCAGTGGTGCGTTGACCGTGCTTCTGCCAGGCGTGGAAGAGTGGATGACCTACGGGGCCGGTGAAAGCTTCGATGTCGCCGGACAAGCCAGTTTCAAAGCAAAGACCGATATCGATACCGCGTACCTCTGCACCTACGAGTAACGTCACCCGCCGCCACTAGCCAGCCCCGAGAATCGCAGAGCGAAAAAGAACATTCGTAACACCTGATTTGCTCTGTGTTTTTTCGGAAATCGAGGTTTCCGTTTTCAACAAAGTATGTCAGATTCAGACCGGTTTCTCGTATAACGTCAACAACTGAGAAAGAGGTATCGAGCCATGACGCAGACCCGCATTCTTCCCCCGGCGGACAACGCCCACCAGTATCCGCTGCTGATCAAACAACTGTTACTGTCTGGCCCCAGGTATTCCCCGGACCAGGAAATTGTGTACGCCAACCGCAGTAAGTACACCTACACCGGCCTGGTGGAACGTATTCACCGCCTTGCCAATGCCCTGACCGACGCCGGCGTTAAGCCCGGCGACACCGTTGCGGTCATGGACTGGGACACACCACGCTATCTGGAGTGCTTTTTCGCCATCCCGATGATCGGAGCGGTGCTGCACACCATCAACGTGCGCCTTTCGCCAGACCAGATCCTGTACACCATGAACCATGCCGAAGACGATGTGGTGCTGGTACACGATGACTTCCTGCCGATCCTCGAAGGGGTGAAGAGCGAGATTAAAACGGTCAAGCGCTACATCCAGCTCACCGACGAAAAGGCGGCCGCATCCACCAATCTCGACACCGCTGGCGAATACGAAGCCCTGCTGGCCAAAGCCGGGACGCAATTCGACTTTCCCGATTTCGATGAGAACAGCATCGCCACCACGTTTTACACCACCGGCACTACCGGCAACCCGAAAGGGGTTTTCTTCAGCCACCGGCAACTGGTATTGCACACCCTGGCGATGACCGGTTCGTTGTCGGCCTACGATGAAATGCCTCTGCTGCGGTCAACAAGCGTGTACATGCCGGTGACCCCCATGTTCCACGTACACGCCTGGGGCGTGCCCTACGCCGCAACCATGATGGGCATCAAGCAAGTTTACCCTGGCCGTTATGAACCGGAAATGCTGGTGGACCTGCTCAAGGAACACAAGGTGTCGTTCTCCCACTGCGTACCCACCATCATGCAGATGATGATGGGCACCGAGTCCATCAAGACCGCGGACCTCAGCAACTGGCACGTACTGATTGGCGGTAGCGCTCTGACCAAGGGCCTGTGTGATGCCGGCGCGAAACTCGGCATCCGCATGTACACCGGCTATGGCATGTCAGAAACCTGCCCGCTGCTCAGCGTCACCCATCTCAAACCCGAAGACCTGGAACTGCCGCTGGAGCAACAGACCGCCAAACGGGTCAAAACCGGCATTGCCGTGCCCATGGCCGATCTGGAAATTATTGATCCCTCCGGTCAACCGGTGGCCCATGACGGCGAAGCCAAGGGCGAAGTCGTGGCCCGCGCACCCTGGCTGACGCAGAGCTACTTCAAAGAACCGGAAAAAGGCGAAGAGCTGTGGCAGGGCGGCTGGCTGCACACCGGCGACGTTGCCAGCATGGAGCCGGACAACACGCTGGTGATCAAGGACCGCATCAAGGATGTGATCAAAACCGGGGGCGAATGGCTGTCGTCACTGGATCTGGAAAACCTGATCAGCCAGCATCCGTCCGTGGCCGGTGCCGCGGTGGTGGGTGTGCCTGACGAAAAATGGGGCGAACGCCCGCACGCACTGGTCACCCTCAAGCCGGGTGAACAGGCAACCCTCGAGGACATTCAGAACCACCTGAAGCAGTTCGTGGACGCCGGTGAAATCAACAAGTGGGCGATCCCGGCGCAGATTGACTTCGTTGAGGATATCCCCAAGACCAGTGTCGGCAAAATCAACAAGAAGCTGATTCGTGATCAATTGCAGTAAGACCGGATTGCGGTAACCCAAAAGGCCCCGGTTCTCATGAGCCGGGGCCTTTCTTGGTCAGAGACCGGAGAAAGTGAAATCCACATCCGGCTTGCGCCCATCGATAATATCGGCAATCGCCGCTGCGGAACCGCAGGAATGCGTCCATCCCAGCGTACCGTGGCCGGTGTTCAGATACAGATTGCCAAAGCGGCTTTTGCCAATATAGGGCACGTTGGATGGGGTTGCCGGCCGCAAACCGGCCCAGAATTCGGCCTGGTCCCAATGGGCGGCTTCTGGCATCAGCTCTGCAGTGCGGCGGACAATAGCGCGACAGCGGGTGTAGTCAAGGTTGCGGCTGTATCCACTCAGTTCAGCGGTTCCGGCGACCCGAATCCGGTCACCGAGGCGGGAGTACACCAACTTGTATTCGTCATCGGTCAGGCTCACATTAAACGCTGCTTCTTCGTGCTTGACCGGCACAGTGATGGAATAGCCCTTGGCGGGGTAGATGTTCAGGGACAATCCCAACTGACGGGCCAGTATTGCACTGAAACTGCCCAGGCTCAGAACATAAGCGTCAGCCCGAAGCATTTCGTAGCGGCCGTCCCTCAGGATCTGGACGCCCAAAATTCGGTCGCCAGCCCGATCAAAGCCGAGAATGTCCGCGCCATACACAAAGTTTACACCCGCTTCCTCTGCTTTTTTGGCCAAGCCCTGCGTGAATTTCCGGGCATCCCCGGATTCGTCCTCGGAGGTGTAAGTTGCACCGGCGATGCGGTCGCGCGCGGGGGCCAGCGCCGGCTCCAGTTCAACCGCACGGTTCGCATCGATAATCTGGCGGTCACAGCCGAGATCCCGCATCTGCCGGGCGGGCTCAAGCGCAGCATCAAATTCCTTGTCGCTGGTGTAGAAGTGCAGGATACCTCGCTCCAGCTGGTCATACTGGAGATCGGCCTCCTGTCGAACGGCTTGCAACTGGCTTCGGCTGTAGGTACCCAGGTTGACCATCTGGCGAATGTTGTGAGCGGCCTTCGCGGAAGTGCATTGCATCAGGAAGGCGATCCCCCAGCGCCACTGGGCCGGATCAAGGCGCGGGCGAAACAGCAGGGGGGCATCCGCCTGACTCAGCCACTTCAACACCTTCAGCGGGGCCGAGGGATTCGCCCAGGGCTCCGCGTGGGATACCGAAATCTGCCCCCCGTTGGCGTAGCTAGTCTCAAGCCCCGCTTTGCTCTGGCGGTCCACCACCGTGACTTCATGACCCTGCTTGCGCAAAAACCAGGCGGTCGTTACGCCAACAACACCTGCACCCAGCACCATTACGTGCATTCTGACTCCTCCGGTACTCATTGCCCTGCTTGGGGTGTTCGGAATACTCGCCCGGTGTAACGCCTCAATCCGGGCCTGCGTGCTCTACCTCAGCCACCGGCGCGCTTCACCGTCCAGCCCCGGGCCTGCAACATGGGCACGAGAATCTCCCGCTGATCCCCCTGAATTTCAACAATGCCCTCTTTAACGGTGCCGCCCGTGCCACATTTGGCCTTGAGGACCTTGGCAAACGCCTTGAGCTCTTTTTCATTCATGGGAATACCGGTGACGAGAGTAACGCCCTTGCCCTTTCGGCCTTTGGTCTCCCGGCTGACGCGGACAACACCATCACCGGCTGGAAGGGACGGCTGACTACAGTTGCAGTCAGCCACAGGATTGCGGCAATCCGGGCACATGCGGCCTTGTTCGGTGGAAAACACCAGGCCGCCAGCGGATTTTGATTTCATGCTCTCTCCGTTTCCGAAAGATAATACCTGGCTGCTAGTCCAGTCCCGGAGGGTACTTGGTAAACATCTCTCCGACCACCTCGTCGATCAACTTCCGGCGGTATTCCGGCGACTGGTCCTCATTCAGATAGCGCTTACTCACCGCGCGCCAGACCACACGCTCACTGCCGGAATCCACCAGTTCCACCACCAGTTTGCCTTCCTGCACCTCACGAACGGGCGGAGCCGTTGACAGTCCCCAGCCGAAGTTTCCGCGCCCCAGACCCAGGCCGAAACCGAACCCGGAGCGCTCGAGCCGCTCTTTCTCTACAACTTCCCAGGTGACCAACAGATCCGCTTCGTCGGCCTTCACCTTATCCATGGCTTTGCGGTTCAGCTCGCGCTCAACGGCCGAACGAATGCGACTGCCGTCCAGTGACTGGAAAGACTCGCCACCGCCCTGGTTGTTGGCAAACGCCCAGGTTGAATAGTTGCCAAACACCGTGCCGGAATCGTAATCCGTCACCACATTGCTGGCACAACCGGCCAGCAGGAGCATCGCCAGGGATGCCAAAACCATGCGAATCGTCATCTTGCACCTCGTCTTGATCTCTTTACTGAAGTATACGCACAGTGAACGGCCAGGGATGTAGCAACGAGCCCTTACCTTTCAAAACGGTAACCCAGTTGCCTGGCCTCGCAGAAGGCACTGAATTCGCCATTGCAACCCGAGGGTACCCGCACCCGCGCTGTTACCCTGGCGCGATAATCCACCGAATCCACAATCGCCCCGTGGGTGTCACACCAATGCCGTAGCGGCTGTTCATCGGCAAACTCCATGATTACCACTGCAGTGTCCATCGATGGCTGGACCATCCGGTCCACCGCTGACAACACACTTTCTGCTGCGCCGGCGTAGGCCCTGACCAGGCCTCCGGCCCCCAGTTTGGTGCCCCCGAAGTAACGAACCACCATAACCAGCACATCGCCCATGTCTTTATGCTGGATGACGCCGAGAATCGGCTTACCCGCAGTGCCCGAGGGTTCCCCGTCATCGTTCATCGCGGCCTCGGCGGCGGAGCCGGGCCGACCGATCTGATACGCCCAGCAGATATGGCGCGCATCCGGGTGATCCCGGTGGGCGTGATCAAGCCAGGCTTTTACCTCGTCACGACTGCTGACGGGCGCAACCCGGGCGATAAACCGGCTTTTCTTAATCTCCGTTTCCCGCTCAAGGTAGCCGGCGGGCACGGGGTAATCCTTGCTCATTTGCTCATTCGCTCGTTTCCGCGTGTCAGCCGATGTCTGTAAAAACCGGCAGATTAACCGTTACCCGAAGCCCGCCTGAATCACCAATGTCAGCCCGGATCTCACCGTCATGAGTTGCCACGATGTCACGAGCAATTGCCAGCCCGAGGCCCCAGCCTTTGCCACCACGAGACTTGTCGCCCCGGTAAAATGGCTCAAACAGGTGTGGCAGCATCTCCGGTGGAACGCCAGGCCCGTCGTCTTCAACGGCGATGATCAGCGAGCCGTCCTGCTTGTTCATCCGAATTCGAACCGCATGCCTGGGCCTGGTGTGATCCAGCGCGTTCTGAACGATGTTATCAAACGCTCGTTGCAGCAACCCCTGATCGCCCAGTACCGAGACCCCTGGACAATCCGGATTGATCACCAGCTGGCAATCCACGCCCCGATGCTCCGCGTAGTCGGCGGCGTCCTGCAATACATTGTTGATAATGGCCACTGGCTGAATCGCCTCGCGGGGGATATCGCGCCCCTCTTCCGACACCCGGTACAGCGTAAGAATCTGCGACGTCATCGCTTCCAGCCGTTCGTTCTGCCGGAGGATGCTGGCCATCAGTTCCTCATCTATGCTGCTTTCACTGGCCAGTTCGATGGCAATTCGCTGCCGGGTCAGTGGCGTCCGGAGATCGTGGGAAATGTCACGCAGCAAGTGCTTCTGTCGGTCCAGCAAACTGCACAACTGTTCGGTCATGGCGTTAAACGCTGCCGCCAGCTGACCCACTTCGTCACGGCGGCCGGCGATACTGTCACTCACCCGCAGTTGGGTATTGCCGCTGGCAATCTCCCGCGCCGTGGTTTCCATATGCTTCAGCGGGCGAGAGACCAGCCGGGCAATCCACCAGCACGCCAGGGTGATCAGCACAAACGCCAGGGCCATTTCCAGCACCCGGAAAAATCGGGGGTCCAGCCAGCCATCGCCGTCTATTCGTGGCCAGGCCACCAGCCGGTACCCTTCAGCTACATCAATCACCGCCGGCCGCTGCCGGTACCACCCGGACTGCAGTCGTTCGCGGATGGACGATGGCAAGCGGCCATCGTGCTTATCGTTCTCTACCAGGATCAGGTGCAGCTCGCGGTGCTCTCCCTGCCCTCGCAGGAAGCGCCAGGCCGCGCCACGGCCCTCCGCTTCACGGACGGCCAGAGCTTCCAGTGCCAGCTCCCTGAGGCCGACCTGACGTTCAATGGAGGCCCGCTCGCGATCCATCAGCGCCCGGGTGGCCAAGTTGCTGATCAGCATGGTGACCGCCATCGCCAGCCAGATCGACAGGAAAATCCGCCAGAACAAGGGGACATTAAAGCGCCGCTTCATACTGGCACCCGATAGCTGTATCCCAGGCCACGCACGGTTTCGATGCGAGGGGGATCGTCATTACCCAGTTTTCTGCGCAGATTGCTGATGTGCATATCGAGGGTGCGGTCATAGGCTTCCAGCCGGCGGCCTAACGCCCACTGCATAAGATCGGTCTTGCGAACCACGCTGCCGGCATGGGCCAGCAGAACCTGCAATACTTCGTATTCGGTGGCGGTCAGCTCCAGTGGCAGGTCATCCTGATAGATGCGGCGATGGGCGGGCTCAACACGAAGGTCGCCATAGGTTCTGGAGGCGTCCACATCCACCGCCTGGTCCCAGGCGATCCGGCGCAACAGCGCCTGCAGCCGCGCCACCAGCTCCCTTGGATTACAGGGTTTGGGGATGTAGTCATCCGCGCCGACTTCAAAGCCGACAATGCGGTCCGTCTCATCGCCGCGAGCGGTTAACAGAACCACCGGCAGGTGGGTTTCCGCCCGCAGGGATCTCAGCACGTCCAGGCCACTGATGTCCGGCAGCATGATATCCAGCACTACGATGTCGCAGTTCTGACCCCGAGCCAGTGACAACCCGTCGTTGCCGTTGGCTGCCTCGCGCACGCTGAAACCCTGATTGGTCAGATAGCGGGCCAGTAACTGCCGCAGTTCGTCATCGTCTTCAACCAGTAATACCCTGTTCTGCATGGACGTCCTCCCGTTAGCGAATGTCAGTCTAACACGTTGGCCGTTGGTGTCTTTTTACCCGGTTTTTCCTTTGCACAACCTTTACACCACACTGACACCAGCTAACGGGATTGTTGGTTACTATGATTCTCGACACGACGAAATCTCAACACCACGAAGTCGCCCTGCGGCTTCTTAACCAAACACGAGAGAGGTAACTTTTATGGTCAAACGTCGATTTTCCCTGTTGATGGCCAGTGCCGTGCTGTCCGCCACCATGCTGGCAAGCCCGTTCGCTGCGGCCGGCAACCATGGTGACAAACACGAGGGTCATCACGGCAAGCATCACAAATCCGACATGTGTGAGCAGATGCGCGAAGGCACAGGTAAATTCAGCCCGGAAAAACGGGAAGCCCGAATGGAGGAACGCCGGGCCAAAATGGAGCAGCGCCACCAAACCATAGCCGACCGCCTCGAACTGAATGAGGAGCAGCGGGCAACCTGGGACGACATCCACGAAGAGCACACGGAGAAGCGGGCCCAAAAGATGGAAAAGTGGCAGGAAAAAATGAAAGAGCGCTGCGCTGACCAATAAGTCAGCAAGCTGCCGCCTGAGAACACAATTCAGGTTAACAGTGATCACTAGCCGGGTTCTGGCGTATGGTATCGGGTGACTTCAAGGAGTATGCCCGACCATGGCCGAACCCGGTTTTTCATTTCCGCACATCCGCCTGTGCACATCGATACACGACATCCCTCGGGCCGACTGGGATGCGCTCTGCCCTGATCGCTATCCGTTTGTCAGCCATGCGTTTCTGCAAGCACTGGAAGACAGCGGGTGCACAGCGGCAGACACCGGCTGGGCACCCGCGCACCTGACATTCTGGCTCGACGGCGAGCTGGCTGGTGTCGCCCCGGCCTTTCTCAAGTCTCATTCCATGGGCGAATACGTGTTTGACTGGGCCTGGGCCGACGCTTACCACCGTTACGGTGAACCCTACTATCCCAAACTGTTACTGGCCGCACCGTTCACGCCATGCCTGGGGCCACGGTTACTGCTGAACGATCGCTTGCGCAACGCAGTGTCACCCTCTCAGCTACACCACTTACTGGACAGTGCCAGCGAAGCGGCCGGCGCGCATTCCTGGCACCTACTGTTCCCCGACGCCAGTGATCAGCGCCTTCTGGACCAGCCAGGCAGCCTTCACCGAATTGGCTGCCAGTTTCACTGGCACAACCGTGATTTCCAATCGTTCGACGACTTCCTGGCCGAACTCACGTCCCGGAAACGCAAAACCATCCGCAAGGAAAGGCGGCAGGTGGTCGAGTCCGGCGTCTCTTTCCAGCGGTTTTCCGGGTCCGACACACCTGACGAGGTTCTGCGCACGTTCTATCAATTCTATACGGCCACTTACCTGAAGCGTGGCCAGCGGCCTTACCTGAATGAAGATTTTTTCCGCAAACTCTGGCTTGCCCTGCCGGATCAGGTTCACCTGATCATGGCGACCAGAAACGGGACGATGATCGCCGGTGCGCTTTTCCTGACCGGGGAGCACACTCTGTACGGCCGTTACTGGGGATGTTTAGAGGAATACGAGTTTCTGCACTTCGAAACCTGCTATTACCAGGGCATAGAGTTGGCCATTGAGCTCGGTCTTGCCGTTTTTGATGCGGGTGCCCAAGGCGAACATAAACTTATCCGCGGGTTTGAGCCGGTTACCACCCACTCATGGCATGGCATCCACCATCCCGGATTCCGGGGCGCTATCAAACAGTTTACAGTGGAGGAGGCCGACCACGTTCGACAGTATGTCGATGATGCCCGGCTTGCCCTACCCTATCGACAGCAGAAAACCGGTTAATATTTAAGCCATCCTGTAATAAGCTGACCCTGGGGTTCCGAACAATAGAGGAAACCCCATTTCAGCATCGCACCGGGGCAACACACCATGGATACGGATCAGCTGCTCAGCCTCATGAACAACAACGGAATCGCCGTTGCGTTATCTGTCATCGCTGTTGTCGTGGCGCTGGTAGCGCTCGTGTTTGTCGTCAACAGCCGGCGCACCCAGACACACCGGGACGACCAGCTCAGGCATCGCACAGAAACCCTATGGCGCGACATGGACGAACTTCGCATCAATCACTTCAACGGTCCTGCTCCGCCTTTACTCGCCAGCGGAGGCGCTGCGGCTGAAGCCGATCAGTTTGCGGCCGAGAAAGCGGCCTATGACGTGATCTGGCCCCAGGTCTGGCTGCTTCATGATCGACTTGGCATATTCCTGCGTGCGGTTGAATCCGGCGATGGGGCCGGTGACCTCCGGCTTGAAGCCCGCAATGCCGCGCTCGAAGCCCGCACGGCGCTGAACCGCAACCGCCCGTTCTGTCACGAAGAGGTGGAGGCGCTGGTCACCAAAGTGATCGATACCGAGATCAAGGCCCACCTGGCTGCCTGCCAGTACATGGACCTGTTAAAAGACCCAGCCGCTTCCAACCCCACTCACGACCGGAACATCCAGCGGGAGAAATTCCACTTACTGTACGATAGCGAGGCAAGAGAAATGATCAACCAACTCGTCAACACCATTCGCGGGCGAACGCTCCGAAAGAACTGATACCCCGAATAGCCGTACTATCAGCATTACCCTGAACCCGGACACGCGAAATGACACGAATGCTAAAACTGACCGCCTGGTTTTTCGTCGGCCTTTTTCTTCTCCTGGCCGGGCCACTGTTGCTGGCCACCAGCGGCTCCCCGCACAGCGCAGAAAGCTGGCAAACCGCCTCCCGCGACAGCGCCGGTATTGCCCCAAGCCCACAAAGCACCGAAGAAGCCGTCATTCAGGTCTATGGCGCACGGGCCTGGAGCTGGCGGGGTTATTTCGCGGTACATACCTGGATCAGCACCAAGGAGAAAGGCGCGGATGAGTATTACGTTCACCAAGTCACCGGTTGGCGGCAATACGTCGTCAGCTCCCGACCTGGCGACCCCGACCGCCGCTGGTACGGGGCCGAGCCGCAGCTTTACGCTGACCTTCGCGGTGAAGAGGCGGAAAGGCTGATTCCCGGCATCTACGACGCGGTTGAGACTTACCCCTACCCGACCCAATACGAGGCCTGGCCGGGGCCCAACAGCAACACCTTTGTGGCCTGGGTGATACGCGAAACCGAAGGGCTGGATGTGGCCCTGCCCAACCACGCCATCGGCAAAGACTACCTTGGCGATCAGTTAGCGGCTGCAGTTCCCGGGGGCAGCGGCTATCAGGTCTCTCTGGGCGGCTATTTCGGATTACTGGTGGGCGTTCGCGAGGGGCTGGAGTTGAATATACTGGGCCTCTCCCTGGGCATTAATCCACTGGGCCTGGGCGTTAAATTACCGGGCATTGGCGAACTGGCTTTGCGGAATACGAATCCGATGCCGTCAGCTTCGGAGTAACAACACGGCCTACCGCCTCATCGCTCGGATCATCGGCACGCCCGCACGAATTTTGATCAACTCAGAAGAAATACCGCACAGCCGCCGCGGCCGCTATCCCGGCGGTAATCGATGGAAGCGGCTTGCGTAGCACCAGCATGGCCACGGCTGTGACACCCAAGGCAGCGCGCGCGCCGGCGTCACCATCGAAAGCCATGGGCACCACAATGGCAATCAGCACGGAACTGGCCATGGTGTTGATGAAGCTCTCTATGCGCGGGCTGATACGCACGAACGACATGGCAACCACGCCGCCATAGCGGGTAGCCAGTGTGACCAGGGTCATGATCAGAATGATCAGCAGGATGCCGGAGGTGTTAGTTTCAATGGTCATAGCGCTTTCTTCTCAAGCCAGAACAACCCAACCACACCACCGGCGAGCGCTCCGACCACCACATGGGTGTGCGGCGGCAAATACCAGTAGGCCGCCAGCGACGCCCCGGCAGCCACCGCCCAGGCCACGAGTATCCGCGTAGATTTGTTGCCACCCAGAGCCATCGCCAGCAGGAAGCACCCGAGTACCATATCCAGCCCGAGACTTTGCGGGTCCTGAAGCAAGCGTCCAAAATAGACACCCATCAGCGTACCGATAATCCAGGCCAGCCACAGCACCAGCCCACCACCCAGGATCACCTCTAGGTTGCGCCGGCCACTCTGATATTCCTGGGCGGAAACGGCCCAATTGGCGTCGGTCAGCAACAGCAGTACGCCATACCGCTGACGAGGCGGTAAATCCTTTAGCATGGGATACAGGGACGCCCCCATCAGGAGATGGCGGGAATTAATGGCAAACACCACCGCAATCATGGGTAGCACCGACACTTCGGCCCCCCACATATCCACGGCAGCAAACTGGGAGGCCCCGGCAAACACCGTCGCACTCATCAGCACGGCCTGAAGCGGCTCCAGGCCTTGCTGGATAGAGGCCAAACCGAAGGCAGCACCAAACGCCACCACAAACAACGAGATGGGAAGCAGCCGAACAAACTCAAGGCGCACCTTGGCCGGCTGGAGCTGATAAGAATAGGAAGCGACAGACATCAGAGGAAACTATTGCAGTTTCCTCTGATGGCGTATAGGTAGTTCCCGAAGCAACACTGAAAACTACGACTAATGGACCAGATGAACCCGACCGTCAGCCGCCGCCAACGGGTTATTCAAGCTGCTGCTCTCGCCCTGCAGCTCCGCTTCCGGGTGGTTCAGGGCCATAAGCTCTTTCATCTGTGCCACATCCGCCTTGGGCACATCGACCATGACCAGATGGCGTCCAGCCTCGATATCACCGTGGAACTTCCGGATGCGGTAGTTTTCAGTGCCAATACCACCAAACCCGCCGAGCCAACCCCCGGCAATAATGGCAAACGCACCCATGGCAATAAACGCGGACACCGGCCAGCCAAGGGTGCCCCAGACCGCGAGCGGCATCACAAAAAATAAACTGAAGACCGCACCGATGATCATTCCACGCTCCACAAACCTTGGCATGTCGGTTCGGTCCAGAACGCTGGCCGAGTGCAGCCGGTGTGTGTACAGCCCACTTTCATCCTTGCTGACAATATGAAACCGCCAGTCACTGATACCCCGCTCGTGAAGGTCCTCGGAAATACTTTCCACACTGTCGATGGTATCTACCAGATACATAAGCCGTTTCATGACGCCTCCTCCCCCTCAGGGTGCCTGAGCCTGAAACCATGAACTGATTATAAAACACCCAAGGCACTTGACCCGATGATTCCTGAAACCGTTTTACGATAAACAGATTCGGGATATGGCACTTGCGTCTAAAGGCTGCCATTTTACCGTTGACGTTAACGTCAATTGCCGCTAGTTTATTTTCGTCCGGCCTCAAAAGGGCGCTCCCCGTCGGGAAACCAGGACACATAAAATCGAGCCGCCGGCCCCAAAAGGGCAGTCGTTGCTCTCGAAGCGAGGCAAAACGCCATGAACGTATTCAGCCATCCCGAGTTCGATAACCACGAACACCTATCCTTTTTCTGTGACCCGGAAACCGGCCTGAAAGCTATTGTTGCCATCCACAACACCTCACGGGGCCCGGCCCTCGGCGGTTGCCGGATGTTCCCCTACGCCACGGACGAAGAAGCCCTGCGCGATGTGCTAAGGCTGTCCCGGGGCATGACCTACAAATCCGCGCTGGCCAATCTGGATCTTGGCGGCGGCAAGTCGGTCATCATTGGTGACCCACGCGCCGACAAAACCGAAGCCCTGATGGAAGCCATGGGCCGCCATTTGGAAAGCCTGGGCGGCCAGTACATCGCGGCTGAAGATTCCGGCACCAGCGTGCGCGACCTGAAAGTCATGGGCCGCCACACAAAACACGTGGCCGGCATCGCCACGCGCACCGGGTTTGACGGCAAACCCAGCAACGGCGACCCCTCTCCCGCGACCGCTTACGGTACGTTTATTGGTCTGAAGGCAGCGGTGAAACACACGCTGGGGCGGGACAACCTCAAAGGTCTGAAAGTCGCTATCCAGGGCATCGGCAACGTCGGCTTCCGACTGGCCAAACACCTCACGGAAGCCGGGGCCGAACTGTGGGTGTACGACATCCACGAGGACAACATGCAGCGAGCGGTGGACCAGCTCGGTGCCAGGCCGGCCGCCGCTGAAGACATTCTTTTTCTGCCCGTGGACGTCGTCGCCCCCTGCGCCATGGGCGCAGTACTCAACGATGACAGCATTCCACAGCTGCGCGCCGCCATTGTGGCCGGTGCCGCCAACAACCTGCTGGAACGTCCCGAACACGACGCCATGCTGCAAGACCGGGGCATCCTCTACGCACCGGATTTCGCGATCAACGCTGGCGGCATCATCGACGTGTTCTACGAACGCACCGGTGCCACCCCGGACACCGTGCGTGCCCACGTGGACACCATTGGCGACACCCTGACCGAAATCTTCAACCGTTCCGACCGCTCGGGCCGTCCGACCGGCGAGATTGCCAACGAACTGGCGGAAGAACGGTTCCAAAAGCATACCGCAGGTGCCGGCCAGGCACCCGAGCGGGTGGTTTGCACCGGGTGACCTGACACCGGTGCATCCGTCTTGGGGCCGCAGGCAACTGCAGCCCCCCTTTTCATTCCCTGACAACAACAAGTAGCACAGGAGATCATCATGTCTGCCGCTTCATCCGATTCCTCCTCCCACCCGGAGGCGCTTGAGGGCTCCAACGCCAAGCGTGGGCTCTGGTCAACACGCCTTGCCTTCATCCTTGCCGCCACCGGCTCTGCCGTGGGTCTGGGCAACATCTGGAAATTCCCCTACGTCACCGGTGAAAACGGGGGCGGTGCCTTTGTTTTGGTGTACCTGCTCTGCATCGCCATAGTCGGTATTCCCATCATGATGGCGGAAGTCATGATTGGCCGGCGCGGAGGCCACAGCCCGGTGAACAGCCTGCGCTCGATTGCCAGGCGTGACGGTCTGAAGCCCGCCTGGAAACTGGTGGGGGCGATAGGCGTTCTGGCAGGCTTCCTGATTCTCTCGTTCTATTCGGTGATCGGCGGCTGGGCTATATCCTACGTCGGCACCACCGCCAGCGGGCAGCTTGCCGGTCAATCCGCCGATGCCATCGGTGCCATATTTTCCGGGCTACTTAGCAACCCGACCACTCTGCTGGCCTGGCACACGCTGTTTATGGCCCTGGTCATATTCGTGGTTGCCCGCGGGGTTCGCTCCGGGCTCGAGAAGGCCGTCAGCATCCTCATGCCCGCGCTGTTCCTGTTGCTTCTGGTCGTTGTGGGTTATGCCATGACTACCGGCCACTTTGGTCAGGCCGCTGCGTTCCTGTTCCAGCCCGACTTTTCCAAACTGACGACCTCCGGTGTCCTGGTGGCCCTGGGGCACGCATTCTTCACCCTGAGCCTGGGCATGGCCGTCATGATGGCGTACGGCTCCTACCTGCCCAAGAACATCTCCATCGCCAAGACGTCCATTACCGTCTCGGTGATCGATACGGGCGTGGCCCTGCTCGCCGGTCTGGCTATTTTCCCCATCGTGTTCGCCAACGGCCTCGAGCCGGGTGCCGGTCCCGGTCTGATTTTCCAGACCCTGCCACTGGCCTTCGGCCAGATGCCTATGGGCTCGCTGTTTGGTACCCTGTTCTTTGTGCTGCTGATTTTTGCCGCCTGGACCTCCGGCATTTCTCTACTGGAGCCCATTGTGGAGTGGCTGGAAGAACAGAAAGGCATGAACCGGACCGCCAGCACCCTGGCCGCAGGCATCGTCTGCTGGGCACTGGGCATTGCCTCAATCCTGTCGCTGAACCTGTGGGCTGACTTTGCGCCCCTTGGCTTTGTGCCCATGCTGGAAGGTAAAACCATCTTCGATCTTCTGGACTTCTTCACCGCCAACATCCTGCTGCCACTGGGCGGTTTGCTGGTCGCCCTGTTCGCAGGCTGGGTGATGTCCCGCCAGGCCATGGAGGAGGAGCTGTCGCTGTCACCGGGCATGTTCAAGCTGTGGTTCGTAACCGTGCGCTTCGTTACCCCGGTCGCCGTGGCCGTGGTGTTTATCTACAACCTGGTGTAACCCCTCAAAGAGGCGGCGGCACCGCCGCCTCTTTCCCCCTCCGGGCTCGCTATTCTCCCCCGCTTTCCGGCTCTGACCGCATTCTGTCCCGTTCTAACCGGACGAACGGCGGGTTTACCCCGTATCGTTGAGCTTGTAGGACAATAAATCAGAGAGGCCACACCATGTCAGCAGTAACCGCTTCGTTTCCCGTGCGTCGTCAGGACTTTGGTTTTGAGGAAGTTCCAAGGCACTGGGTGGACAGTGACCCGTTCATGACCCACCTGTTCAACGCCCTTTCCGCCCTGTTTCCAGATGGTGAGCGCTTTTTCGTGGACAGCGTGCGCGCAGTGCGTGAGCAGATCAACAACCCCCAGCTGCAGAAAGACATCGGGGCGTTTATCGGCCAGGAAGCCATGCACGCCAAAGAGCATGGCCACTTCAACGACGGCGCGATCAACCAGGGGTTTGATATCAAAAAACTGGAAGGGTGGACCCGGGGATTCCTGTCGGTAAAGAACCTGCCACTGCTGAACAACAAGCGGGTACATCTGGCCGCCACGGTCGCTCTTGAGCATTTCACCGGGATACTGTCGGCGCAACTGCTCAAACGCGAAGATCTGATCAACGCGATCGATCCGTCCATGCGCACGCTCTGGGCCTGGCATTGCGTGGAGGAGAATGAGCACAAGGCCGTAGCCTTTGACACTTATCAAGAACTTTACGACAAAGGCGTGATGGATTACGCCATCCGCATGGGCACTATGGCATTGATCACCGCCCTGATCATGGTAGCGATCCATTCTTTCATCGTGGAATTAATGCGCGAAGACAAACAACTGCTGAACCTGCGTTCCTGGGGCAAAGGCCTGAACCGGGTCTGGGGGCCGAGGGGCATGTTCACGGCCATCGTTCCGGAGTATCTGGACTACTTCAAACCCAGCTTTCACCCTTGGCAGCACGATACCGAATTTCTGCTGCGCAAGTGGCGCAAGCAGCTTGGTTTCGCCTGATTACGCGGCTCGCTATAACCGCTCAAGCGAGGCCTTAAGCGTCTCGCCGATGCGGGCGTTCAGCTTCAGAGCCACTAACTCGTCTGCGCGGGTACGGCCCAGATTGAGCGTCGCAATCGGCTTGTTCCATTCCTTGGCGTAACGACAGAACCGGAAGCCGGAATACACCATCAGCGATGAGCCAATCACCAGCAGGCCATCGCTGGTCTTGAGTGTATCCAGCGCGGAGACCACCCGGTCTTTAGGCACAAAATCCCCGAAAAACACCACATCCGGTTTCAGGATACCTTCGCACTGCGGGCAATCCGCCGGGCGGAATTCCGAGAAGTCCACCTCAAGATCCGCGTCACCGTCTGGCGCTGTGTCTGCCCGGTAGTGCCGGAAGGCCGGATTCAGATCGGCACACCGCTCATGCACATCATCCCTGGGACAGCGGTAGCCGCAGCTCATGCACACCACTTCGTCCGCTCGGCCATGGAGGTCGGTGACCGCCCGTGTGCCGGCGCGCTGGTGCAGCCGATCAACATTCTGGGTCACCACCAGGCTGCTGTGGTTGAGCAGTTCCAGCTCCGAGATAGAGTGGTGGGAAGGATTGGGTGCGGCGTTACGCATCACAGGCCAGCCAATCAGGCTGCGCCCCCAGTAGCGCTGGCGGGTGTGGAAGTCTTCCATGAACGCTTTATGCTGAACCGGCTGCCGGCGCTTCCAGGCACCGTCGCCGTCGCGGTAATCCGGAATGCCCGAATCGGTACTGACCCCGGCACCGGTGAGAATCGTTAGCCTGGGATACTGGTGGATAAAATCCACCAGTAACCTTCCAGCCTCGTCCGGTTCGTGCAGCACCGGCGGCTGATCGGTATCGGGCAGGCGCTGGCTGGAGCTGAAAGGTCGGCTTCGATGGGTAGTGACAGTCATACACACTCCGGGGTTCAGCCCGGCTTGCGGGCCACGTATACGGTGTTGAACGATTCCCTGTTCTGAAACGGGTTGTAGAAGCTTACGACGTGACAGGCAACGTCGACGAATACCTCGCGCAATATGGCCATGAACTCTTCATCTTCGCCCTCGTTGGACCACATGGCAAACACGCCCCGGGGCTTGAGTTGCCGGGCCATCAGCGAGAGGTTACCGGCGGTGTAGAAGCTGGCACTGGAGTTGTGCAGCAGGGCCCTGGGCGAGTGGTCGATGTCCAGGAGTATGGCATCAAATTGTTTTGCGGGCGTGTCAGGGTCAAAACCGCCGGTTTCAGGCCCGGCGATGGCGAGGTCAAAGAAGCTGCCGTGGATATAGCGGTTGCGGGTATCGGCATTGAGGTCTTTGCCCAGGGGCACGAGTTCTTGCTGGTGCCAGCCGATCACGGGTTCGAGGTATTCCACTACGAGCAGTTCGGCGACACGCGCGTGCTTCAGTGCTGCAACGGCGGTGTAGCCAAGGCCGAGGCCGCCGACCACAACACTGAGGTTGTCGCCTTCGGTTTCACCCAACCCGATGTCGGAGAGCGCAACTTCAGCGTCCACGAACATGCTGGACATGAGGAATTCCTCGCCCAGCTTGACCTCGAAAATGTCCCGGTCGCCGATGGCCGGAATGCGGCGTCGGCGCAGAGTGATCTCGCCGATCACTGAGGGTTGGCTGTCTATTTGTTCGAAAAGAAGTCCCATGAAGTTGGCTCTGTTATTTGGTCCAGTTTGCGGGAACCAATGTGCTCTGGCGCTTGCCGCCCTGGTCTTTTAGTCCGTGCGGTCGCCGGTGGGCAGGGCCGTCCAAAACACGCTCCTTCGGCACATCCATGTGACGCT
>NZ_JBBDSR010000001.1:0-14056 GCF_040904845.1 Marinobacter sp. | reverse complement strand
ACCAGTGACCCTCGCCTTGTAAGGGCGATGCTCTCCCAGCTGAGCTAACCACCCAACTTTCAAACTTTTCGCCACTCCACAACCACATAATTTTCATTACGTTACAGTGGAGCGTCACTTGCCGCTTGCGCGGCTTGCCAAGTCAGCGTGCGCTGTCTCGATCAAGTGAGACGCGCATTTTAAGCATTTGCCCGACAGTGTCAAATGTTTTGCGGAAATTTTTCCGCTTTCTGCCCGGCGTCCCTGGCCTTCTTTTGCAACGACAACTCACTGACCCTGAGTTTTCGGTCTCCCGGCAGTGCCTTCTCTGCCAGCGAGCAATTGAAAACATCCAGACGGAGCCGGAGCGCCTCCAGCTTCTGCTGCATCGAATCCCTGAAAGCCATAATTGTTACCCTGTAAACCAGCCAGCTGACAGTGTAGTAACAGACCCGGATTTCGACAATTCAGAATATCCACCAGCCACCGGAGGACTCCACTTCCTCACGGCGCTGCCGCTCCGCTTCAAGAGCGGCGTATTCCTTCTCTAGCTCGCGAATTTTCTGATCGCTTTCCAGGGGTACAGTAGGCCCACCGCCAAACGGCCAGAACCAGGACGCAGACTCGTACTTCCCCTCTTCCTTCAGCCGCTCCATTTCCAACTCACGCTCTTCCTCCAGCAACGCCATCTTTTTCTCGTAGTCGAAGTCTTCGTTAACCTCCGCAATGGAGACTGCTGCATGGTTCGGTGCCAGAAGGTCACTGTTGAGAAAACGGGTGGATACCAGCTCGTCGGCTTGCATGGCGTATTGGCGAGTCACCAGCTGAAGGTCGCCCTGAGTGAGTGCATGCTCGGGGTCAAGATCCGGGTGGGGCTGATCGGGTGCACTCAATTCATTGTAGCGCAGGTAGTAGATACGCCCGGGCTCAATCCCTAACGTAGCATCGGCGATCAGGCTGAGACTGAAAGAGTTCAGCCCTTCAAGACCCAGCAACGGCCGGCGCATGGCGACGTGCCGCTCACCAGGACTGACTTCGAGCCAGGTGAAGCTGTCATTGCGGATGTTGAAATAGTGTGTGTCATCAATATAGACACTCGGGGCCTCTATTTCTTCCGCCGCCCACTGAGAATGCGTCCGGTAGAAATAGATCAGCGCGTTGTTCTGGTTCCACTGATCGTTATCTATATGAACAAAATCGTGGCCGGAAACCGGGTGCAGAAAAGACCCAACACTCTTGCCAATGGATTGATAGACAGTGCAGCCAGAAGCCAATATGGCCGTGGCAAGTACCGCCATGGGGAACCTTAGCGCGAGACAGGTTTGCATGGTTGTTCACTCTTCACCTTTTTGCGGATTGCCCGATGATAACAACTGCAAAACCGCAGAACTGAGAGCTACCGCAAGAGATGAATACAAACCGTTACAAACGCTACTGACTGGAAGTCTGACTGCGAAGGGTGTCAACCTGTTGCGACAGCCGAACCAGCCGCGAGGTCAGTTGCGCCCTGGAGGAATCGATAGAATCGACCGTTGCTTTCAGCTCATTCAGCTCAGAGCGAACAGAATTCACCGCCGACCCATCAGCGACCTCATCCATCGAGCGCTCAAGCGATCCGATCCGGCTTTCCAGACCATCCATGCCCAGTTTCTGCTCCCGCTCAAATCGCTGGATGCGACGATCCACCAACTGATCCACACCGTCCACCGCGGAGTTCAGCTCGGTCAAACGCTGATCCGCCTGCTCGGTCGACTCCTTCAGGGTGACTATCTGCCGGCCAAGATCCTCACGCACGGACGACAGCTCATCGGCCAGAGAAGACTCAAGCGTCTCCACCGAGGTCGCCAACGCCTCGCGGGCCTCACCTTCCTGAGTCACATCGCCCGCAATCGATTCCAGACGCGCTTCATGGTCGTCCAGCTGCTCGCCCTGGTCCGCCAGTTTCTGTTCAATGGACTGTCCCCGCTCTTCCAGGTTCTCGCCTGTCTCCGAGAGATCACCCTCGAACCGCGCCAGCGCAAGCTTGCTTTGTCTCGCCCAGTGATCCGCTTCTTCCAACTGCCCCTCAAGCGCTTCTATCCGCTGCGACTGGTTGAACCAGCCACCAGCGGCGACGGCCGCAACCACCAGCAGTACAACCCATAGAGCAACCTGCCCGCCACGACCGCCACCATCAGAACTGGCCGTTTTCGCTGGCCGCGGGTTATCCCGGCCCCCCTTTCCCTGACCAGATCCCCCATTGCCATCTCCGCCTTTGCCGGCTGCTGCGCCGGGCTTTCCGATCGGTTCGGCCTTTTTCGGAGCACTGCCTGCGCGCGGCTCTGCTCTGAGTTCATCGTCATCTGGACGGATTGGTTCCATTACAACTCCCGGAATATGGACGGTTCAGGTAATAAGGCTCGATAATACCCGTACTGGCCAACGCATCAAAATGATCGAGTTTCAACAAACCCCGGTTTGCATGGTAATTAGCCAAAACATACAATGGCCGGCTTTCCAACATTCACAGGACTGTTGCATATGCAGCCGCTTGTAGGTCTTATCATGGGCTCCAAATCGGACTGGCCCACCATGGAACACGCCGCCGACATGCTCGACAAACTCGGCGTGCCCTTTGAAACCAAGGTGGTCTCTGCCCATCGCACACCGGATTTGCTGTTCGAATACGCCAAAACCGCATCTGAACGGGGCCTGAAAGTGATCATCGCAGGCGCAGGCGGAGCCGCACATTTGCCGGGCATGGTGGCCTCACAGACCTCGCTGCCGGTGCTCGGCGTTCCCGTGCAGTCCAAGGCCCTGAACGGCCTGGATTCATTGCTGTCCATCGTTCAGATGCCCGGTGGCATCGCCGTCGGCACCCTGGCCATTGGCAAAGCCGGTGCCACCAACGCCGGCTTGTTGGCAGCCCAAATCGTCGGCACGTTTGATGATGACGTGCGTAAAGCCGTTGATGACTTCCGGACAGCTCAAACCCAGACCATACTGGACAACCCGGACCCGAGCGATCAGTAAACGCACCGAAAGGACTGAGTCGGATTACGCCTGCGGCTAATCCGACCTACGGTTCGCAGCAGGCCAATAAAACAGTTTGCAGAGAGGGGTGGGGAAGGCTTTTGAAAAAACACCGCCTGTCTGAGCAAAGCGAGTTCAAGCGGAGTTTTTTCAAAAGCCTTCCCCACCCCTCTAAAACTCCAAAATGCAGCCACCATCAAGGCAGGAGAATATCATGAGGATTGGCGTACTAGGCGCAGGCCAACTCGGAAGAATGCTGGCGCTGGCTGGCTACCCGCTGGCCAAGACCTTTGTCTTCTACGACATGTCCGGCAGCCCCAGCGCCGGGCTGGGCGAAGTGATCATCGACCGCGATGGCCAGTATCTCGACGACTTTCTCTCCCGCGTTGACCGAATCACCTACGAATTCGAACACCTGCCCGTCGACGTGGCCGAGAAATTCGCCGAGCATAAACCCGTACATCCGTGCCCCAGAGCACTTCAGGTCTGCCAGAACCGTGAAGCCGAGAAAACCCTGTTCGGCGAACTCGGCATCCCCACCCCCGAATGGAGAATTGCCGACAGCGCCGAGTCCCTGAAAGCGGCCGCCGAAGAGCTGGGGTGCCCGGTGGTAGCCAAGTCCAACACCGAAGGCTACGACGGCAAGGGCCAGGCCGTCCTGAAAAGCCCGGAAGACGCCGAAGAAGCCTGGGGCAGCATCGCTCACCCCCGCCTGATGGTGGAAAAGTTCGTGGATTTCCAACGGGAAGTGTCCATCATCGCCGTACGTGGCGAAGACGGTGCCCTGGCCTTCTACCCGATGGCCGAAAACGCCCACCACGAGGGCATCCTGCGTTACTCCGTTGCCCCGGCACCCGGGCTTGAAAAACATGTTCAGGAAGACGCCGAGCGATACATCAAAGCGCTACTGAACGAACTGGACTATGTCGGCGTACTGACGCTGGAACTGTTCGAAACCAACCAGGGCCTGGTCGCCAACGAAATGGCACCCCGCGTTCACAACTCCGGGCACTGGACCATCGAAGGTGCGATGACCAGCCAGTTCGAAAACCACATTCGCGCAGTGAGCGGCCATGCTCTGGGCAACGTCGCCCCACGCAGCGTCAGCTGCATGATCAACATCATTGGCGAGCACGGTGACGTTGAACGCATCCTGGAACTGCCCTACGCTCATGTTCACCTCTATGATAAAGGGGAGCGCCCGGGCCGCAAGCTCGGTCACGTGAACATTCTGGCGGACAGTTACGAAGAGCTTGTGTGGCGGGTAAAGAATTGCGCACAGTTCCTGCCCGGCACTCCGGAGTTTAAAAGTTCTTTAACACCAAAGGGTTGATATCGCTCAAAGCGCCCTTATATTGAACTTACGTACATCAACATAATACGTACATCAACATAAACAGAGAGACAGGGAGAACGACCTCATGGCATTTGAACTTCCCGCACTGCCTTACGAAAAAAACGCACTGGAACCGCACATTTCCCAGGAAACACTTGAGTACCATTATGGCAAGCACCACAACACCTACGTTACCAAGCTGAACGGCCTGGTCGAAGGTACGGACAACGCCAACAAGTCCCTGGAAGACATCATCAAGAGCGCCAGTGGCCCGCTGTTCAACAACGCAGCCCAGGTGTGGAACCACACCTTCTACTGGCACTGCCTCAGCCCGAACGGCGGCGGCGAGCCCACCGGTGCCGCGAAAGACGCCATCGAAAAAGCCTTTGGCTCCTTCGAGGACTTCAAGAAAGAGTTCAACGACAAGGCCGCCAACAACTTCGGTTCAGGCTGGACCTGGCTGGTGAAAAAGGCAGATGGCAGCGTCGCTATTGCCAACACCAGCAACGCCGAGACGCCATTGACTGGTGCCGACAAGCCGGTACTGACCGTTGACGTCTGGGAGCATGCGTACTACATCGATTACCGCAACTCCCGCCCCAATTACCTGGAAGCCTTCTGGAACCTGGTGAACTGGGATTTCGTAAACGACAATCTGGCTTGATCTGGCCGGTGAAGCCGGGCAGGGCCTGCCCTGCCAACAACAACGCCCGCATCATTGCGGGCGTTGTTGTATCTGACCTACAAAAATCTTACAAATTGATACAGTGACTTCCTGAAAACTTTGAAAAAATTGACGATACTGAATGCAGCATCGAAAAACTGAACCATAATGAACAACAATCGGCGTCCGGCCCCCTGGCTGACCAAGAGGTAGTGCGGGTCAGGATCGCTTAAAACGGATCGAATCGAGCCTTCATGCAGAAAACCTATGAGGTAGAAAACCACCTGAGTTACCGGGTATTACGCTGGATATTGGGCGTTGCATTGGTCAGTGGCATTATCATCAGCGCGATCCAGGTCACCCTGGACGCTGGTCGTGTGTCCCGCTCTCTGGATGAACAGGCCCTGCAAACCATTGCCTTGGTCCGAGATGCCGCCACTCAGTCGGTCTTCAGTATTGATAATGAGCTCGCCCAACAAGTGGCGGATGGGTTGTATGCCCAGGAATCGCTCCGCATGGCTCGAATCACCCACCCTGATGGAGCTCCGCTGGCCAGTGCCGACCGCCCCCTGCATAAAAGTGCTCTTCGGCCCATCACCGACCCGATCTTTACCCCCGAGCGGCAATACCGGGAAACGCTCTCCCGGCCAGGCACTCCGGATACCGTCTACGGCTACCTCGACCTTCATTATGACACCGCCCGGGCCGCTCAGACCTGGCTTGAACGTGCCTTCGTCACCTTTGTTTCGGGCATTGCGACGGCCATCATCCTCGCCATGGCCCTGTTTGTGGTGTTCCACCTTTTATTGACACGCCCACTGCTGCGCATCGTTCAATCCGTCAAGCAGGTGAACCCCGAGCATCCGGACGACCGCCTCGTCACATTGCCGCCAGGACATCAGGCCGATGAGCTGGGGTTATGGGTGAATGCCACCAACAACCTGCTGGTGTCCATTGGCGACACCCAGAAACGACATCGGGAAGCCGAAGACCGGGTAAACCGCCTGGCCCGCTATGACCAGTTGACCGGCCTTCCCAGCCGGGAAACCTTTATGGATCTGCTACAGGCGGATATCCAGGAGGCGGAGCAACGGAAACTGGTGCTCTCGCTGGTGGTCTGCGGTATCGACGATTTCAAATCAGTCAACGAGCAGTGCGGGTTCCGCACGGGCGATCAACTGCTGCAAGCGGTAGCTGATCGACTGGCCGAATGCCTCAGCGGCAACCGTTTCACCCTGGCTCGACTGGGCAGTGACCAGTTCGCGGTGGTCGAAAAAGGCCTGCGTGACGGGTTTCAGGCCGCTGATACCGCCGACCGTATTCTGGCCTGCGTCAACCAGCCGGTCACCGTTGATGACCAGCCCATCACCATGACGGCAACACTCGGCATCGCTCTCTTTCCCGGCGATGCGGGAAAACCGGATCGCCTGCTGCAAAGCGCGGAGCAGACCATGGCGCTTGCCAAACAGAACGGCCGGAACCACTTCCAGTTCTATGTGGCGAGCATCGACAAAGAGATCCGCGAACGCAAACAGCTTGAAAAAGAGCTCTCACAGGCCCTGACGAACCACCAGTTCCATCTGGTTTACCAGCCACAGATCAACCTGGAAAGCCGGCGCATCATCGGTGCAGAGGCCCTGATTCGCTGGGAACACCCGGAGAGAGGCCTGATTCCGCCCGATCACTTCATCCCCATTGCCGAAGTCAACGGCAGCATTGTCGACATCGGCCAGTGGGTACTTGATCAGGCCTGCTGGCAAGCGGCCCGTTGGGCCGAACATGGCACGCCCTTGCGCATTGCCGTCAACCTGTCTGCAGTACAGTTGCGCCAGGCCAGCATCGTCGATGACATCCTGAGCACATTGAAACGCCATAGCATCCCGGCAGGTCGCCTTGAGCTCGAAGTCACCGAAACCAGTTTCATGACCAACCTCGAAGACGCCGTGGCCAAGCTGCACCAGCTCCATAAAGCCGGCATCAGCATCGCGGTTGACGACTTCGGTACCGGGTATTCTTCGCTGACCTACCTCAAACGGATGCCGGTGCAACACCTGAAGATCGACAAGCAGTTCATCCGCGACCTGCTGATCAACGAGGAAGACACCCGCATCGCCAATACCATCATTGACCTCGGCAAGAGCCTGAACCTCACGGTGGTGGCCGAAGGCGTGGAGACCGCAGAACAGGCGTGCTATCTGACGGAACGTGGCTGCCAGCTGGCACAGGGCTATTACTTCAGTAAGCCACTGTTACCCCGCAATTTCGAAACCTTTGTAGCCAGCTTCCACAAGAATCTGGTCGAGAACAACGCCTGACAGGATAACGCTGAAAGAATTGCAGAAAGTACTTCACGAACTGGTGAGACTAGTGGCGAACCAGTTGGATAGCCCGATGCCGCCACTCACTCAATGATTACTGGACGCGGTCGGCCCCGGGGTTGAACAGGGTGTCGATGTCCGGCTGCTCTCCGGGTTCTGGCAGGCCCAGCTTTTCCCGGACACCCAGATTGATTTCCCACAGGCCGTCATACTTCTCACCCGTCATGGCCACCGAATCGCCTTTGTCGAGCATGATCTTCGGCCGCAGGAACACCAGCAGGTTGGTCTTTACCCGGCGTTCGGATGTTGATGAGAACAGGCGGCCAAGCACGGGAATATCTCCCAGCAGCGGCACCTTGCTTTTGTTGACTTGCAGGTCGTCGCGGGTCAGGCCGCCCAACACGATGGTTTCGCCATCATCCGCCAGCACCGTGGTCTTGATCTCCCGCTTGCTGGTGATTATGTCGGAGGCGTTTTCCACACTGTCTGCGATGTTTTCCGTGGTCTGCTCAACCACCAGCCGCACCAGGCCATCCGCGCTGATGGTCGGCGTCACTTTCAGGGTCAGGCCAATGTCACGGCGCTCAATGGTGGTGAACGGGTTCGTGGTACCGTCGCCGGTAACCGTCGACTGCCCGGTCCGGAAGGGCACATTCTGACCCACAATGATCTCGGATTCCTGATTATCGAGCGTCAGAATACTGGGCGTAGACAGCAGGTTCGCAGCCGTTGACGTAGACAGCGCCTGCAGCAACACCCCCCAACTCAAGCCGTTTTCATCTCGCTGCCCGGCTCCGACGGTCAGCCCACCCGTTGCCGGTGCAATCGCTGACTCGGTCAGAATGGCACCGAGGACATCGCCAAGGCTACGGCCCACATTGCCAAAGTTGCTACCGGCAATGGGCGTCGACCCGCCTGACTCGTCGCCGAGGGCGACCTGAACACCCAGGTCCTGGCCCACCTGATCGCTGATTTCAACAATGGCCGCCTCAATCAACACCTGTGCCCGGCGGATATCCAACTGCTGGACGATCTGTTCGGCTTCTTGCATCAATGAAGGCTCACCGCGGACCACCAGTGCGTTCAGGCCCTCGTCTGCAAACACGGAAAAGCTTGAATTACGACCGCCTGACGCGCCTTTGCCGGAACCATTGCCACCACTGGCCTCCTCCGCCAGATCCCCCATAATCCCACTCAACAGCTCCGACAGGTCTTTGGCGTTGGCGTGTTTGAGGCGGAGAACTTTGGTGGTACCACCACTGGCAGCGGGTTGATCCAACTTACGGATCAAGCCACGCATCTTTTCCCGGAAGGTTTCGTCGCCACGAAGAATTAGCCGGTTGCTGCGCTCGTCGGCGGTCACGCTGTATTTGCGGGCGGCGTTTTCACCACCGGACTCACCCAGCTCGTCCGGTGCCAGTTCCTGTAACAATTCAACCATATCCCCCACCCAGGCTTCGTCGAGCTGGATGACTTCCACTTCGTATTTTGAGGGGCTGTCCAGCTCTCTGACAATCTGTTCAATACGGCTGATATTGGAAGCGTGGTCGCTGACAATCAGGGCATTGGCGGCAGCAACACCGGCCAGATGACCATACTTGGCCACCAGTGGGCGCAGTATCGGCACCAGCTCAAGGGCGTTGGCGTTATTGATCTGGATAACCCGGGTAATCAACTGCTCCGACGGCGTTTCCGAAAACCGGTCCAGGGACTCGGCGGACTGCTTGGCATCCACCTGTTGGACAACCTTGATCACTTCCTTTCCGGGAATCGCCGTAAAACCATGTACCTGCAATACCGCCAGAAACAGGTCGTAAATTTCATCTTTGTTCATGGGGGCACTGGACAACACCGTGACCTTGCCTTTAACCCGGGGATCCACCACAAAGCTGTATCCCGTAATGTCCGCCACCTGGGTCACAAAGGCCCGGATGTCCGCATCCTTCAGGTTCAGTCTCCAGGTCTGGTCCTGCCCGTAAGCAGCCGACATCAGCGGCATCAAAAGGACCAATGCTATGGCCCGCAACAGATTCGTCTTGTGATTATACATCTGGCGATTTCGTCCTGTTATCGATGAACCCGTTCAGCGCCACTGCTCGGGTATGGCATAGCTTACGGTGAGAAGAGACCCGTCCCGTTCAACTTCTATCTCCAACTGGGGCTCCGAGCGCCAGCTGTCGAGTAACGCTTTGTCCTGTTCAATATCACCCAGACGCTGGCCGTTGATCGCGGTGATGACATCCCCCGCTCGCAGGTTAACAGCGTTCAGCATCGCGTTGGAGCCATCGTAGACATAGCCACTGCTGCCACCATCGTCGGCCGGTGCCAGGCCATAGGTAGCCAACGCTTCCGCCCCCTGGCTGTCCAACTGTTCGCGCGCGCTGGCAAGAAACTCATCGGGTGATGATTCTGCCGGTTCCGATGAGTCTTCTGCAACCATCGAATCAAAACCGGACTCTTCATCAAAGGCCAAAGATTCATAACGACCGCCCCGACGGATCAGAATGCGACCTTCCTCTACTTCCGCCAGTTCTGCGTTGCCCGGCAGCGAGTCGCCCACCCGGTAGTGTTCGGTTTCGCCATTGCTTCCAGCCACTATAGCACCGGAGTCTTCCGGGCGCTCCGCCAGCAGCACACCTTCGAGCCTTAATTTCAAGCCGGTTTCCGGTGCAGAACGCCGGACTACTTCGGCCACCCGGGATTCACCCTCTGGTCGCCCGAAGAACTCGTAACCCGCCAAGGACCCGGAAAGCGGCCCTGTGCCTCCGGGCCGGGCCAACCCCTGGGCTTCCAGACTGGCCGCCACCGGCCGCTCGTTCCAGGCCATCAGCCAGGTAACACGCGCCAGCGTCACTCCGAGGTAAATGACCAGCACCACCAACGCAAGATTCGCCAACCAGCGCGCCACACGGGCTTGTGTCCGGAAAGAAAAAGTGGCCATCAGAAGCCTCCGGGCAGCAAAGGCTGCCGGACTCGGAATATCACATCGGATGGTTGGGCAGAACCGGACCAGGGCTGATCGGCCAGATCCACCATGCGTTTGTAAACTCGCAGCTCCATCATGCCATCCCACAAAATATTGGCGTCAGCGGCCGGACCCTCACCGCCCTGTTCTCTGACGTCCAGCGACAGCCCCCCGTCAGTGGTGTCCAGATTAGCTTCCATCGGCGGAAAATCCGCCTGCCCGGTCTGGTTACCCATCGGCCAACTGACAGGGCCTCCATCCCAGCGCCCACTGCCACTGGCGCTGGTCAATTGATTGTCTTCCCAGCTGACCTGAAGCTGATCAATAAGCACTTCGCCTTCAATCATCGCGCCACCGCTCTGGCGAATCAGATCTTCAAATTCAGCAACTGTCACTCGGCCAGAGGCATCCACGTAGGCATTGCCCGGCCAGCCAACGGTAAGATCGCCGTTAAGGGAAGATTGTGACGAGGCCACCGAAATCGCAACCGGCCACTGCAAGGCCGACAGTGATGGCCAGCCCAGATCCCAACTGGCCCGCACGGGAAAGCCGGCCACCTGGATACCTGCCGCACCACTCCAGACCGTTCCTGACACCTGCTGGACCTGAACCTGGGGAGGCAACACAACGTAGGAGGACGCCTGATGCCACAGCCAGCCAGCCGGCACCCAGATCACCAGTGCAACCAGATAGACAAGCACGCCCACCAGCACAAGCAGGCAGATTTTCCCGGGGCGTAAAAACGATTTAGCAGCGGTTTCCGTCATTTGGCGACACGTTCACAGGAGGCTGGATGCCGAGTCTAACAAAGGGACTATGGCAGGTCATGAACCAATTGCACAAAAAAACCCGCACATTGCTGTGCGGGTTTTCGGACTTCGGTGTACTCAGAGCGTGATCGGCAGCTTACATCATGCCGCCCATACCGCCCATTCCACCCATACCGCCCATATCCGGCATACCACCGCCGGCTTTGTCGTCTTCCGGCTCGTCAGCAACCATCGCCTCGGTGGTGATGATCAGAGACGCAACGGAAGCCGCAGCCTGCAGTGCGGAACGGGTGACCTTGGCTGGATCGAGGATACCCATTTCCAGCATGTCGCCGTATTCTTCAGTGGCGGCGTTGTAGCCGTAGCTACCTTCACCGGCACGGATGTTGTTGACCACAACAGAGGGCTCGCCACCGGCGTTCTGAACGATCTGGCGCAGAGGCGCTTCCATCGCACGACGCAGGATGTTCACCCCGGCTCTTTGCTCTTCGTTAGCGACTTCCACCGTATCGAGCGCGGCAATCGCACGGATCAGGGTGACACCGCCGCCGGCAACCACACCTTCTTCAACCGCTGCGCGGGTGGAGTGCAGTGCGTCTTCAACGCGGGCCTTCTTCTCTTTCATTTCCACTTCGGAGCCAGCACCGATCTTGACCACAGCCACACCGCCAGCCAGCTTGGCTACACGTTCCTGCAGCTTCTCTTTGTCATAATCGGAAGAGCTGTCTTCGATCTGCTTGCGGATCTGCTCAACGCGGGCTTCGATATCACCCTGCGCGCCGGCACCGTTAATCACCGTGGTGTTTTCCTTGGTGATGTTGATGCGCTTGGCCGTACCCAGGTCATCCAGCGTGGTGTTTTCCAGGTTCAGGCCAACTTCTTCGGAAATGACCGTACCACCGGTGAGGATCGCGATGTCCTGCAGCATTTCCTTGCGACGGTCACCGAAACCAGGTGCCTTGACAGCCGCAACCTTGACGATGCCACGCATGTTGTTGACAACCAGGGTCGCCAGCGCTTCGCCTTCGATGTCTTCGGCGATGATCATCAGCGGCTTGCCAGCCTTGGCAACGGCTTCGAGTACCGGCAGCAGTTCGCGGATGTTGGACACTTTCTTGTCAACCAGCAGAATGTAGGGCTCATCCAGCTCAACCGACATGTTGTCCTGATTGTTGATGAAGTACGGGCTCAGGTAGCCACGGTCGAACTGCATGCCTTCAACCACGTCCAGCTCGTCTTCCAGGCCACGGCCTTCCTCAACGGTAATAACACCTTCTTTACCGACACGCTCCATGGCGTCGGCAATGATTTTACCGATGCTTTCATCGCCGTTGGCGGAGATGGTGCCAACCTGAGCAATGTTGCGGTTGTCATCGCAAGGCCGGGCCAGATCGCGAATTGCCTGAACGGCGGCGATGGTGCCCTTGTCGATACCACGCTTCAGGTCCATCGGGTTCATGCCGGCAGTCACGGCCTTGATGCCTTCACGCACGATGGTCTGGGCCAGAACGGTCGCGGTGGTGGTGCCGTCGCCGGCGCTGTCGTTGGTCTGGGAAGCCACTTCCTTGACCATCTGGGCACCCATGTTCTCGAACTTGTCTTTCAGCTCGATTTCCTTGGCCACGGACACACCGTCTTTGGTGACGGTCGGCGCGCCAAAGGATTTTTCCAGAACCACGTTACGGCCTTTCGGGCCCAGAGTTACCTTAACGGCATCCGCCAGTATGTTGACACCTGCGGCCATGCGCTTACGCGCGCTATCACCGAATTTGATTTCTTTTGCTGACATGTCTTCTATTCCCGTTCGTTAAACCGAAATGATTGAATCCATCGGATTAATGAGAGTTCGTGCCGGTCGCTTTCGCGATCACTCAAGCACGCCGTAGATGTCGTTCTCGCTCATGATCAGGAGCTCTTCCCCGTCAACCTTGACGGTATTACCGGCGTACTGACCGAAAACCACGGTGTCACCCACCTTGACCGCCAGTGCGCGGGTCTCACCGTTATCGAGGATACGGCCATTACCCACAGCGAGGACTTCGCCCTGAGACGGCTTTTCCTTGGCGTTACCCGGCAGCACGATACCACCTGCGGTTTTCTCTTCTTCTTCCTTTCGGCGTACAACGACACGATCGTGTAACGGACGAATTTTCATTGCTCGGATTCTCCAATTGTCAGATTAATGTGGCAATGACATTGTTGATGTAGGTCGGATTAGCGAAGCGTAATCCGACAAATTGCCCGACCCGATAACCAACTGTTTTCAGTGGAAATCAGCCCGCAGCGAACTTGTGTCTCCTATTTGGGGTAGCGCCTAGGGATTTTCAACGCCCCAAGACAAAAATTTTTCACTTTTTTTCGATGCGATCCCGGTCGGATTCCGTCTCGTCCTGATACTCACCTTCGATAATATCGTCGTTGGCATCCCGGTCGAACGGACGCTGACGCCCAAACGGATTTTCCCTATCTCCGGACGGCTGCCCAAACGGCCCCTGACCGCCACCAGCCCGGAAATGAAACCCGCTGGTCTGCCCCGCCATCATCATGCGTTTCATCGCCTGAGCGACAAACCAATGGCGGGTACCCGGAAGCAGGCACAGAAACCCAACGGTGTCCGTAATAAAGCCCGGCGTCAGCAACAACGCCCCGCCCACCGCCAGAACCAGCCCTTCAGCTACCTCCTTTGCCGGCAACTCACCGCTGTTCAGCCGCTGATTGGCCTTCAAAAGCGTGGCCAGCCCCTGCTGACGCAACAGCCAGGCACCCGCCACCGCCGTCAACAACACCAGGCCGATGGTGTTCAAAACGCCGATGATGCCACCGACCTTGATCAGCACCGCCATCTCGGCGATGGGCATAATAATGAAAAGGAACAGAAATACCGGCAAAGTGCCTCCTTGGTATCAACTTTTGTCGGATTACGCTGCGCTAATCCGACCTACAAAATACCCGTCTGTCTCAACGTTGGTCGGATTTGTCGGATTACGCTGCGCTAATCCGACCTACAAAATA